>CAYVSL010000001.1:0-26571 GCA_964454125.1 uncultured Kangiella sp.
TTAACAAAAATGGAATTTTATTGCAATAACCGCTTTCTCGGTCTGGCACTAAATATATGATCGAAAAACGGCACAATATCTTTCGCAAAGGAGATAACCATGCTATGGCTACCAATGAAACTCCTCGTAAAATAAAAAAAAATATGCCAGATTCTATTCCCATAATGGTTTTAGGAAGGTTGGCTTTCAAACAGTTCTTTTGAAAATCCTAATACAAAAATTGGCGTTAACACCAAACAACGAGCCACAACCAACTCCAGAATATGTTGCCTGGAACCGGCTAACCAATCCATATTCTTGGCACTGTGATGAACAGCATGAAAACGCCATAATAGGGGGATCTCATGATAGAATCAATGTGCTGTATATTGAAAAATATCGGCCACTAATACGATGGTGAATAGTTGCAATAGATAAGGCATTGTATTAATAAGCATGCGGTATAACCACTGATTGTACCTTCTTCAAATTGAAAATCATCCGCTTTAAAAATTTTATTTTTCATAAAAATCCCGTGTGTAGATCCAATCAATAAATGACGACTAATCTTTTACATCTGGTTCAAAAAATAACCATTTGACTTGAGGATATTTCTCTTTAAACCGGACTTCACATTGATTAATATCCTCAATCAATTTTTCAGTTGAATCAGTTTCCGTCATCTTTGCCTTAATCGCTACCATTACATCGTCACCCATCTGCAATGATAGTAAGTTGTATAATTGATCAATCTCACTATTAGAATTTAAGTATTGCTCCATTTCAGCTCGAATATGCGGTTCAACACCTTGACCAATCAGGAGATCTTTGACTTCTTTACCAAGGAAAAAAGCAATAAACACTAACAATACACCAATCACAATCGTGCCGATTGCATCAAACATTGGATCACCTGTTACCATGGTTAGTACAATGGCGATCAATGCAAAAACAAGGCCCGCAAGCGCTGCAATATCTTCACCGAAAACCACGAGTAACTCACTTTGACGGCTCTGTTTAAACCAAGTAATAAAACTCCGATCAACACGAACTTTATTAACTTCTCTTATGCAGCCCCACAATGAAAAACCTTCGGCGACAATCGAAAATAATAACACTCCAATGGCGATCAGAGGCGCTTCAATTGGTTGGGGGTGTTCCAACTTGTGCATACCTTCATAAATGGCATAAACACCCCCTAATGAAAACAAAATGAGTGCAACGATAAAAGACCAAAAATAAATTGATTTACCATAGCCTAGCGGATGTTCTAATGAGGGAGGTGTTTTCGATTTTTTGAGCCCCAAGAGCAATAACAATTGGTTACAGCTGTCCACCAAAGAATGGATCGCTTCGGCCAGCATGGATCCGGACTTGGTAATATAAGCCGCCGTAAATTTAGCAATCGCAATAAGAGAATTGGCTGTCAACGCAAAAATAATCGATTTAGTGGAATCAGCGCCGTGAGACATAAAATTTATCCGTTTAGGTCTTATTATAATTTTAGTCTATCACGGATGCTAACTTTAATCTGAAGAATCCCAGCAACCGCTGGCTTGTTGAACGGTTATTGCTTCGGTAATGATCGAATATACACATCTTGCTGTGGAAAGGGAATTTCGATTTTTTCTTCTAAAAAACGATTGTAAACGGCTTCATTAAGTGAATCGCTGACTTGACCACGTAAAACCGGCTCAGATACCCAACAAAGTAATTCAAAATTTAAACCTGAATCACCAAAGGTTCTAAATCGGACTCTGGGAGCTGGGTTTTTTTCAATATTAGTTGCGGAATTTGCAACACTTAACAATGCATCCCGAACTTTAGACACACTCTCACCATAGGCTGCCGAAACCTGAATACGTAACCGGTATTTCTTATGGGGACCTGCAGTTTCATTAGTGATTTTAGTATTACCCATAATCGCATTAGGGACTGTGATTTCGACGTCAGAACGGGTCAATATTCTGGTACTGCGTATACCGATGTGAGTCACTTCGCCCCTTTCACCACTGTCCAACACAATAAAATCCCCCAGTTTATAGGGGCTGTCAGCAAGAATAAAAACACCTGCAAACAGGTTTGCTAGGGTATCCTTGGCTGCAAAACTAAGAGCCAATCCTAGAATACCTGCGGAAGCGACCCAAGCTGATATATTGATATCCCATGCGATCAAAATAAAATAAACAGCCATCGCATAAAAAACAATGGTCGCCATATTATCGAACAATGGTAGTGTATGTTTTTGTACGATTTTGACTTTGCTTTTACTGGCACTTAAATATTTGAGAATGTAGTGAGAGCTATTTATAACAAAACGAAACCAATAAAAAATAACCAAGGTTAATAATATCGAGTCAAGGATCTCTAACTGGTCTGAAAATAATTGTGACCTTGCGGCAGCAAGTCTGAGACCGATGATTAGAATACTCATTCGCACCGGCCGTTTAAATGCTTCAAGAATATGATCATCAACCGGATTATCGGTTCGTTTGGTGCCATGTATTTGTAGGCGATGAATAATCAATTTAGCAACACTGGCAAGCAGTACACTAAAAAGAAAAATAAGAGAAGCTTGAATCATTCGATTATCAGAAATAACCGGCAAGTATTCTTGAAATAACTGTTGTATCCATTCCATTGACAAAATCCTTTTCGTTAACTCAAACTGGCAAACGCGGACAAACAATATTGATAAATGCTGTCTGGCATCAAACCAAACATTAACAATAAAAGGCAATTGACACTTAACGCAATTTTTAAAGAACGGTTGGTAGAAACATTCGGACTTTCTGTCGCATCGACAAAAAACATCTCTTTAATCACTTTTAAATAATAAACCAAACCCACTACCGAAAAAGCAATCGCGACAACCGCTTCAAAAACAAAACCATTGGTCACCAATATTCTAAATATTTCCAGTTTCGGCCAAAAACCAATTAGAGGTGGAATTCCAGCCATAGAAACCATCACTAGGCTAAACATCAGCGCATACCATGGATGATATCGGCCCATACCACGCAAGTCAGAAATTTGCTGGTAATCTTTCTGGTCACTGCTCATAAAGATAATAATACCGAAACCCGCCAAAGTCATTAAAGCGTAAACAATAATGTAAAACATCGATGCCGCAAAGGCCTCGTCGGTTCCCACCGAAACGCCGAGTAAAAAATAACCAATATGAGCGATAGCAGAATAAGATAACATGCGTTTTAAATTACTTTGCACCAACGCAACGATATTGCCCAGAACCACTGATAACATCGCCACAATCATTATCATTGAAGCCCAGTCCGCAGAATTATTTCCGAAAGCATCATCAAGGATCCTAAAGGCCATGCCAAATGCGGCTATTTTGGGTACGCTTGAAATGTAAGCCGTAATTGAACTGGGTGAACCATGGTAAATGTCCGGCAACCACATATGAAAAGGAGCCGCGCCAAATTTGAAAGCAATGCCCACCACAATAAATACCAGCCCAAATTTAATCATTAAATTAGCGTCATTGTTAATCAGATATTGGGCGATATCGGCAATCAGAATGCTTCCAGTCATGCCATAAATCAGTGAAATACCATAGAGTAAAAAACCTGAGGCTAAACCGCCCATCACAAAATATTTAACCGCCGCCTCAGATGCCGCATTCGAATCACGTTGCAGGGCAACCAATGCGTATAAAGACAGTGATAATAACTCCAAGCCCAGATAAACAATCAATAAACTTCCGCTAGAGACCATTATCATCATACCTAACACCGAAAAAAGCGTGAGAAGATAATATTCACCTCGCATTAAATTGCGTTCTCTTATAAAGGGTCTGGCATAAAGAAGTGAAATAAACGCGGTTACATAAATGGCTAATTTTAAAACCGTCGCAAACTGATCGAATACCCAATGACCACTATAAGCAACCTCTTTAACCACTCCTAGATTTTGCACTCCGATTACAAACAAAACCACAAAGGTGATCTGTGTTAACGTAAAAGTTAGTTTGCGCTCTTTGTCTCGTTGAAAGAGATCGACGATCATAATGATGCATATGGCAACCAACAGAAATATCTCTGAGGCTAAAATGGAAAAGTCCATAGAAAAGTTCACTGGCTCAGTCATTAGGAACACATTCCTTCGGGAGTTAGTTTTGAAACCAAATTACAATCAATCAAATGTTGAACACTTGGTGCCATAATATCAAGCAGTGGTGCGGGCCAAAGCCCAAACAGCATAACCATGAAAGCTAATACAATAAATACAATAGTCTCTCTCATCGTCAAATCTTCAAGAGCAGCCACTTTGTCATTAGCCACATCACCAAACATCACTCGTTTGTACATCCACAGAGTATATGCCGCAGCAAGTATAAGGGTTAGTCCACTGACAGAGGCTATCCAAAAGCTAACTTGGAAGCTGGATAAGATCACCATAAATTCACCGACAAAACCTGAGGTTCCGGGAAGACCTGAATTCGCCATGGCAAAAATCATAAAAAACAATGCGAACTGCGGCATTCGGTTTACCACACCACCGTAATCTTTAATTTCTCGACTATGCATTCTGTCATACAAAACACCAATCGATAGGAACAATGCGCCAGAAATAAATCCGTGAGAAATCATTTGGATCAGGGCACCTTGAATTCCCATGATCGCCGCATCGGTATGATTGTCCGCAATCAGTGCAAAACTGATAAATAACCCCAACGTCACAAAACCCATATGAGCAATGGACGAGTAGGCAATTAATTTTTTCATATCACTTTGAGCCAACGCAACAAAACCAATGTAGGCAACTGCGATTAACGAAAGTACAATCATCATGTTGGCCATGTCTAATGACGCATCGGGAACAATCGGCAGCATAAAACGGAGAAAGCCATAAGTTCCCATCTTTAGCATTATCGCTGCCAGTATGACTGAACCACCGGTTGGCGCCTGTACATGTGCGTCGGGCAACCAAGTGTGAACAGGCCACATAGGAACCTTGATTGCAAAAGCGATAAGAAACGCAAAAAACAACATTAACTGAACATCACTTTCGATCAGCATACTGTGCATATCAAAAATATTGAAACTCTCGGCCTGTCTACCCAGATATATTAAAGCAATCAATAAAAAGACCGAGCCCAAAAAAGTATAAATAAAGAATTTTAAAGTCGCATAAATCCGGTTAGGCCCACCCCAAATGCCGATAATTAAAAACATCGGAATTAACATCGCTTCCCAAAATACATAAAACAAAATTGCATCAGTAGCCGCAAATACACCATTCATTAATCCACACATCACCAAAAAAGAAGCCAGATAATGCGAGACGCGAAGTTTGATATTGTTCCAACTGGAGATAATAACAATTAATGTCATCAATGAAGTCAGTACGATTAACGGAAGAGAAATACCATCGACAGCCAAAGAATACCGAATACCCAACGTATCAATCCAACTTTTATCTTCTACAAATTGAAGGTAATATCGACTCGAATCAAATTCATTTAGCGCCCATAGACTCAAAACAAAGGTAATTGCAGCAGTTAACAACGCAATCCATTGAGCCAGTTGTTTTTGCTTTTGGCCGGGACCAAAAACAATCACACCCGCACCGATGATCGGTAACCAGATTAATAAACTTAGGATAGGTAAATTGTCTAACATTATTTTTTTTAAACCTGTTTAAAGTAAAACTTTAGTCACAATCTATTTACTTGTTTACACTCTTGAAATTAGCCGTTCAGCGCTCGCCAATAGAGCCAACCTAAAAAACCAAGCAAACCTAATACCATCACAAAAACATAGTGATATAAATAACCGGTTTGTATTTTTCGCATTTTAGCTGAAAGACCGGTAACCAATCTTGCAGTGCCATTGACCATCAAACCATCAATAATAGCTACATCGATCCATTTCCAGAAACGATTACCGATCCCAACCCCACCGGCCGATAAATAATTAATATAAATTTTGTCAAAGTAATAATTGTTTTCTAATACGTGATTGATCGGACCTAAAGATTTCTTGAGTTTACCCGCCCATTCCGGTTTTAATACAACAAAAACGTAAGCCGTCACCACACCCATTAATGCTAACCAGAAAGGTAGCGTTTGAACTGCGTGCAAAGCCAATGCCAGCGGATGCTGATTATGTTCAATCATCGAAGCATCCAAACTGTGATTGGCGGCCACTTGGATCGCACCATCAAAATATTCACCAGACATGATCGTTGGAGCCAAAAAATAGCCAATAAAGATGGAAGGTATAGCAAGTAATACCAACGGGACCCATACCACTGCGGGAGATTCTTTCAAATGAGATTGAGTATGCTCATCCATTCTCTCGCTGGTGTGAAATACTGAAAATATCAGTCTAAAGCTATAAAGTGCGGTGAAGAACACGCCAATTAAAACACAAAAATAGGCGTAAGTAGATGCTGATAATTTAGAAAAATGCTCCACTTCAATAATGGCTTCTTTGGAATAAAATCCAGATAGGAAAGGTGCCCCGATTAGTGCTAAAGAACCAATCAACATTGTCACATAAGTGATCGGCATATATTTTTTGAGATTGCCCATTTTTCGAATATCTTGTTCATGATGCATGGCTATAATCACTGAGCCAGCACCAAGGAATAATAACGCTTTGAAAAATGCGTGAGTCATTAAATGGAAAATAGCAACAGAATAAGCAGAGGCGCCTAGCGCTACGACCATATAGCCTAATTGCGAAAGTGTTGAATAGGCGATAATTCGCTTGATATCGTTTTGCACAACACCAAGAAAACCCATAAATAACGCAGTCGTTCCACCAATCACCATAATAAAATTAAGTGCTATTTCAGACTGTTCAAAAATAGGCGACATTCTTGCCACCATAAATACACCGGCTGTCACCATAGTCGCCGCGTGGATCAAAGCAGAAATTGGAGTCGGACCTTCCATTGAGTCGGGTAGCCAGACATGCAGTGGCACTTGAGCAGATTTCCCCATTGCACCGATAAATAATCCGATACAAATAAAGGTCGTCGCCGACCAAAAAATTTCATCGGTTACGGGGATCAATAAGTCTGTATAGCCCTGATTAATTTGACTAAAGACTTCCGCGTAATCCAGCGTACCAAATACCCAATAAACACCGGCAATACCTAACAAAAACCCAAAATCGCCCACCCTGTTCACCAAAAAAGCTTTCAAGTTTGCGAAGATAGCGGTTGGTTTTTTATACCAGAAACCAATTAATAAATAAGAGACGAGTCCTACCGCTTCCCAACCAAAAAAGAGCTGCAAGAAGTTATTCGACATAACCAACGTTAACATCGCAAAAGTAAACAATGAAATATAAGCAAAAAATCGTTGATAACTAGGGTCGTCCTTCATATAGCCGATAGTGTAAATATGCACCATCAAAGAAACAAAAGTGACAACGGCCATCATGGTAGCGGTTAAATCATCAATCATAAATCCAATATTTAGACTAAAATCGCCAAGCTGCGCCCAAGTGTAAAGGTTATAATTTAGCGGTTGAACTTGGTCATACAATTGCCCGATAGCAATATCGACAGATAAAAAGCAAGAGGCGGCCACACTCAACGAGGTCATCCAATGCGCCCAATGACGGGGCATTTTACCGCCAACAAAGCCGGTCAACAACGCCGCAATAAGCGGCAGCAATACGATAGCGAGTAATTGATTTTGCATAATAAAAGCTTAGCTATCCCTTCAACTGGTTAAGTTTTTCGACATCGATGGTCGCTCTATTTCTAAACAGAACAACGATAATGGCAAGCCCAATGGCTGCTTCTGCGGCAGCAACCGTTAAAATAAAGAATACAAATACTTGACCGGCAGAATCTTGTAAGAAATGAGAAAAAGCAATGAAATTAGTATTCACCGCTAACAACATTAATTCAATACACATCAGTAATGTAATGACGTTTTTGCGATTGATAATGATACCGGCAACACTGATCGCAAACAAAATAGCACTTAAAAGAAGGTAGTCAGATAATCCGATCATTTTTCTTCTCCTTCGGCTTCATTTTTAGCCGATGTATCTTCCGCCTCTTGGTCAGATATTTCTTCAACTTCAATCACCGCATCCATTGATACAATTTTCAATCGATTTCTTTTATTGGCAGCTAATTGTTTACTAATGACCTGTGCCTTACGATGTTTTCGACCACGGAAAGTGAGTGCAATCGCTGAAATAATAGCGACCAATAAAATAACGGCTGCGGTTTCAAAAGCAATAAAATAATCGGTATAAAGAATTCTCCCTAGTTCTTTAATGTTGGAATAATTAGCATCGTGAGGCGGTGGTGCAGCATAATTTTCTGCGCTGAATTCACCATGAGTAATAAAGAAATAAAGCAAGGCAAAAAAGCTCAATGAGATAATAATAGCAACAGGAAGTTTTTTAACAAACCCTTGGCGTAATGCAGCATAGTCAATGTCCATCATCATGACTACAAATAACAACAATACCATTACTGCGCCAACATAAACGACGATTAAACTCAACGCCAAAAATTCAGCTTCCAACAACAACCAGATTGCCGAAGCCGAAGCAAAGGTTAGAACTAAAAATAACGCCGCTTTAACGGAGTTTTTACTCGTAATGACCATCAGGGCTGAAAAAATCACCCAAGCAGCAAATGAATAAAAAACGATTACTTGAAAACTCATTTAGATGTTTCTCTAATTGATTAAATTTTGTTTTGTTATCTATATTTGGCATCAGCGGCAATATCTTTTGCCAACTGTTGTTCGTGCACTTTTCCAATTTCCAGCAATTTTTCTTTTGTCATGATTTGTGCGCCTTGTTCTTCAAAGTGATAGTCAAACACTCTAGTTTCAACAATTGAATCTACTGGGCAAGACTCTTCACAAAAGCCACAAAAAATACACTTAAATAAATCGATTTCATATTTAGTCGTTCGCCGCGAGCCATCACTTTCTCTTATTCCTGCCTCAATTGTGATTGCTGCTGCCGGACAAACCGCTTCACATAATTTACAAGCAATACAACGCTCTTCACCATTAGGGTAACTACGCAATGCGTGTAAGCCACGAAATCTTGGTGATTGTGGCGTTTTTTCTTCTGGATATTGAATGGTCACTTTACGGCTAAACATATGACGGCCAGTCACCGCCAAGCCTTTGAGTAACTCAATCAGCAGAAAACTATTAATAAATTGTTTGATGTTTTTTTTCATAAAATCATATCTATCCAATCAAACTAAACCAACCAACAAAACTTCAACAACAAAAAAGCGGACTAATCCCGATTAATTAAAGGGCCACCAACTTAATTTTATCCAGATCGCAACTACCGGTAACCAAACCAAAGTCACAGGAATAAAAATTTTCCATCCCAAACGCATCACTTGGTCATAGCGAAATCTTGGAAAGGTCGCTCTGAGCCAAAACAACATAAATAAGAAGAACGATGCTTTGATCAATAACCACAAGGTACCAGGGATCCAAGCTGTCATTTCGCCTACGACGCCCCATCCTTCAAAAGGGGATAGCCAACCGCCGAAAAACATGATGGCAGTCAAAAAGGAGACTAAAATCATATTGGCATATTCCGCGAGAAAAAATAATGAGAATGCCATGCCGCCATACTCTACGTGAAAACCCGCAACAATTTCTGATTCGCCTTCAGCCATATCAAAAGGTGCGCGATTAGTTTCTGCTACACCAGAAATCCAATACACAACTAACAAAGGAAACAAGGGGATAAAAAACCAATGGGAAACACCTCCAGACTGAGACATCACAATCCCACCGAGGTTGGTCGTTTGCGCACACATTAATACACCCACTAAAGCAAAACCCATCGCTAATTCATATGAAACAATTTGTGCCGCCGATCGCATCGCACCTAAAAAGGCATATTTAGAATTTGAAGCCCAGCCAGCAATGATCACTCCATAAACCCCGATGGAAGTCATGGCCAAAATATATAACAACCCAACATTAATATCAGCTAACACTAAACCTGCGTCAAAAGGGATCACCGCCCAAGCAGCAAATGAAGGTCCGATAAACAAGATGGGGGCAATCACAAACAATACTTTACTGGAACCTTGCGGTACCACAATTTCTTTCATGATCAATTTGACCGTATCGGCGATTGGCTGCAGCCAACCTTTAGGACCGACTCGATTAGGGCCAAGTCGCATCTGCATATAACCGATCAATTTTCTTTCTGCATAAGTGGCATAGGCAACGGCCAACACTAATGGCAAAATAATTAAAACGATTTTAAATAAGATCCAGAATAAGGTCATACCCCATTCGATCAAATCGATACCGCCTACCGCGACTTCGTTCATGTTTTAACCCTCGAAATACTAATCGGATGGGTCGATGCTTTAGGTGTTTGTTGCAATGCTTTTGCCCGACGAACCATCGGATCCACCCTATATAATCCTAAAGAATCTCGTTTTGTTTCGCTTTCACTAGCCTCACATAAAGCTTTTGGAATTTTTCGTAAAACTTTTTTATCTCCAGAAATATCATATCGCTCTTTTAATTCATCACGGATCTGAGTGGAAGACTCATATTCAAAACCATTAAGATCTAATAAATTCCCCAAAACACGTAAGATTTTCCAAGCGGGACGAACTTCTCCTGGCGCTGCAACGGCCGCTGCAAAAGATTGCCATCGACCTTCTATATTAATAAAAGTACCAGAGGTTTCAAAATTACCCGCAATCGGCAACATTACAGTCGCGTAGTCACTGATCCGTCCATCGGCGTAAGAAGTCAATGCCACCACACATTCTGCATTTTGAAAACTGTTTAACGCGTCTTCGGCCCACAAGCTTTCAACATCCGGTTCGCAGTTGTGAATTAAATAACCTTTCAATCCTTCAGTCAGCATTTGTTTAGCATTTTTTCCCTGAGTCGCTCGGCCACCAATCGCTGACTGATTAGGTACAGCGCCTGCCAACTTATTGCCTGCAGCGTTGCATCCTTGGGTCATATATCCCCATTGAGAATCAGTAATTTTAGCGACCTGTTCAGCTAACCAATTGATCATTTCTGCTTGTGGATGCTCCTGAACATAAACCCCCAAAAGTATGCAACTTTTCTCTCCGGCCGTTAATTCCTTGGCAATATCGGTGTGCACCTTTTCAAAACTAACCGGCTTAAGCCAATCTTTAACCTCTGCGTTCAAAGCCTCTGGGTTGAGAGCTAGCGCAGCGGCTAATACACTGGCAAACTCTTGCGCCAATAGGTGCGGCTGCGGCTGAATTTCATGACATAGGCGAAAATTATATTCACCGTCAAAAGGATTGATTGCCATCGCTTTACCAAAACCAGTCGATTTTCTGACTCTTAAAGTTGCAAGTGGCTGCTCCTGCCTGATATCTCCAGCAACTAATAAAGTGGCGTCCATATGGGTTAAATCTTGCAATGGAAAATTTAAACCCGAACGAACATTGCCTTTATCATCCGCGGAATAATCTCTGCGACGAGTTCTAAAATCGATATTGTTACATCCCATGCCACGCAATAATCTTTGTGCCAGAAAGCTTTCTTCCAAGGTTGAGTTATTACCAATGATCGCGCCAAAACTTTCTCCTTTTGAAGCGCCAATTATTCGTTTCATTTCAGTTACCGCAAAGTTTAAAGCGGTTTGCCAATCGCACTCTTGCCATTGGCCATTTTTTTTGATCTTTGGTTTCAGTAATCGCTTGCCTTCGGTCAACGCCTGATAGGAAAATCGATCTCTATCCGACAACCATACTTCATTGATTGATTCATTTTCTCTTGGAACCACCCGAATAATTTCGCCACGACGATGGTGAACGTTTACGTTCGATCCTAAACAGTCGTGAGCCGCGATGGACGGTGATTGACAAAGCTCCCATGCGCGTGCTTTATATCGGGAAGGTTTTGCGGTAAGTGCACCAACCGGACATAAATCAATGATGTTTGCTGAAACTTCTGAATCCATAGTTGCTTCAATGTATGTTCCAATTTCTACATGTTCGCCGCGACCGGTTGCTCCCATTTCTCGAATACCAACGACTTCCTGACCAAAACGAACACAGCGGGTACAGTGTATACAGCGAGTCATGTCGGTCGAAATAAGGGATCCCAAATTTTTATCTTTGACGACTCGTTTGCCTTCTACATATCGGCTAACGTCTTCACCGTAACCAATAGAAAGATCTTGCAATTCGCACTCACCACCTTGATCACAAACGGGGCAATCAAGCGGATGATTAATCAATAAAAATTCCATCACCGATTTTTGAGCATCAATCGCTTTGGCTGTTTGGGTTTGTATTACCATACCATCGGCAACCGGTGTAGCGCACGCGGGCACCGCTTTTGGCAAACTGGCTACATCAACCATACACATACGGCAGTTCGCCGCGACGGATAATTTTTTGTGGTAACAAAACCGAGGGATCGTAATATTCGCTTCATCCGCTACCTCAATAATCATCGAGCCGACATCTGCAACCAGTTTTTTACCATCTATTTCTATCGTTACTTTGCCCATTCTTTCTATTATTTACCTATTCTTTTTCCCAGCTCTAGAGCCAAAGACGACTCCCCGCTCTTTGCTCCGATTTTTTATCCTTTAACCATACTTCTCTTATGTTCAATCATATATTCAAATTCATGTCGGTATTGTTTTAAAAACCCTTTGATCGGCATGGCAGCCGCATCGCCAAGTGCACAAATCGTTCTCCCCATAATATTGCCTGCAACGCGATCTAGGTTTTCTAAATCACCAGCCTTTCCTTCCCCTTGATGGATCCGTTTGATCACTCTTGACATCCAACCGGTTCCCTCTCTACAAGGTGAACATTGTCCACAGGATTCTTCATAATAAAAATGAGCCGTACGGGCAGCCAGTTCGACAATACAAGTTGACTCATCCAGAACAATTACCGCACCAGAACCTAACATTGAGCCCGCTTTACCAATTGCATCGTAATCCATGGTGATATCCATCATCACATCGGCTGGCAATATAGGAGAGGAAGATCCACCCGGGATCACTGCTTTTAATTTATTGCCTGCCAATACACCACCGGCGGTTTCTAATAGATCTTTGAACGGTGTCCCCATATTCACTTCAAAATTTCCGGGATTATTAACGTGACCAGAAACTGAAAATATTTTTGTTCCACCGTTATTCGGTTTTCCTAAATCTAAAAACCATTGTCCACCATTTTCTAAAATAGCCGGAACAGAAGCATAACTTTCAGTATTGTTAACATTGGTCGGTCTACCAAAAACGCCATAATTAGCGGGAAAAGGTGGTTTAAATCTCGGCTGACCTTTTTTGCCTTCAATGGATTCAATGAGCGCCGTTTCTTCACCACAAATGTAAGCGCCACCACCCAAGTGATTATGTAATTGGAAACTAAAGTCGGAACCTAAAATATTATCCCCCACTAGATTTTTTTCTATCGCTTCCGCCAGCGCCTGCTCCATTCGGTCAAAAGGTTCAAAAAATTCACCCCGTAAATAGTTGTAACCAACCGTTGCATTCATAACAAATCCGGCAATGACCATACCTTCAATCAATTGATGGGGATTAAAGCGTAAAATATCACGATCTTTAAAAGTGCCAGGTTCGCCCTCATCAGAATTACATACTACGTATTTTTGGCCCGGCATATTTCGTGGCATAAAACTCCACTTTAAACCGGTTGGAAATCCAGCCCCCCCACGGCCTCTCAACGCAGAGAGTTTAAGCTCGTCAATAATTTTTTCATGATCCAATTTACCAGCGATGATTTTACGAAGGCTGGAATAACCACCAACACTTTCATAGGCTTCCAGAGACCATGGCGTATCTAGATGCAGCGTTCTAAAACATACTTCATTAGACATTACTCTCCCTCCTTGGCCGGCAACTCTTTTGCTGCAATATCCGAAAGGATTTGGTCAATTTTTTCTTCTGTTAGATTTTCAAAATAGATCTTGTCAACTTCTAACATTGGTGCTCCGCCACAAGCCGCCATACATTCAACTTCCTTAATAGAAAAAAGGCCGTCCTCAGTGGTTTCGCCCATTTTAATATTAAGACGATTTTGTAAATGTTCAACCACTTGTTTTGAACCTCGTAATGAACAAGATAGATTGGTACAAACTGACAATACATGTTTACCCATTTTGTCCAAATTAAACATGCTGTAAAAAGTCGCGACTTCATAAACTGCCACATGAGGAACATCAAGATATTCAGCGACCGCTTGCATCATTTCAGTGGTTAAGTAATTACCATTATTCTCCTGCACCACTTTTAATGTTGGCATAATCGGTGGACGTTTGCGTTCTGCTGGATATTTTTTTATCCAGTTTTCAATTTCGTCAATCTCCGCCTGCGAGATCAGCTCTTTTAAATGTAGGGATTTATCGTAATTTAAGTCAGTCATTAGCGATCAATCTCCCCAAATACCACATCCATCGTACCGATAATAGCGACCACATCGGCTAGCATATGACCTTTTGCCATTTCATTCATTGCCGCCATATGCGCAAACCCTGGTGCGCGAATTTTCAATCGATAAGGTTTGTTGGCCCCATCCGATAATAAATAAATACCAAACTCCCCTTTAGGGTGCTCCACTGCCGCATATGCTTCTCCTTCAGGAACACAATATCCTTCAGTAAAATGCTTAAAATGATGTATCAAGGATTCCATATTTTCCTTTACATCAGCTCTTTTTGGCGGGGTTATTTTATGATCATCAATAATCACCGGACCCTCATTCGTTTGTAACCATTGAATACATTGCCTGATAATTCGATTGGATTGGCGCATTTCTTCCACTCGCACCAGATAACGGTCGTAGCTGTCACCATTTCGGCCAACGGGAATATCAAAATCCATTTCTGCATAAACATCATATGGTTGCTTTTTGCGCAAATCCCAAGCCACTCCGGAACCCCTTAACATCGGCCCGGTGAAACCCATTTGAAAAGCTCTTTCAGGTGAGACCACGCCAATGCCGACGAGTCGCTGTTTCCAGATCCTGTTTTCAGTCAACAAGGATTCATACTCATCAACTGCCGCCGGAAAGGTCTCGGTAAAATCCCAAAGAAAATCGAGCAATGAGCCTTGTCTGTTTTCATTTAAAGATTTTAGTTTTTTATCGTTGCGCCAAGGCGATTTATCATATTGTGGCATCGAATCGGGTAAATCGCGATAGACTCCGCCAGGGCGAAAATAAGTCGCATGCATACGAGTGCCAGAAACAGCTTCATAAGCATCCATCAAGGGTTCTCGATCTCTAAAACAATACAAAAACATGGTCATCGCGCCGACGTCTAAACCGTGTGCACCCAACCACATCAAATGGTTTAATATACGAGTGACTTCAGCAAACATTACCCGAATATATTGAGCTCGTTTAGGTACCTGAATTTGCAAAAGTTTTTCAATCGCAAGAACATAGGCATGCTCATTGCACATCATCGAGACATAATCGAGCCGATCCATATAACCAATGCTTTGATTATATGGCTTAATTTCAGCTAATTTTTCTGTGCCTCGATGCAACAGACCAACATGAGGATCGGCGCGCTCAATCACTTCGCCATCCATTTCAAGGATCATACGAAGTACACCATGCGCAGCGGGATGCTGGGGCCCAAAATTTAAGGTGTAATGTTCTATTTCAGCCATAAAAGTTACTTTTTTATTGATTAATTTCTTATAACATTCAAAATTTTAAGTTCTTTATACCAAATCAGCTTTGACTCTTTGTTGATTCGTCGCTGATTTTTTATCTTATAACCCGCGGAACCAATATTCGTTCCTCTATAGTGACCGGTTCATAAATGCATTGTTGTTGTTCTTCGTCATAACGCATTTCTAACTCGCCCACCACCGGAAAATCTTTTCGGAACGGGTGACCTATAAATCCGTAATCAGTCAAAAGACGACGTAGATCAGGATGCCCATCAAATAAAATACCGAACAAATCAAAAGCTTCTCTTTCAAACCAGTTAGCACCGTTCCATAACTCTACTACGCTAGGAACAAGTAATGAATCTTCTTCGACAAACACTCTTACACGAATTCTTTGATTGAGAGTGATCGACAATAAATGATAAACCACGGCATAACGAGCTTTTTGCCACTGGCTTGCTGGTTGATCTTGTCTACCTCTTTCAAAGCCTTCCGCGGTGGCTTCTTTGGTTGCCCATTCATCTAACCCATAAGTCAGATAATCAACTCCGGCGACATCGATTAATTGCTCGAACAAAAACTCATCATCATCACGAAGTGTTTTTAGAATATCGAGTAAATCACCCATTTCAACTTCAATCGTTAATTCACCAAGCGCTGCGCTGATGGATATGAGTTGCTCTTTAAAGTGCCGATTAACGGACTCTTTTAATTTTGAGGGGGCATTGGCCATTTTTCTATTGTACCTGTTTCATTGCTACACCTTTCTCATAATGGTGTTAGTCCGTTTGATTTTATTTTGCAACTGAATGACACCAAACATAAGTGCCTCTGCCGTTGGCGGGCATCCCGGTACATAAATATCAACCGGTACAATCCGATCACAACCCCGAACAACGGCATAGGAATAGTGATAATAGCCGCCGCCGTTTGCACAAGAACCCATCGAAATGACCCATTTAGGTTCTGGCATCTGGTCGTAAACACGGCGAAGTGCGGGCGCCATTTTATTGGTTAATGTACCAGCGACAATCATCACGTCAGATTGGCGAGGGCTAGGACGAAAGACGATACCGAATCGGTCAAAATCATATCGAGCCGCTCCCGCCTGCATCATTTCTACTGCACAACATGCCAGCCCAAAAGTCATCGGCCACATAGAGCCGGTTCTCGCCCAGTTCACCAAAGTATCAATTCCAGTCACCAAATAGCCCTTTCCGGACTGCTTCACTCCACCCGTTTCTTTAGCCAAGGCCTCTTCTAATTCAGGCAATGTCGGAGAAACAAGGGTGTTGGGTGCCGAAGGGTTATGCTTTTGTGTTACTCCCATTCGAGCGCCCCTTTTTTCCATTCATAAATAAAACCAACAACCAACAAACCCAAAAAAACCCCCATCGCACCAATCCCAAACCAACTCAGCTCTTGAAAGACCACCGCCCAAGGGAAGAGAAAGGCCACTTCCAAATCAAAAATAATAAATAATATGGCCACCAGATAAAAACGGATATCAAATTTGCTCCGCGCATCATCAAATGCATCAAAGCCACATTCAAAGGGGAGAGTCTTATCAAAACTTTCTTTGCGAGGGGCGGCAAAATAACCCACAATTTCCAAGAAAGCCCCGAAACCAAGGCCTATAGCGATGAATACCAGTATGGGTAAGTAGTTTTCTAACATGCTTTATCCCTTGTAACCTCTCAAATGAGTCACTTGGTCCGGTTACCATTAAAACAATTATATTTAGTGAACCATTGGTCAATAATCGATCAGCCTGCATCAATAAGTCTTGTGATAGATCCTCCCAGAGACTTGCGTTTGCGCCAGACAAAAGGATTCGCTAATCGGTTCGAGCTTATACTAGTTGGTTATCACGGTCGATGTCATTAAAAATTAAGAAAAATATTGATCTGAGCTCGCAAATTGAACACAAAATAATCAAAACCTGTTGATTATATTGATTTTAAACTCAACAATACCGTCTTTATGAAGGCTGGAGCGAAATGAAGAAATTATCATTAATATATCGGTAATTTAGAAAATCAATGCAGTGCACAATATTTTTGAAAAGATCGGAAGCAGGACATCCTAACGATCAAGCCTCCTACCTGTAACCTTAACTGTAGAAATCTGTCTGATAGAGAGAATATAGTCATTTAATCAATAACGAGTACCTTGTGTATGTGTAGCAGCCCAAAATCCAGTGGTAGATTCAAATCAAAACAGCCTCCGGCAAGAAGTGTTTTTGCGGTTTTAGGTAATGCAGGTCAATCTCGATTCACCACAGTCGCTAATGCGGCAGACGAAAGACGTCAGATGAAAGAAAATATTGTTGCTACTGAAAAGCAGACAAATTTCAACCCTCCCTCACTCAAAAACCCTCAAAAATCTGACATTAGGCCATTAAACGGGCTCTCACTGAAGAACAAACAATTAACAGGTCAACCACTCGCAAAAAAATTCTTTCTCATCTACAATCAATGCAGCGTCATTTGTTTTTAGTCAGGTGGATCCAATCGTTTCTCAGTTAAAAAACATTCAATATCGAATAGACAAAGATCTGCTCGACCGTTCAGTACCCGGAATTTTTATCTATGCGATATTGTGGCCGCTGGTTTTTTTACCGCTAGGCTTTCATCATTCTCAGCCATTTTTTAGTTGGACACTGACATTAGCACTCGCGGGGTTAAGTCTACTTCGATTAATACATAAGCAAACCACAGACAAATTCTATGCGAAATCTCCAAAATATTGGCTATGGATATTTACTCTGTTATCACTTTCTCAAGCGGGTTTGTGGGGGCTGCTTTTATGCTACTCTTTCGCTGATGTTGATTTGGGTCCACTACGCCATCTAGTCGCTCTGGCCATTGGCGGCATAACCAATGGTGCAATGTTGTCTCTGATGCCCAGATTAGGAATAGCCCACGCTAATATCCTGTTGATATTAGGTCCTGCCATACTGCTTAGCACTTTTTTTCTCCAAGACTTTTCAATGTCGATTTTATTGTTAGTTTATTTATTATACCTAGTAATGCTAGGCAGAAGAGCTCACGGCGAGTACATCAGAGCATTTGAAATTGAGATCGAATTAGAATCAAGACGACAAGAATTGGAAATCAGTAACAAAATTGATCCTTTAACCCAGATATATAACCGTGGGCATTTTAACACCGCCTTCAAATATCTTTGGGCAGGTGGGATTAGAAATCAGCAAAAACAGTCTCTGTTGTTGATCGATATCGACCACTTTAAATCAGTGAATGACCGGTATGGACATCTATTTGGAGACGAATGTCTGATCCAGATTGCCACCACCATTCACAAAACAGCCAAAAGAGATACAGATCTGATTGCCCGCTTTGGTGGAGAGGAATTTGCGGTATTGCTCAGTCACACTTCATTGGAAGATGGATGCAGAATGGCAGAGTCCATTCGCAGAGCAATCGAAAAACAATTAATCCAATTTGAAGATATTCAAATAAAAGTTACTGCTAGTATTGGTGTGTCCAACCTTTTACCTAATGCCCAGACAAACCCGAATCAGCTGATCGATAGCGCTGACAAAGCGCTCTATCTGGCAAAAGATGAAGGTCGAAATTGCGTCCGTTTCAGCATTCCCCGCTAGTCATTATTTTAATTTAAATGGGCCGACAGTAGCGATCCTTGATACGCTTCTCGTCCCGCGTTATAAGCGTCTACTAGGTAATCGATATCAGCTTGTTCATAAGGTCGCAACCCACTCATGATGATTTGCTTTTCACCGCGGCCGATCGATCCACCCTCCGCTCTTAAATCAAAATTCATAGTGACCATACCGCGTTTTCCCTTTACATCAAATTGACACTCCTGTAGAGCCACTTCAGGAGCACAGTCAGAAAATCGATCGAAAGATAATTTCATTTGATCATAAATGACCATCGGTTTACGGGTATTGATCATTACACCTTTTTCTTTCATTAATTTAATAATGATATGCGGAAAAGTCTTACCCGAAAATGCAACATAAGCTTTAATTAATCCCTCAATGAAAACACTGTTTTCAGTCCTATTACCACTGCTTGTCATCATCAGCACTTTCTTTTGCTTATCATTTTGTGCGACAACACCTTCCGCAGATTGATTAAAAATAATCGGCATATCCCCAGAGACCATACCTTGGAAATCAAAGTGCATTTCTTGGCTGATACCAAATTTTGAAAGTATGACCGAAAACAACAAATCGCCCGGCACACAAAAACGGCTATTGCCAATATCGTGTAAAGGATTAAAATCCCCGGCGATCCGTTTGGCAAAATCGCTACCCTGTTGTTTCGTAAACAAAAAACTGTCACCCGATTGAGTGTAGTAATCTTCAGTAAACATAATAACTCCGACGTCAATAAAATCCCTGATAGCGACCTATAATCCTAGAATAATTGACCACTCTTTAACCGATTACAAAAAATTTTGCGCACTATACATTCCTTTGTCAGGAAAAGCCACTAACCACATGGCAGATCCAAAGATTAAACGGTTCCATCTCAATCTCAGGCAATGTAAAATCCCCTTTTTAGATCAGTATTAGGACAGAAAAAATGGGCAGAGCCTACCAAAATCGAAAAGAATCTATGGCCAAAACCTCCGATGCCAATGCACGGGTTTATAGCAAATATAGCCGAGAAATCTACGTTTGCGCTAAATCTGGAGGATTCGATCCCGAAGGTAATCTGGCATTACGTTCTATAATCGACCGAGCAAAAAAAGATCAAGTTCCCAGCCATGTGATAGATAAAGCCATCGATAAAGCCAAAGGCGGTAGCGGTGAAGATTTTGCAATAGCACGCTACGAAGGGTATGGGCCCGGCAATACTATGATTATTGTCGATTGTTTAACCGATAATCCCAATCGGACCTTTGGTGATGTAAGGGTTTGTTTTACCAAAACAAACTGCAAAATTGGGACTCAGGGAAGCGTTAGTCATATGTTTGACCACAGCGCAATTCTAGTTTTTAAAGAAAACGATGAAGAAGCGGCACTCGAAGCGCTAATGAACGCTGATGTTGATGTAACCGATATCGAAAATGAAGATGGTAAAATATCAGTATTTACGCCACATAACGAATATTTCAAGGCCAAGCAATCCCTTTTAGAAGCCTTTGGCGAAATTGAGTTCGAGGTCGATGAAATCCAATTTATACCACAAAATACTACGCCTATTAGTGGCGAAGACATCGAAATGTTTGATCATTTTTTAGAAATGCTGAATGATTTAGACGACGTACAAAATATCTATCACAACGCAGCCCCCCGAACACCCCTGAGACAAACGTAAATTCCGTCATTGTTTCCTCTCTCTTTTATGGCATCTACTATAAATTTGGTCTATAAGTATTGATATACCTCAACTAATTCACTGTAAATTTTATTTTGGATCTACTATATTAGTAATAGGTAAATTAGGGATTGGTTTTATACAACTCGAAACCCAGCAGCGAAGACAATAGTGGTTTGATCGATAAAATATCGCTAACATATTGATAAATAATGATAAAAGGGGTATTTGATGAATAAAACAAAAATAGCTGTAGCTGTAGCTCTGTCCGGCTTAATCTCAACCAACCTAATGGCTACCAATGGTTATTTTTCCCACGGGTACGGTGCCAAAGAAAAAGGCATGGCTGGTGCTGGCGTCGCAAAAGGTGGCAATAGTATTTCAACCGCTAATAATCCAGCGAATCTTTTACAAGTGGGTGATCGAATGGACATTGGTATTTCCCTATTCAATCCTAATCGAAGTTATAAAGCCACAGGCGAACCATCTATTCCTGCAGGTACGACCCCCATTATAAACTTTGGTGCGGGTGGTATTCCTGGCTGTGCAGCTCCTGCAGCTACAGCAACATGTCAGGTTCCTTTTTCAACAGGTCCACAGAAAATAGATTCCGATAGCAACTGGTTTGCAATACCAAGTTTTGGTTTTTCATCGAAAATTGATGACAAATCAGCTTGGGGTCTAGCACTTTATGGTAATGGCGGTATGAATAGCGATTATAGCGGCGGAGCAGCGACCCATCTGAGCCTTGAACAAGATGCAACCTTTAATTCAATGGTTTCTACTCCTGGTACTTTTGGTGCTGGAGATACTGGTGTTGATCTTTCTCAACTATTTATTAATATTTCTTATGCGTATCAAGCGAGCGAAAACCTTGATCTGGGTGCAAGTATTATCTACGCCGTTCAGGCCTTTGAAGCTAAAGGATTAGCACCATTTGCAAACAATTCTGTAAACCCGGAAAAACTCACCAACAATGGCCATGATATTTCCACCGGATTTGGTTTTAAGTTTGGTGCTAACTTTAAGTTGAGCGAATTCGTAACATTAGGTGCTTCGTATCAAACGAAAATGAGTATGAGTGAGTTCGATGATTACTCTGGTTTATTCGCTGAGGGCGGCGATTTTGATATCCCGTCAACCTATACGGTAGGTATATCATGGAAAACATCGGAGTCAACTTTCTTATTACTGGATTACCAAACCATTAACTACACCGATGTCGCCGCAATTAGCAATGGAATTTCTAGCTTGTTAAGCCCAGCAACCTGTTTAGATGGATTAAACGGATTCTTGACCACCGGTATGCCCGGACCAGCCACAGGAAATGGGTGTCTTGGTGCATCACAAGGCGCCGGTTTTGGTTGGGATAACGTGAGTGCTATCAAGATCGGTTATGAATGGTCTATGGGAAATGATACATTTCGAGTAGGATACAGCACTAGCGATCAACCAATTGGAAAGGATGAAGTTAATTTCAACCTACTAGCGCCTGGTGTGGTTGAAGATCATTTCACTTTTGGCTATACCTCTAACAACGGTGAAAATGAATGGACTATCTTTTTGATGTATGCCCCGGAAGTCGAAGTAACCGGAACATCACAGTTTGACTCGTCACAAACCATCAGCTTTAAAATGGACCAGCTCGAAATTGGTATTGATTACCAATTTTAATCGCAAACATTGATAGGATGTAAAAAAAATGCGTATCCAGCGCTTTTTTTGACTTTTAAATTTACTCAATCAATCATTTCGATAGAACGATTCTGGTATTAAGGGTTGGATAAAAAAACCAACATACATACCAATAGCCATCAATGAAATAAAGACCAATACTGACACGTCGAATAAAAACAACGATGCTAATGCTGGACCCGGACAAAAACCACCTAGGCCCCACCCCACCCCAAACAATGCGGCGCCAAAAACCAGTGGTACATCAATATTGATTCGAGTCGGCAACTTAAATTCGTTTTCATAAACAGGCTTTTTCATTTTGGGTTTTACAAGATGAAATATAGCGGAATAAATACCAATGGCACCGATCATTACAAACATCAAACTTATATCCCACTTGCCAAAAATATCCAAAAAACCAATCACTTTACTCGGCATTGTCATACCACTCAAACTTAATCCAACGGCAAACAATATACCGGCAAAAAAAACTAAAACATGTTTCATTTTAGCCGCCTCCATATTGATTCAACAGCCAAACAACGACGGCACCGGAGAACATAAATGTAGGCACTGCTACCAAAGAACGCATCGATATTCGACTGATACCACAAACACCATGACCACTGGTACATCCGCAACCAACATGCACACCAATCCCCACGAGTAGACCTGCCAACGCAATCATGAGCAAACTGCGTTCGCTTTCTAAATTAAATCTTCCGGGCAAAATTTGAAACATAATGATGCCGCCCAAACACAATCCTCCAATAAATAACAAACGCCAACGAATATCGCCCGAAATGGGTCGAAGAAGGCCTTCAAAAATACCTGAAATTCCGGCGATCCGTCCATTGAGCAACATTAAAATGGCAGAAGACAGCCCTATCAGCATTCCCCCCAAAAGAGGCCTTAATATTTCATACTCTGCCATAATTCGCTCCTATATCGACTATCCTAATTTTAGAATATTGAATGGCTATTTTTCCCGAAAAATCGGCCGACCAGATTTTACCCAAGCAGTAAAACCGCCTTGTAAATGTTTCACATTAACTAAATTCTTTTCTAGCGCTAACTCTAACCCAAGAGCCGATCTTTCACCGTGGGCGCAGAAAAAAATAATCCCTTCCGCCTGATTGATCGGATGGTTGGTGTCATTAATCGCTTCTTCCAGATTTCGCAACGGCAACAAAATTGAATCTGAAATAGTGCCTAATTTATAGAGTTCTTCTTGATCTCTCAGATCGACTAACAGATGATCGAACAAACGATCGATTTGCTCACAATCTACAACTAGTTCTTCCGAAAAGGTATTGCCAACCGCTTTTCCAAAACTCTGATTAAAAGGTAAAACCTCATCCATTAATTCTGGATTAGGTAAATTTAAGTTATCCATGATTTCAGCAAATTCATCTTCCGATTTACCTGCATAACGAAGATTTTCCAATTTTTCTCTACCAATGGTTGAAGTCTGCTCCCCTTTGTAATCATGACCTGGCCAGACCATGGTCCCCTCAGGTAACGTGAAAAGTTTTTCATCAAGAGAGGCGAACAATTCTCTTGAGTTACCATGTTGAAAATCCGTTCGTCCATTGCCACGAATAAAAAGTGTATCGCCAGTAAACACCATGCCTTGGGTATAAAAACAACACGAGTCGTCGGTATGCCCTGGTGTATAAAATATCTTTAGCTCTATACCTTCAACACTCACAATATCACCGTGACTTAACTTGCGAGAAATTAAAGAAGTCTTTGCTTTTTCGCTCATACAGGTCATACAACGAGTCAAACTTCTGAGCTTACCTAAACCGGTTTTATGATCGGCGTGAATATGGGTATCCAAAGCAACGACCAGCTTTAAATTGTTATTACCTAGAAATTCTAAATATTCATCCACTTGTTCAAGAACCGGATCAATGATTAACGCCTCAGCTCCCCGACATTTCGCCAAAACATAAGTCAGAGTATTCGAAACAGGGTCTAAGAATTGTTTAAATATCATGATAATGATCTCTTATTTGCAATATTGACTCAGGCCCAATTCAAACGACCTAAAACAAGTTTAGTCCAGAGATTCAAATTATACCATTTTGCGCTTTTTAACTAGAATAATCAGGACTCACCTAGCAAAAGCATTCACCCATTAAAAGCAAGCTCTTATTGGCAAAAAGCCAATTTTCTAGCTATTCTTTAATTACCGGCAAAACAAGTAAACCCAATAATCATTTGAAATTAAAAACCATTTGAAATAACCTAATATATTAGATATTACTAATATTAGATATGGTTTCGCTTATTTTACCGGCTATGCAGACAGATCAACATACGAGCCAGCAAAATGCCACCAAAAGAAGATTGAAAGGAAAATTGCGGCGAGTCTTATTTAAAATGACCGATTAACCTAATTGTAAGGAGATACCTATGGGTCTTAATATTTTCGCGATATTAGGTGCAATTGCTATTGGATTGAGCCTAGGACTAATGGGCTCTGGTGGATCTATTTTAACCGTACCCGTTTTAGTTTATCTGGTGGACCAGCCGGAAAAAATAGCGATTGCAGGCTCTTTAGTGATCGTTGGTTCTATCGCCTTGCTAGGATCGCTGCCCTATATAAAACAAAAATCGGTGGACTGGCCCACTGTGTGGCTATTCGGCATACCTGGTATGATAGGCACTTATGGCGGCGCATGGCTTTCATCATACTTATCAGGCTTGATGCAATTGGCCATATTTGCTGGCGTCATGCTATTGGCCAGCTATTTTATGTTGCGACGTAAGCATGACTATGAAAAAGAATCCGATCACCAACGTCACACGTTAAAGATTATTTTAGATGGTTTAGTGGTTGGTACAATCACCGGTATTGTCGGTGTCGGTGGCGGTTTTCTTATTGTTCCAGCCTTAGTCTTGTTGGGCGGCCTAACAATGCGTAACGCCATTGCCACAAGTTTGGTCATTATCGCGCTAAAATCTTTCAGTGGTTTTGTTAAATACCTAGATGTATTAGATCAATCAGGTCTTTCCTTGGATTGGCAAGTGATTGGTGTCATGATTGTTTTAGGAGGTATGGGCAGTGCTCTGGGAAATAATATTGCCAATAAAGTTCCACAAGATAAACTCAAAAAAATATTTGGTATTTTTCTAATTGTTATGGGCTTATACATACTGTACCGATCAATACCACAGCTGTTATAATCTGAAATCTAAAACATTAGTATTCAGCGAGTTACTAATTTAATTCGTAATGGTTCGTTACAAATATTAATCACAAAACTAAGAGAACATCATGAATAAGATCCAAATCCACAAAAATTTTTCCGTCTCAGAACAAGTCACATTAGATGAAATAAGTTCACTGGCTGCCGACGGAGTGAAAGTCCTGATCTGTAATCGACCAGATGGTGAAGAACCTAATCAAATTACCTGTGCAGAAATAAAAGCAGCAGCAGAAGCCAACGGTATTAATTTTGTTCATATCCCCGTTCCAGGAAGGATCATTCCTGAAGAATCACTTAAAGAATTTATCAACGTCATTGATAGCAGCAAAGATAAAATACATGCCTATTGCAGAACCGGAACACGCTCTTCAATATTTTGGGGACTGTCTCACGCAAGAACTAATTCGACTGATGAGGTTTTAGCCAAAGCTCAAGCATTAGGAATTAATTTAACCCCCGTCGCCGACCAAATTGAGAATGTTTGTAAAAAAAGTGCGCAGGCATGAATTAGAGCTAAAAATAGGCCACCATCCCACAGCAATTTTCGATAAAAATAATTTTTTAATAATCAATGACTTAACATAATATTCCTGAATGTTTTCGCACTGTTTTTTTACCGAAAATGGTTGATCCCCCCTTATCTATGTTGATTGTCAAAATCGTGGCTGTTATGCTCAGCGTCGTAAATTGATCACCTAACAAAGAAGCCATTAAAATGAATCGTTC
>CAYVSL010000001.1:26671-120285 GCA_964454125.1 uncultured Kangiella sp.
TGCTCAGCGTCGTAAATTGATCACCTAACAAAGAAGCCATTAAAATGAATCGTTCTTGATCAAGCGCCAACGTTACTCCATGGAAAAAATAGCCACAACCCTAGAGAAATCAAAAGAGAATACAAATAATGAAGAATAAAATATTGGTTCTATTACTCCCCTGCATGCTGGTTTCATGCTCAAAAAAAATATCTGAAACTGAGCAGGAAACTCACCCACTCATAACTATAAACCCCGCTTTGGAAAATCAAGTCTCAAAGCTCACCTACCCAAACACTAAAAAAGGCGATATGGTAGATACCTATTTCGAATATCAAGTCGCCGATCCATATCGTTGGTTGGAAGATGATTTAAGCCTTGAAACGGAAAAATGGGTTAAAGCGCAAAACCAGGTAACCTTTGATTATCTGGCAAAAATTCCTTATAGAGCGCAACTGAAAAAACGACTGGAAACCTTATGGAATTATGAAAAAATCACCGCCCCACACGTTGAAGGAGCCTACACCTATTTCAATAAAAATGATGGCTTACAAAATCAGTACGTCGTGTACCGGCAACAGGGCAATGGAGAAGCCGAAATATTCTTAGATCCTAACCAATTCAGCGAAGACGGAACGACATCTCTGGCTCAGCTTAGTTTTTCCAAAGACGGCTCTATAGCAGCCTACTCTATTTCAGAAGGAGGCAGTGATTGGCGGAAAATCATCATCATCGATGCAGAAACAAAAAAACCGATGGAAGATGCATTACTCGATATTAAATTTTCCGGAATTTCATGGAAAGGTTCGGAAGGTTTTTATTACTCCAGTTACGACAAACCCGAAGGTAGCGAGCTCTCAGCCAAAACAGATCAACACAAGCTTTATTACCATAAATTGGGTGAACCTCAAAATAAAGATAAAGTCATTTTTGGTGATACTGATGCACAAAAACATCGTTATGTTGGTGGCCAAGTCACTGAAGATGATCGTTATTTAATAATTTCAGGTTCTATCTCTACTTCAGGCAATGATTTGTATATCAAAGATTTAACTAAACCAAACCGTCCATTGATCACCATTATTGATAATTTTGATTCCGATACCTACCTGATCGAAAATGTCGGAAACAAACTGTATTTGGTTACTAATCTTAACGCACCAAACCAAAAAATCGTGACTGTTGACGCCTCAAATCCTGCATCGGAACATTGGCTAGATTTAATACCTGAAACCAAAAATGTACTTAGCCCCTCTACTGGCGGAGGCTATTTTTTTGCCGAATACATGGTCGATGCCATTTCAAAAGTTTATCAATATGATTACCAGGGTAAGCAAATCAAAGAAATTCAATTGCCTGGTATCGGTACTTTGAGTTCACTTGATGGCAGGAAAGAAGACAAAACGCTTTATTATTCGTTCACTAACTATAAAACTCCATCAACCATATATAGTTACGATGTTGATAAAGGAGAATCTTCTGTTTATCGTAAATCCGGCGCTATGTTTAATCCGGATAATTATGTCTCAAACCAAGTTTTTTATACCTCCAAGGATGGGACAAAAATTCCGATGATCATCACTCATAAAAAAGGCGTGGAACTTAACGGCAAAAATCAGACAATCCTTTATGGTTACGGTGGATTTAATGTCAGCCTAACACCAAGATTTAGTATCACTAATGCTATCTGGATGGAAATGGGCGGTATTTACGCGGTTCCCAATTTACGCGGAGGCGGTGAATACGGACAAGACTGGCATAACGCAGGAACACAGCTAAAAAAACAGAACGTCTTCGATGACTTTATCGCTGCTGCTGAATATTTAATTGCCAATAAATACACTTCAAGTAACTATTTGGCCATTCGAGGAGGCTCAAATGGTGGTCTATTAGTTGGTGCAATTATAACTCAACGACCAGAACTGATGAAAGTTGCATTGCCGGCAGTGGGGGTTATGGATATGCTTAGATATCACACTTTTACCGCTGGTGCGGGTTGGGCTTATGACTATGGCACCGCAGAACAAAGCAAAGAAATGTTTGAATACCTGAAAGCTTATTCACCAGTACATAATGTAAAAGCGGGTGTTCACTATCCTGCAACCATGGTAACCACAGGCGACCACGATGATCGAGTGGTACCAGCTCATTCTTTTAAATTTGCTGCAGAACTGCAGGATAAGCAAGCAGGAAACTCACCCACTCTAATCAGGATTGAGACCAATGCCGGTCACGGTGCAGGTACACCTGTATCTAAAACAATTGATCAATACGCCGATATTTTCGGTTTTACCTTATTTAATATGGGCTTTAAAAGTTTGCCTGAGTAACCTTTTAAACAGGCTCCTATTCACCACATCAACATAGCCGACCTGTTCAAATCTGCTTTATAATCAACACAATGCGGGGTAAAATCCGGCCTATGTCAGATTACGCATCAAATCAGGAAAACTCAAAAATGGTCATCAAACCAAAAGTAAGAGGATTTATCTGCACTAACGCACATCCAACGGGCTGTGCAGCTAGTGTTAAAGAGCAGATCACCTATGTACATCAACAAGGTGATATTACGAACAAGCCTAAAAATGTACTGGTGATTGGTTGTTCTACCGGTTATGGACTCGCATCAAGGATAACATCTGCCTTCGGTGCGGGCGCTAAAACTTTGGGGATCTGCTTTGAAAAAGAACCGACTGAAAAAAGAACGGGAACTGCAGGCTGGTATAATACCGCAGCGTTTCACAAAGAAGCAGAAAATGCCGATCTGTATGCAAAGTCAATTAATGGTGATGCATTTTCTCATGAAATTAAAGAGCAAACCGTTAAAATAATCAAGCAAGATTTAGGTAAAATTGATTTAGTTGTATACAGCTTGGCCTCACCTCGTAGAACCGATCCAGATACTGGTGTCTCGTATATGTCAACCCTAAAACCAGTAGGCGATCCGATCGTATCTAAGACTTTCAATACCAGTAAGAAAGAAGTCCATGAAATTTCCCTTGAGTCTGCCAGTCAGGAAGAAATTAACAATACAATCAAGGTCATGGGCGGTGAAGATTGGGAACTATGGATTCAAGTATTAAGCGAGGCTGGCGTTTTAGCGGATAACTGCATAACGACCTCTTATACTTATATAGGCAAAGAATTAACTCAACCTATTTACGGCTATGCAACTATCGGCAAAGCCAAAGAAGACCTAGACAGAGCCTCAGCGGCCCTTAAACAGGATTATTCAAGCATAGGCCTTAAAGCTTATGTTACCTCCTTGAAAGCAGTCGTGACTCAATCTAGTTCGGCAATCCCCGTTATGCCACTCTACATCTCATTAATGTATCAGGTAATGAAAGATGACGGGGTGCATGAAGGCGTGATCGAGCAGATTTATGGTTTGTTTGATCAGCTATTGTTAGCGGATAATCCGCCACTCGATGAAGGTAAACGTTTACGCATGGATGGCGTTGAAACCAACGATGATATTCAAGGAAAAATCAAAGCCATATGGCCAAAAGTCACTACTGAAAACTTCCCGGTATTAGGTGATTATAAGGGCTATAATGAAGATTTCTTGAAGCTATTTGGTTTTGGTTTTGATGGCGTTGATTATGATGCAGAGGTTAGCCCATTGGCCGCTTGGTAGATTGATTGAAAATCCTTTTCATTTTGAGCCGGGAAAGACTTCCCGGCTACCGGTTCATTTTTGGGTCCCACGACCGCAATGCCTCGCTCCATTACTTTTTGTCCCTCATTCAGCTATAGTTAAGCTCACAAGACCAATAATTAGCTATAAATTGGTTAATATGCCTAGTCAAGGCAGAAAAGGTGGTTACTATGAAAATATTTAGACAATTAGCTCTCGCAATATCCCTCGCTTTTATCGTTTCTAGCGTTAAGGCGGTAGATCAAATATCTGAAGTAGAACCCTTTAGTCAAGCTGAACTAGAACAGATCCTCGCTCCAATTGCCCTTTATCCGGATACCGTTTTATCCCATATCCTGATCGCGGCCACTTACCCGCTTGAAGTGATTCAGGCCGAACGCTGGACAACAAGAAATACAGAGATTACTGGCTCCGATGCAGTCGAGGCCGTCGAAGATGAAAACTGGGATCCCAGTGTAAAAGCTCTAGTCGCCTTCCCTCAAGTCCTTAAAAGACTTAGTGAAAACCTAGAATGGACTCAAAAATTAGGTGATGCCTTTTTACAAGATGAAGTAAAACTACTGGCGAGTGTACAAGCGTTACGAGTGCGTGCCTATGAAGCGGGAAATTTGGACAAGATGGATAAAGTATCCGTGATCCATGAGAACGACTCCATTGTCATTGAACCGGTAGAACGAGAAGTAGTCTATGTACCTTACTACGATACTCGTTTTGTTTATGGTCCTTGGCACTGGTCACACTATCCACCAGTCTATTGGAATAGTCCTCATTATGCGAGCCATTACTATGGACATCATGTTAGCCCTTTTTATTGGGGTCCCAGCGTACATGTTTCCTTTGGATTTTTCTTTAGCTCTTTCCATTGGCACAATCACCATGTGGTAAGGATCCCTTATCAGCATTATCGACCTCATCATTATTATAACCGCCATCAAATAGCCACTCATCAACATGCTACCAGATGGACTCACAACCCAACTCATCGACGTGGTGTTTCTTATCGTAGTGTTACAGTAGGGAATCGATATCGCAGTACTCGTCCTAGTCAAGCAGAGATCCAGACTCATAGAAGTACTCGGCGCTATTCAAACAAAAATGTCCGAACCGATCGCGATACTAATCGAATGAATAACAAAAGGATCAACAAGAAAAATGTCATTAGGACAAATTCATCCAAGAACCATAAAAACCGCAATACACGTATCGCAACACCCGATAGAATAAAAAGAGAATTGAGTGATGGCAGAATCAGTGTCAAAGAAAGAAAGAACAGGCCAACAAATTATACTTCGGCCAAGCAGACCCAAAATAACAAAAAACAGATCCGTTCAAAAAGAACCAATAAACAGCCTCAGATCAAAACAGGTGCAAGTAAAAATACCTCTTCTAGTGAGAAAAAAAAGCAAACAAATTACAAACAATCCCCACCTAGGCAACCGATTCAACCTCAATCCAATTCTAGGGAGACAAACTCCCGTTCGTCATCAAGATCTTCATCACGTTCATCAAATAAATCCTCCTCGCGAAAGAACTCTAGTAGTCGATCATCTGGTTCTAGGCGAAATAATCGCGCTAACCGCAAGCGCGAAAAAAGCACTAGGTCACGATGAAGATATACTAAGCTTCACTTTCTGGTAATACGGGAATGGCTTTCGGTTCAAGACTAAAGCGACTTGCTGCTGGCACTTTGGGGGGGGATTGTTCTAACAAAACTGGTGCCGGTGCTTTGCCTCCGGCGGGCTTTGTAGATTCAAAAGAGGAAGGTTTAGTTGGAGCTGTTTGCTTAGTAGCCTGCGTTTTACCGGAAAGCTTGATCTTTAACGCCAGATTGTTTTTAGAATCGGCATTTTTTAGCGCTTCTTCGTAAGAAATTTTTCCAGCAATATAAAGTTCCAATAAGGCAGAATCAAAAGTCTTCATTCCTTGTGTTTCTGACTTTAACATCACTTCCTTAATTTCATCGATGGCGCCTTTCTTAATCAAGTCACAAACTCGTGGCGTACCTAATAATATTTCAATCGCTGCACAGCGCTTGCCATCAACCGTTGGAATGAGTCGCTGTGAAATGAAAGCCTGCAAATTAAGGGAGAGATCTAAAAATAATTGTTTATGTCGCTCTTCTGGGAAAAAGTTGATAATTCTATCCAATGCCTGATTAGAATTATTGGCATGCAAAGTTGAAATACATAAATGCCCTGTTTCAGCAAAAGCCAGCGCATGCTCCATGGTTTCCTGATCGCGAATTTCGCCAATCAAAATAACATCTGGTGCTTGCCTTAAAGTATTTTTTAACGCATCTTCATAACTGTCAGTATCAACTCCCACCTCTCTTTGATTAATGATAGATTTTTTATGTTGATGGACAAATTCAACTGGATCTTCAATCGTAATAATATGACCGGAAGAGTTTTCGTTTCTATAATCAATCAGTGATGCAAGAGAGGTTGATTTACCAGAACCTGTACCACCCACAAATAAAATAAGTCCTCGTTTTTGCATCACTAATTTCGGCAAGATCTCAGGGAGGTTGAGCATTTTCCAATTAGGAATATCGACTTTGATCGCCCGGATCACCATTGAAACTTGATTCCGCTGCCTAAAAATATTCACTCTAAATCGGCCTACATTCGATTGTGAAATAGCCATGTTCATTTCAGGCTTTCTGTCAAATTCGGCCTTTTGCTCTTCATTCATTATTGAATTGGCAATCACCTCCACTTCACCGGGATGCATAATCTTGCGGTCAATCGCCATTAATTTACCGTGAAATTTGGCACTCGGTGGAGCGCCAGTGGAAAGGAATAGATCCGAGCCGTCTTTTTCAGCTAGGATTTTAAGGTAATCGTTAAATTCCATACTCTGTCTCTATTAATACCAAGGATAATCTTGTACCCCATATGAAGGGGTTAGAACTAAGTATAGACAGAAAATTTGAAGAGGTAGGAATTTCTTTATAAAGCTCGTACTAGCTTTTTGGATGAACTCTAGAGCATTCAAAATCCCTATGAAGAAAGATTAAATCATCGGATCGACATAAAAATACAAGAAAAAATCAAAACACTCATTGCCACTGAAAGCATCAATAATTTCTTGAATGGGCTGAATTTTATGTTTTTTTCAAGCGGTGCTCCATGAAATCACATGACAATTGTCACATAAAATGGATGACATAACTCAATGACCTAATGGCATAAAAAGATTGATAATAACCCCATCGACAAACAGTCATTCATCATAATCCTAGAATGGTTTCACTACCGCAGAGATAAGCTATGCAATCAAAAGCACAGGAAATAGTCGCATTTATTGATCATGTTTCAAAAGATTTCAATACAAAAAAAGCCGTTATTGATGTCAGTATTAACATTCATCGTGGTGAAATATTGTCTATTTTAGGCCCTAATGGAGCGGGTAAAACAACTTTAATCAACATGATGCTGGGACGTTTAAGCCTAAGTCGTGGAAACATGTCACTGTTTGGCTTACAACCGGGCAGTATTGAACTAAAACGACAATGTGGCGCCATGTTACAAGTCTCAAGTTTACCCGATATGTCTACCGTAAAAGAGCATATACAGCTGTTTCAAAGTTATTATTCTAACCCGATGAATTATCAACAAGTAATTGATTTTTCCGAATTAAAAGAAATTGAAAATAACTACAGCAAGAATTTATCCGGTGGGCAAAAACAACGCCTACTATTTGCACTTTCCATTTGTGGAAATCCAAAATTACTTTTTTTGGATGAACCAACAGTCGGTCTTGATATCAAAGCAAGGAAATCTCTCTGGCGAACGATAAGCGAACTTAAGAAACAAGGTACCAGCATTGTATTGACCACTCATTATCTGGAAGAAGCCGATCAACTTTCCGATCAGATCATCATGTTAAATCAAGGAAGGATCATTCAACAGGGAACCCCTGCTCAAATAAAATCGCAAGTAGCCACTAAAACCATCCGATTTGTCAGCTCGATCGCAAAGTATAAATTATTGAAGCTACCAGCCGTGGTGCAAGTTGAGCAGTCAGGTGACTTTTTTGAAATTATCACCAAAGATCCGGTCATCACATTAAGAAAAATTTTTGACATAAGTAAAGATGTAGAAGAATTAACCGTTTCCGGTACCGCATTAGAAGATGCGTTTCTACAACTCAATCAAGCCGACAATTCGACGAGCCACGCTGCTTGAGCCACTCAAATAGAATTTACTTTTCCCAACAATGTTATGGCCCATTAATCAACTAATTATGGAGAAACTATTTATGCAAACCGTAACACTGGAAAAACCAAACTTGCTACGAATTTACCTTCTGGAAGCCAAAACAGAATCCTTGAGATTAATGCGAACGCCGGGATTTAGTATTCCCACGTTACTTTTTCCAATCATATTTTATACCTTTTTTGGCATCATATTTTCAATGGGTCAGTCCATGCCAACTTATTTTATGGCAACCTACGCGACTTTTGGCGTTATTGGCCCAGCATTATTTTCATTTGGTGTCGGCATCGCAGTCGAGCGAGGGCAGGGTTGGTTTGACTTAAAGGAAGTTTCCCCGATGCCAGCTTCAGCCTATATTTTTGCCCGAGTTGCCCTGACCTTTATTTTTTCCATAATGATTATTATGTTACTTTTCTTAATCGGTGCTTTATTGGGCGGCGTTGAATTAATGCGTTCTCAGTGGATCCTAATGGCACTAGTATTGATACTTGGTTCGCTTCCCTTTTGTGCCATAGGCATGACGCTGGGGCTGTTTTTAAAATCTTCCAGTGCGCCTGCTACCATCAACTTAATTTATTTACCGATGGGGTTTCTTTCAGGTCTATGGATACCAATCACTTTTTTACCGACATTTATGCAAAATTTTGCCAATTTGCTACCACCGTACCATCTTGCCCAGCTATCACTCAAAGTCATTGAAATGGATATCGGAGCGCCGGTAGCATTACACATCAGTGTTTTAGCCGCTTACTCATTGCTATTTATATTTTTGGCGGGCAAAGCCTATTACAAAAAGGACAAACAGTAATGTTGAAAATCGATACTAAGATAAAAACCATTTTAATCCTGTTGGCAGTTATTGGATTTTTTTATTTATTGCCGGAACCGACTAAACCAATATCAACGCCTGATAAAAAAGAGACAAAACCAGAATCATTCAGCGAAAATAGACTGAACAAACATTTTATTATTCGCAACGTGCGACTTTATGATGGTGAAAATTTATTCGAAAAAATCGATATTTTAATTAAGGATCATAAGGTGTTCAAAACCGGTGAAAACCTCGTTAATCCTACCATGTTACCCGAGCTAGAAGGGCAAGGGAAAACCTTGTTACCTGGCTTTATTGATGCGCATACCCATGCCTATGGAAGCGCATTGCAACAGGCGCTCAATTTTGGCGTGACCACTGAGTTGGATATGTTCACCATGCCGGAATTCGCTAATCCTCATCAACAAAAACGAAAAGTAGCCAATAATAACCAATTAGCCGATCTATTCAGCGCCACCATTTTAGCCACAGCTCCCGGCGGCCATGGCACAGAATACGGAATAAAAATACCGATCTTGGAAACTCCAGAGCAAGTAGACCACTTTGTAAAAGAACGGAAAACAGAGGGTGCCGACTACATCAAAGCCGTTTATAACTCAGTCAAAGCTAAGCGCCAATATTCTCCCTCGATCAGCAAAGAAATTTTACAAGCATTAGTTGTCAGCGCTCATCAAAATGGCAAGATGTTGGTCGTGCATGTAGATAACTTGATCTCCGCTAAAGAAGCCATAACATCGGGTGCCAACGGTATTATTCATAGCTTTATGGACAAAGTCGTTGATGATGAATTAATTCAGCTTATGAAAATGGGTGAGGCTTTTATTATTCCCACATTGTCGGTTGAGACCTCTGTCGCCCAGCTCGCGGATGGAAAACATCTTTTGCAACAAACAGTACTGAAAAATTATTTAGACCATCAGCAAGCACAGCAGCTCAACTCGGGATTTCCTGATTTTGGCATCATGCCAACAGATTTTCAAAAAGCACTTGATGGCGTAAAATTGCTGGCTGATGCTGACATAAGTATTCTTGCCGGCAGTGATGCACCCAATCCTGGAACCAGTCATGGTGTCAGCCTGCATGGCGAATTACAATTGCTAGTCAAAGCAGGATTGAGCAACCGACAAGCCATCCACAGCGCCACCGGCGCTGCCAGCAAATATTTTCCAATAGGAAAGCGTGGCACCTTACAAATTGGCGCAATGGCTTCGATGTTATTAGTGGATGGCAATCCGTTTGAGGATATCAGTCGAACCCAGCACATTCAACTTATCTGGAAGAACGGTGTGCTATTTAAGCGGATTAAAGCAGAGGCAATCTTAATCCAAAACCCAAAACTGTCCGCTGGAATGATTTCTGACTTTAACTCTTCAATCAAACAAACCTCAATCGGCAAGGGAATTGGGGCCTCAACTGATAAATTTGCTGGCGGAAAATCGATTGTTACTCTTAGCCGACGGATCAAGCAAACACAACCCGATAATAACCAACCGATCAACAACCCACTAAAGAACTCATCTTCCAATCAATATCTCCATGTTAAAGGTGAAATTAAACGCGGATTTATGTTTCCATGGGGCGGCGTTGCATACTTACCGGGAGAAAGTATGCAGCAAGGTGTTGATCTAAGCGAAATAAAATCACTGGTTTTTGATGCCAAGGCTGGTGCAGATACCGTTAGTTTTTCTGTGTTATTATTCCAGCAAGGTAGCTTTCAACCCGATGAAAAAATAGTAAAACTCTCCAATAGATGGCAAACCTACCGAATGCCTTTGCGAGATTTCACTCATTCCGACCTGAGCAATATTACCAATATTTCAATCGTTGTGACTAAGAAAGAAGGCCCCTTTGAGTTTATGTTAGATAACCTGTATTTTGAGTAGCCTTTATACAAAATGAAATCACTGTTAATAAAAATAGATGCATTCCTATTACCCAAGACGGAAACAATGCATTTTGCACCTTATATTTGGTTAGTATATCTACTGATATTTTTTACAAGCTTGTCCACCTATCGAACATTTGAGAATAGTTATTGGTATGCTTCAATGGGTACGATATTTTTTTTATTCCTATATTTCAACAGTTATTGGATTTCATCAAAAAGGTTAATGTGGAATATTCTAGCTATTTGTATTGTCGGAAGTTTACTAGCACTAATCACTCCAGGAGCTAGCGTCTTTTTTGTTTACGCTGGCGCTTTTTGTTGTCGTTTAGGCAGTACCAGAAAAGCTTTTATTGGTTTATTTTTTATCACTGTGTGGATCAGTATTTTCGCTTGGTATGTTCAACACTCATTGTTCTTTTATATACCGGCATTAGCTTTTACTTGGATGATAGGCGGCGTCAATATCTATCAACACGATATTGAATTAAAACGTAAAGAGCTCGTCCTATCTCAACAAGAGGTTCGCCATTTAGCAAGAACCTCGGAAAGAGAAAGGATCGCAAGAGATCTACACGACTTAATCGGTCATACTTTTTCGGTCATTACCCTTAAAGCCGAACTGGCAAGCAAGTTAATGGATAAAGACTTTAACAAGGCTAAGCAGGAAATTTTTGAGATCGAAAACATCTCACGGACCGCCTTAAAACAAATACGTGAAGTGGTAACCGGTTATCGAACTAGCGACCTGAACACTGAACTTGCCCATGCCAAACACGTACTGGAAAGCAACGAAATTCATTTTGAATATCAGTTTGAAAATTTTAAAATGAGCGAATTAATTAATAAAGAACTCGCCATTATCTTAAAAGAATTGGTGACTAATATTCTTAAACATTCTGAAGCGAGTAATGTTAGTGCAGAAATCAAGTCTGAAAAATCGCATATTATATTGCGAGTATCTGATAATGGAAATGGTTTCTCACAAAAAATAACAAAGGGATTTGGATTAAAAGGGATCAAAGAAAGAGTTGACCAATTATCAGGCCAAGTAAAAATAGAATCTAAAACCAATTCCGCATCTGGCAGTAAATTCACTATTATAGTTCCCGTGGAGAAGCATCTATGATTAATTTGTTAATTGCTGAGGATCAAGCGATGCTATTAACCACGCTCGCATCGCTACTGGATTTGGAAGATGATATTCATGTGGTATATCAAGCGTCAAATGGTCAGGATGCACTTAATTTTATACGAGATAAAGATTCACAAAACGTTGATTTAATTGTGACAGATATTGAAATGCCAAAGCTCACGGGTATCGAATTGGCTCAAGCAATAAAAAAACATCCACTAGATATAAAAACAATCATCTTAACAACCTTCTCACGCGCCGGATATTTACGCCGTGCAATGGATGCGGGCATTAAAGGGTATTTACTGAAAGACTCTCCTTCTGATGAACTATTAAAAGCGATTCGAAAGGTCGCTAAAGGCGGCAAAATTATCGCGCCCGAATTAATTCAAAATGCATGGATGGAAGTTGACCCGCTTACCGAAAAAGAACGAAGGGCACTTCGACTGGCAAAAGACGGCGCAACCACTGAACAGATCGCAGAAAAGCTGCATTTATCTGCCGGTACCGTTCGGAATTACTTGAGTTCCGCTTCGAGTAAATTAGACGCTAGCAATCGCATTGAAGCAGCAAGAATTGCTCATCAAAATGGTTGGTTGTAATTCCGAAACCGCGAATAAATCAGGCATTAAAAAATCTTGCCTTTACCTTTGACTTTACTAGTATCTAATCGAGTCGGTGTATCGTGGCCTTTCACTAATCCCTCTGTCGCGATCGATATTGTTTCAATAACCTGTTGCAGCGATCTTAAATCCAAACTTTTCACCTCATCACTTACCTGATGATAATGTTGATCTTTGTCCAGCTGAGTACTGCTAAAACTGTGCGCCGGTACACCTAATCGTGCCAGTGTCGCATTATCGGAACGATAAAATAATCCTTGCTCAGGATAAGGATCTTGATAGATTTCTAATTTCTGATCCTTTAACCCAGCATTTAATAACGCCCCCAAATCAGAACGCAGCATTCCAGTCATCCATAAAGTCCCTCTACCAAATTTAGAAGGTTTTCCGATCATTTCAATATTAATCATGGCAGTGATATTATCTGGCTTGAGCTTCCGAGATAAATAGCGAGAGCCAAAACCACCCATCTCTTCGGCGGTAAAAGCAGAAAAGATAAGTGTACGAGCATTATCAGACTTTTTGGCAAAATATTCGGCCAAATTAATTACTGCGGTTGTTCCGGATGCATCATCATCGGCACCGTTATAAATCAAGTCGCGATCATCGTCATTTTTAGTAGACTTCACTCCTAAATGGTCATAATGAGCAGAATATAAAACGATTTCTTCTGGTCGGCTTTTGCCCGGTAATACGCCTATGACATTCGACAGGAATTGCTTATTAATAACACTAGTCGCTTTCAAATCTACCGAGTCAATGCTCGTTTCATCGCTCAAAACAATGATAATCGCCCCTCGGTGAGTTAAATCAAGCTTGGTCAGCCCCTTTTGAAAGTAGCTCTGATATCGAGAAAACACCTTGGCGTGTACCTTATTTAATAAAACCAGATACTTGCCTCCACGTTGATTTAACTCACCTAATACCTGCCTCATATCGTCTTTTGGACTAATCACCACCGTTTTAAATTGCTCGGTATTAGTCCAAACAATCGATTCAATGGTGCTAGCCATCGTTATGTTGTTCTCAGAAATGTTGTTACCGTTGAGGGTCAAATTAATTGAATTTGGAACAATTTGACTAATTTCAAAAGTTTGTTTAAAACCGTTCAATCCCTTCAATGGACTTAGACCAATACCAGAAAATCGTTTGCTAATGTAGTTAGCCGCTTTATCTATTCCTTCTGAAAAAGCCGCTCTACCTGCTAAGTTGTCACTGGCTAAAAAAGAAACATCCGTTGTAACTTGCTCAAGAGAGATATTATCAGCACTCACATTAGTGGATATAATCGATGTTAATGACAGACTTATGGCAACCGACAACCACATATTATTCTTGAATAGGTTAATTTTCATCTTGTGGAAATTCCAAAGTAATAGGTTGATTTACGTGATGAGACATTCTATGAAAATAAGAGGATTGATGACAAATGCTTATTTATCAATTGAAGTGAATGAAATCACCCACTTTGTTTTTTCAGAATGATGCATTTTAATTGTAAGCCATTATCAATATGATAATAGCACTCGCTTAACAATCAAAAGACTATAGCTTTTATACCCCACTACGGGATAACAAATCAGATACTCGTCCAACGATATTAGTCATTTTTGGATGATTAACTTCAAAATCATCAATCGATTCACGCATTTTCTTCATTAGAAATTCATCACCCGTCAATTGATCATCACCTTTTTCCAACATAGTCTGAATATACTCAGCAAGTGCTTGAGTTTTTTGCCGATGATATTCATCCAAATTATTTACATCGGAAAGCTCACTCTCTAATTCTTGTAAAATGCCGGACATATCTTGTCTATTCATAATATCCTCTCAAAAATACACGCCTTCTTAGAAAACAGCCACGGCTATCCCAAAATTTATTGGGGCAAGTAGAATAAGTAATCGGTTATAGCCACCATTGGTATACTTCTACCTGTTAGCTAAAAGTATAGCCCAATAACCACCCACTAACCTAATAAAGAATCTAAACTAGATCATAAGCAGGAGCCATTTTCGAGATCATTACACCATTTTTCGCTACACCATGCGCTCTCTGGTCTAGCGCTCTTTCCACGACTCCAACGGAGATTCTAGGATAATATCTGCCCAGTGAAATGGCAATTACGTATTTTTAGACTAAACTAAATAAGTAACCTCAACTGGCATAAGTCCGTTAATTGAATTCCTGGGTTATCAGTAGGTACTTTAAGGGTTAGCGTTATGCCAAAATCTGTTAAAAAGAAAAGCAATAATACAAGCTCACGAGATTTATTATTCGCACGCCAACCCATTTTTGATGCCAGAAAAAAACTGTACGCCTTTGAATTACTATACCGCGATAACGACCCTCATTCAGCAATATTTGATGATGGCGATAAAGCAACATCTTCTCTAATTGTCAACTATTGCGGTAGTATTCTTAATGAGGAAGAAGGGCCCTACGTTAAGATTTTTATTAATCTCACTCGTAATTTGATACTTTCTGATTATTTCTTTCCACTGGATCCTAAAAGGATTGTTATCGAAATATTAGAAGAAGTTGAGGTCGATGAAAAGTTTGTTGATCGAGTTAAAGAACTAAAGCTACAGGGGTACCAGTTTGCCTTGGATGATTATGCTTTTGATTCTAAATTTGACCGTTTGATCCCTCTGGCTGATTACATAAAAATCGAACTCCTCCACCTGCCCGTCGATGATTTAACCCAGAAAATGGAACAATTTGAAAAAAATATTTTGAACCAACTTGAAAAAAGGCCTATTTTGCTAGCTGAAAAGGTTGAAGATCAAGTCATGTATGACCGTTGCAACAAATTAGGTTTCGAATTATTCCAAGGGTATTTTCTGGAAAAACCGATGCCTATCTATGGCAAAAAAATTGATAGTAATTCAGAAACGGCCCTGCAAATAGTGGGGCAACTTCAAGACCCAGACATTGATATTGACGACTTAAGTCATTCCATTTCACGAGATGCAAAACTTAGTTACCAAATACTAAAAATCGTCAATAGTCCCCTCTGTAGACTACCCAAAAAAGTCAGCAGTTTGCATGAAGCTGTCGTTTATTTGGGATTAGGACAAATAAAAAAATGGGCGATGGCAATGGTGTTGTCAGGTAACTCTGACCAAACTAAAGAATTATTTTTATTACTTTTGACTCGTGCACGGACTTGTGAACTGATTGCAACCAAACTTAAATATGGACAGCCTGAATGCTATTTTACGGTTGGCCTTTTTTCGGGCATTGATGCTGTCATGCTAGCCGAAAAAAGCTGGTTATTGGCTAAACTGGATCTGTCCGATGACATCAACGATGCATTGTTAAAATACCAAGGTCAAAAAGGAAAATCTCTCAAGCTAATCATGGATCTGGAGCACCAAAAAATTGATTCTTTTGAAAAGGTTGATGAGAAAACAGTTCAAATTTACTACCAATCTCATGAGGAAGCCGCAACTTGGGCAAATCAATTATTTCAGATGTTATAATTTACATTTAGTTACATTCTTAAAATCAAACCATTCAAACCAAATTTCAATTCTATGCGTCTCTAACAGAGATCAAACAACTATTTTTTGATTTATCCTTGGAGGACTCATGAACAAAAACAACCATGTGAACAACAAACTTTTACTTTCCGTTTTGTTATTGATCGCTTACACTAGTTTTGCGACAGCTGATATCACTGATGTGATAGATAAATCTTATGATTTTAATAGCGACGGTAGAATATCGCTTTCTAACATCAATGGAAATGTCACCATTACCGCTTGCGATTGTAAACAGGTGCACCTAATTGCAACGGTGACAGCATCCGATCAAAAAACTCGTGACAGGATCAATGTCGATATCAGCGCAAGCCAATCAAGATTATCGGTCAAAACAAAGTATAAAAAGAAAGACCGCGACTATCACAATCGAAATAATCATTCTAATGTAGTTTACCAGTTAAGTGTTCCCAATAATGTTGAACTGGATCAAATCGAACTGGTTAACGGAAACTTAACCATTTCAAATATCACAGGAAAACTGGATGCCGACCTAGTCAATGGAGATCTAAAATCAGATGGAATGACGTCTGATACTGAGGTAAGTTTAGTCAATGGTGATATGCAAATAACTTTTGAAAATCTTAGAAATACCAGCAAGATAAAACTTAATTCCGTCAACGGTGATATTATCGTAAACCTCCCCAGCGATGCAGGAGTGAAAGTATCAGCCGATACAGTAAGTGGCAAAATAAGTAATGACTTTGGTTTAACCGTAAAAGAAGGACATTATGTTGGCTCGGATATGCGAGGGGTGATAGGAGATGGTACAGTTCAGTTAACGATGGAGAATGTGAATGGACAAATTAAATTAAAATCTTTGTAGGTTTAACCTAGAATAATCAGTTCGAGAAGCGGATCAAAGGTCCGTTATTCGATTTTTCAGCCCGACCAATTTGCCCCCTCTTCCGCCGCAATCACACACTGAATCACTCCATAACTAAATTCATCCCCTAAAACTTCCCGAATTTTTTTCACTCGACCTTGAGTCTCATTAACAAAACTACTAATGGTTTGACTAATCAAATGATAATCATCTTGCTCGATAGGTAAAACATCCAAAGGATCTAACATTCCGGCAGCGATCGCTTCGGCCAAATGCCCATAAATGGTACCTTCAGATAAATTTCGTTGCTTGGCAATCTCTTTGATTGAGATTTCTTTCGCAAACAAAATCAAAGACTCATTCACCGTATCAGTAAAATGAATATTGACTTCATGAGGTAAAGGATGTCCTTTAATCACTTCAATAAACGCCTCACCATACTGGTTAAGCTTCTTTTCACCAACCCCGCTAATAAATTGCATTTCTCGCAATTCCGTCGGCCGCTTTTCAGTCATCTGGATCAAGGTCGAATCATGAAAAATAACAAAAGATGGCAAACCTTGTTCATCCGCCAGCGATTTTCTTAAGGCTTTTAACGCGTCCATTAACGGTAAGTGAATGCTGGATACTCTTGCTTTAGCTGCTTTTTTGGTTTTTTCCTGTTTGCTTAATCTTCGCGCGTTAAGAGATTCTTCACCTTTTAATAAAGGTCTGCTTTTTTCTGTTAAACGCACTCCACCAAAGCGTTCATGATCCACATATAAAAAACCTTGTGCAATGAGTTGTCTGAAGAGGCTTCGCCATTCAGCAATCGATAAATGATCTCCAATACCAAAAGTAGAGAGTTGATCATGATGATTTTTTTGAACCCTCCCATCGCTTTTACCCAATAAAATATCAATCACATAGCCAACACCAAACCTTTGTCCGGATCGATACACGCAAGATAATGCTTGCCTAGCGGCTTCAGTTGCATCCCAAGTTTCAGGTGGATGTAAACAGTTATCACAATTACCGCAGGGCTCTGCTAATGTTTCATCAAAATAACCCAATAATAATTGTCGCCGACAAGCAGTCGATTCACACAAACCTAACATCGCATCAAGTTTTTGTTGAGAAATCTGTTTATAAGCCTCTAATGCTTCACTTTGTTGCATCATTTGCCTTAAGGTGATGACATCTTGCAGTCCGTAGGCCATCCATGCGGATGATGGCTCTCCATCACGTCCTGCTCGTCCGGTTTCCTGATAATAAGCTTCGATACTTTTGGGTAAACTTAAATGCGCTACAAACCGTACATCCGGTTTGTCGATCCCCATTCCAAAAGCAATGGTGGCGACAATAATCACTCCTTCTTCACGTAAAAATCTCTGCTGGTTTCCTTGTCGAATATCCTGGTGAAGACCTGCATGATAAGGCAAAGCCTTTCTACCTTTTTTCTGAAGCCATTCAGCAGTTGCTTCAACTTTTTTGCGCGACAAGCAATAAACGATACCCGCCTCATTAGGATATTCATTTTCTAAAAATCGCCATAATTGATCGCGACTATTTTGCCCTTCGGAAATGGCATAACGGATATTAGGCCGGTCAAAACTGTTGATATACTGTGCCGCATCTTGCAACTCCAGCTGTTGAATAATTTCAAACCGGGTACGCTGATCAGCCGTCGCAGTAAGTGCGATCCGAGGCACATTAGGAAAATATTGGTGGAGGATGGATAACTTTTGATATTCTGGCCTGAAATCATGACCCCATTGAGATACACAATGCGCTTCATCGATAGCGAATAGTGAAATGGTTAATTGGCCGAGCATCTCCAGAAAATTGGTAGTCAATAGTCGCTCAGGGGCTACATAAAGTAAGTCCAGTTCACCCGCAAAAAGCTGCCGTTCAATTTGACGGACTTGGCTGATATTCAGACTGGAATTGATGAACGCGGCTTTTACCCCAACCAAATTAAGCGCATCAACCTGATCTTGCATTAAGGCGATTAATGGAGAGACGATGATCCCAACTCCTGGACGAACCATCGCGGGGATTTGGTAGCAAAGTGATTTACCACCGCCTGTAGGCATTAACGCTAACACATCACGGCCATTGACCAGACTATCGACAATTTCTGTTTGATTTAGTCTGAAATTTTCATAGCCGAAAGTGTTATTGAGTATTTTAAGCGCCGCATTCATTGAGTTTTAATTTTTTGTTGGAAAGGGTCGATTATACTAGGTTTAACCTAAAATAATCAGTTGGATCCGTGGAAAGAGTACTATCCCGTTTCAACTAATTAATTTAGATTTAAGGATCAACCACATTATTAGTCCCAAGCCCGGCCCCATAAATCAACGCATTTAACAATAATCGATTAGTCGCCATAGTAGAGCCTCGAAATATCGGCTGACTAGCAAACAAAATAATCTGTCCATTGCCTTTTTGCTCCCGAGTAAGATAGGCCGAATTCGCAATTCGCTGGCTGGCCTCAGGCCACAATAATCCGCTCATTCTGAGTTTTAATTCATACTCATCCGGTAAACTGGACCAACCGATTTTACGAGATATTGGTTTATCTTTAAAAGAAGCCACAATTTTCTGCCACATGCTTTTATCCATTTTTTGATACACTCCAAGTCGAACAACCGCTTGTGATTTTTCATCTGACATTAAAACCGGATTATTGGAAATAAATATAGGCAAGTTTGGGGGCGAGCCGAAAGTCAACCAATGTTTTTGGTCACTTCGGGCGGCGACAATAGCACCTGATGGTGCAAACTTAGTCAACCATTGTTCCTGTTTTTTCAGTACTTTTTCAGATAAACTTTCAATACCATCGGTCCAAGGATAAGTGATTTTATCAGCAACATTGTGATTCCAAATTTCATCTATCACTTTGTATTCTTGTTGCTGTGCCAACCATTCGCGCTGCAAAGCTATATCGTATTTTTCAATTTCCTTAAATGTTTGACTAAGCATACGAACATTACTGAATTTGACTTCTGGATTAACCAGATCAGGGATCGAACTATCAATGGCAATTAACGTGCCTCCAGCTTCCACCCATTTATTAATTATTGCCAATAGTGCTTTATCTAACTTTCCAAAAAGTAAATATCCACGTTCTAAGAACGTGGTTTTGATTGCACCCTATAAGGGTGTATTGAGCTAGCCCTCTGAGAAGGCTAGCCGCTTTATCGCCACATCTGGTTTTTGTTAAGTAAAATCTAATTCTACAATCTCACAACCTAATCTTTCCGAGTAAACTCGTATCGTTTTCGACGTTTCAAAACCAACCTTCCCTTCCAATACCCTATAACGATATTTTGGCACCCAAACAATATGGTACTGACAATGCCATAGTACGTGTGATAACTTACTAAATCTGCTCATGTTATTTCTCCTAAGTTAAATGTCGACTTAGGCTACATGAGCCAGGGCAAACGGGTTATAAATAACCAATTTGCCAATATTTTACTCGAAAAAATAACAAACTCATTGACTCCGATCGGCAGGCATGATCTATTCTAACCTTTGAGAGTTAGAAATGGCCACAACGACTTTATCTGAAATTTTTAAAGAATTCAAAGATCCTCGAATGGCGCGTGCGCAACGTCATCCACTGATCAATATGATTACAATGGCTATCTGCTCTGTTATTTGTGGGGCTGATAATTTCGTCACGATGGCTGAATTTGGGCGCTCAAAGAAGAAATGGTTCGAGACGTTTTTGGGCATGCCAAATGGTGTGCCAAGCCACGATACATTTAATGATGTCATTAACCGACTCGATGAATCCGCCTTTGTGAAATGTTTGACTCAATGGATAAAACAACTCGCCGTCAAAGATGAAAATATTATTGCATTAGATGGAAAAGTTTTACGGCGAACTCTCGGGAAAATAAACGATAGTAAAGCTGTATGGCTCGTCAATGCATGGTCTGTGGCGAATAATATGTGTTTTGGTCAGGTCCAGGTCGATGACAAGTCCAACGAAATAACAGCGATCCCTAAGCTCTTGGAAATGCTTGATATTAAAGGCGCTACAATTACTATCGATGCCATGGGTTGTCAAACAGAAATTGGCGAAAAGGTGATTGAACAAGGCGGTCATTTCTTATTGGCTTTAAAAGGAAACCAAGGAGAGTTTCATCAAGATGTAAGCCTTTATTTAGACGCACTTATCGACAATCCATCGAACCAAACATTGGATTATTTTGAAAGTGTTAATGGCGATCATGGACGAATAGAAACTCGAAAGATTTGGCTGACTACCGGGATAGATTGGCTACTGCAACGGCATCCTCGTTGGAATAACGTTAAAGGGATTGTGGTTGCAGGATCGATACTAATGATTGGTAGTGAGCACTCCGTTGAGCGACGATATTACATCACCAGTCACTTTGACAAAGATGCTGAATTTATTGGTAGTGGAATTAGAGATCATTGGTATGTTGAGAATAAACTTCATTGGCAACTAGACGTTAGTTTTAATGAAGAGCAATGTCGATTAAGGAGTGGAAATGCCGCTGCCAATTTTTCTTTTTTAAATAAAATGGCCTTAAACTTGCTCAAGAACGAGAAAACAGCAAAAATGGGTATTAAATCGAAGCGTCTTAAGGCTGGATGGGATGAAAAATACATGATGAAAGTACTGACTGTAGGATTAAGCTAGGTAAATTGGTTATTTATAATCCGTTTGCCCTGTGGGGGAGGATATTTCACGAAACCCGTAACACTTGATTAACGAAGCTCTAGGCAAATCGTTTTCATCGCACCAGTCAACTTAGATAATTCTTCTGCACCAATAGCGTAAGGCGGCATAATATATAATAATTTACCAAACGGTCTAATCCAAACTCCAAGTTCTACTAAGCGAGGTTGAACAACATGCATATTCATAGGCTCATTTAGTTCAATCACTCCAATGGCACCTTTCACTCTGACATCAAAAACACCGGAGAAGTCCTTACAAGGGATTAACTCATCAAAGAGTTGATTTTCGATTTTTTTAATTTTGTTTTTCCAATCCGAATTTAATAAAAGCTGGAGGCTTGCATTGGCCACTGCACAGGCTAAAGGATTGCCCATAAAGGTCGGTCCGTGCATTAAGTTACCACCTTGAAACCCACTTATCGTATCGGCCACTTTTCGAGTGCATAGGGTCGCAGCCAGAGTCATATATCCGCCGGTTAATGCTTTACCCAAACATAATATATCGGGAGTGATCTGCGCTTGCTCATAAGCAAATAAAGTCCCCGTCCGGCCAAAACCTGTGGCAATTTCATCGAGGATCAACAACACATCAAATTGATCACAAAGCTTTCTTATTTGGCGCAAATATTCAGGACAGTAAAATCGCATTCCACCAGTGCCCTGTACGATCGGCTCCAAAATAACTGCCGCAATGGATTGATGATTGGTTTGAATACTTAAACGAAACTCTTCAATATCACTATCTTGCCAATCTTTATCATTTACACAGGTTGGAGCAGAAACAAAAATATGCTTCGATAATATGCCCTGAAACATCGAGTGCATACCGTTTTCGGGATCGCAAATCGCCATTGCACCCAACGTATCACCATGATAACCGTTACGAACGGTTAAAAAAAAATTCTTCTTGGTATTACCACATGAGTACCAGTATTGAATCGCCATTTTCAACGCAACTTCAACGGAAACAGAACCAGAATCGGCTAAAAAAACACAATCTAATTCTGGCGCAGTGATATTGACCAATTTTTGACACAAGTCAATGGCTGGTTGATGAGTCAAACCGCCAAACATTACATGAGACATTTTTTGTATTTGTGATTGAATGGCCTCGTTTAACGTCGGATGATTATACCCGTGTATAGCCGACCACCAAGATGACATACCATCGACGACTTTTTGACCGTTAGTCAGGTATAAATAAACACCGTCTGCAGACTCTACTCCAAAAACAGGAGATGGATGTTTTAGGTTAGTGTAAGGATGCCAAATATGATTTGCATCGAATTGAAGGCTTTGTTTGGTTAGAGTCATAAAGAAAACACGAGAGGTTTGAAAAAGTACTGATTAGATTGCTGGAAGAATAGCAGCCTCAAATAACTTTTACTAGAAAGATTCAATTTATTCGCCATAGAGGACACAGAAAAAAACAAAGTTTAAATGACAAGGTACGACGATTGGTTTACCTATTGAGTATTTCCGCATTAAGTCAAAATGCCTTATCTGAATATTGGTGAATAGTTAACATCAAAGGACAAAAAACCGTTTTTTCATCAAACAAAATAGCCCAATTTAATTGATTGGCGCTTGAACCTCTTATTTCATTCAAACCCATGTTTTTTTCGCCAACCTTCATCGACAAATTTTGTCAGATAGTTTCGGATCCCGTCGGGTAAAATAACCACACAATTTTGTCCTTCTTTTAATGATGTCGCCTGCTGCATCATCGCCATAATGGCCGTACCGGAAGAGCCTCCAACTAATAAACCTTCATCTTTCATTAATTGACGAGCGTATTTAAAGGATTCGGTATCGTTAGTTTTGACCCACTCATCCACCAAATCTCGATCTAACACATCGGGAATAAAATCATAACCGATCCCCTCCACATGATAAGGTTTAATTTCTTCTGGTCCCGCTAGTAAAGAACCTTCAGGATCAGCACCAACAATAATCACACCGGGACATTTTTCTTTTATTTTTTTAGCAATACCAGTAAGAGTTCCGCCTGTTCCAACACCTATCACTACCATATCGACGTTACTATCCAAATCATCCAGTATTTCCTGCCCGGTTCCATAATAATGCGCCTCCGGATTAGAAGGATTAGCATATTGGTCCAAAATATGTGCATTAGGTAATTCTTTTTGCAGCTTTTTAGCCATTTCGATATGTGACTCAGGATCATCCCAAGCAGCTTCTGTTGGCGTACGAATTATTTCCGCACCCAAAGCTTCCAATACAACTTGTTTTTCTTTGCTCATTTTTTCAGGCATAGTGATAATAATTTTATAGCCCAGTGAGGCTCCAGCTAACGCCATTCCGATCCCTGTATTACCGCTTGTGGCTTCAATTAAAGTATCACCCCGTTTAATTCGTCCGGATTTTTCTGCATCAAGAACCATCTGGCGAGCAATTCTGTCTTTAGTAGAACCCCCTGGATTCATAAATTCGCATTTAGCGTAAACATTACAAGCTAAGCTTTCGTTTATTTTATTGAGTTTTACTAGTGGTGTTTTACCGATCGTTTCAACGATATTGTTGTAAATCATTTAATTATCCTGTTTCTTGAAAATGAATTGATTATCCTATGACAAGATTATAGACCACACTATATATGGCAAGTATTCTATCGGCTTATCATCCATTTAAAAAGCGATAAAAAAGATCTCCTCTCAAAAATTCAAACTAAAATCGATAATATTGCTTGTAAAACCTCTATTGTTCTTTATAATGACGATCCGTCACATGACGGATCGTCATTTATAGCAAATTGAGATAAAACGCCATCTATGAGTCCCCGTTGCATTTCACAAGAAGAGTTTTTGCAAAGAGAAATCGAGCTAATCGAGCTTGGTCGTCGCCTTGTGGAAGACGATTGCTTAACCACCTTGACTATCGACAGGCTGGTAAGCGAATCTTGCTATTCCAAAGGAACCATCTATAAACATTTTGTCGGAAAAGAAGATTTGCTGATGGCGATTTGCAATACCAGTATCAAAGAAATGCAGGAAATGTTCTGCCGAGCTCTTGAATTTAAGGGTAATAGTCGAGAAAAAGTATTGGCTGTCATGGTTTCCTACGTCATCTGGGCTAAATTGTACCCTTCTCAACTATTTGCCGTTCTGGCGGCTCACTCTCCTAGCGTTGCCGCTTGTTCTTCTGAAGCTAGAAATGAAACCCATCGTGTTCATGAGTCACAATTAATGGCATTGATGAATCGACAAATAGAAAAAGCCATCGAATCGGACGATTTAATATTGCCTGAGGGGATGAGCATTGAGCAAGTCACTTTTGCAATGTGGTCAGCATCTTGGGGGGCGATGGCACTCATTATGAGCAAGGGTGACTCGGTGAAGTTGGGACCGATGATACTGGAAAGGGAATCTTTTACTAATTCACGTTTACTGTTAGACGGTTTTGGATGGAAACCACTATCCGGTGAATGGAATTACAGTACTTCGATAAGAAATATTGCCAACGAAATATTTGAACCCGAAATTAAGACCCTCGAAAAAATGGGTACACCTTTCATTTTTGTGTAGTCAGTTAGTTTTATTGAAATATTATTTCAAACGCAAGAGAAAATAACATATGAACAATTTTTCAAATAGTATCTTAAAATTCAAATGGTTGATACTGATCGGTTGTTTGGCATTTGTCGGGATTGCTGGTTACGGCGCTCAAAATTTAACCTTTAAAAGTGACTATAAGACCTTTTTTGATAAAGATAACAAACAACTCAATGATTTTCTTGATCTACAAAAAATTTATAGCAAAAGTGATAACGTAGCTATCATTGTTTCACCGAAAGATGGCAATGTATTTACTAAGAAAACACTCACAGCCATTTGGGAACTGACCAATGAATCTTGGTTGGTCACTTATAATTCCAGAGTTGATTCAATTTCTAATTTTCAATATAGTTTTGCCGAAGAAGATGATTTGATTATTGAAGATCTTATTCTTGAAGCAGACATGTTAAATGACAAAATGATTGCTCGCACTAAACGTGTTGCCCTGTCAGAACCCTTATTGGAAAAAAAGCTAATTGCTCCCAATGGGGATTCTGCCGTTGTTAATATCACCATAAGAATTCCCGGAATAGACAAGACCAAAGAAATACCTCTAGTGGCAAGCTCGGCTCGAGAATTAAGAGACCGCTTTCAGACCAAATACCCTGACATTAAATTCATGCTTTCTGGCATGATTATGATGAATACCAGTTTCCCAGAAGCCTCCAAAGCGGATGCTAGTCGGCTGATGCCAATGATGTTTATAGTGGTGATTTTAACCATTTTAGGTTTATTACGATCGATAACAGGTACTGTGGCGACAATTGTAGTAATCATTTCCAGTATTGTTGCAACAATGGGGATCTGGGGTTGGTTAGATGGATATTTAACAGGACCATCTGCTAGTGCACCCGTTATGATCCTAACTCTTGCTGTTGCTGATTGTGTTCATTTACTTTCAACATTTTATTACAATATGCGTCACGGAATGCAAAAGAAAGATGCACTAGTTGATAGTATGCGAGTCAACCTTCAACCAATATTTTTAACCAGTTTAACCACGGCCATCGGATTCTTAACCATGAATTTTTCAGACGCACCTCCTTTTGGCGATCTCGGAAACATGGTTGCTATTGGCGTTACTTTAGCCTTTGTATTTTCTATCACTATTTTTCCAGCAATCATCATGATATTGCCTGTAAGAGCCAAGGTTAAGAAAGAACATAAAAAAGATATGATGGAAAAATTAGCCGATTTTGTCATTTACAACCGAAAATGGTTACTACCTGTTTCAACAATTGTTATTATCACTTTATCAGCGTTTATCCCTCAAAATGAACTCAATGATGATTTCGTAAAATACTTTGATAAAAGTGTTCCTTTTAGGCAAGCAACCGATTACATGAAAAATCATTTGTCAGGTATGACAACTATTGAACTTTCATTTGACTCTAAAATTTCCAGCGGCGTTAACGATCCAAAATTCTTAAGGTTTGTCGATGATTTTGCTATCTGGTTACGCTCTCAGGAAGAGACCGACAACGTGAATACCATCACAGACACATTAAGACGTCTTAATAGAAATATGCATGGCGATGATCCCCGCTGGTACAAATTACCAGACGAGCAAGAATTGGCAGCTCAGTATTTGTTACTATATGAATTATCTTTACCACAAGGGTTAGATGTGAATAATCAACTCAATGTCGATAAGTCATCGACACGAGTGATCACAACTTTTAAAAACCTGTCTTCAAACCAGACATTAGCAGTAGAAAAACGAATTATTGAACATTTTAAAGCGCAAAGTTCAGACTACGCGCTAGCACTTGCCAGCCCGTCGCTAATGTTTGCCCATATCGGCTCAACCAATATCATTAGCATGTTAAAAGGCTCATCTTTTGCTTTGATTTTAATATCTGTACTATTAGGATTTGCATTGCGTTCTTTAAAATTTGGTTTAATTAGTTTGCTACCAAATTTAATGCCCGCCGCTATTGCCTTTGGTATATGGGGAATTTTTGTGGGCGAAGTAGGACTAGGCTTATCGGTTGTCATGGGCGTTACCCTTGGAATTATTGTCGATGATACCGTGCATTTTTTAAGCAAATATATCAGAGCAAGACGAGAAAAAAATCTAAGCTCTGAAGATGCGGTAAAATACAGTTTTGCCAGTGTTGGCAAAGCGCTTTGGGTCACAACCATGGTATTAGTGGCCGGATTTTCAGTGATGGCAAGTTCCAGCTTTAAAGTCAATGCTGATATGGGACTGCTCACAGCGATCACTATTCTTATTGCCTTGATTGTCGATTTTTTATTCTTGCCACCTTTGTTAATGTTATTAAAAAGTAAAAAAGATACAATCGAAAATCAAAGAAATCAACCAACAGTATCTGCCGATGCTGCAATTGAATAAAATTAAGACTGGAGACAAGCATGAATTTAATAAAAAAAGGCCTAGCATTAGCTTTTTTAGGACTAATTTTACCCTCATCAGTAATTGCTGGAGAGGCAGAAGATAAGGGACTGAAAATATCCAAAGAATCCAAAGCTAGAGATCTGGGTTGGACTGATTCCACGGCAGAGTTGGAAATGATTTTAAAGAATCAACATGGCGAAACCTCCAGCAGAAAAATGCGACTTAAGAGTATTGAACAACATGATGATGGTGATAAAAGCCTAACCATTTTTGACTCTCCCAGAGATGTGAAAGGTACCGCTTTTTTGAGTTTTTCTCACCCTCAAGGAAACGATGATCAATGGTTATATTTGCCAGCACTTAAGCGAGTAAAAAGGATCTCTTCACGAAATAAATCTGGTTCATTTATGGGTAGTGAATTTTCCTTTGAAGATTTAACTTCATTCGAAGTCGAAAAATACAACTATTTGTACTTAAAAGATGAAGTGGTCGATGGTGAAAGTTGTTGGGTGATTACCCAATACCCTTTGGATAAACACTCCGGTTATAAACGCCGCATCGTCTGGATCGATCAATCAGAATATCGAGTCAGAAAAACAGCGTTTTATGATCGTAAAGACACTCTATTAAAAACCTTAAAATTTACGAACTTTCACCAATATCTTGGCAAACACTGGCGCTCACAAAAATTTGAAATGGTCAATCACCAATCAGGAAAAAGTACTGTATTGAACTATACTGATTTCAAAATGAAAACAGGGCTTGATGAGAAAGACTTTAACAAAAACGCACTAAAAAGAGCCCGATAAATTTCAAAACTTTAGTGCACTAACGAATACATCATCCTACGATGTTTTGCCTCCTAGTGGGGCATTTTTTATTTAAAATTTCCTCGACGAAGGCGCTGTTAAAAAGATCTACCTAGGCATCGAGCTACTATGACAGTAATAACTTTTATGAACTACAAATCCATTTATTCAACACTGGCTATAACGGGTTTATTTTTGACAAGCAACATACAAGCTAACGAATTTGAGGCTCGCGGAAATATCGAAATTCAAGGTCGATTTTTTTATGAAGATCCTTTATTTCCGACTCAACACGATGAACAAATATCATTGGCTGCCGCGCCAGAATTTTATTGGAGTTGGAACGATAGTAATGATTCGTTCGAATTTGTTCCGTCTGCCCGTGTTGATCAATACGATGACGAAAGAACCCATATGGATATCCGTGAGTTTAGTTGGGTACATGTTGGCAATGATTGGGAAACAAGAATTGGTGTTCGTCGAGATTTTTGGGGTGTAACGGAATTTCAACATCTAGTCGACATTATCAATCAAAGTGACTCCGTAGAAGATGTGGACAATGAAGATAAATTAGGCCAGCCCATGATGAACCTTTCTTTAGTTAAAGATTGGGGTATCACCGATTTCTATCTTTTACCTTATTTTAGAGAAAGAACCTTTGCAGGAGCCGAGGGTAGACCTGGAATTCCGTTTGTTAATACCGACAATGCGCTATACGAGTCCAATGAAGAGGAGCAACACATTGATTGGGCTGTTCGTTGGACCCATAGCATTGATGATCTGGATATTGCACTTTCCTGGTTTGAAGGAACTGGCCGAGCCCCAGATTTACTGCCTAGATTAATCCCTGAAGGATTTGAACTTGTTCCTTTTTACAAACAAATCAGCCAGTTGGGGGTCGAACTTCAGTTAAGCACGGAAGGAGCTCTGTGGAAATTAGAAGCCATTCACAATAGTAATAACCAACAAGACTTTTGGGCATTGCAAAGCGGTCTGGAATACAGTCAATATGGCATTTTCGAATCCAATGCAGATCTCGGCTGGTTGATCGAATATGCCTGGGATGAACGCGGTAAAGATAGTGCAACGACTTTTCAAAACGATTTGTTTTTGGGTAATCGCCTGGCACTTAACGATGTTCAATCTACCGAGGTGCTTTTGGGTTTAAGTTATGATTTAGACTTTAAATCAACCAGCCTATTACTCGAAGCCAGTCGACGATTTGGCAATAATATTAAAGTTTCATTGGATGCCCGATTTTTTGAATCTAATAAACCAAGAGATCCTTTGTATTTGTTTAGACGGGACGATCATATTCAGTTGACGGCGCAGTATTATTATTAATTTTTTGGGTTGCTTAGCTTAACTCAGCAGCGGATCAACCTAGAATATTCTGAGATTAAAATGGCGAAAGTTTAGAGTTAATCGCCATATTTCTCAAAGCCAAAACTTCTTGTGCTTTTGTTCTATCACCATTACAACTTATCATTCTAGGTGCATCAATTAGGAAGATCTTGTAGCCATTTTTTTTATATAAATCAACAACTCTATCGGTAGCTTGATTCGATATGACAATAGGGCATTCATACTTCGATAAATGTTTTACCAAACGCTCTTGCTCTCCCCAGTGAAAAGCATTGCCTGAATAATTCTTAAATTCAACATCGTATGGTGGATCAACATAAAGAAAATCTGTCTTATTAACACGAATTTTGCTGAAATCTCCACAAACTAACGCCCAATTTTTAATAATCTTATTGACATCAGGAAATGTTCGAATGTAATTGATTTTTTTATGTCGCCCAAAGGGGACATTAAAAAAACCCGATTTATTAAAACGAACCAATCCATTAAAACAAGTTCGATTCAAGTAATAAAATATTGAAGCTGACAACATTGATTCATGATTATTATTACGAATGAGACCATTAAATTTCTCTCTCATTTCATAATAAAATTTTTCATCATTTTCCATGTCTATATTTATGGTAAGTCCATTTTGAATCGATTGGTAGAAATTGACTACGTGTGGATTAATATCGTTGACTAACGCTTTGTTTGGAGCTATTCCAAGTGATATTGCCATTCCACCAGAAAACGGCTCAACCAATCTTCGACATTTGGACAACTCCCATAAACCTTTAATCTGCTCGACTAAAAACCGTTTCCCTCCCGGATACTTGATTGGCGGATTGGTTTTCTTATTAATAAGCATCAATAATTCTCAGCAAAGCACTCAATAAACCTAGAATAAAGTATTAAGGTCAATGACCATCAATTGAGATACGAACAAAAGGTGTCTAAGTTTACGGAATAATTGTATTGGAGGGAATTAAAATTAAGAAAAATATGTAGAGTAATTTGCGTCTGTTTAATGATTAAATGACAATCTTTAAGCGATCAAACTAAGCCGCTGTTCTTTAATATTAGAATCTAAAGCGCCAGAACCGACAATTTTCTGATTGAGCTGAGCAGCCTGCCGCCTTGCAATAACAGGATTTAGAAAATTATCCTCCGGATTTGAGCTTGCCAATGACCGAGTTTTCTTTATTTCGGTTTGTTCCAACTCTACTTTATTAGGCTCTTCCAGAGTTCCCGACTCTTTAATGGTGGTCTTTTTTTGATCTTCAGATTTTTTAGCCTGCTGAAGATTCTCAAGATTGAGTTCACCCCGAGCTTCATTGGCACTAGCCGCTGCCCGTGCTGCAACCCTTAAATCTTGAGAAGAGGGATTGGCTGGAGCAAGCGCGGCTCTTTGCACTTGTTCAAATTTTCGGATATTGGCTGCTGGATCATTTGACACCTTTGAAATATCAATAGAAACATCGCCCGATACGGCATAACGTTTACCATCAGGACCCGTAGTAAAATTCAAATTAGCCGGTCCAGCAAGATTTCCACCAACCGATGCATGAGCTTGCTCGTGGGTTCGAACCTCCCTATCCCGATTTCGTAAATTTTGTACTTGCTGCAATTCTTCGGCTGCTAACTCTTCATTACTTCGCTTGTCTGATGATTCATTTAGACTGGCATCGTCTTTTTGTCTACTTTCATCTTCATTGTGACTATTTTGCTGCTGAGACTGCTCTTTTTCGGCTACGGTTTTATCTTGTTTAGCTTGGAGATCGTTTTCAACTGGGGTCTTAGGCGATTCATCAAATTCGGTTGAATTTTTAGTCGATGAGTTTTCCGTTGCAGAGGTCGGCTGAGGGATCTTGGGACGCTGCACAGCCTCTACAGCTAACGATTCGGTCGGTAGATTGGCAGTGTTAACAGGAATAACAATTGGCGCGGTTGTAATTAACATGACTTTTTGATTTCAATAATTTTAATCGAAATTATGCCTCAATATCCAATAATGTGCCTAGTACATCAGATGCAGTTTGAATCACCTTAGCGTTGGCCTTGGCATGATGCTCTGCAACTTTCAGTTCAACCAGAGAAGTGGTTAAATCCTTGGGATCGATACTATCTACTGTGGGATCTGTGACAGATTGAGACGCAATATCGTGAGCCGCCTGATTGACTCTCGATTGAGCTTCTTGAAAGCCTTGTAAAGCGGTGTTTAGAGCACTATTGACCTGCATTTTAATCTCCTACGCAATAAAACAGTCCAAAATCAAAAAAAGTAGTGATTTTGGACAATTCGCAACTTGATACATCTATATCGGCGGGAAAACAGGGAAGTTTAGCTCACAGGCTATTCACATGAGTTTTATTTCTCCTAGCTCCTAGCCCATTTTAAATCGAATAATCAATCACTTCATAACCAAGCGTTTCAAGCTGAGGTTTAAGCACTTTGGCATCTCCCACCACCACCATTATCATTTCTTTAATATTGAGATGTTTTTTAGCGAGTGCGTTAATCTCTTTTATAGAAATTTTTTCAACAATTTCAGCCCGATCAGCGACGAATTGGGGAGTCAAATCATGCTCCAAAATTTGCGCTAAAAAGCCGAGTTTTGCTCTAGGTGTCTCATATTTAAGTGCATCCCGTTGATTGATCGCATTGCGCATAAATAAAATTTCTTCTTCAGTTATGCCGTTTTCCTGATAATTTTTGATTTCGTTAACCAATTCAACAATCGATTTATCGGTAACATCCGCTCTGACTTCTGCTGAAGCGGTATAACCACCAGATAATTTATTGCCCCAAAAACCTGTTCTTGCGCCGTAGGTATAGCCTTTATCTTCACGAAGATTGAGATTTATTCGACTATTAAAAGCGCCGCCGAGAGGAAAATTCATCAAATAAGCTCGATAAAACTCACCGGTAATATCTTGTTTAATACCACGCTTACCAATACGGATCGTAGACTGAGTGGCCTTGTCTTTGTTGACCAAATAAATCATGCCTTTGGGGGCTGTTGGATCAACCACATCCAGCGTCAATTTTGGTCCTTCCCCTTTCCAATCCTTGAGTTTAGACAAAGTTTCAGTAAGCTCGTTTTCGGTCCTATCAGAAACAACGATCAATTGAGTATTTTTAGGCTTAAAATGAATCGCGTAGAAAGACTTAATATCATTAAGTGTTATTCCATTAACCGAGGTCTCTGTACCACCCACAGGTGTTGCAGCAACATTGTCGCCATTCATCAATTGTCGATAGGCCGTGCGAGCTAAGTAACTGGCATTCTTTTTATTATTAATAATGCCTTGTACGATATTTTTTTGATTGCGATCTAAATCAGCTCGCAAAAATGCAGGGTGAAAGAGTTTTTCCTTCACCAAAGCCATTGTGGCATCGATATTTTTCGTTAACCCACTCACGTTAACATTAATATACTGATTGCTAGCGCTGACAGATACACTGCTACCTAATAACTGAAGCGCCTTACTCATTTCTTCAGACGAACGTTGTTCGGTCGACTCGCCGAGCATACTTGCGACTAAATTAGCAGTACCTGCTTTATTTTTACTTTCGTAATAATGTCCCGCAGGAATTTTGATCAATAGCGATGTAGTGGGTGTTTCGATACTTTGAGTACCTAGCACTCTAATTCCATTTTGCCATTCTTGTTGCCACATTTGAGGGACTGAGACGGGCGCATTGGCACCAGCAACAGGCATCTTACTTCGATCAAACGTATCCTTTGCTTTGCGCAAAACCAAATCATCCACTGATAAATTAGATTCCTTTGTCAGTTGGCGTATGCCGGGTTTAAAATTATCAGCATGTGCGATAGCTTTAAGCCCGCCATTTGGTACGACACTCATAATCACCGCATGATGACCTTTAATATATTGCTTAAAGACACGATCAACATCTTCCTTGGTCACATTGTCATAACGCGCTATATCTTGTTCAATATAATTTGGATTACCGGTAAAAGTCTGATTAGCGGCTAACTGGCTGACCTTTCCACTAACACTTTGCAAACCAAAAATAAACAATGCTTCCATTTGCGCTTTGGCCTTGGTCAAATCATCCGGTTCGACACCGCGTTTTTCAAATTCCAACAACGTATCACGCATGATTTTTTCGAGATCGGCAAGCGATTTTCCATACTCCATGTTCGGCAGAGCAAACATATTAAAAGTACAGGCCAATTCTGCACAAGGATGGCTAACCGAAGCTTGAACTGCCAACTGATTTTTTACCATATTTTTATAAAATAAAGAAGTTTTACCACCACCTAAGATTTGCGCAAGCAGATCAAGCGGAGCTTCGTCCGCATGACGAATGCTAACCGTCGGAAAGCTCATAAAAATTAATGGAAGATGCACATTATCTTCCATCGAAATATAACGATCGGTATCCAGAGTAACGATGGGTTTTTCTGGCATATTGACTTCTGGTCCCTTGGGGATAGGCCCAAAATATTTAACGACAAGTTCTAAAGTTAATTTTATATCGATATCGCCACCGATTGTAATAGTGGCGTTATTAGGCCCATACCATTTTAAAAAGAAACTCTTAAGATCGTTGACATTGGCGCGATTGAGATCTTCCATAAATCCTATTACCGGCCAGGAATAAGGATGTCCTTCTGGATAAAGAGCCTCTGAAACACGCTCGTTTAAAAGACCGTAAGGACGATTATCGACTCGTTGACCTCGTTCATTTTTTACAGTCTCCCGCTGCACTTCAAATTTTTTTTGAGTAACAGCATCCACCAAGAATCCCATTCTGTCGGCTTCAAGCCAAAGCATTTTTTCAAGTTGATTGGCTGGGACAGTTTCAAAATAATTGGTTCGATCGGTATTCGTAGTGCCATTCATACTACCACCCGCTTCGGTGACAAGCTTAAAGTGTTGTTCATCTTCAATATTTTCTGATCCCTGAAACATCATATGTTCAAAAAAGTGAGCAAAACCTGACTTACCTAATTCTTCTCTACCGGAACCAACATGATAAGTCACATCAACATGAACCAGCGGATCTGAATGGTCTTCATGCAATATAAGAGTCAAACCATTATCTAGCTCATATTTTTTGTAGGGAATAACGGTTTTACCAGTCTTCCCTTTCACTTCTTCTAACAAACTTAATCCCGCAACCTTAGGATTGGTTTCAATTATTGTAGCTTGTTCACTGGGAGTACATCCCCAGACTAAAGCGATTACTAATGGTAAGGTAAGGCGTTTCACCCATTTCTCCTTAGATAAATTCATCGTTGATTTCTTTGATACATCGATACAACCATACAACGAGGTTAAAATAGTGGTTGCAACTTTATCTCATCTAAATGCATTATTTAAAATGCAACATGATAATATAAAACAATTGACCAAATGGTCACCAATAGCAAAATTGAAACGAGCACAATTGCCGAACCAATATCTTTTGCCCTACCAGAAAGTTCATGATATTCATGACCGATCCTATCAACCACTGCTTCCAACGCCGAATTAACTAATTCGGCAATCACTAAAATAAACAAAGGTAGAATCAACCAAAGTAATTCAAACTTATTTTCAGCAAACCAAAAAGCCAAGGGCACGCCCACTATTACTAGGATTAACTCTTGCCGAAATGAAGCCTCATGTTTCCATGCGGCTCGTAAACCTTGCCAGGAATATTGAGTAGCCTTTAATATTCTAGCAATGCCTGTTTTACCGGGTTTGGCCATTTTTGATTGCTTCCTTTTCTGCTTTTACAATTTGTTTAACATCTTCTAGTAATTTTTTTGCATCATAAATTATTCCGTCCTTAATGGTATATTTAACTCCGCCAACGGTGATAGGCTTGTTATTTTCGTCTAACTTTACATGACCCGTTCCATAAAGAGTTTTAAAATTAGCTAATGGGTTTTCTTTAACCACGACCAGATCCGCCAATTTTCCAATCGCAATCGAACCTATTTCATCCTCCATTCCAAGCGCTTGAGCTCCGTTGATAGTGGCAGATTTAATCACTTCTAATGGATGAAAACCGGCTTCCTGTAAAAGCTCCAACTCTCTTATATAACCGAATCCGTAAACCTTGTAAATAAAACCAGAATCACTGCCGGTAGTGACCCGACCACCATGATTTTTGTAATCATCTAAAAACAACATCCAACGTTGATAGTTTTTCTTCCAGTCTATTTCATTTTGAGTAGTCCAGTCGAACCAATATGAACCATGAGCATATCGACTCGCCTGAAAGAATTCCCACAAAATAGGAGAGGTAAATTCCTCATGCCAATCGGCATTTCTTTCACGCATTAAATCACGACTGGCTTCGTAAATAGTCATTGTCGGATTGATAGTAAAATCCAATCCGATTAATTCATCTCTAACGGCGTTCCATTTTTCACTACCAGGCGCAGCAGCTTGCAGCCACAATTTACCGGCCTCACCAAACCGATGTTGTTCGTTGTTATAGTTATAATCTAGCGGGTAATCCTGGATGGTTTTATTTTCGAACATTGCTTCGGGCAACCCATACCAGTGCTCCATAGTGGTCAAACCGAGTCTCGCACTATCAAGAGCATTCAAATGCACCACATCCAACTGAGCATGATGCATTGCCGTTCTTAGGCCACGCTTATTGGCTTCATCAATGGCTGCTTTAAAAATTTTGGGATTAGTACCACCAAATTTGATCCCCTTGGCACCTTGTTTGGCAATTTTTTTAACCCATTTTTTTGTTTCCTCAACGGTTCTAAAATTGGCCCCCCAACCAAATCCAAAATAGGGAATAATACGCGGTGCGGCAATGGTATTTTTTTCACTGGCCTTAACATGATGCATGACAAACTCGGCTCCATTAAAACTGCCCGGTTCTCGAACCGTTGTTATACCGTGACCCAACCATAATTTAAGTGAATATTCAGCGGTGGATAACTGATGAGAGCCTCCCATATGGCCATGCATATCGATAAAACCTGGGAGTACGTAGTAACCGGTTAAGTCCATATCCTTGTCACCCGCTTCAGCTTTGGGTCTTTCCTTGACAATAGGCACTCTGGGATTGCCGACATCAACAATGTCGGTGATACGATTTTTTTCAATTACGATGTCAACCGGACCTCTCGCTGGAGCACCTTCACCATTGATAAAAATAACGCCGCGTAATATCAATTTATTAAACGGGCCTTCGCCACGAGTTCTCTCAGGCGCATTTTTCGGAGTGGCAAATGCCAATTGTGGAAGACTGAAGCACAAAACGATCATCATAAAAAATGAAATAGATATTTTTTTGCTTTTAATATTAATCATAATTTGATCCTTTTTGTTATTTTGAGAGGAGTCTAATGCCATCTTTATCAATCGTTATTTGTCTGTTCTTGTACAATTTTCCAATGGTCGATTTAAATATTTTTTTGCTAACCGCAAAAGTCTTGTATATGATTTCTGACGAGGTTTTGTCATTAACAGGACAAAATCCATCGTTGTCCTTCAACAAGTTTAAAATCCTAGATTGCAACGAGGTATTACTATTGTCACCATCCATTTCTTGCATGGTCATATCTAAGCGACTATCGGGTCGAATTTTTTTAATATAGGCAGTCGTCGTTTGCCCATATTTGAGCGGTTGAAAAATATCACTCCGATGAAGAACTCCCCAAAATCTGGAATTGACTATCATCTTATAGCCCAGATCGGTTTTGTCTCCTATGATGACTTTCACTTTTTGACCAACTTTCAGTCCGCTAGTTTCAGCTTTAACAAATCGATTCAATTTTGAACTGGCGGCAATCCGTCCAGTATTGTCCTGATAAACGGCAACAATATGACGCTCTCCCACTGTCATCGGCGTGCTTTGTTGTCCAAATGGAGCAAACAGATCCTTAGGCAATCCCCAATCAAGAAAAGCACCAACCGAGTTGCAGGAAATAACTTCTAAACAGGCAACATCACCGACACTGGCTCTTGGTTTTTTGGTCGTAGCAACCGCTTCATCATCTGAATTACGATAAACAAATACTTCGATTTTATCGCCAGCTTCACAATATTCTGGTGTTTGGCCTTTTGGTAGAAAAAGTTCACCTAAATGGCCGGCCGCCAGAAAAGTCCCACGAGCGGTTTTTCTGGCAATTTTGAGAAAATTGTATTGGCCGATATTTACCATGAGGAAACGATCTCTAAACTAAAAGCGATATATTAACATATTCATGAGCCCGTTGAATGATGTTATCTGACTCGATATACGGGATTGTAGCAATTAAAGGCGCTTTAATTTGTTGTTTGATTGTTTCAATATTTTCATCAATCACCAACATATTTGGGTCAATGATATTAGCGACCCAGCCAACTAATTTAAGACCCGATGCATTGATAGTATTAGCCGTCAACATTGCGTGATTGATGCAACCTAGTTTCAAACCGACCACCAATATAACATCTAACGATTCTGCAATAGCAAAATCGGCCAGTGTTTCGTTATCATTTAATGGTACTAACCAACCTCCGGCGCCTTCAATCAGCAAGATATCCGTTTGGTGTTGAGACAAGTTACATTGTTGTTGAAGAGATTGAACAGACAAGGTCCGATTTTCCTTCGCGGCAGCTATGTGAGGTGCTATCGAAGATTCTAACGCAATTGGATTGACTAAATCATACGAAATGGGTTGTTGCATCGACTGCTGTAAAGTAAGTGCATCCGAGTTTTTTAGCTGTCCTTCTAGCCACACACAACCTGCGGCGACCGGTTTTATGGCTCTCACAGTGCATTTGGCTTGTTGAAATTTTTCGATGAGACAGGATGTTACCAATGTTTTACCAACGTCAGTATCGGTGCCGGTAATGAAAATTCGTTTTTGCATCGCCTTTAGTTTTTCTATTTCGATTTAAAAATATTCGGAGACCGGCTGTCAATATTCACCTGATAGGTATGATAATCGCCTTTCGGTTGTCCTTGTTTTTTCCAAGCGTGGCCGTAAACAATTTCATAAGTTGCTGGTAATTGGCCATCTTCCCAACGAAACACTTCATAGGCTTTTTTTAGTTTTTCAAACTTGGCTTTTCCTAACAAACCTTTATGCCGTCCACTATCCATATTATGGGCACCAATGGCTTTTAGATCTTTCATTAAACCCAGCATGGTTTGATAGGTCATGGTAATAACATCTCGATCCATCACGGTATTATCGAATCGAGCGTTATGCACTTGATCGCCAATAATATGCATATCCAAAAAACCATTCACATGAATATTCTGGTCAACTTGTAGCCAACTTTGTTTGAGTTCTGTAAGCGTGTCTGGCCCCATGCTGGAAAATATTAATAATCCGCCAGGTTTTAACACTCGATTTAGTTCTAAAAAAACCCGTTTTAGATCCACCGACCATTGCACTGCCAAATTAGAAAAAATGAGATCAAAACGATTGTTAGCGAAGGAAAGTTGCTCGATGTCAGCCACTTGATAATCGATTTTATTAAAAAAACCTTTCTGTTGTTTAGCAAACTCAATCATGCCCGGCGCGATATCGATACCGGTCGTTTTCGCTTTAGAAAATTTCTTATCTAATATTCGGGTGCAAAAACCAGTTCCACAGCCCGCATCCAAAATATTTTCAGGTGAAACATTCATTAACGCCAATCGCTCAAGTAATCGACTAGCAACCTCTTTTTGCAAGAATGCAGAGGCTTCATAATTTGCAGCAGCCTTACTAAATGAATCGGCAATGGTTTGTTTTTCTAATTTCATTATCAATAATTAAACTCTTTCTGATCTTCAGTTAAACTTAGAAAAGCAACCACTTGCTTGACAAACTCATCGCTTTCCGACAAAAATGGAGCATGCCCCGATTTTTTGAAAATACTCGACTGGCTATTGGGCACGAGTTGGGTCGTTAAGCGAGCTGATCTGACTGGCACCAATGTATCTAATTTACCGTAGATCCTCAACAAGGGTATGGTTAATTTTTCTATTGTTTCTCGCAAATCAACATCGAGCAATATTTGCAGGCCACCACTCAATGCTTTTTCCGATGGCATCCCATACATAAATACCGCATCTTTCAACTGTGCAACATCCTGTTTTTGGGTTGGACTGCCCATGGTTTGAATCATCAAGAATCGATTTAAGGTCGCTTTGAAGTCCCCTGACAAGGTTTCAATAAAAGATTCTAGCGCTTGTTGATTCATCCCATAATGCCAATCTTTATTCGCCACAAAACAAGGGTTGGAAGCAACAGTGATTAGTTTTTCAATTTTCCCACTGAATTTTCCAGCTAATGCAGTGGCAACAGTGCCACCCAAAGACCACCCCATTAAATAACATCTCTCAGGTAAGATCTGAGCGATCGTCTCGATCAAATAACGAATGTCATAGACAAGCTCACAATCTTTATTATCAAATTTACTCTTCCCAAATCCCGGAAAATCTACATTATGAACAGTAAAATATTGTTCCAGCCGCGGTAAAACCGTCTGCCAGATCCCTCCATGCAAACCCCAACCATGCAACAATACCAAATTAGGTCCTTTGCCAGTAATCTGTACATGAGGCTTTTTCCGCCTATCTATTTTTAAATGTTTATCGGTCAACCGAGCTGCCCCACTAATAAATCAATCTGTTCAAAACTGTGAGACGCACTCAAAGTAATTCTTAATCGATCACCATTCACTGGTACGGTTGGCGGTCTGATCGCCCCCACTAGAATCCCTTTTTCTTTCAATTTTTGATCGAGCGCGACTAATTGATTAGGATCACCAACAATCAGTGGCTGAATGGCTGTGTGAGATGGTAGCAAACAAATGCGCTTATCTGCACATTGTTGTTTGAAATATTCGATATTTTTAATTAACTTTGTTCTTAATGGTGTTTTGTTGCAAATTAGATCAAGGTTAAAATAGTTGGCTGCTGCAACAGCAGCAGGGAGCGCGGTTGTGTAAACATAAGAGCGAGCGAACTGAATTAAGTAAGATTTTAATTGATGACTACCGCTAACAAACGCACCAAAGCCACCTAGGGCTTTCCCAAAAGTCCCCATCAATACCGGTAGATCCGACTGAGATAGATCAAAATGCTCGATACAACCACGACCCTCTTTGCCTAAAACACCAAACCCATGAGCATCATCAACAATCAGGTTGGCCTGGTATTTTTTGCATAATCCAGCGATTTTATCTAGGGGCGCGATATCACCATCCATGCTAAAAACACTGTCGGTCACCACCCATTTATTGGATGCCATTTTTTTGAGCCTCGATTCCAGAACCGATAAATCACAATGTGGGTATCTTGTAGATTGCGCATCGGATAACTTGACACCATCGATTAATGAGGCATGATTTAGCTTATCCGCTATAATTAAATCACCCTTTTGCGCTAGACTTTGCAAAATAGATAGATTAGCCATATAGCCAGTGGAAAAAGTAACCGCCGAATCTCTTCGCAAAAAATCAGCAACCGCTATTTCCAACTTGTCATGGATTTTATGATGACCGGTGACTAAGTGAGATCCGCCACTACCGAAACCGCTTTTGTCCAATTGTTTTTTTACCGCCGCTATCGTTTCTAAGTTGTTAGCCAGCCCGAGATAGTCGTTTGATGAAAAATTAAGAAAGTTCTGGCCTTTAATTTTAATCTGGTTTGCCTGACTGGATTGCAGCGACAAACGTTCGCGCATTTGAGATTTGGCTTTTCTTTGAGCGAGTTTCATTGAAAGAATGGAATCAAGAACCGTCATGATTTTATGACTTGCTTTCTAAAAAGCATGACCCTTCTAAGAAAGTGATTATAAATAGGCCGCAGCATTATAATACAACCGCTTTTTTATTTCTTCAGCTTCTTGGCCATTATCACAAGGACTAGATTGCCCGCCTTCGGTGACGATCCCAAGACGTTTGAATAAATTATTATCTTGATCAATATCAGGATTGTCGGTAGTTAATAGTTTTTCACCATAAAAAATTGAGTTAGCACCAGCAAAAAAGCACATCGCCTGCATTTCATCAGACATGTTTTCTCTACCCGCCGACAAACGTACATAGGATTTAGGCATAATAATTCTTGCGATCGCCACCATGCGAATAAACTCAAAACAATCAATCGCTTTAGCATCTTGAAGGGGGGTTCCTTTAACCGCGATCAATTGATTAATAGGAACACTTTGAGGATGTTGGGGCAAATTGGCAAGCGCCTGAAGTAATCCAAGCCGATCATCGAGTGACTCTCCCATACCCAAAATTCCGCCAGCGCAAACCTTCATTCCGGCATCCCTGACATGATTTAATGTGTTCAATCTATCGCCAAAAGTACGAGTGGTAATGATCTGATCATAATATTCTTGTGAAGTATCTAGGTTGTGGTTGTAATAATCCAGCCCGGCATCTTTCAACTGATGAGCTTGTTCATTACTTAGCATTCCTAGTGTCACGCAGGTTTCCATACCGAGCTGCTTAACTTCTTTGACCATTTCTAACACGACTGGAAAATCTTTAGCACTTGGCGAACGCCAAGCTGCTCCCATACAAAATCGTGTCGCACCCGCTAGCTTGGCCTTTTTGGCGTTAGCCACCACTTCTTCCAATGCAACCAGTTGTTCTTTTGACAAGCCGGTATTATGATGACCACTTTGAGGGCAATAAGCACAATCTTCCGGACAGGCTCCGGTTTTGATGCTCATCAAAGTCGAAGTCTGGATCTGATTAGGTTCAAAATTTTGCCGATGGATAGAATGAGCGTTAAACAACAAATCATTCATTGGCAAATTATAAAAGGCTTTTAGCTCAAGGTGTGACCAGTCGTTTCTTAGCATTTGAGCTGGCGATGTACCCATTACGGCTTGTAAGCTTTTTATTTGACTCGTATTATCTAGATTCATTGTTTCACTCAGGAGCAATAAAGATACAGTTAGGAGCGCAATATTAGGTGAATTGATTATTCTGTCAAGTAGATGAAATCTTGATGTTAACAGTTGTTCAAAAAACACCCAATAATAAGCTTCTGATTTGCGTATAACGAGTTGTCGTTAACAAAAACAAAGAGGATTTGAAGTGGGCCTATTTGAAATATTAAGAGTTTCATCCGATTGCTATCTGTGTGGGTGCTCGGTAAACTCTTCGCCGAAAAAAGGTTTCCATGCTCCCAGCAGTGCCCCGATCATTTGCCACTATTGTCATCAACATCTGCCTCAATCAAGCGAGACTTGTATTAGCTGTGGCTTACCGCTCAATAAAACGGCATTTAGCAACACCAGCACAAACGCTTCCACAAGTCAGAATTTAAACGCTAATATTCCTTGCGGTGAATGTTTAAAACAAAGCCCTCCCTTCAATCGTACACTGAGTGGATTTCATTACGAGCCACCCATTAATGAATTTATTACTCAACTTAAATATTCCGCACAATTCCAACTGTTACCATTATTATGTGACTATTTATCAAATAATATCAAAGAAAACTACCTAGATAGAGTTCTTCCTGATGCACTCTTGCCGGTACCATTGCATCCCGATAAACTGGTACAAAGAGGATTCAATCAATCTCAGCTCATTGCCGCTCAACTCGCCAAAACGTTCGACTTGCCAATCATATCAAAAGGAATTAAACGAGTAAAACGAACCAATGCACAATCAGGGCTAAATTCAGTGGAAAGAAAAAGCAATGTAAAAGACGCGTTTAGTATCGAGGTCAGATTATCTAATCATGTTGCCATTGTGGATGATGTTGTCACTACTGGTATGACCGTGTCTGAACTTGCTAAACAAGCGAGAACCCATGGTGCAACCCAAATTGATGTGTGGTGTCTCGCTCGCGCATACGATTTGTAACACTCCGGGGTCTGTTGATCTATCTGTTTGGTGTTATAATCGCAAGCAACTAACGGTACATAAAAGCCTTAACCCTCTCCTCTAACGATGTTTTAGTTTGGGGAAGCCCTTATTTCTCTTGGACACAAGGAAATGAAGTCCTAGGGTAAACCTTATGTTCTTTACCCCACTTTAAGGGATCCATTTTTGGTATCACGCGATCGCTCGTCCCAAATATTCCAAATCGCTTTGCCCATCATCGGCGGGATGATGTCTCAGAATGTTCTTAATCTGGTTGACGCAGGCATGGTAAGCCAATTGGGTGAAGCAGAACTCGCAGCCGTTGGATTAGCTAGTTTTGTTAATTTTGTTGCTGCGGCAATTTTTATGGGATTTTCATCCGGGGTTCAAGCAACAGTCGCCAGACGAATTGGCGAAGGTAAATCATCCATTGCTGCCAATCCACTAAACGGCGCACTACTTCTTATTTTTCTCGCCGCCATTCCAACTTCCTATATATTAGTTAGCTATAGCACTGAGATTATCAGCATTTTAAACAAGGATCCAAAAGTGATCTCAGAAGCCAGTCAATACCTAGATGCTCGTCTTATTGGGATCATGGCGATAGGGATGAATTTTAGCTTCAGAGGTTATTTGAGCGCTATTAAGATGACCAAGTTTTATTTCAAAACGATCGTCACTATGCATATTATTAATATATTTTTAAACTATGTGTTGATATTTGGCCACTGGGGCTTTCCACAGCTCGGTACTCAAGGTGCTGGATTAGGCACCACCATTTCAATGTTTGGCGGTACTTTAATGTATTTGTGGTTGACCATGAAACATACCAAACATTACGGCTTTGGCGCTCATTTACCGAAAATGGAAACGGTCAAACAATTAGTTAAAATATCCTTACCGGCATCAATGCAACAGTTATTTTTTGCCCTAGGTTTTACTTTTTTATTCTGGATAGTGGGGCAAATTGGTACCGCTGAATTAGCTGCAGCCAACATTTTAACTACTCTAACCTTAGTCGCTATTTTACCATCAATCGGATTTGGTATGAGCGCTGCTACATTGGTTGGACAGGCATTAGGACGAAAAGAAATTGAGGATGCCCATCAATGGGCGTGGGATACATCAAAAATTGCCGCCTTATCCATATTGACCATTAGTTTACCTATGCTATTTTTACCCGATCTAATACTGAGTATTTTTTTCAAAAACGAGGCGACTATCGCTCTAGCGAGACTACCACTACAGTTGGTTGCTATTGCCATCGTTATTGACGCATATAACTTAGTGTTAATGTCTTCTCTACAAGGGGCAGGAGCAACTAAAATAACAATGATAGTGAGTATTGTTTGCCAATGGTTTATCTTTTTACCGCTTGCTTGGTTTATTGGGCCTTATATGGGGATGGGTTTGACTGCTATTTGGTTGACTCAAGGTTTATATCGATTATTTCAAGTATTTTGGTTTGCCGCATTGTGGCAGAAAAAAGATTGGGCGAAGATCAAGGTTTAGGTTTTTAATATGACGGAAAATTCCGAGCAATCATTTTTTCAATTGACTCCAGATCAGGTTTTGAATGCCATTGAGTCCGTTGGCATCCAGCCAGAAGCGGCATTGCTTGCACTTAACAGCTATGAAAATCGAGTTTATCAATTTCGTGACTATGATGAAAAAAAATTTGTGGTCAAATTTTATCGTCCTCAACGCTGGACTGACGAACAAATTTTGGAAGAACACGATTTTAGTTTGCAATTAGCCGATGGTGAAATTCCTGTGATCCCTCCTATCAATTTTTCCGGTCATTCATTATTAAAATTTAACGGCTTTAGATTTTCTATTTTCGAATGCCGCGGAGGCCGAGCACCGGAATTAGATGATAAAAAAGTACTCACCTGGATCGGTCGTTTTATTGGCCGTATTCATGCCATTGGTGAGAGTCAGACCTTTGAGCGTAGACCAGAACTTACCATCAATGCGTTTGCCGAGCAAAGTGTTGATTTTTTACTAGCCAACCATTTCATACCACCTCATATTCTACCAGCTTATCAAGCTATCACCGAGCAACTGATCGAAATTAGTCAGCAAAAATTTATTGCGTTGGGTTCCTATGATCGGATAAGGCTTCACGGCGATTGTCACCCAAGCAACCTACTATGGACTGATGATGGACCTCATTTTGTCGATTTTGATGATGCCCGTATGGGACCAGCCGTTCAAGATCTTTGGATGTTAATCAATGATGCCGATAATCGGGAACTGTGGAATAAACTTTTACAAGGATATGAAGATTTTATGGAATTTGATGATCGTCAATTTAGGATCGTCGAACCATTAAGAACGATCCGAATGATCCACTACAGTGCTTGGCTTGCCCGGCGGTGGGATGATCCAAGCTTTAAACATAACTTTCCTTGGTTTAATACCAGTCGATATTGGGAGGAGCATATCCTGTCTCTTAAAGAACAATTGGCCGTTATTCAAAACGCAAGTTAAACCTAAAATAATTGCGAAACAAATTAGGATATTCACCAGCGAATAGTGATTTTTTCTGCCAGCTTAACGCCTCCTACGCATCGTTATGGCTTGCGCTTTTGCCATTCAGTTTCGGTTCAGATAATAAACGGCATACTATCACGATTGAAAATAGCTTTCCCACCGGCTGATAGCCCATTTTTCAGCCGGTTTTTTTTTAGGCGTTTCATTTAATTTATTGGCCCACTCCAACTCTATTGCGGCCGTTTTCCTTCGCAGAAAACAACGCTTTATCCGCCCGGCCGATAATAGTATTAAAATTGTCGTTAACCGTCATTTCAGCAACGCCTAAACTGATGGTCACTCCCTCAACATTTTTTAGCCTATCATCTTCGATAATACGCCTCAAAGACTCGGCCAAAACACTAATTTCATCAAGGTTTGTTTTAGGGCAGATCATTAAGAACTCTTCCCCTCCCCAACGGCCAATCATATCAAGTTTTCTGCAATTATGTTTTAACAAACTAGCAACATGTTCAAGTACTTTGTCACCGATGAGATGTCCAAATGTATCGTTAAATTTTTTAAAATTGTCGATATCAATAAGGATAATAGAAAAAGTTTCATGATATCGCTCAAACAAATCAAGATGAAATTGAAGAAACTTATCAAGTTTCAATCGATTATTAATATTGGTTAGCTTATCGGTTTCTGACAATACTTCTAGCGCTTTATTATGTTTTCTTAAAATATTTTGATGATAAAGCATAAATCCGAAAATCATCGTAATTACCACACCAAATTGAATAATCAAGATGTAATCAAATCGATGTTCATAGGTCACTCTTAACCATGAATTTTTAATTTTGTTTTTTTGAATCGTTGTTATCGCTCTTAGTCCTTTGTCTAAAATTTGATTCAAGATCGGCATATCATTTCTTGAGCCTATACAAACATCATCATTATTGATCAATGTGCCATTAATTTTTAAATTTTGAATTCCTAGCTCTTGAATGTTATATCCAATGACATTTAATCCATCGAGGTAACCATACAACTCTTCATTTTCTAACATCGTTAAGCCCTCCCCGACTGATTCTACTTCAATGATATTAATTCCGGGATATTGACTTTTCAATAGTTCGACGTAGGCATATCCTCGAACAATTCCAATTTTTCTATTTTGAATATCTCCCACATCAACTACAAACGGTCTATCGTTGGAAGTTACAATAACTAATGGTTCACCTATATAGGGCTGAGTAAAATTCAAGAATTTCTCACGTTCTGGTGTACGAATAATAAAAGGAATTAAATCGCACTCTCTGGATTTTGCTTTTTTGATTGTTTCATTCCAATCGGATGTAGGGACCAGTACTATTGGAATGCCAATATTATGACTAACGATTTTTATATATTCAGCAATCATACCCACATACTTGCCCTCCACAATATCTTCAAATGGCATGAAATTTGGTCCGACACACATAAATAATGTCTTTTTTTGTTTTAAAAATTGTTTTTCATTCTCAGTTAAAATATCGGCTTTGGGCTGAGCAACTAAGAGACTACAGCTAAGACAGCTGAATAAAAGTATTAATAATTTAAAAATATGTGGCATATAATGCACAATTTAATCTGTTTAATATTAAGTTTAGTCAAAAATAGAAAAAGCACACAACATATTACCTATTTTTTGATATAATTGTGCTAGCGATAAACACCTCCAATTTGATTATAAAAGCAGTAACAAGCAATGTCCCACCTAGTATTTAAGTTAAATGGCGTGCCGGAAGACGAAGCGAATGATGTTCGCCAGCTTTTAGATGATGCTGAAATTCAATTTTATGAAACCGATTCTGGTCGTTGGGGTTTAGGTTATGCCGCTATTTGGATGAGAGAAAAAGAAAAGCTAGATAGTGTAAAATCTCTAATTAGTGACTATCAAACGGAGCGCTACCAAAGAGTAAAATCTGAACATGAGGCCCTAAAACAATCTGGCGATCAAGTATCTAGATTAGAATTTTTTTTAAGTTCGCCGATCCGTTTTACGGTACTACTTATTTTTGCAGGACTGTTGGCATATTTTACGGTCATGCCTTTTTTTGGTTGATTTTGAGTAAGTCAACCTTCACACCGGTTCTGTAATGCAAAGTGATCCCAAGAAACTCATCAACCATCACCCAAAATTAACTCACTCTGAAAATCGTATAGTAGTCTCACATACTCAAAGGGAGCAGGGTGAATGGTTTGTTAATTCGATAATGATAGAAGGCTGTGACATCCCTTTCAAATACAAAAGAAAAAAAGAGTACAGAAAACTAAACAAAGGCCAAAGAATTAATTTGACCTATTACCCGCAAACGGAAACAATTGCCGACCTTCAATTCCAAATAATGAAAGTCGTTCGAATTAAGATTTCTTGATGTAACTTCTTGATGTTATAACGCATTGATCCAATTATTAATAATCTTCTCTCCATCTTTCTCAATTCTCAATAATAGAAATTCTCGTTTCAACCTATTATGTTCAACATGTACTTTCTCAACGTTTTTTGAATACCTTAAATGGCAAGAATTATTCTTTTGATATTCAGGTAGCTTCATATGTTTAAATACATTTCCCATCTGAATGGATACAGTATGACTTTCAATCCACTCACGAACCATCGGTGTGTTTAATAATCCGCAAAGAAAATAGGCTGGACGCTTACTTTCGAATCCTGCAAAATAGACCTTGTGATCTGGGACATAGCAACGGACCCCTACTATGGGTACTGCGGCACTACCAACAACCGCCGCATAAAAATTCTTAGCCATTTCCGGCCAAATAACTTTCCAAGGTTGAAATGTATAATCCCCTATATTATAGATATCAAAAAAAGGTGCTCCTAACATCTGTCGACGATAGGTAGAACGCACCAATAGCTGCTTTCTATATGAATTAAACCATTTTTTTGTCATTTTTAATGACGCACTATTCATCATCTTTTCACTGTTTTGGTAGTCTTTTTTATCGATCCCATTATTCGGCACGAATGTATAAAGCCGTTTACCTGTATATTGAGGTTCACTAAGGCGCAAATAACAGGCCTCGAAATCACCCGCTCCTTTAATAAGAGGATATAGTAACGTGGGTTCGACCCAAGCAGTTTTTGACATTCCAATATTTTTTCTACCAGCCTCTGGTCGACTATTTATCTTTACCAATTTTTTATTGTCTTGATTAATCGGTACAAAAAAGACACCGTTTAAATCAGTAGTAATACCTTTGCGCCCAGCAACCCAATGACATGTACCTGAGAGTCCTCGAAGTAATTGGAAACGACCTTTGCGTAAAATAGCCCAAGGCGAACCTTCACGGTCAACAGGAGCAGCTTCACATTTAGATACAACAATACGTTTCTTAACATCTGATAAGGACATATCTGATGGTATTGCTTTTGCGAAGCCTTCCTTACTATTCCACAAGTTATATTTAACTGGAAATTTTCCTGGTTTCCTAGATTTATCAAAGACGACCAAAGTTGTATGATTAGACGCATCAACAAATGGTTTTAATTCTTTCAAGTCATCAACACAAATTGGAGCAAGATAGGAGCTATTCTTTTTGCTTGGTTCTAATTTGAAGTGTCGAAATCCTGCTGATGAAGGATTTTTGAAAACAGTACCAGTAATGAGAAAAACCAAACGTCCTTTATTTTTAAGCCACTTATCAGCACTGGTGTATGTGATCATAGCAGATATGTCAAGTTCATTACCGCCGTGGCGTTTGTTTTTTGAGAAAATACCGTACGTTTCGCATGTCGGTTTTACCCTCTCTCTATAAGCGTCGGGCAGTTTTGACCATCGAACCCATGGTGGGTTTCCAATAACATAATCAAAATGACCTGCGGTTGCTGACCAAAAGAAATTTCGCACAATACGAAACCATATACCATTCCACTGTCTTCGATGTAAAGACAGAATTTGGTCATAAGTTCTCTTTAATGACTCTCGCCAAGCATCCGACTCTATACGCGTTAATAGTCCTGATGATATCCATTTTTTTTCGGCATCTAAATATTCATGATCATTTTCTATATCATCACCCATTTGGATAAATATCTGATCAAGCCGATTTCGGTCAAATGCTAATTTCGACGGCAAAGTTATTTCTAGGCTGGCCGTTTGGCTACCTATTTGATATTTAACAATATCTATCCCTTCCTGCGGATTTGGAGCAGGTGAATAGATAGCATCAGCCAACAGTATAGGCACCTCAAGTGATTGACCTGGAGATTGCCTTAGCAACCCAGCTATTTCCATAAGGAAGTTGACTCGAGAAGTTTGTACCGCTAATGGGTTCAAATCAAATCCCCACACAGAAGTACAGAGGTGCTGAACCGTTTCAGCTGCATCCCATCCAGCTTTGAAGGCTTCATCCTTAATAAGCCTTATTACTGCAATTAAGAAAGCGCCTGAACCACAGGTCGGATCAAGTATTCGTTTATCAAGCCAGCTTCCTTTTTGCGTTTTTTCTAAAGCAAAATCTACCAACCAATCCGGAGTATAAAATTCACCAAGACTTTGGCGTAATTTCCCAGGCACTAAACCTTGATAGAGATCTCGTAATACGTCCCTTATATGGGTCAGACGGTCAGTTTGGTACATTGAAAGAGATGCCAATATACAGCGCAAAGGTTGAATTATTTTCTTTGTATATTTTGGTACGCGAGCAACATCCAAATACCATGCAAAAATAGCTTCCTCAACAAAGCCATGAATATTTGCTTGAGAAAAAATATCTGCGTGTTCAATATCCTGATCGAGTGTATCTAACAATTGGTTGTCATCTAATAGTGTTGACATGATTTGCGCGGGTTGCTTAGATGATGTTAATCCATGTGCTGAAATAATCTCTGCGGCTAATAATTTAATGAGTAACGAATTAAATGTGTGAATAACAAATAATCGTCCTGACATTGACAGACTATCTGCCCCTTTCCAGACAAAACACATCTCCTCATTAATTGAGTTGGTTTGAACTGGAGACATGTCAGCAACCTGTCCGTATAGGGTACGCCATTCTTCAAATAACATTTTTATTTTGGAATTTCTAACTTTTGAAAGCTCTGAGGCAAGAGCATCACTCAATGCCTGCATCAACGAACGAGAATTTTCAGAACCATGCCCAAAATCTGAAAGCAGGTTGTCTACAGTAACCGCTCGTCGAGTATCAGCTCTTATGGCGGCCATAACCAGTGTAACAGCATATTCAGAAAACGGCACCAAATGTTGAGAGTCAATAACTCCCTTGGTTACTTGCGCAAAACATACATGCTCACCATCAATGGCAATACCAATGTAGTTTTCAGTTGGATTACCCGATTTTTGGGCTTCTTTTTCGATGTAAGGCAATAACCGTTTATCCGTTGCTTCTTTAAATTTGGCGCTATTCTTTGAACCCCTAAACAAACCAGGAGCTTTAAATTCAATGACGACATTATTGTAACTACTGTCCATATTCGCACGTTCAGCATTAAAATGTACACCCAAAGTAGTTTCTAAAGCAGAAACCCAAGCGATACGTACTTCTTCTTCACCTTTCCATGGGCGTTTTCGTCTGGCATCTATATGTTTGAATGCTTGTTTTGCTGGATTGCTCACAATCAATTCCAATTGTTACACATGATATTTTTCAAAGTTATCAGTCCCTTAGAGGAATATTATGGTTCACATTAAACAAGGTTAGGTTTAAATCTAAGCAGATATCTTAGTTACCTTATCATTCTCTTCAATAACTTGATCTTGAAGTAGAATTTCTGATTTACCTTTAATCGCTTTTGCTAGCACATCTTTGTTTTCGGCAATTAATAATCCGATTTGCTCGACTTGTTCTTCCGATAACCCCTGAATAGATTTTTCCATCCATAAGCTGACATTTTCTGCAAGCTCTAACATTTTGTCGTAATTGTCAGCTGCCTTTTTGTCGGTGAAGGTTTTTTCTGAATCGCGATCTGACATATATAAAGTCACCACTGCCATAGGAGTGCTCCTGTTGTTTGGTTGATGGGTCGTAAGCTCTAAATCTAATACTACCTATACAAGTAGTGTTACGCAAGTGCAATTATTCATTAACCAACAATTTCTAACAACTCAATATCAAATACCAAAGTTTCGCAGGGTCCGATTGCCCCACCAGCACCTTGTTCTCCATAGGCTAAAGAATAAGGAATGGTAAGTTTCCATTTAGAACCAACTGGCATTAACTGTAATGCTTCTGTCCAGCCAGCAATCACACCATTAACGGGAAATTCAGCAGGTTGGCCTCTGTCGTAAGAACTATCAAATACCGTTCCATCAATCAAAGTACCATGATAGTGAGTTTTAACTTTTGAAGTTAAACCGGGCAAGTCACCTTCACCAGCAGTAATTATTTCATACTGAAGACCCGACTCTGTGACGGTAACACCTTCTTTTTTAGCGTTTTCATCAAGATGACCATTGCCAGCATCTATGACCCCTTTTGATTTTTCCTGTTTTTGCTGTTGCAACACTTTGGTGACGTGCTCAAATGCCACTTGGATATCCTGTGGAGATACAGCGCTGTCGGCTTTGAGGAAAGAATCTTTTAAACCTTGAGCAACGATATCTATTTCAAGACCATCAAACGTCTGTCCTAGTAATTGAGTGCCCATATTCATGCCAACGCCATAACTCGCCTTTGACTCATATGTTTCGTATTGATTGCTCATCTATCTACCTATTTTTGATTTAAACTTTGAAAGCGCGCGAGTATAGCATAAGCCAAAGGCATTCTGAGAATACTCATACCATCCTAAATCAACTTTTTGATTGCATCCATCGATAACAATCAGCTCTTTTTCCGGCGTTAGATCATAAGATCAATGTTTTAAACTTATTGGTGATCATCAAGGTGCTTTAAAAATCGCTTCAATGCTTGTTTGAGTTTCTTTGTTCATAGATTTTTTCCTATGTTCTTTGTGACAAATCTGTATATTTTGCTTTAATTTTTGATTGGGTCCATTTCAATATACTCATTATTTTCGCCGGGGTATCTTCCACCAGCGCTATTGTCGCAGGTAAAAATAGCGTGGTTAGCACCGTAGAAAATAGCAGTCCTCCAATAATGACATAAGCCATTGAATAATAATAAACTCCACCGAGCGACGGCTTTTGAATAATAATGGGGACTAATCCCACTAAAGTGGTTAGGGCCGTCATTAATATTGGACGGAGCCTTTCTTTGCCCCCTTGTATCATTGCTTTCGATCGCTCCCAACCTTCACGTCGATACATGTTGATATGTTCAACCATGACAATACCATTATTGACAACAATACCTAACAGAAGTAACACGGCTATAGAGGCCGGTTGATCAAAATCAACACCAGCCAAATACAAAGTCCAAAATGCACCCGCTAAAGCAAATGGAAGAGATATCATTAATGCAACAGCTTGCTTAATCGATTCAAACAAACTAGCCATTACTCCAAAAATAAGCCCAAGAGCGAATAACAAATTAAGTAGGAATTCTTGCTGGCTTTCTTCGGCATTACGAAAACGAGTATTAAATTGCCAACTGTATCCTTCTGGAAGCGGCATCGGTTCTAATATCGCAATTAATTTTTTTTGCAATTCGTTTCTTTTACCTTTTTCAAACCGTGCTCCAACCCAAATACTGGAAATTTTATCCTGTCGATTGATTCTGCCGGGCCCCTTTTGAATGGAAAAAGAAGAAATACTATCCATTGTAATTCCAGAGCCGTTTTGTCGATTTAAACTCAAATTCTTAATATCATCTACATCAGTATTATTTACATCACCCAAGATCAGTTGCATATCAACCTCGCCATCGCTACTTTTAAATCTTGGTAGTCGTCGCCCTCTAAAAGTCATTTCAACTAGGCTAGGAGGTTCGCCACTCGATATACCATAAGCGGCCATCCGCTCTCGATCTAAATGGGCTTGTAATTCGAGTTGACCTCCTTCTGATGTTGAATAAAGGTCAAAAAAATCTGCTACACTTTCTATCAAGATTAAAGCTTGTTCGCCCAGCTCTCCAAGTGTTTCTGAGTCGGGTCCTTGCAGTTGAACACCAACCCGTTTACCACTATTTCGTTTCCAAAACGGACCATTATCCTGAACTTGAATCTTGACTCCGGCGATTACCGGCAATAGAGATTTGATCTCTTTTCTTACTGTATTCATGGATTGTTCGTTTTGAAATCCCGACTTCATATAAAGTCTGACAATAGAATAATTTTCGCTCCACCAACTGTAGATCGATTGCACATTAAATCTCTCTTTGTAAGGTTCTAGTGAATCTTCTATTTGGGTAATGATTTTCTCTTTTTGGGATAAAGAAACCGCTTCAGAAAAATTGACACTCATGCCAATAAAAATTTCGGTTGGTGCAGCATCAAAATTAAAGTTCATATTGTTGTATGGTACGAAAGTTGAGGCTAACAGACCTAATCCGACAACCACGGAAATCCATCGATGTTTTAAAGTAAACCCAAGAACCGATTCATATTTGGCTTGAATTTTATCCATGACGGGAGTTTGGACCGTTTGTTTTTCTTTCTTAAGTAAACGCCTAGTGGCAAGAGGGATCAATGTTTGGCTAATCAATAAAGAAGCGAGCAAGGTGATCACAATAGTAATACCGAGTTCTTGCAAGACGATATTCATTTTAGTCGGTTTAGAAAATATCATTGGCAGGAACACAATAATCGAGGTGAGCGTCGCAGTCATTACCGCAACAGAGACCTCTTTGGAACCTAAAATAGCCGCGACTCGTCCGCCATATCCTTTCTTTTGGTAACGATCGATATTTTCCATAATCACCACCGCGTTATCCACTAACATCCCTAAACCAACAATTAGACCGAGCAGGGAAATAGTATTGAGCGATTTTCCTTGCATCCAAATGACACCACAAGTCACTATCAACGAAAATGGAATGCTAGAAACAGCCACCAGCGTGGTTGTTATTTTTCTTAAAAAAACAAATAGTACTAAGCTGGCCAAAATCGCACCAATAAGACCTGTTTGCTGTAAATCACCCAGCGTATTTTTGATTTCTTTGCCTTGATCTTGCCAAACCAAAAAACTAATTCCGTCTAGCTCTGGATCATCTTGCATTAAAGCAATGCGCTGATGGACCGCCTCGGTAATTTCGATAGTATTGGCGGTTGATTCTTTAGCGACGTTTAGCCCCAGAGCAAAATTTCCGTCTAAGTGTCGACCATACTCCAAAGGTGGTTCACTATAAGTCACTTCTGCAATATCTTTTAATTTCAATTGGGAGTTAATCAACGGCATTCGTTCTATTTCATCTATGTCAGATAAGACACCAACCGCTCTAAAGGTAATTTTGGTTTGCTCACTACGCAATAATCCTAGCACACTATTTTGACTATTCTTCGCTATGCTTGTCCAAACATCTCTTGGATCAACTCGATATTTTTTGAGCTTGCTTAAATCAAGATTAACTCTCACTTCTCGTGGATTGACACCACTTAAGGTCACAACGGCGACGCCGGGGATCCGTTCTAATGGCCTGATAATCTTTCGTTCCAGTAACTCATAACTCTTACTAAGATCTCTCCCGGAAGCAATACGAGCCTCTAAGATTGTTTCACCGGATTTTTGAACATCCCAATGTTCGGACAGTATGATTCGTTCTAGATCGTCAGGCAGTTCATCTCTCGTTCGGTCGATCCGCTCTCTTACCTCGGCACGGACTAAGTCCATATTGGTATCAAGGTCAAAATTGAGATTAATGCGAGCGCCCCGACGATCACTATTTGACCACATTTGCGACAGTCCATTGATTGATGCCAGCGATTCTTCCAATGGACGAACAATCATCCGTTCAGTGGCCTTTGGTGAGGCATTAGGATAGCTTGCCACAACAATTAGTCGCTTTTGTTCCGTCTCTGGCATAAAAGCTAATTCCAGACGAGACAAAGCAATGAGACCGAGTACTAACAAACTGATTAGGCCCATTAGAGTCGCAATTGGTTTTTTTACCGCTAGTTCTGGTAAGGTCATATTCATTCTCGATTTTAATCGGGCGTTCTAGGTTCTAAATTATAATATTAATTCTACTCTTGATGAACGGCTTCAATTTCCTCTGCATCGTGCAATCTTTGGTTAAGCTGTTCAAGCTCTTCATCGGTGGTAACGGTTGATGGCATGATCAAATAGCATACCGGAATGATCAACAAGGTCAAAGCAGTCGATACAACCAGTCCAAAGGATACCACCACGGCTAAAGGTGCTCGTAATTCGGCTCCTTCGCCAAAACCTATCGCCATTGGTAATAGACCAAGTACCGTAGTGAAGGTTGTCATTAAGATAGGTCTCAACCGTGATTTACTCGCGCTCACAATAGCTTCGAATTTTTTTAACCCTTTTCGACGAGCATGATTGATCGCATCAACTAAAACAATGGCATTATTAACGACCACACCAACCAAAAATACGACCCCAATCATGGAAATTACACTGATACCGTAACCACTAAATAGCAATCCGAAAATGACACCAATCAATGAGAGTGGGATGGTTAATAATATAATAAAGGGATGACCTAGATGCTCAAAAGTTGCAGCCATCACCAGATAAACTAAAAATACGGCTAACAAAACAGCAAAGTACATGCTGTTAAATGATTGTTGCATTTCCTTATTTTGTCCACCAAATTCAAAACTTAATTCAGCAGGAGGAGGATTATTTTTTATAAGCTGACGAATATCTTCCGTAACCTGACGCAAACTACGACCTTTTAGGTTTCCGGCGATAATTGCCACTCGGGATTGTTGAATTCTATCGATAGCAGCAGGGCCTTGCAGAGATTCTATTTTGGCTACCGCTTTTAATGTCACAGGTCGACCATCAACTTGTCCGATCACCATATTTTCCATATCGTTAACGCTATTTCGATCGACTTCACGATTTCTTAAGCGGATGTCAATTTGTCTATCAGGCTGTTGAAATCTGGAAACGATACTGCCGCTAACTCTTCGATTTAAAGTTTCGGACACCGATTCTATATTAAATCCTAGACGAGCTAATTGCTCACGATTAAAACGAACGACTAACTCTGGGTTGCCTGTTTCCAATGAAGCCCTCACATCGATCAGCCCATCAATCTCACTTATCTTGGGTAAGAGTTCAAGCGTGTAGTCACGCATAATTTCAAGATCTTCACCATAAAATAATAGTTCCATCGGTGTTTTTAAACTAAAAAAAGATGGTCGCCCAAACTGGGCATTCGCTTGTGGTAGTTTTGCATAAGCATCGCGTAGCTGCTGGATCACTCGCTGCTCCATTTCAGCATCGGCCCGATCTTTTATTACAATGCTAATCTGCGCCAAATTTTCATCTTTGGTTTTAAGCGAAAGCCCACCACTCACATTACGACTGCCAACAGAAACATAAACTGATTCGACCTCCGGATTTTGCAGAGCGATGATTTCCATTTTTTGCAATAACTGATTGGTCGTTGGTAGCGCAGTCCCTTCTGGCATACTGACATCAAAATAGAACTCGCCTTCACTAAGTTGTGGAATTAATTCTGTGGGAAGTCTGGGAGTCAACAAAAGTGTTGAAAAAAAAATGACCAAAGCGGCTACCAAACTCGTCCATTTATAACTAAGCACCTTTCGAAGAATCTTTTCATATTGGTTGGTAAAACGTCCCAGTGAATTGATTGAAGATATTTTGATTTTTTCTTTTATCGATAAATCGATATTTCTTCCGCTTGTGGTTTTCTGTTTAGATCTTCCAAGTGACGCCAACATTGGAATAAGGGTAAACGAAACAATCAGCGACATAATTAAACTAAAAGTAACCGTTAAAGCCTGATCGCGAAATAATTGCCCAGCGATGCCTTCAACAAACACAATTGGAATAAAAACCGCTATTGTGGTCAATACTGAAGCTGTCACCGCACCACCCACTTCCGAAGTACCGACTATGGCCGCCTGATAAATCGATAAACCTTTTTCTCTTTGTCGATGGATCGATTCCAAAACGACAATAGCGGAATCCACCAACATACCAACACCTAAAGTTAGGCCACCCAGCGACATAATATTCAACGAAACATCGGCACGATACATAAAAATAAACGCTGCGATTACCGACAAAGGAATTGAGGTCGTGATGATAGCGGTCAATCGAAAATTTCTTAGAAAAATCCAAAGAACACCGATCGCCAACAATCCACCCAATAATAATGACTGCTTGACTTCACTGATAGATTGCTCAATAAATCGTGACTGATCAAATTGCACCGCTACTTTTACCCCTAGAGGCAATTTTTTTTGCAAAGAAGCTATCTGGGCTTTAACGGCATTGGCCACATCAACGGTATTGGCATCCCCTTCTTTGTACAAGGACACCAAAATACCTTCATCACCGCCAAATCGGGCGATTTCTTCTTTATCTTTGCTAGCCCAAATGACATCCGCTACATCGCTTAGTCGTACCGAGGGTTTGTCTGGTGCGGTAATTCTTAAATCTCTAATTTCCTGCAAATTATCATATTCATTTAAGGTCCGGACTAGTAGTTGGGTTTGCTCATTTTTTAATGAACCGCCTGGACGATTGATATTGGAGTTTCTGAGTAACTGTCCTAATTGCTCAGGATCAATTCCCATGGCCGCCAACTTGCCCTGATGAATATTAATGTGGATCTCTTCCTCTTCGCCGCCTTGTATTTTTGCCGAGGCAACCCCTTCGATCCGCTCTAAGGTTTCCTTCACCTTTTTATCGCCAAGCAAGCGTAAACGGGTTAAAGGAATATTACCGCTTAAGCTGAGTTTCATTATCGGATCTAATGCTGGATCGTAACGTAGAACAATAGGCGTGTCGGCATCTAACGGCAACTGCAATCGATCCAATTTTTCGCGGATATCCATTGCCAAGTTGGTCATATTAGCTTCCCAACCAAATTCTAGAGTCACTTCAGAAATACCGGAACGTGAAACCGAATGAATTTGTTTCAACCCTTTAAGCACGCCCACCACCTCTTCAACTGGGCGGGTGATCAGTTGTTCAATTTCCGCAGGCGCGGCATTAGAAAATTTGGTTTGAACGGTTAATGACGGATAACTCAGTGATGGCAATAGATTAATTGGCAGGCGCGATAATCCCACCAGACCAAAAGCAACTAGTGCAATCGACACCATTAAAATGGTCACTCGACGAGTGACAGAAAATTCGACGAGCTGTCGAATCATGATTGATCTCTTTTATTTTTAATATTTGCGTCAGCCGATATTTTTTCCTGTGATGCTTTTTCCAGTGGTACTCTTTCGACAGAGGCTCTTTCTGTAGATAAGACCTTCACCGACACATTATCATTTAAAGTTCTTTGGCCTTTAGTGACCACTAAATCTGTTTCTTTGATCCCATCAACGATTTCGGTTAGTTCGCTCATAACAAATCCGGTTGTAACGGGTCTTCGGATCGCTTTATTATTTTCTACGATATATAAAAAATGTTTTCCTCGCTCCTCAATAATCGACACGCTAGAAACCAGAAGTGCATTTTGATGTTGGTCAGTTACCATATGAACTTCTGTAAAATCTCCCGGGCGAACGTTAGCGGGGTAATGATCAATAGTTAAAGTAATTTTTATGGTACCGGAAGTGGGATCTACAATGGGGCTAACTAACTCAATACTTGCAATTAATGGTTGAGCGATATTGTCAAGATTCAATTCGACAATTTGTCCTTGCGCAACCATGCCTAAACGATTGGCAGGAATATGAACCCTCACCAATAAAGGACGAATAGACATCATGCGAAAAAGCAGTTCTCCTTGACCAACGTGCGCGCCTAAATCAACTTCCCTCCAAACAACTCTCCCGTCAAAAGGTGCTGCAACTCTGGTGTATGACAATGCTAATTCAGCCAATTTTTTGTCAGTTTCTGCTGTTTTAAAAGTGTTCTCTGTCGTCTCCCATTCAGTCGGAGAAACCATCCCTGATTTTTTCATTTTATTTAAGCGTTTAAATTCTCGTTGAGCACTGCCCAACTTTTGCTCTGCTTGTTTGAGACGCAGTTGTTGATCATCATCGTCTAAAACCAGAAGCACTTCACCAGCTTTAACGTCATCCCCTTCTTCATGTAATAGTTTTTGAACCACGCCCGATGTTCTAGAATTTATTTTGGCATCACTACTCGGTTCAATGGTTGCGGTTGTTACGTAATATGAGGCGGCAAGGCCCTTGGTTGGCTGTTTCACTTCCACCGGGATCGTTTTGCCAGCTTTTTGGCTACCACCCTTCTTTTTATTCGACTGCTGATCGGCTGCGCGGGTTGATTCATTACCGCTACAAGAGAACAAAGTAAAAATTAAGGAAAAGATAAAGAGCTTATGACTCATTGTTTTATTTATATTATTTTTCATTCGACAGGCTACAGTTCAAGATTAAATCATTAAACCGCTATGATACGCTATTTACAGCCATATTTGAGATGATTGGGTGTAAACGACGGTCAATACTAGGTAAAGTAAATGTAAGAAAGTGTGTAATAGATTGACTGTTTGACAGGGCTTAAACCATGCGTTGCCGTTTTTTAAGTGACTAGTATTTCTTCACAAGCGACGGTTGAATTGATAAACGATACATCAGGATAGCCGCCCGCTTACTTTGAGAGGTTAAGGTGTCAATATCCGCCACTTCATCCACCGTATGACCGCCAGCGCCCATTAACCCTAATCCATCAAGCGCCATTTCCACATGATTGGCCACAAAAGAAATATCAGCTGCGCCCGCTTTTCGTGGGTCAACAGCCTGGACTTCACCCAAACCCAAATCAATGCTTATCTGATTATAAATCATTAATAACTTCTGATTGCCTTGACTAGGTGCCATCGGTGGATAGCCCGGTAAAAATTCGATCGATGCACTGGTTTGTTGGAGATTTTCAGAAACGATCTTCTTCATCACTGTTTGTGCATCGTTCAATTGTTTTGGCGACAAGGCTCGAATATCGCCTCTCACAAGAGTGGTTTGTGCGATAACATTACTTTTACCAAAGGCCTTTCCACCCGCTAGCGCGGAGTCATAATCAGCTTTAGTCCCGCCAACAATGACACCTGGATTAAAGGTTAAATTGGGCTCAGCGGATAACTCTGTTCTAAAACTATTGAGAATTCGCGCTGCTTCAAAAATTGCCCCATCACCATACTTATCACGAAAAATCTGAGAAGAATGCGCTGGACGACCATTCACCACTAGTTGCCATCCAGTTGCGCCACGACGGGAAATAACGGCTGTTTTTGGATTGCCATCACCGTCCTCAAATCCCAGCGCAACATCTGCCCATTTTCCGGATTCGATCAATTCCTTAGTGGCAATCCCATAGGGAGAACCCCGTTTTTCTTCATCACCAGTCATAATCACTTTGATTTGCAGATTGTCTAACACACCGCTTTTCTTGAGCGCTTTTAAAGCGGTAATCATCACCACATCACCTCCTTTCATATCGGTAATTCCAGGACCAGCCACCCGTTTTTTATCAATGACCTTAAAGGCCTGAAATGGGCTGTTTTTGGTAAACACCGTATCAAGGTGACCAATCAAAAGTAATTTTCTTCCCGTGTTACCGTAGCTAGCATACAGATGACCCGATCGATTAAAAGGCTTGCCGTCTATCCACTGGGTTTGAAAGCCGATTGATTGCAATTCATGCTCAAAAATCCGCCCAACTTTCAAAACTCCATCAAAATTCATTGTACCGCTGTTTATGTTGACAACCTTTTTTAGCAGCGATAGCGATTGGTTTATCTCTTTGTCTATCTCAACAACTATTGAAGACTCCTTTTGATCCAAGGTTACAGCTTGGCTAAAAGAAGAATAAAAAAAGATACAAAATAAATAGGGTGCGATTGATTTCATTTAACTGACAATTTATCATTTTGGATTGGTAACACCAATCTACTTTAAATCAGTGAATTGAGCAAGTTGGATTAACCGTATCAAATTTAACCACTCTTTGGCAACTACCCTGTTGTGAAAAAAATGAGACGAGACAGGTTGCACTCTTTTCAATCTATTTTGTAACCCCAATTATCATAGCTAAATTCTATCGTGCACCAAGGTTTTTTTCTGGTATTATCCTTGGCACCAAATGAATCCTAAATAGACATCCTATAACATGCTAACGGTTATTTCCCCGGCAAAAAGCCTAGATTTTGAAAGTCAGATCCCATCACTCAAAACAAGCAAACCCCGTTTTCTGAAACAATCACAGCAGATCATTGATCAAATTAAAAAACTTGCTCCACAGGACATCGCCAGTTTGATGAAATTAAGTGATAAGCTAGCAGTTTTAAACTATGATCGTTTTCAAGCATTTACAACCCCTTTTACCCCCCAAAACGCTCGCCCTTCAGTATTTGCGTTTAGAGGAGATGTGTACCTTGGATTAGATGCAGATAGCTTATCGAATGAGGACTTGGAATTTGCCCAAAAGCATTTAAGAATACTCTCCGGCTTGTATGGTGTACTGAGACCGTTAGATCTAATGCAAGCCTATCGCTTGGAAATGGGTACTAAGTTTGAAAATAATGCGGGAAAGAATCTGTATGATTTTTGGGGCGGATCATTAAACCAATCCATTGAAAAAGAATTGAATAAAAGCGACTCGCAAGTTTTAGTTAATTTAGCATCAAATGAATATTTTAAAGCAATCAAAGCAAAAATATTTTCACACCAAATAGTCACCCCTGTCTTTAAAGACTTCAAGAATGGTCAATATAAAATCATCAGCTTTTTTGCTAAAAAAGCACGTGGATTAATGAGCCGATATATTATTCAGAATCGAATTGATCAACCAGAAGACTTGAAGACCTTTAATTTGGGAGGTTACAAGATCAGTAAAAAATTGAGTAATGATAAAGAATTTGTTTTTACCCGGAAACAAAAATAAATATTAAATACTCGGAAAAATGACGATCATCCGCTTGTCATTCAATTGTTTTATATTCGTTAAGTTGAAGTTCTAACTTATTGAGGATTGTTTTTAATAATACGCCATCGGCAAGTTAACCGAGTTGCGTGTCTTTTTTAAGACCTGTCACCAAGCTCTTGGTTCCAACGTAACATACCACCATCTAAATTATAGACATGTTGAAAGCCACTACCTAAAGCCATACGTGCTGCTCGTGCGGAACGACCACCGCTTCTACAGACAAAAAGATACTGTTTTGACCTGTCAAAATATTGAATTTTTTTCTGAAACGAGTCCTGTAAGCATATTAACTGAGCATTATTTATATGACCTAAATCACCGCTAAATTCCTGTGGCCTTCGTACATCAATTATTTCAAATTCATCCAAACGATCAACTACAGCTTTTGGTGAAATATCTTCTATTTTCACTCCTGTGACTACACCAATTGTATCTGTTAGCAATTTGATTTGCTCTTCGAGTGCATCAGATGTTTTTGAAGAAATGTTGTTAAATGTTTCGCTCATAACTTCTGATTGTTGATCTAAATTTTTAGACGAAACTTCAATAGATTCAACATTGTCTAATATCAAGGAAAATGATTCAGCGATACAATTACTGACTTCAATGGATTGGTTAATCTGATCTTTTGAATCTTTGCAGCTTTTTTCCATTTCCTGAGTACTAGAGGTGATCATTTGGATAATATCAGCTGAAAATTTCCCAATATTAGTCGCTAATAATCTAACGTTATCTGCGACTATTGCGAATCCTCTACCGACTTCTCCAGCTCTTGCTGCCTCTATCGCGGCGTTCAATGCAAGCATTTGTGCTTGATCTGCAAAATTGCTAATTATTTTCGTTTTATCACCTATATCATGCATATTTAGGATCAACTTATCTAAATCGTCACTAACATTTACAAGATTATTCACTCGTATTTTGAGTTGATTCACTATTTCAACACTGTCCTGAGAAACTCTTTTAGTATTTAAAGCGGCTTTAGAAATCATATTTGCCGGTTTCTTTGAATCTTCGATAAATATATTTATGTTTGAGAGTGCTTCTGAAAGCTCCTCAGACTTTAGTGAAGCAGAATGAAAAGTATCAGATAGGTTATGTGCGCTGTCTTCTCTGATTTTGCGTTCGTTGGCAAGGTTGCCAAGATTCTTCATGTAATGTCCCTGAAGAAGGTTCATTTGTTCTATTGAAGCAGCATGATTATTTTTAGAATTAAGTAATTCATGATGTAGTTTTCTAGTAATTCGTCGGTGAATGACCAGACCAACAATTAATATTACGACAACAATGCAACTATAGACAAAATGAATGCTGGGTAAAGCCATTATTATCTTCTCAATTAAATATTCGATATATCTATAAAACTAATAGATTTTTACTCTGTCTATGTCGTTATTGACAATGACGTCAGCAAGTCAATTTACAATTACTATTCCCCAATATCCCTAATCAACCCTTTATACCCTTTAGTCTTCCCTAACAAATCCTTTCCAACCTCGATCAACTTATCAACCGTCTCCGAAGGCAAATTAAAATTCGTCGGCAAATTCTTAAACCAAAAACGTTCATCCGGGTCACTTATACTATTAAAAGTCACCACGCTCATATAACTATCAATTTCTCCCGGCGCTTGCAATGGCTTAGCTGTAGGACATTTATCTTTCAATACCCTATTACAAGCCGCCACCTTTCCGATATCTTTTGTAAACAGATCGATAGCATTTTCCGTACGAGTGATGGTATCAAAGGTGTAGTTATCCAAAGGGACGGTCGCCGAAGTAATCACCGTGGTCACTAATCCCGGTATCGATGCCGTCTTATCTAATCCCGTTGCAGGATCTGTTGCTGCGTTCACAACAATCACCACTAATTTTTCAATTTCCTTTTGATTGATCCGCCTTAAAATACTGTAAGACGGCCCGGCATCTTCCAAACCCAAGGTCAAACTTCGCATACCGATATTATCCGCCACCCCACCATCCATCATATGCACATAATCCCTTTTGCCAGTTTCCTTATTAGCCACATAATAAGAACGTCGGTCATCCACAAATTGAACTAATTTAGGATTAAAAGCACCAGACAATGCACCGTTTTTTACCCACCTCGGCTCCTTATAGTGACAATCTCCAGCGTAATTTTTATAAGTTAACGGGGTTAATAATCCAGGAAATGCCGATGAAGTAGCCACCGCTCTAGAGACTGGATAAGACGATAGATCGGAGCAGAGAAGATCAAACTGATCCTGAATAAAAGGAAACTGGCCGCCAGTGGTCATATCCGTGCCGTTAATCATCAAAAATGGCTTTCCCTTTTGTTGCAGGTCGGCAAAGGTCTTATGGCCAAATAATTGTTCCTGATAATACTCGTTGACTAGGTCACTACGACCATAATCAGATGATAACAACTTGAACCAGTTGATGGGATTTAACAGCTGCAAAAAAAGATCGTGCTCAATGTCTTTCTTTAAATAATTATCTTCATAATCACCGTTAAAAATCGCTTGCCGATTGAGTCCATAGTAGGCCGAAGTGAAACTGCCACCAGACACCGAAGAAATAATATCCACCTCATCCAGTAAAGATTTAGAGACCCCTTTCCATACGATCGATGTATTTCTTAATTTCTCCAAAATTCCGTAGGATAAAGCCGCAGCCCGAGTACCACCGCCAGAAAAGCTGACAACCACAAACAGACTATCAGTATTATTTTTACTCTTTTCATCAAGCACTTGATAACGATACCCTTTATCCTGCTGAACCTGTTGAAGCGGTAAATTTTTCTGGTAAGACGCACAACCAGACACCACAAGCACCAGCAAGATAAACACAAACTTGATTAGATTATTTAGAGCTGAAGGTTTCATGACTGATTTATTCATCATCATCCACCTCAAAGTTGATTATTTCAGGTTCAATCTCGCTAGTACCAAAAACTTCACAAGTTATTTCTTCCGGAGAAAAATTCTTTTCACCACCTAAAGTGAAAGTATGGATCCCTGCACCCACTCGTAGAACTTCATTAGTACGACCGTTAGCTTGGTCGTCCATGATGACGGCTCTATCTTGTTTAAATGTCACCTTGACATATTCCATTTTTTCTCCTTTGGAGTGGCGCTATTTCTCGTGATCCAACTGATTAATTTAAGTCAAAGGTCTTACCGAAAGAAAGGTACAATGATTCATCATCATCTAAATCGCTACCACTTACAACTAATCCCACACTGACATCAAATTCGCCTATGGTCGTACCATACGAAAGATCAAAATATTCGCCTTCTGCCTCATCGCCATAAAATCCGAGATCGCCTGAAAAACCATTATATTCGAACCCAAGGGTTAATATAGTGTAATCATTTTCTGTAGCAGCTTCATTGCCAACAACGCCATCCCACTTTCCAATATTATATCCAAGACTAAAATTATTATAACTAGCGCTCAAATTAATTTCGTTGTAAGCGGAATCAAAATCACCTGTATATTGATAGCTTGTTGCACCAAACCCCAAATTTATCCCACCGTCGAGTTCAATTCCGTAACGACCATATAAGTCAATTTCTAATCCATCATCGACATCGGCAGTCCAAGCTCCTAAACTGAAATTATCTTTTTCATAGTCAACTCCAGCACTAGTCGATGCACCCGTCGTTTGCTGAATTCCCCTAAAGTGGTATTGTGAGACCACACCTAAATTGGTACTGACTTCGGCAAGGGATTGATGGCTGCATATTGCAAGAAGTATTGAGGTAACTAAAAGAGGACGTATTTTCGTGCTCATGTTTGTTCTCCTGTGCGAAGTATTGAATGTTATATTGTTATGCCTTAAAAAAACTAGTCGACTTTAAACTGATCAACCAAACCACTCATCGTGGCTGCTAAGCTTGCCAGTTCTTCGCTTGAAAGCGATGTTTGACGCGAGCCCGTAGCGGTCCTGTCCGCAATCTCGGTAATGTGAACTAAATTTTGATTAACTTCTTCCGTCACGCTCACTTGTTGTTCCGAAGCTACTGCAATTTGAGTACTCATTTGATTAATTTCATCAACCGCGCTAGAAATATTAGAGAGTGATTCACCCGCTGCATTTGCGTGCTCAACAACTCGTTGAATTTGTTCCTTATTTTTATTAATTTTTAGTACAGAGTTTTGCGCGCTCGCTTGCAACTGCTCTACCATTTGGTTGATTTCTTTAGTGGAGTCTTGAGTACGCCCGGCCAACGTTCTTACCTCATCGGCTACAACAGCAAAACCTCGCCCTTGCTCTCCTGCACGAGCAGCTTCAATGGCCGCATTGAGAGCTAATAAATTAGTTTGATCGGCTATGCTTTTTATTACATCTACCACCTGACTGATATTTCCTGTATCGACTTCTAATTGATGAATTGAGTCAGCAGCTTGCGATATTTCACTGGCAAAATCGGATATATCTGAAATAGCGTTTTTGATTACCTTGTCTCCAACTATCGTTTCGCTATAGGCTCTGTTGGCGGATTCTGCAGTCCTGCTAATATTTTTAGTGACTTCCTGAACCGTCAAGGTGAGCTCATTCGTTGCGGTAGCGACTTGTTCCGTTGCGACTTGTTGTTCAGATATATTCGCTCTAGTTTCTTTACTAATTCGCGATGTTTGCTTGGCTGTAGTTGCAATTTTGGTGGTCGCAGATGAAACTTCTTTTAGGCTTTTGTGAAATTTATCTAACATTTGATTAAGTGACTTTGTTGCAGCGCCAATTTCATCTTTGGATACAAAGTCAGAACGGAGGGTTAAATCGGATTCACTCTCTATTTTTTGTAGCAATTGGCTAAAACCAATGATTGGTTTAGTGATTTTGTTTGCAAACAAGGCACCTACTCCCAATCCTACAGCTAATAAAATGAGTATTACCAAAATAGAAGTTTTAGTGATTTTGTTTGTAAGTTGATGGGCCGCCTTAAATGCTTCTGATTCGTCAATTTCAGTTAGTATTACCCATTTCAACCCTTTGATTTGTACGGGCGAATAAGCAGAGAGAACGTTGACCCCCCTGTAGTCAGGAAAAATATCAAAACCAACATTTCCACCCAGCGCCTGTTCGACTCCAGGCGTCGATATTTCTTGTAGTCCTATATTGGTATTTTTTGCTGCGATAGAACCGATTAACTCGGTTGTAACACCTTGCTTTTTAAGCTGTTCAAGATAACCGGCTTTATCTTCTATCAAAAAACGGCTTAAAGTACGACTCTTGTGATCTGGGCCGACGAGATAAGACTCACCCGAATCTCCCAACCCGCTACCTTTCCAGTTTTGACCATAAGTGATAATGTTATTGATTGCATCGACTGGCATCTGAAATATGAGCACCGCTATTTTGTTGCCATTTTGATAAATTGGGGCGGCAATAAATGAGGCTGGCTGTTCATAAGATGGGCCATAAGGTTCAAAATCGACGATGGAAGTCGTTTCTGTTGTTTGAAGCGATTGTTGAAATACCTTCCCAAGACCTGAGGAGGAAAAACTACCATTTTTGAGTGATGTAGTAAAATCCAACTCTTTAAAGACCGAATAAACAATGTTGCCAGATTCATTATCGACTATAAAAATGTCATAGTATCCAAACTCGTCCAAGTATTCTTTAACGATAGGATGATATTTAGCATGGTAGCTTCCATAACTTGACTGTCCCCCTAAATCACTTAACTTATCTTTTTGCCCTAAAGGGTTAGGATTAGCCGCTATAAATCGATGTTGAAGTAAGATGCTATCCTCTCCTAGAGAATCTATCCACGAATCCACATTTACTTTCTTGTCCCGGTTTTTAGATTGATACTCTGGCAAGAATACGGATCGATAGTAATTTGATAGCTCTACCTTTGCGACATTAGCAGAAATATCTGATTGTGAACTGAACTCTTTAAAAGCGGCAGTAAAATCAGTCGCAGCTTGTATCATGGTTGGATCGTGACTTAAAGTGAGTACCTGTTTTTGAATCGTTGAAAAATAATCTTCTATTCGCCCTTTTGTTATATCTCTTGTTGAAGTAATTCTAGCTTCCGCAGCATGTTTCAGAGCCAAGTTACTATCATTTGATGCCAGAAAACCAATTGTCAAAGACGAGATAATAACGGGAATTGACGCCAAGATACTGGATGAAATCATAATTTTAGTTCGTAAGCTCATAGTATTTTCCAGGAAACAGTCTGCTCCGTTATTTTTTAACCTTTTGTAAGCTTAGACCAAAATCACAACTACAAAGAAATATTTTTCTTCCTATTGGTCGCTTGGATGTAACCAAAAGCGGGAAGGTGGATAGAGTGCACTAGGCTATTCAAAAGAAAGGCCAAAACCATAACGAACAACCGATCAGATCGCTTTTTTAATAATATAGTTCGAAATTACCTCAATACTACGATCATGATGTGATAATACGCATTTTCGTACCTAATTTTTCTACACACGGTATTGAAAAAGAGCGACATAAACTTATCGATTCATCTTCAATCCTCAACTATTATTCGATGAATTAGCAATAGATAAACCATAAAAATTAAAATTGAGGTTTGGCCCTCAACTTTTTATTTTGACCATGCTTGTTTTTATTGTCTAATCGTTTCTTCCGAGATGAGCGACTGGGTTTGGTGGGTTTTCGCTTTTTTTGCTGTTGCGTCGCCTGTTGAATAATGGCCACCAAGCGATCCAATGCATCTTGCTTGTTTTTTTCTTGGGTTCGGTATTTCTGGGCTTTGATGACTAATACCCCATTAGCCGTTAGTCGGCTGTCGGACATGGCGAGCAAGCGTTCTTTATAAAAATCAGGTAATGATGAACTTTGAATATCAAAACGAAGGTGGATGGCAGAGGATACTTTGTTGACATTTTGGCCGCCAGCACCCTGAGCACGAATGGCGGTCAGCTCGATTTCGTCAAGATTGAGTGATATATTGTTGGATATTTTCATTTTATTTTGGGTAAATGAGAGTATAAATCTCATTTTACATTAAACAACTTCCTTTTTTCTATATTCTCTATTTCTATCGTTCGCTCTTCATTTTCCAAAACTAACATTGCCACCCCTTCTCCCATAACAGAGTCATCTAGATTTTTAGAAAAAAAATTACAATTTTTCTCCGAGTATCTTTATTACGAGATATGGTACAACCGTTCAAACCCTGCATACATTAATAAAAGTATGTTCACCCCCACTGGTGATAATAAATTTTTACACCTGTCACCACAATTTTTCTGTTTTTCATTGATTGCTTTTCCTTCTACAACGATCAAATAATGAGGTTGTTTTTACAGCTCGGCCGCCGATGTTTTAGACGTCGTTGTAAGAATAGTTTTAGCAATAAAACCATCTATCACTCTTCTATATTGGGAATGGCTATTGATATCCGTATGACCTGCACCAACGAAGGTCTGTAACTCACAAATATGATTATTTTTTTTGATGCTTTTACATAAAACTTGCGCCATTTCGCTCGGTGTAACTTTATCCTCAGTTCCAGTTAATATCAATACAGGAATACCCAGTTCAGGAAGCAATTTTGTATTGTCTATCGCGGCCATTTCAGGCGAAACATCTACATTTAGAAACCACTTTGCATACCATGGAATGTTAAATTCGATCCAATCATCAAGGTTGGTCGCTGTCGATTCAAGAATTAACGCATCTGGTTTTACTTTCGACGCAGCATATGTCGCTACAAAACTACCTAATGACATACCATAATAAATAACCCGAGTTCCTGTCACACGTTTCTGGTTTACAAAGGTTACAAAATCAACCGCATCTTCACCCATTGAAGCAATCGAAGGTTTACCTTTGCTGTTACCTATACCTCTATAGTCCATTAAATATAAACTTGTATTCTTATCTATAAGACTAGTAATGACTTCATGAACCTCCGGATTAATTCTAAAGCCATTTCCACCAAAAAAGACTATGATTACTTCAGGGTTTTTAGCCAAAATGGATACATAATACAAATTTTTATCATCAAAATAATGTTCGGCAATATTATGAGTGCCTGATTTTTTATTAATGTTTTGTATTGAAAAACCTTTGACTTTCTCAATGTAGTCAGCCTCGTTATGCAACTGTTTATCCGATAGGCTCCACACTAATTGATCTTCTGAGATCGAGGTAAAAACGAATCCATCATCCAGCAGTTTGTTTAACGACTTTTTTACATCTGACACGGGATACCCCGTTATTTGAGCTAGTCTAGTTGCTGTAACTTGCTGGGTTGTAATCATGGTGTATAAAATAGTATCCGTTCGAGGTCTTAGAAAGGTATCTTCATTGATACTAATGGACATGCAACCAGAGAGCACTACCAAAGTTAATAAAATACCAATCATTTTTATCTTGTTTCCTGTAAAATATCTCATTTTGCTTCCTGTAAATACGTGTGATGATCAGTGATAATATTTAGTATGTGATGCATTTAAACCGATTGTTTTGGATAGATGATAACATAGGTGATAAATGATGCTAATCAAATAAGTTGATAATTTCAATTTTATCATTCACTCGAATAACACCTTTTGACCGCGGTATAAGATTCATACCCAATAAGACTCCACCATCACCTTTTCTATACTGACTTAAGGTTTTAAGCGGCTGTCCTTTGTCGCTCTTGATGCCCGTTTCTGGATTAATGGTGATTAATACACAACGGCTACACCGTTTTACGGCATCAAAAACAACCTCCCCAATGCGGATCTGCTGCCAATCGTCTTCCGCAAAGGCCGCGCATCCATTAACAATAATATTGGGTCGGAAATTAGTCATAGTAACCGGCGATTCTAATTTTGAATTCAAATCACTTAAAGATGATTGAGACATAACTAACAACGGAAAACCATCAGCAAAACTGACGATGTCGCTAGGCAGGGAATAATGGGGATCACTTGCTCTGGGCGTTCGATAGTCATATTTAATTAACTTCACCGGAAAACCTAAGTACTGACTAAACCATTGATTCACTTTTTCATCAGCAACTAATCCAATACATTCATCTTGCCATATTTTGATATTCAAAGTTTTGGTTTCAAAATTAACATCTTGGATAACTAGAGGTAAGTTGTTTCCGACTCTAAAATTAAACCCATTCTCCATTGGCTGCACTTTGATTAATGCCAATTGAGGATATTTTCTTTGGGTAATAAATAGCCCCTTTTCATCAACCAACATAAAAAGCCGATCGTCCTGTAAACCTTGAGGTTGTACTTCAGCTTGGTCAAGATATATACCAGCAAGTGATTTAACTGGATAGATTCTGATCCCGGTCAAACTGATTTCTGGCTGATCTATTTTATTCGCCACTGTTTATTTTTCCTGCAAAGGATAAATGAGTTTTTCCAGCCCATTCACTTTTATTTCATAGGTTAATTGAAGCAACTCACCGATCTTGCCTTGTGGAAATCCATTTCTGGCAAACCAAACCAAATAAGGTTCCGGTAGTTCAATAAGAGTGCGCCCTTGGTATTTACCGAAGGGCATAACCATATTGGCGATTTTTTTAAGGTTTTTTGGATCAAACATATTTTGCCTATCGACGCCTCTTTTTTTTCTTTTTTCGATTGATTTCTTTCTCAGATTTAACCAATAACCGAGCTTCAACCTCGACTAATTCTTTTTCTACCATTTCAGGCAATTCTAGGCTGATCGGTCCCATGGTGAAATTTCTAAATTCATTAATCAATATTTTACAAACTCTATCCAAATCAATCCGACCACCCGCTTGTAAACACCCCCGTTTTCGCCCGATAAATTCGAGTAGCCGTGTGATATCTTGTGATCCATTTTTTATAAGATCATCTTCTAGTTGAAAATTTTCTTTTAATGATTGAGGATAATATTCTAAAAAATATTCAGCCGCATAATAGGCAATATCACCATATTCAAGTACCGTGTCTTTTATCGCGCCCGTGATTGCTAGTCGATAGCTACTATTTATGTTTTCTATTTTTGGCCATAAAAAACCCGGAGTGTCGAACAAAATAATGCCATTATCTAAATCAATCCGTTGTTGCCTTTTGGTCACCGCTGGTTCATTACCCACTTTGGCAATCGTTCGACCTGATAGAATGTTAATAATGGTCGACTTGCCAACATTTGGGATACCCATAATCATTGCTTTTATCGGCTTTCCTTTTTCAAGGTACTTGGGAAAGATCTTATGACACAAACGAACAATTTTTTTTACTTGTTCCGGTTGTTTACAGCTGATCGGCAATGATTTAGTGCCATGCTGGCTATCAAAAGCTTGGCTCCACAATTCGGTCACTTTTGAGTCGCTTAAATCACTCTTATTAAGAACTCTGATGACTGGTTTGGGATTATCACTCGCAGCAAGAAACTCAGCGACCATTGGATTAGTACTGCTATAAGGAATGCGCGCATCGACCACTTCAATGACCAGATCAACTTTTGGTAAGGCCTCTTTAATTTCTTTCTGGGCTTTGTGCATATGCCCGGGATACCATTGGATGGTCATTATTGGTTTACTCTCATATATTTTTTAATGGTTACTTGTATCCTAAAATAATCTTGGAAAAATGTGATTGGCTACAAAAATAACACGACACTGCTACCAAATAGAGTTTTTTGTGCTAAAGTTAGTCTTGAAAGCCAAACTTGAGATAAAAACTCATGGATAAAGAAAGACGCCATTATAAGCGGGTTAGCTTTGATACCACGGCAAAACTATCAAAAGATAACCAATCATTTGCCTGTCAGGTTGTAGATCTGTCTATACATGGTGTTTTGTTACGCCCACATGGCGTTTTGCGCTCTAAACTCGATACCATTTACCAACTGGAAATTCCATTATCTGACCAACAACATCATATCAATATGACCCTTAAATTAACCCATCAACATCCGGAAAATTTAGGTTTTGTTTGCCAAAACATCGATTTAGACAGTATCACTCATCTACGGAAAGTTGTCGAACTCAATTCCGGTGACTCCGCTATTTTAGACCGCGATTTAGCGACTTTGTGTACTGAAAATACCTGAATTCTAAATAGTTTAAATTTCTGACAAGACCTGTAAAGCCTGTTGTAAGTTACTGACCACTTTGATATCCATTCCTTTAATATTGCCTTTAGGCGCATTCGATTTTGGTACGATGGCTTTACGAAATCCATGTTTTACCGCTTCTTTGATCCTTTCCTGACCATTGGGAACCGGTCTTATTTCTCCAGCTAAACCAACTTCGCCAAAAACAATCAGATCTTGAGGCAACACTTGATTTTTCAAGCTGGAAACAATAGCGATCAGTTGGGATAGATCAGCACTGGTTTCCATCACTTTAACGCCGCCAACCACATTTAAAAAAATATCCTGATCATGACAAAAAACACCTCCATGACGAGACAATACAGCCAGTAGCATGGCCAATCTGTTTTGATCAAGGCCAACAGCGACTCGTTTAGGGTGGCTACCATGCGCTTCATCAACCAATGCCTGCACTTCCACTAACAACGGCCTCGAACCTTCCCAAGTAACGGTTACAACACTGCCTGGAGAAGCCTGCTGATATCTTGATAGAAAAATAGCGGATGGATTTTGCACTTCTTTAAGCCCCTCTTCGGTCATGGCGAAAACACCTAATTCGTTGATCGCGCCGAATCGATTTTTAACGGCTCGCAAGATGCGATAGCGACCGTCTCTTTCTCCCTCAAAATAAAGTACTGCATCTACCATATGCTCTAGAACTCTGGGTCCAGCGAGTGAACCATCTTTGGTTACATGGCCCACCACAAACAATGCGATCCCTTTTTGCTTGGCGAACCTGACCAATTGCGCGGTACTTTCTCGCACTTGAGCAACACCACCTGGAGCTGACTGTAGATATTCGGTGTAAATCGTTTGAATCGAATCAATCACCATCACCTGTGGTTGATCCCTTTGCGCGGTTGCTATAATCGTTTCTACTTTGGTTTCAGTTAACAGACTCAAGTTATCACCATTAAGACCCAGACGTTTAGCCCGCATTGAAATTTGTTGAGCTGACTCCTCCCCCGTTACATAGATAGCATTGAGCGTTTCACTCAATCGACACATAGATTGAAGCAGTATGGTCGACTTGCCAATCCCTGGATCTCCCCCTAAGAGTACCACCGAGCCTGGTACTAACCCACCACCCAATACCCTGTCCAACTCACTCAAGCTGGTGGCAATTCTTACCGTGTCGGAATGTTTAACCTCACTTAATTTTTGCAGCTGGTTTTGGTTGCCAGCATAACCGGCAAAACGACCCGTTGTTGGTGTTTTACCAGATTCTATCTGTTCAACCATGCAATTCCATTGACCGCAATCACTACACTGACCTCCCCATTTGGGTGAAACAGCACCACATTGATTGCACACATATTGAATTTTGCTTTTTGCCATTCTGGTGCTTACTCTCTTTATCATTGCCAAACTTAGTTGGGGATGTTGGGGTGTTTATGGAAGGATTGTTACAAATCCGAACAATATTACTCAGTCTATAGCTCGATCTTTATCAAGCATATTACTATAATCCGAATAGATCCTAAATAGATAGCCTCAAGATGAAAACATCTCTACCCAAATCAGACCCACAACAATCGGGCAAACAAAATTCTGACCCGTCTAATTCTTGGCATCCTGAGTCTTGGCAGACTTATCGTCTCGTTCAACAGGCTCAGTATTCCAATATAGAGCAACTTGATGCAACGATTAAGGAGTTGTCACAATTGCCGCCATTAGTCAGTGTTCAAGAAATTGAGGAATTAAAAAACAAAATAGCCAGCGCTGCCGTCAATCAAAGTTTTGTGTTGCAAGGTGGCGATTGTGCTGAATTATTTTCCGATTGTAACGCTGAAGCGATCACCGATAAGTTAAAAATTTTATTACAAATGTCGCTCATACTCGTTTATGGACTGAACAAACCGGTGATAAAAATCGGTCGATTGGCAGGTCAATATGCAAAACCTCGTTCAGCCGAAACAGAAACAATTAATGGAATAACGATGCCTTGTTATCGAGGCGATCTGATAAACGGCGCAGAATTTAATAAGCAACAAAGACAGCCAGATCCTGAACGACTATTAAAAGGTTACTCTTTTGCCTCATTGACTCTAAATTATCTACGCACGTTACTAGATAACCATTTCAGCGACCTTTCCAATGTGGATAACTGGGATCTGGATTTTGTCACTCATTCGGCCAAGGCGCATGAATATCATGAAATCTTAGATAAAATTAAATACTCACAATCGGTATTAAAAAACTTAACCCTACAAAGTAACCAACCGAGCGTAAAAGATAAGATTTTTACTTGCCACGAAGCATTGCACTTACATTATGAACAAGCACTCACTCGGCAATGCGACCAAGGGCGTTGGTACAATCTATCCACTCATATGCCATGGATAGGCATGCGAACCTGCCAGCTTGACTCCTCTCATGTGGAATATATGCGCGGCATCGAAAACCCGATAGCAATAAAAATTGGACCGGGTATGAAAGCTGAGTACTTACTTAATTTAGTCAATATTCTGGACCCTGATAATAGCCCCGGGCGACTGACCCTGATCACTCGTTTTGGTCAGGATAAGATAAGACAGCATTTACCTCCAATGATTTCATTGATGCAAAAGGAAGGAAGAACACCGCTTTGGTGTTGCGATCCAATGCATGGAAATACATCATTAACAGAGCAAGGTCGCAAAACCAGACAATTTAATGCCATAATTAATGAATTAACCGAGGCTTTTCAGATCCATCAGGAAAATAATAGTCATTTAGGCGGCGTACATATAGAACTCACTGGCGAAAACGTCACTGAATGCATTGGTGGCGCACGAGGGCTAACGGAGTTAGATTTACAAAAGGCTTATAAGAGCTTGGTCGATCCCCGATTAAACGCTGAGCAATCTCTAGAAATGGCCATACTGATCACTCAGCTCAATCAAAAATTAAACGCTAACCTGGTAGATAATAACCGACAATCATCTTCATAATTTTGAAAAAACACGGCTATTAATCCCGACAAACAGGAAAACTTAATATCAACGGAAACAATCAACCATCATAATTGGTATAAACGCTTACTCAACATCATTAGTGTTATTAGAATAATCAGTTGAAGTCGTGGAAAAGTGCTTCAACTGATTTTTCCTATGACAGGTTAAACAACCTTATAAAATACAAAACACCAAGCATAGTGAATTTTAGTGATATTTCTAGAAATTGAATGATATTTTAGGTTAAACTCAGAATAACCAAGAAAGATCAGTCAGCGGAGTTTTTTTGCGTGAAGGATAAAGAAAACCAAAAAGAAGAACAAGATCCCCCAGGAATGATTAGTGTCATTTTAAGTGTTTTGGCCGCGATGATCGGCATACAAAGCGATAAAAATCGTGAACGTGATTTTGAGAAAGGTCATCTCGGCAACTACATTTTTGTCGGTGTTGTTGTCGTGATAATATTTATATTTACACTGATTTCTATAGTGAACAATATTCTTGAAGACGCAGCAAAGTAGCTAACGGAAATGTTTCATGTATAAAATCATTCAGGCGGGGCATAAAAACCTCCAACAAGTGGTTTTCTTGTTTGATCAATACCGAATGTTTTATAAAATGTCTAGTGATAGAATAGCTGCTGAGAATTTTGTGAATGATCGATTGGTCCAACAAGATTCTTTGATATTTCTAGCTCTTAAAAAAAACTCCGCCGTTGGTTTTTTACAAGTCTACCCATCATTTTCCTCAGTGGCAATGCAGCCGATCTGGATTTTGAATGATCTTTTTATTGATTCATCAGCAAGACAAACTGGTTGCGCAAAAAAAATGATGAAATACCTGCAAGAGCAAGCGAAGCAAAGATCTATTTTTTCGATTAAGCTAGCAACAGCCGTCAACAACTATAAGGCAAAATCACTTTACGAATCGCTCGGTTATCGGTTAAATCAAGATTTTGATAACTATAGTAAACGTATTATCTGACCACAAAATGACTTTACCTAGCGATCTGTCAACTTTACCAACGCCTACTCGGGCCCATAATCCAATGACTAACGTTGACAAAAATGTAGCCGATAGGACTGGATTTATTCTTCAACAAAAACGTTAGGTGATACGTTGAATTTTTTTGCCAGCTCTCTCACATGCCTCAGAGTAAGCTCTCGCTTTCTACTAAGAAGCTCGGAAACGACACCCTGACTACCGATCTCTTTTAATTCTGACTGACGTATACCATGTAATTTGATTAGATACTTTAACGCAACGATTGCACCGCCATTAAGCGCTTTTAATTTATTTTTTTCGTATTTTTGCGCAGCGTTGGCCATTGCTTCAATTAGCCCAATTAGAGGATTTTTTTCACGGTTTTCGACCAGTTCAATAGCATCTTGGATATTGGTTAACAAAGTTTCATAATCTTGTTTATTTTTAGGACAATCAATCGCTGGTGCTACCATATTCCAGTGCTGCATTGCGTTTTCAAGTGATTCATTCATTGTCTTTTCCCTATGTTATACCCAAACTTCCTTTAATGCCGATCAAAAGAAGCTAAGAAGTAGTCTTATTGGGGTATCAAACTGACGCTTTTATCTGTCCTTATAGGTTCTGCCATACCTATGCCTAATGATTTAGAGCTGGTTGCTATCAAATTATGTTTTTGACATTCTCTATTTATATTCAGTGATTTCCAGGAAGAACATCTTCAATCAAAACAACTTGCGCTGTAAAATTGATCAATGTTTGTGCTAGCAGCTTTGATTCTGGGATAGGAAACTTAAATGATGAATTAAATCCTCGCATATCTCCAAAAACTTTTCTTAAATCCTCAGGTGAATGAAAATCAGTATTACTTATAATTTGATACCAACCCTGAATGTGTTCGTGGGCGGATGGGTATCTGATCTGTGCTTCGATTAACCTGCTAGCAGCGACTACTTTCAATTGAGGCTCTCCCTGTTGCACCATACCTTATGGGGCTATTAATAATATATGTTAGTCCAACCTGCCATAAAAGCCGAATAGAGTAGAACGGCCTTTTTAGACATATCTCCGTTCTTCGGTAAACTAATTCCGCTACAGATGAGAATATAACATAGATGATTTGGCTAAAAAATTCAAATTGAATTTTTTAGCCTATAAAAAGCCTTTAAAATCATCATATTGGCAAGATTGTGAGGCAGAACACAAAAATAGAAATCTACTGGTATTAATAGAAAAATTAGACAAATGATTCTAACCGTCTTAAAATTAGAAACTATTACTTCTAATAAAGTACTCCGTAAATGTTCCCCTATTTGATAAAATCAGACAGCTTTACCATCGGCAGCTATGGTTTGATGCTCGCAGTTGCATATTTGGTCGGTCGCTGGTTTTTTCTCAATACGCTTGAAAAGAGCAAACCAGCAATTTCGAATACAGAAGTATTAATCATATTGTTACTGGTATTTGGTGTTTTGGGCGCTAAGTTGATGTTTATACTTAAAAATCCAGAAAAACAGTCATTGTTGTTAAGTGGTACGGGATTTTCCAGTCAAGGGGCGATCCTTGGCGCAATGATTGCCACCTATCTATTTACTTATTTCCATAAAGCCAAACTCAGTCAAATATTGGATGCCGCAGCTCCAGCGGCAATCTTGGCTTATGCGATTGCTAGGATCGGCTGCTTTTTGTCTGGAGATGACTGTTATGGAATAACCACCGATCTACCTTGGGCTATGAGTTTCCCTCAAGGGATCGCGCCAACCAGTCTACATGTGCACCCGGTTCCGTTATATGAAATAGCGTATTCTTTAGTTATTTTTGCTATTTTGCTAAAACGTCAAAATAAAAACAATATTCCTTATTCACAATTCTTCGTATTATTAGGCCTGTGGGGGGCCTGCCGCTTTCTGGTGGAATTTGTCAGTAGCAATCCTAAGATCATTTTAACAATGAGCGGCTCACAGTTTGGTGCACTGCTAATGTTTCTTTTTGCGGCAATATTTTTTGTTCGCCACCGAACAACAATTTCAAAATCCTAATAGGACCCCGAATTGAGCACATAAAAAAGCCGGGATAAACCCGGCTAAAAATGAGTTATTCTGATCCTTCTAAAAAATCTAAATTATTACCCTAAAATACTATCTATCACTTTTTAATCTTCTTCAGACTCTTCTTCTTCATCTTCGATGATTGGACGGTCTACTAGCTCAACATATGCCATAGGCGCTTTATCACCAGTACGGAAACCTGCTTTGATAATTCTTAAGTATCCACCTGGACGTTCCTGGTAACGAGGACCTAATTCGTCAAATAACTTTCCTACCGCTTCTTTACTTCGAGTGCGAGAGAAAGCCAAACGACGATTAGCCACTGAATCTTCTTTAGCTAAAGTGATTAGAGGCTCAACGACACGACGAAGCTCTTTAGCTTTAGGTAGAGTTGTTTTGATCAGTTCGTGTTCAATCATTGAAACTGACATATTGCGAAACATTGCCTGACGATGGCTTGAGTTTCTATTTAATTGACGACCGCTTTTACGATGGCGCATGATTAAAACCCTTTCTTAATTTATCAACCTATTACTTTTCAAATCAAACCAAAAAGTCAGTACTGATATTATTTAGTTTATGTTATTAGCTCTTAGTTCCGAAATAATCAGTTAAAGAGTCTAGATAGAATAAAACCCCGCCGATAAAAGCAGGGTTTTATAATTTTCATCTTTAAACCACCCGGTACATATTCTACTAGATACGATAAAGATTAAATTTCGTTGAGAATACTCGCTGGTGGCCAGTTTTCCAGACGCATACCTAAAGACAAGCCGCGTGAAGCGAGCACATCTTTAATTTCGGTTAGCGACTTTTTACCTAGATTAGGCGTTTTCAGTAGCTCGACTTCAGTACGTTGGATTAAATCACCAATGTAATGAATGTTTTCTGTTTTCAAACAATTCGCTGATCGAACCGTTAATTCTAAGTCATCAACGGGACGTAGAAGAATGGGATCAATTTCCGGCTCTTCTTTTTCAGGCTCTGCCTGTTTCTCATCTTTCAGGTCAACAAATGCGGCCAGTTGCTGCTGAAGGATTGTCGCACAACGGCGGATCGCTTCTTCAGGTTCAACCGTTCCGTTAGTTTCCAGATCGATAGTCAACTTATCAAGGTTCGTACGTTGTTCAACTCGAGCAGAATCAACGACATAAGACACTCGACGCACCGGACTAAAAGATGCATCTAAATGCAACCTGCCTATACTTAAGCTCTCATCTTCATCGTCTTTACGAGATGCAGCAGTCTCATATCCTCGACCTTTTCTAACGATAAGGCGCATACTTAATGAACCTTTTTTAGTCAAAGTCGCAATATGATGCTCCGGATTGACAATTTCAACACCTGTCTGCTCTTCAATATCAGCAGCGGTAACCGGCCCTTCACCTTTCTTTTGAAGAATAAGAACAGCTTCATCTTTTTCTTCTAGTTTAATGGCTAGTCCTTTAAGGTTAAGAAGAATGTCAATCACATCTTCTTGGACATTTTCAATGGTTGTGTACTCATGTAGTACACCGTCTATTTCAACTTCAACAACCGCGCAACCAGGCATGGAAGAAAGTAGTATTCGACGTAGAGAGTTGCCTAAAGTATGACCAAAACCTCTTTCAAAAGGTTCCAATACAACTTTAGCCTTACGCTCTCCTAATGTTTCCACCTTTATCTGACGTGGAGTCAGAAGTTCAGTGACGTTGCCCATAGTTAATCCTCATAATTTGTAGCGGCTTAGTCTAACACTAAACAACTGCAGGATATTAATGTATTAAATAATTAACTTATTGTTTTTCTAAACTATTACTTTGAGTAAAGTTCTACAATTAGATTTTCATTGATATCAGATGGTAAATCAGAACGTTCTGGAACATTCTTAAAAACACCTTCCATTTTCTTGTCATCAACTTCAACCCAAACAGGGCGTTCTCTTTGTGCGGCTAATTCAAGCGCAGCAACAATTCGAAGCTGTTTTTTAGACTTTTCACGAATAGAAATCACATCAGTAGCAGCCACTTTGTAAGAAGGAATATTAACCATCTTACCGTTAACCAAAATCGCTTTATGGCTAACTAATTGACGACCTTCACTACGAGTGGTACTAAAACCCATACGATAAACAACATTATCCAAACGCAATTCTAACAGCTGTAGCAAGTTGGAGCCAGTGGCACCTTTTAAACGTGCTGCTTCTTTGTAGTAGTTACGGAATTGCTTTTCAAGTACACCATAAATACGTTTTACTTTTTGCTTTTCACGTAACTGTACACCGTAGTCTGAAAGGCGAGTTCTTCTAGCGCCATGCACACCCGGTACTTGATCAATCTTACATTTATCCTCAATAGCACGTACGCCGCTTTTCAGCATTAGATCAACGCCTTCACGACGTGCCAACTTGAGTTTTGGTCCTATATATCTTGCCATTTTATATTCTCCAACAAACCCTAAAGTTACACGCGTCGCTTTTTAGGCGGACGACAACCGTTGTGAGGGATAGGCGTAACATCAGTGATGTTAGTAATTTTAAATCCCGCATTATTTAAAGCACGAACAGCTGACTCACGGCCAGGCCCTGGTCCTTTGACGAAGACTTCCATGTTCTTCATACCCATCTCTTTTACCATCTGAGCCACACGGTCAGCGGCTACTTGAGCAGCAAAAGGAGTACTTTTACGAGAACCTCTAAAACCTGAACCGCCTGCGGTAGTCCATGCCAGAGCGTTGCCTTGTCGATCAGTTATAGTCACGATGGTATTGTTAAATGACGCATGAATATGAGCCATTCCGTCTACTACGTGCTTTTTAACCTTCTTACGAGAACGAGGTGTTTTTGCCATAATCGTTATCTCTTAATTGGTTTACGTGGACCCTTACGAGTACGCGCATTTGTTTTTGTACGTTGTCCACGGACCGGCAGGCTTCTTCTGTGGCGGATGCCACGAAAACAACCTAAATCCATTAAACGCTTTATATTCATTGATACTTCTCGTCTCAAATCGCCTTCAATGGTAAATTTGGCAACCTGTGCGCGAAGTAACTCGATTTCCGCTTCGGTAAGATCTTTAATCTTAACGCTTCGTTCGATCCCAGCAGCGTCACAAATTTTTTGTGAACGGCTGTTACCAACACCATAAATTGATGTTAAAGCAATTACCGCATGCTTATGGACTGGAATGTTAATACCAGCTATACGGGCCATTGACCTACTCCCAACATTAGTTCTTTTACTTTCATAGCGTTTCTTAACTAAAAACCGTCCATTTGCTCAAAAAATGGCCGAGCTTCAAAAAGGCGCGCAATGATAGCGTCCAAACGGTTAAAAATCAACCGAATATTAAAAATTATGCGATTTACTTTATATCTCTAGCGGGCTACACGCTCGTACAAAACAAATTGCGGTATATAACCGAGAATTCTATCCTTGGCGTTGCTTGTGCCGTGGATCTTTGCAGATCACTCGAACACTACCGTTACGGCGAATAACTTTACAATCACGGCATATTTTCTTTACAGAAGCTCGAACTTTCATTTTCGTACTCCAATTCTAGTACGGCTTACCAGGCAATTATTAACGAACACCGGAAGAGCCATAGTTTTTAAAATTTGCCTTCTTCAATACTGAATCATAGTCACGAGAGATCAAATGCGCTTGTACCTGAGACATAAAGTCCATGATAACAACTACGATGATCAGTAACGATGTTCCACCAAATTGGAACGGCACGTTAAAGATTACAATTAGGAACTGCGGCAATAAACAAACAGCGGTGATATAAAGAGCACCGACCAAGGTTAACCGAGTCATAACTTTATCAATATATTTGGAGGTTTGCTCGCCAGGACGGATCCCAGGAATAAAAGCTCCGGATTTTTTAAGTTGGTCCGCTGTATCACGTGGGTTATAAACCAATGCGGTATAAAAGAAGCAGAAAAAGATAATTCCCGCACCATACAACAACATATACAAAGGACTACCTGGTTGCATTTGGTTAACAAAACTCTGTAACCACAACATGTCTTCATTCCCCTGACCAATCCATTGAGCAATCGTGCCGGGAAATAAAATAATACTTGAAGCAAATATTGCTGGGATAACACCCGCCATATTCACTTTTAAAGGTAAATGTGAGGACTGCGCCTGATACATACGTCGTCCTTGCTGCCTTTGTGCATAATTAATTACAATACGACGTTGACCGCGTTCCATAAACACTACAAATGCTGTTACCAATACAACCACTGCTAAGATAATCATCAATCCCAGTGGATTAATTTCACCTTGCCTAGCTTGCTCTAGGGTTTGTCCCATTGCGGTTGGTAAACCAGCAACGATACCCACAAAAATAAGAACCGAAATACCGTTTCCAATTCCTCTTTCATTAATTTGTTCACCAAGCCACATCAAAAACATGGTACCCGTTACCAAACTAACCACCGCGCCAAAATAAAAACTAAATCCTGGATTGGGTACTAATCCATCCATCATATTCGGAAAATTAGTCGCAATACCAATAGCTTGCAAACACGCCAAGATAAGCGTTAAATATCGAGTGTATTGATTAATCTTACGGCGACCGGCTTCACCTTCCTTCTTAATTTCTTGAAGTCTAGGATCAACGAAACTTAAGACCTGCAAAATAATAGAAGCCGATATATAAGGCATAATCCCCAAAGCAAACACACTGGCTCGCTCTAACGCACCACCGGAAAAAACATTAAATAATTCCATCAATGTGCCAGTCGTTTGACTCATAAATGCGTCTAAAACGACCGGATCGATCCCTGGTACAGGTACAAAAGATCCTAAACGGAAAATAACGATCGCCATAAGCACAAACATTAGTCGTTGCTTAAGTTCGCTTAATCCACCGCCTGCTTTCTTTTCTACTGGAGCTTTTGCCATATTATTATTCCAATTCTCTAAAATCCAATTCTTCTAAAAATCACTTCGCTACAGTTCCACCAGCGGCTTCAATCGCAGCTTGTGCACCTTTAGAAACTCGAACACCGTCGCCAATTTTTACAGCACGTTTAATTGAGCCTGAAAGCATGACTTTCACCTGTTCAATATTTTTTGTGATCAAACCCGCTGCACGAAGCGTTAGTAAATCAACTGCATCGCCTTCCACTTTGTTTAATTCAGCTAAACGCACTTCTGCAGAAATTAACGATTTACGAGAGGTAAAACCAAATTTGGGTAGACGTTGTTTAAGAGGCATTTGACCTCCTTCAAAACCAAGAGCTACTTTACCACCTGAACGAGATTTCAAACCTTTATGTCCGCGGCCACAAGTTTTACCTAAAGTAGAACCGATCCCACGTCCAACACGTTTGGCAGATTTTTTAGCCCCTTCAGCAGGACTTAATGTATTTAATCGCATGATGTTATCAGTCATGACACTAGCCCTCCACTCGAACCATATAATTAATTGTATTGACCATTCCGCGAGTAGAAGGTGTGTCTTCTACTTCTACAGTGTGGCCGATGCGTCGCAAACCGAGTCCGGTTAAACAACCTTTGTGATTCTTCAAGCGTCCTATTGAGGATTTAACTTGAGTCACTTTAAATGTCTTTTTAGCAGCCATGGGTTACTCCATGATTTCAGCGACAGTCTTTCCACGTTTTGAAGCAACATCTTCCGGAGAAAACATATCATTCAAACCACGAATAGTAGCGCGTACAATATTAATTGGATTGGTAGAACCAATACTCTTTGCCAATACGTTTTCAACACCAACCACTTCAAATACCGAACGCATCGCACCACCGGCAATGATCCCTGTACCAGGAGAAGCAGGCTGCATGTACACTTTTGAAGCGCCATGGTTAGCCTTAATAGGATGTTGCAACGTATGACCATCTTTTAATTCTACTTGAATTAAATTACGACGAGCCTGTTCCATTGCTTTTTGGATTGCTGCAGGCACTTCACGTGCTTTACCGCGACCAAAGCCGACTTTACCATTTCCATCACCAACGACTGTTAATGCGGTGAATGAAAAGATCCGGCCACCTTTCACTACTTTAGCGACTCGATTTACGTTGACTAACTTTTCAACCAAGCCGTCAGAATTATTTTCTTGTCTAGCCATCATTTCACCTTTAGAACTGGAGACCACTTTCGCGAGCAGCATCTGCTAATGCTTTTACACGACCGTGATATTTGAACCCAGAGCGATCAAATGCAACACTTGATACGCCAGCTTTAGTTGCTCTTTCAGCAATCAATACACCTACCGCTTTAGCGGAGTCCACATTGCCAGTTTTTTTACTCGCTGCTTTAGCGTCTTTCTCAACACTTGAAGCGGAAGCTAAAACCTTTCCGCCTTCAGCAGAAATAACCTGAGCATAGATATGGCGAGGTGTGCGATTAACCACTAAACGGTTAACACCCAGCTCTTTCATTTTCGAACGGCTTTTAGTCGCGCGACGAATTCTAGCTTGTTTTTTATTCCCAACTTTATTAATTTTCATATCGATGCCCTACTTCTTCTTAGCTTCTTTACGACGGACAACTTCATCTGCGTATTTCACACCTTTACCTTTGTAAGGTTCTGGCGGACGGTAAGCTCGAATGTTAGCTGCTACTTGACCAATCAACTGTTTATCAACGCCTTTAACGATGACTTCAGTATTAGATGGCGTTTCAATGGTAATCCCTTCAGGAATTTCAAAAACCACAGGATGTGAAAATCCAAGAGTTAAATCAAGTGTTTTACCAGTAGCTTTCGCCCTGTAACCAACCCCCACCAATTGAAGTTTCTTTTCAAAACCGTTAGCAACACCTTCAACCATATTGTTAACCAAAGAACGCATGGTTCCAGCAAGTGCGTTAGCATTTGCTTGACCGTCTTTTGGTGCAAAAGTGATTTGATTAGCTTCAACCTTCACTTCAACCGCTGAATGAATTTCTTGCTGCAAGCTGCCCTTTCCACCTTTAACCGATACAAGCTGACCTTTAAGATCAACGGTCACGCCTGATAGAAGTTCAACGGGAGCTTTTGCTACTCTAGACATATCAGTTCTCCTTAAGACACGATACAGAGAACTTCGCCGCCATGACCTGATTTACGTGCTGCTCTATCTGTCATTACTCCGCGAGAAGTAGAAACAATAGCAATACCTAAACCGTCAAGTACGCGGGGTAGCTCATTGGATTTTTTGTAGATACGTAAACTCGGTTTACTCACACGTTGTATCATGTCAATAACCGGACGCCCTTGATGATATTTAAGCTCAATAGAAAGCTCAGGCTTACCATCATTTTCTGCTTTATTGATATCAGTAATGTAACCTTCATCTTTCAATACATTAGCGATTGAAATTTTTACTTTAGATGAAGGCATTGAAACAACTTTTTTGCCTGCTGATTGTCCGTTACGGATCCTCGTCAGCATATCAGCAATTGGATCTTGCATGCTCATATTAATTCTCCCAACAATTACCAGCTAGCTTTCACTAAACCAGGAACATCGCCTGCCATAGCATGCTCACGTAATTTATTTCGGCTTAGACCGAATTTACGCAAGTAACCATGTGGACGACCAGTGATATTACAACGATTACGTTGACGAACAGGACTTGCGTCACGAGGTAGCTTTTGTAATGCCACTTGTGCTTCCCAACGTTCTTCGTCACTCTTGTTGAGGTCAATAATAGTTGCTTTATATTCAGCACGCTTTACAGCGTACTTGGCAACTAGCTTGGTGCGTTTCTTTTCACGCTGTACCATCGATACTTTAGCCATTATTTACCCCTTATGCCTTAATCGGGAATTTGAACGCTGCTAATAATTCGCGGCCTTCATCATCGTTTGTCGCTGAAGTCGTAATCGTAATATCCATTCCGCGAATTTTGTCTACTTTGTCGTAGTCAATTTCTGGAAAGATAATCTGTTCTTTAACGCCCATGGAATAGTTTCCACGTCCGTCAAACGACTTAGGATTTAAACCACGAAAATCACGAATACGAGGAATAGCAATGGAAACCAAACGTTCCATAAATTCCCACATACGTTCTCCACGCAGTGTTACTTTAGCGCCAATAGGGTAGTCATCACGAATTTTGAAACCAGCAATTGATTTGCGGGCTTTAGTGACAACAGGCTTTTGGCCTGAGATTGCTGTTAAGTCGTTACATGCGTTCTCTAGAACTTTTTTATCCCCAACAGCTTCACCCAGACCCATGTTTAATGTGATCTTGGTTATCTTAGGGACTTGCATGACAGACTGATAGCCAAACTTTTCAGTTAAGGCTTTTACAACATCTTTCCTGTAGTAGTCTTGCAGTTTCGCCATTTTTTACACCTTTATTTTAAAAACCTAAAATATTTATAAAACATTATTTATAAATACTAGGTCAATAAATTAGTCGACTAGCTCACCATTTGATTTAAAAAATCGAACGCGCTTGCCATCTTCTTGCATTTTGATCCCTACCTTGTCTGCTTTACCAGTCTTAGCATTGAACAATGCAACATTTGAAATATCCAAAGCAGCTTCCATCTCTACGATCCCACCTTGAACACCCGCTTGTGGATTTGGTTTAACATGCTTTTTCATCATGTTAACGCCTTCAACCACCACTCGGCCTTTATCGGTAATGATTTTTGTAATCTTACCGCGTTGACCATTGCTCTTACCGGCCAAAACGATGATCTCATCACCAGTTTTTAGTTTTTGCATTTTACGTGTCTCCTTAAAGAACTTCAGGCGCTAAAGAAACAATCTTCATAAACTTGTCACCGCGAAGCTCGCGAGTCACAGGTCCAAAAATACGTGTCCCAATAGGCTGTAAGTTTGCATTGAGAAGAACCGCTGCGTTTCCATCAAAACGGATCACTGATCCATCAGGGCGGCGCACGCCTTTTCGGGTTCTGACAACGACAGCGTTCATTACATCTCCTTTCTTCGCTTTACCGCGAGGAATGGCTTCTTTAACACTGACCTTGATCACATCACCAATTCTTGCATATCGGCGGTGTGAGCCTCCAAGAACCTTAATACATTGAACTCGACGCGCACCGCTATTGTCGGCCACATCCAGCGTTGTTTGCATTTGGATCATTGGTTTTCTCCAACTTTTACCGCGTAAAAACCAGCACATTTAAGGGGTGCCGGTCAAAAGACGCGGGAGTATACCATCATTTAATTGATTGAGCTAACATAAACATTCTAAAAAAAATTAGGGATTTATTAAGCCTTTTCAACCACTTCAACTAGCTGCCACGATTTGCTTTTAGAAAGCGGTCTGCATTCTACAACCATTACCGTGTCACCCATTTTGCACTCATTACTTTCGTCATGAGCATGTACTTTAGTTGAACGTTTGATGAACTTTCCATATAAAGGATGCTTCACCTGACGCTCAATCTTGACTGTGATGGTTTTATCCATCTTATCGCTAACGACTTTGCCAGTTAGAGTACGCTTAATTGCTTGACGTTCGCTCATTAGCCAACTCCTTCCGTAATAGTCGGTCCTTCCGACTTCTGATTAATGACCGTTTTAACACGGGCAATATCTCGACGTACATTTTTTAATGTATGAGTTTGCTCAGATTGTCCTGTTGCTCGTTGCATACGCAAATTAAATTGTTCTTTACGCAGTTCGATTAACTCAATCTGTAGCTCATCTACATTCTTGTCTCTCAACTCGGAAGCATTCATTACATTACCGTCCGCTTTACAAAAGTTGTTTTAACCGAAAGTTTAGCGGCTGCAAGCGCAAAGGCTTCTTTGGCTAAATCTTCTGGCACACCCTCAACTTCAAATAACATACGGCCTGGTTGAATTTGTGCCACCCAATATTCCACACTACCTTTACCTTTACCCATCCGAACTTCTAATGGCTTTTTGGTGATCGGTTTGTCGGGAAAAACTCTAATATAAACTTTACCTTGACGCTTCATATGACGAGTCATTGCTCGACGAGCAGCTTCAATCTGACGAGCAGTCATACGACCACGATCAGCAGATTTCAATCCATACTCACCAAAACTAACCTTATGGTTTTCAACGCCTCGGTTACGCATCTTATGTTGTTTACGAAATTTTGTTCTTTTAGGTTGTAACATGGTCTTATCCCCTACTTCTTCTTAGCTCGGGCAGGTCTTTTGCTTGGCTTATCTTCAGTAGTCGTCTGTGGCTGATCGCCAAAAACTTCACCCTTAAATATCCAGACCTTAACACCAATAATTCCGTAAGTGGTATTGGCTTCTGCCGTTGCATAATCAATATCCGCACGCAAAGTATGAAGAGGTACACGACCTTCCCGATACCATTCTGCACGCGCAATATCTGCACCGCCTAAACGACCACCTACTTGAACCTTGATTCCTTCCGCACCAACACGCATTGTGTTTTGTACCGCTCGCTTCATAGCGCGACGAAACATCACACGACGCTCTAGCTGCGAGGCAATGCCATCAGCGACTAGTTGTGCATCTAATTCGGGCTTACGTATTTGCTCAATATTGATTTGAGTTTGCACGCCAGCCAATTGACCTACCTTCTTGCGAAGTTTCTCGATATCTTCACCCTTTTTGCCAATAACAATTCCAGGACGAGCCGTATGAATGGTTACTTTTAAAGCTTTTGCTGGGCGCTCTATGTCAATTTTTGATACAGAAGCTCGAGATAATTCGTTTAATAACCAGTTACGAATTTCAATGTCGCTGGCTAAGTATTTCGCATATTGACCGCGTTCCGCATACCAAACAGAGTTATGCTTTTTAACGATGCCTAGGCGAATACCGGTTGGATGTACTTTTTGACCCATGGTTTAGCTCCTAGTTATCCGATACTTTAACGGTAATATGACAAGATCGTTTAAACATACGATCCGCACGTCCTTTTGAGCGAGTTTTGATCCGCTTCAAAGTGGGACCAGCATCAACAAAAATGGTTGATACTGTGAGTTCATCAATATCCGCACCGTCATTATGTTCAGCATTGGCGATGGCAGAATTTAGAACTTTTTGAATCATTTCAGCAGCTTTTTTATTGCTAAACTTTAATAAGTTAAGCGCATTTTCTACTGGCATTCCTCGAACCTGATCCGCAACAAGGCGAGCTTTTTGAGGAGAGATTCTTGCGTGACGTAAAACAGCTTGAGTTTCCATCATTTCCTCCTATCGCTTCACTTTCTTATCGGCAATGTGTCCACGGTAAGTACGAGTTGGTGCAAATTCACCCAACTTGTGCCCTACCATGTCCTCACTGACAGATACTGGTACGTGTTGACGGCCATTGTGAATGGCTATCGTTAATCCAACCATTTCCGGAGAAACCATTGAACGGCGCGACCAGGTCTTAATCGGCTTTCGGCTATTGGAGGCCACAGCGTCTTCAACCTTCTTAAGAAGATGAAGATCGATAAATGGCCCTTTCTTAAGTGAACGTGGCACGATTTAATCCTCTATTTACGATTACGACGACGGACAATTAACTTGTCAGTACGTTTGTTACTACGAGTCTTCTTGCCCTTAGTTGGCGTACCCCATGGAGAAACGGGATGCCTACCACCTGAGGTTCTTCCCTCACCACCGCCATGCGGATGGTCGACTGGGTTCATAGCAACGCCTCGAACAGTAGGTCTAATTCCACGCCATCTTGTTGCACCCGCTTTACCGAGTGAACGTAGCATGTGTTCTGCGTTACCAACTTCCCCAACCGTTGCACGACAATCAGCTAAAACTTTACGCATTTCACCACTACGTAAACGTAGGGTTGCATATGAACCGTCGCGAGCAATCAGTTGAACGTAAGTACCAGCACTACGAGCGATCTGAGCACCTTTACCAGGTTTCATTTCAACGCAATGAATGGTTGTACCTACTGGAATGTTTCTAAGTGGTAAAGTGTTGCCCGATTTAATAGCAGCATCTTGACCTGACTGGATTTGATCTCCAGCTTTCATACCCTTTGGCGCGATAATATAACGTCGCTCACCATCAGCATAAAGAACCAATGCGATGTTCGCACTGCGGTTTGGATCATATTCCAAACGCTCAACTTTTGCTGGGATACCATCTTTATTTCTTTTGAAATCAACTAAACGATAGTGTTGCTTATGTCCACCGCCAATATGACGAGTAGTAATTCGACCGTTATTGTTACGGCCTCCACTCTTTGACTTCTTTTCTAATAAAGGAGCGTGTGGTGCGCCTTTATGCAAATCTGGGTTGACCACTTTAACAACAAAGCGACGACCTGGAGATGTTGGTTTAGCTTTTAATAGAGCCATCTTATTTCCCCTTACGCTTCCGCGTCCGTAAAGTCGATGTCTTGCCCTTCTTCAAGAGTGACATAGGCTTTTTTCCAATCGGAACGACGACCTGAAACCTGTCCAGTACGCTTAGTTTTACCTTTTGCTACTAAAGTTGTAACGTTTTCAACTTTAACTTCAAACAATAACTCAACGGCTTTTTTGATTTCTAGTTTTGTCGCAGTCTTTGCAACTTTAAAAACAAACTCGCCGCGATCGGCTGCAAAACTTGCTTTTTCAGAAACGTGTGGAGCCAACAAAATGCTCATGATTCGTTCTTGATTCATCCCCACAACTCCTCTAATTTTTTCACGGCTTCAACCGTCATGATGACTTTATCAAAAGCAATCAAACTAACAGGATCACATGCTTGGATATCACGAACATCTACTTTATGCAGATTTCTTGCTGACAAGTATAAGTTCTCATCAACCTTGTCAGAAACAATCAACGCTTCGCTCAAACCGTATTCAGCTAACTTGCTAACTAAACCTTTGGTCTTTGGTGAATCGACTTCAAAAGACTCAACAATGTGCAAGCGTTCTTGGCGAACCAATTCAGATAAAATACACTGCATCGCACCGCGATACATTTTACGATTCACTTTTTGTGAATAGTCTTGAGGACGTGCGGCAAAGGTTACACCACCCGAACGCCAGATTGGACTACGAATGGTTCCAGCTCGTGCTCGACCTGTTCCTTTTTGTCTCCACGGCTTAGCACCGCCACCAGAAACATCACTACGAGTCTTTTGAGCTCGTGTGCCAGCGCGAGCACCTGCCATGTAAGCAACAACTACTTGATGAACAAGTGCTTCGTTAAACTCACGACCGAAAGCAACATCAGAGATTTCAACGGATGACCCTTTCTTTTTACCAGTTACAGATAAATTAATTTCCATTATCTATTCTCCTTAAAGCTTTACAGCAGGACAAACTATTACGTCGCCGCCTTTGGAGCCTGGTACGGCACCTTTAATGAGAAGAATATTTCGCTCTGCGTCAACTCGAACAACCTGTAGGTTTTGCGTAGTTGAACGCTCCGCGCCCATATGACCAGACATTTTTTTGCCTTTAAATACTTTACCAGGTGACTGATTCTGACCGATCGAACCATTTGATCTGTGAGAAACCGAGTTACCGTGAGTCGCATCTTGCATGGTAAAATTCCAACGCTTAATACCGCCCTGAAAACCTTTACCTTTTGAACTGCCAGTGACATCTACAATCTGTCCATCTTCAAAAATATCAACCTTGATTTCTCCGCCAGCTTCAAAACCGTCTAAAGAATCAGTGCGAAATTCCCAAAGACCTCGTCCTGCTTCAACACCTGCTTTTTTGAAGTGCCCTGCTTTTGGTCGAGATACACGGTTCGCTTTCGCTTCACCCGTAGTCACCTGGATTGCTTGATAGCCGTCGACGTCTTTTGTCTTAACCTGAGTAATTCGATTTGAGGTTACTTCAATTACCGTAACCGGTGTAGAAACACCGTTTTCATCGAACACTCGGGTCATGCCGCATTTGCGACCAACAATTCCGATTGCCATGTTAAAAACCCTCTATTAATGTTGCT
>CAYVSL010000002.1:0-95951 GCA_964454125.1 uncultured Kangiella sp.
CCGGCGTTTTTCATTATCCGTGCACTTTAAGTTTACAACACTCTTAATTTTGTAGCGATTTAACAGTTGATTCTAAGTAAGCGTTCCTTAGATACACTTTCCTTAGTTTTTCTCATTCGAATGTCCAATATACGTAAAAAGTGACTAAATATCTATCTTTTCAGTCGAATGCTTAGGTTTGTAAAAAATCAAACGAGTAATCATTCCTTTGTTTTCTGGAAATGGTTTAATTTATAGATGTTTGACTTGTTACAAATATATCTTAATTATCAACAAGTTAACAGTGTGCAGTGCATGCAGTTTGATAAAAGAAGGAACGGTTCCTTTGTTTTCATCAATATATCGTCGAAAATTTATATTTAATCTTTACAAGCACTACTTTAACAAGTAGTTTTATTGGCTAAAAGGTGAATGACATTGTTACGAAGAGAAAAAAGGGTTACACGATTAAGGCTCTAAAATTATTAGGGAAAGAATATAGAAAAATAACAATTGATGGTATCGGTGGATTTCCCGAAGAAGATTCATGGAAGTATTGGTTGCACATGCGCAATAAAGGTCTAGTGGATGTCCTCTTGGATTCTTATGGTGATGAAATATCTTAATCAAAACAAATAATGAACGAATGTAACAGCGCTAATGATTATAAACCTTTCGATAGTTATAATGGCAAAAAAACCAAAAATGACATTTTGTACTATGGAAAATTGGGAAATAATATTATTCTAGGTTAATCTAGTGAAGTGTCAATTATCGGGTAAAAATGGTAAATTTAGGCCTCTATTACATAGGATACTTATGACCAACTCACAAAATAAATCGTCAGATAAAGATATGTCGTTACCACATCGTAACAGTCATTCCAACAAGAACTCAATCCATCCATTTCGCCGACTGGTTATTTTTCAACTAAAGCTAGCCGTTGATGCTTTGAGGGATGTTATATTAAGCCCTGTATCCATCGTTTGTTCTTTGATAGATTTAGTGGAAAAAAGAAAAGGCAAGGCAAGGCAAGGATAGCTATTTTGAAAAATTAATATTGTTTGGCCGAAATACTGAGAAAAAAATTAATTTATTTGAACAACACCAGTTAGAAGGAAGTACCATTGATTCTATTTTGCATCAAATTGAAGGGGTGGTAATGAAGGAGTATAAAGATAAAAAATTATCAAAAAAAACAATCTCAGCAATCGAGAAAATTCTGAAATCTGAAAATAAAAAGATAACGGATAAACCTACTAGTTCTTCAACTGATTAAATCAGTCAGTTGAAGAACCTGATTTTATTTTCTTGTACTTGAATTTAATCTTAAATTACTAAAGCTCCAACGAATACCTCGTTTTCCGATAGAGCGCCATAAGTCAGCGACCAGGTTTCTAATGAAATCTAGGAACAAATAGATGACTGGCAAGCAAATCAGAGTTGTCACTGTTGAGTAAGCCAGCCCACCAATTACCGCTCTTGCCATAGGAAAGTAAGGAGGACCACCACCGCCTAACTGTGTATCTCCTAAACTTAAAGGTAATAAGCCAAGGATGGTTGTCAAAACAGTCATGAGAATAGGTCTGATCCTGTCATTGGCCGCATGTAAAATAGCCTCTCGTTTGTGAAAGCCTTCCTGCCGATAATGATTGATCCGATCCACCAGAACAATGCCGTTATTTACCACCACTCCCATCAAGACTAGGATGCCAATTGTGGCCATCATTGATATCGTGGTATCGGTGAAAAAGAAATACACAAATACACCAACGATTGAATAAGCAATCGAAGTAATTACCGCCAGAGGTAACATTAACGATTCGAATAATGCTGCCATAACAATAAAAATCATGAGTACCGCCAGCAGCATATTGGTCGACATGATACGACCTATTTTTTCTTCTCTATCGGTACTGCGACCAAATCCCCAGCCGTAACCGGCGGGCAATGGAACGCTCTTCATTAGGTTATTAGCGGATCCTCTGATTTCCTCCGCGGTTGTTTTATCGGAATAATCAACCGTCAATCGAACGGATGTTCGTCGATCATATCGAGTAATTTGTGGAAGCGATTGCCTAATTTCCAATTGAGCAACGCCGTCTAATCTCACATTTCGACTTCCTCCAGGTTTCGGGTTTGGGAGCTCGATAGGGAGACCTGCTAGATCATCAATGGATGCTTTTTTTTGCCCTGCAAAGGTTAGAGTAATATCGATTTCACCAAGCTCAGAGCGAAAGGTTCTTAATTGTTGTTTACGCAAAGCGATCGATATATTAGTGCCAACATCGGTTGGAGTCAGCCCTAGCTGGTGAAGTTTTTGGCTGTTTAGGATGACTCGTACTTCCTGAGTACCAAACTTTGAACCAGAAATTACTGATTTTACACCCTTGATATTTCTGATTATTGGCGAGACCTGTTTAGCTAGTTCAAGCAGTGTTTTAGTATCTTCTCCATTTAATCCAATGGTTAATGCTTCTTGCCCTCCGGATCGATTTCTGTCGAAACTTGGTCGACCAATGGCAATTTTCGGAAGATTTTTTTCTATATATTCTCTAATTTCTTTATTGGTTTTGGTTCTTTTTTCATCGTCTATTAATAATAATGTTGACCCTGCTGTGTCTCTAATATAATAGGAGTAAACATTTTCAATATCTAATATTTGTTGATTTTTATATAAAAATTCTTCGATCCGATTGACGGATGCCTCTACTTTTTCAAGCTCATAATTTCCTTCTATTTTGTAGTCAAGATACAAGGTTGAATTTTCTTCAGCAGGAAACATATCACTCTTCACTAAATCTCCCATCATGAGCGCAGGTAAAGGTAGAAATAATGCGATGGCGATCAGTCCGGAATAAAACGGATGTATCATCATCCAGCTTAAAAATTTTGAGTATTTACCGTGTTCTTTGACCGTGTCGGTATGGCTAATGGTTTTAGTTTTAGATTTCATTTTACTCAGGGCGAGCGGAATAATTGTCATCGCTATAAATAAAGAGGACACTAGTGAAATAATAATAGTTGATGCCACATGACTTAAGAATATGGTGATATCCACTTTTTCACCAATAATATTTGGTAAGAAAACGATTGCGGTGGTAATGGTACCTGCAACCACTGGGATCCCAACATCTTTTACGCCTTTTAGAGTTGCTTCATAGGGTTTGTCTGGCATTTGTTGCCGGTATCCAAAAATACTTTCACTGATTACCACGGCGTTATCCACCAACATACCAATTGCTAACATCAGTCCCATCATAGATAATAAATTAATGCTGACGTCTAGAAAATACATTGCTGCAAGTGTCATTAATAAAGAGAATGGAACCGCTAAAGAAACGATCAAGGTTAACCGAATATCCCTGAGAAAAATGAAAAGTACTAGCGAAGACAAAAGAAAACCGATGGATCCAGATTTAGCGATATCACTTAAAGAGCTTACTACCCCATCTGCTTGATTCTCCATTACAAAAAGCTTAATACCATCAAAGTCCGGTAGTTCTTCAATTTTTTTCATCTGGGCGATAACCGCATCTGCCGTTTCCACCAAATTTGCATCTGCTTCGCGAGTGACAGTAATACCAACAGCATATTTACGATCAAGATGTCTGCCTACTTCAATTTCTTCTTTATCAAACGATACTTTGGCAATATCGATAAGTTTTAAACCTCGTTCGTTGACCACAAAATTTTGAATATCTTGTAAATTAGAAAATTGTTGATCAACGGTAACTCGAATACTTCGATGGCTGTTTTTTACTTCACCTGCAGAGATCAGACGATTGGAGTTTTGTAACTTAGTGAGTAACTGATTAGTATTAATATGATAGGCTGCAATTCTCTCTGGTATTAATTCGATTTGATAGGTTTTAGCGGCGACGCCTTCTATATTTACTTTTGATACACCTGGGATCCTTTCCAATATTTGTTTTAGCTGGCGATTAAGGACTTGATATGAATCGCTTAAATCAGTGTCGGCGGAAAGTCTTGCTTGAATAATCGGTTGGTCATTGGTGCTGCCGGTAAAGATAAAAACCCGGCGAAGGTCATCGGGCAGTTCGGCTCGAATAGTATCAATTTTTTCCCTCGCTTCCACTCCCTTTAACTTAGCATTGACACCCCAGTCGAAAATGAGCAGGATTTGCCCTTGATTTTGATTACTGAAAGACTGCATTTGTTCAATGGATCCCATGGTGGCTAGTGATTCTTCCAGTGGCCGAATAATGTTTTTTTCAATTTCTTCCGGCGATGCACCTGGGTAGTTTGCTTGTACAAAAGTGATGGGAAATTGAATCGTGGGAAAAAATTCTAAAGGTAAAATGCGACTTGAAGCAAGTCCCATCACTACCGCACAAATAAACAACATAGAAATGGTAACGGGTCTCTTAAGGGCTATTTTAGTGAACCACATTTAAGCATCCTCTTCAAGATTAATAGCGTCAAGATCTATTCGGTTCAACTCGATTGCATTGTTGTAATCTTTTCGATCTAACAATTGATACATGACGGGGATAATAACAAGCGTTAGTAAGGTTGATGCTAATAATCCACCGATGACGGTTATCGCCATTGGTGCACGAATTTCTGTTCCTTCACCGAGCCCAAGAGCTAACGGGATCATTCCCAAGGTAGTGGTTAAAGTGGTCATTAATATCGGTCTAAGGCGAGACTCTGCTGCTTCAATAATCGCAGTGGTTTTTTCAACGCCATCAAGGCGTAGTTGATTAATTTTGTCGACTAAAACAATGGCGTTGTTTACTACAATTCCTGCCAACATGATGAGTCCCAAAAACACTACTACGCTTAATTCTGTATTGGTTATTAGCAATGCTGCCACTGTGCCGATGATTGCCAGCGGAATACTTAACAAAATAATAAAGGGATGTAATAGTGATTCGAATTGGGATGCCATCACCAAATACACCAGAAAAATGGCTAATGCTAACGCCATTAATAGTGAATTGTAGCTGCGTTCCATTTCTTCACCTTGACCGCCAAATTGCATGCTGGTACCAAAAGGTAGTCGAATATTTTTCAATATTGATTCAGCTTCGGTGGTGGCTTCGGCTATGCCGCCATAGGCTATTTGCGCTTCAATTAAAACCACTCGCTCCTGGTCGATACGCATTATTTCACTCGGCCCTTGAGTTTCGATAATTTTAGCGACTGACTGTAGTGGAATGGGGCGAGGGGAATTAGGATTAATGATTAGATTTTTAACATCGTCCAGTTCATCTCTGGCGGAATCCTCAAGACGTACTAATACTTCGATCTGTTGTTCTCTTAAACGATAACGTGTCGCCTTATTTCCTCGAATGGAATTAACAATCACGGTATTTGCTTGCTCGATAGAAAGGCCTAACTGAGCCATTTTTTCTTGATCAAAGGTAATCTGAACTTCTGGGTAGCCTTGTTTCATATTGGTGTGCAGATCAATATAACGATCCGATTGAGATAGCGTTTTTACAACTAGATTGGCTGCCTTTTTTAACATGCCCACATCAAATCCTGAAACTTCAATACTTAAAGGAGTCGAAAAACTAAATAATTGTGGTCTTTCAACATCGGCTGTTAACCCTTTACTTTCTCTAGTTAATAATTGTCTGATCTTCACTAGCATTTTGTCTTCGGTCGTTCTTGAGATCCCTTCTTTTAGTAGTAGGCTGAATTCGGCCTGATTTTCACCTTCTTGCTCAGGGTTAGCCGTTAATTTGTTACCCGAGCCGGCTACAGCAAACACTTCTTTGACTCCTTCAACTGCGAGTAATGTTTTAGAAAGTGAAATGACTTTTTGATCGGTTAGTTCAATGGCCATACCTGGCGAATATTGTACTCTGACCATTAATTCTCCCTGAGCCATTTCTGGCAGGACTACTTTTGAAATAGTGTTGGTTAATAAAATACTACCACCAAGTAATCCCAAAGCGACGCTTATGGTAACGGTTTTGTTATTCAATGAAGATTTGAGTAAAGCTAAATAGAACCTTGTTAACGGGTTGTAAATAGAATCGAAAATTTTTCTCAGAAATCCAAAAATATGACCAAATATGAAAGATACTGCGAAAGCAATCAATTTAATCAAGGAAAACAGTCCAGCCAGAATTAATACCATTAACTCGAAAGGTAGCAGAATGATCCTAATCCATATTGATTTGGAGCTTCGCTTAAGCACTGGTAGTGAACCACTAATTTTTTTCCCTCTTGCCGCCATCGTTGGAATGAGTGTTAGGGCAACGGCTAAAGAAACAATCAATGAAAAGGTAATGGTTAAGGCTTGATCTCTGAATAATTGACCAGCAATTCCTTCGACAAATACAAGCGGTAGGAAAACGGCAATGGTTGTTAAGGTTGATGCGGTTATTGCACCAGAAACTTCACTCGCGCCTTCGAGTGCCGCTTGAGCGATGGAAAGCCCTTTTTCTTTTTTGCGGGCAATATTTTCCAGAACCACAATGGCATTGTCTACTAACATGCCGACTGCCAGTGCTAAGCCTCCCAAGGACATTATATTCATGTCGATTTTCGCAGCAAACATTAGGTTAAAGGTAATGATGATTGAAAAGGGGATAGTCAACGAAATAATAAATGTCGGCCCAAACTGGCCCAAAAATAAATAAATGACTATCATCGCTAACAGCCCACCGAAAATCGCTGACTGAACGAGTTCGGAGATCGCATTGTCGATAAACTCCGAGGCATCGGTTAGTAGGGTTAGCTCCATGCCTTTAGGTAGGTCTTTCCTTATTTTTTCCAGTTGTCGATGCACTGCTTCTGCCACTTTTACAGTATTTGCATCGCCTTCTTTATAGATGGCAAGTTCAACAGCTTGAGTTCCATTGTGCCTGATAATGGCGGTCGGATCTTTATGGCTTGACTTCACTTCTGCGATATCTTTTAGGCGAACAATTTTTTGATCTTTTGAGATGATAATCGTATTGCCAAAATCTTCGATAGAGCGGTATTCATTAAAGGTTCTAACTAATAATTGTTGCTGACCATTTCTAATTTTACCACCACTCATATTGATATTTTGAGTTTTTAATTTATTGGCAATTTCAGCCACAGAGATATTAAGTTGAGCTAATTGACCTTGATTTAAAAGGATTTGAATTTCATCTTCTAATCCACCTGATGCTTTAGAGGCCGCTACTCCTTCTATGGTTTCCATTTTTCTAGATAACTGTAAATCAGCATACCGTCTTAAATTTGAAAGGGCGGCAGTTGGATCTTCCCCATCTTTTAGTTTTTTATTCAGGCTCATTCTAATGATAGGATCATTGTTGGGATTAAATCTAAGTAGAGAGGGCGCGGTGACTTCTAATGGAAGAAAAACCTGTTCTAATTTTTCGCGTACATCCAAGCTGGCTATATCAATGTTGGTTCCCCAATAAAATTCGAGATACACATCGGAACGTCCTGCTTTTGAAACTGAGCGGACTTGTCTAAGTCCTTTAATTGTTCCAAGCACTCCTTCTAATGGTCGCGAAATTAGATTTTCGACTTCCGCTGGCGCGGCACCTTCAAAATCTGTTCTCACGGTTAAAGTGGGGTAGCTGAGTTCTGGCAATAAATTAAAGCCAAGTCGATTAAGTAAAACTAATCCAAATACTAATGCTGCGAGAGTAAACATTGCAACAGTGACCGGCCTACGAATCGCAATAGCAATTAGGTTCATATCAGATATCCTTTGGGTATTTCTGTTTGCTGGATGTTCTGACAGCTAGGGCTTGCTGCCAGACTCAAATATTGTTTTTATTGGTAATCAACGACAATCTATAGATTAGATGCAAGAGTTGAATTTGATTGTCCATTGTCTTTGGAAGTTGGTTCGACGGATTTTTTGTCTTCAGCCACTTGTTCTTCCTGACCGACTATTTCAACAATGGTTTCATGTTTAAGGATTTGTTGACCGGTGGTAATGACTTTATCGAACTCTGATAGCCCATCGGTAATTTCTAATAATCCATTGTGTCTGAATCCAATATTAACGGGTGTTTGTATCGCTTTGTTATCTTTATTAACCACAAACACATGGGAGCGGTTGTCCTGCGTAATGACAGCGTGCTGCTCTACGATTAAACTGTTCTGATGAATATCAAAAACCACTTCTACTTTGCCAAACATACCTGATTTAAGGAAGTTGTCTTTGTTGACTAGTTTTGCCACTACTTTGAAGGTTCCCGTTTGGGTATCAATCGATGGTCTGATGCGTTCTATTTCACCTATAATGACCTCATCACCTAACGCATCGAAACTTAATAAAATCTTTTGTTGTTTTTTGACATTGGCTAGTTCTTTTTCGGGTAAGTGCAAAATGGCTTTTAATGAAGAAAGATCAACGATCTTAAACAAAATATCATTATCTCTAATTAAATTGCCGGCTTTTACCATGCGTTCAGTGATGATCCCGCTTATTGGCGCTTTGATGCTGGCGTAGTTAAGCTTTAGTTTGGAAAGTTTATATTGTGCTAGTTGCGATTGATATTCAAATTTGGCACGATCTAAAGCATCGGAACTACCGAGTTTTCTTTTAAATAGAGACGTTTGTCGATCCAGTTCCTTTTTCAATTTATTAGAGGTCGCACTTAATTGGGCGACTTCTAATTCTAGTTGTTCCACATCAAGTTGTGCCATTAGTTGACCTTTTTCTACTGTGTCACCTTCTTCAACTAAAATATCCTGCAGCAAACCAGTAGAGCGTGCCACAACTTGAACATCTTGTTCGGCTTCTAGTGTGGTAATAGTGCGGTAGGTTTGCTGAATATTCCCTCGTGCCACAGCAACAACTTCCACTGGTACAGGTGGTTTTTCGTCTTTCTTTTTTTCTTCCGTTTCAGCTGTTTGTTCAGTTTTAGTGCCGTTGTCAGTAGAACCACTGTCGCTGCATCCCGTTGCGATTAAAGAGACGCTGATTAATAATGCCACCAACAATTTGTTTATTATGTTGTCAATTAAGAATCTGGTTGAACCTTTCATATTATTTTCCTTCACCACTAATAAATCATCTGAATGATAAACTTATTGATTAAATAAGCATTTCAATCTGGGTTTGCAGTTTTTGTGCCAAATTAAGTTATTGTTCGCATAAATCGAGGCAGCCCAATAACCACGCCTTTGATATGGTGTATTATATGACTAAAACACCTTTCAAGGTGTGTACGCTTTGTAACAAGGTATGTGTAGAATTTGATAACTGGCTAAATATTGGTTTAATTGACTCATTAGGATGATAAACTCCTATTCTTTGGCAAACTACAAGCCATTTGCCATACAGCAAGTCACTTTAAAATAATTCAACTTCTGATCCCACTGCTTGTTTTTTGAAGGTTCGTTCGATCAGAGCGCTGACAGCTGTCTCAAAACCTTCGCCGCTACGAATGCTATCGAATAATTGTTTTTCTTCTCTCATGGTATAACTTTTTTCGATCTTTTCGAAAATATCATGCCATTCAGCTTCACTTCCATTTGCTTTTACTTCCAAGGTTTTGATGGCGTCTTGAATGGTCCCCATAATGTGTTGTAATCGTTGGGTCATTCGGTCATAAAATTGAAAATCGACGATTGCATTACGCACCTTTGACTGGGTTTGTTGATGAAGCAATTGAAGGTTACTAATATCGGATTGTCGAGTAGAGCCAATGAGAGACTCCATAGAGTTATAGCCTTCGACGATTTGAATAAATAGTTTGGATAAATCATCGAATGGTTGCTCGGTTTCTTTGAGGGATAATGCCAGCTGTGCCGCAGCCAGCTGTAGTAAAGTGATCTGATTTGCAGAATCGGTCATAAAATTGCCTATTTTGTCCGGAATTTACAATGAAATTAGACTAATCTATTGATGAGTATAGGCAATAATTTGCTAAACGACAGGTAACTATTTTGCTAACCGCTAAAATCAGTTATTTCAGCGTTCAGAAATGCTTATCTAGGTGAGTATGCTCACAGTTTTTGCCTCAAACAGGCTGATTTTAGGGGTAACTTGAACGGTAATTGGTAGGTATCGTTCTTCGATGAAATGTTACAAAGTCGGTGCATTTGTTTTTGCCATGCCGTCTATCTAACGGCGGTTTGCAAGCTAATGATCTTTAGGGATTAGAAACGGGTAAAGAGATTTGTTGAATACAGGAACCTTGATTTTTCAATCGGTATAACCCATGCTTAATAACCTTTGATGTTTTCTACGAGATCCTACAAATCCCATGTATTCCAACCTCCAAGCAGTCTTACAAGCTCTTAACAAAATCATTTTGGGTAAGCCAGGACAAATTAAACTGGCGATTGTTTGTCTTTTAGCAAAAGGTCATCTGTTAATCGAGGATTTGCCCGGTATGGGGAAAACTACCCTTGCTCATGCCTTAGCGAAGGTTTTGGGATTGGATTTTCAACGAATTCAATTTACCAGTGATTTATTACCGGGTGATATTATTGGTTCAGCCATATATCGAAGAAGTGACGAGTCTTTTAAATTTCACGAAGGGCCTATTTTTACTCAGGTTATTTTAGCCGATGAAGTTAATCGCGCCACTCCAAAATCCCAAAGTGCGTTGCTTGAAGCAATGGAAGAGTATCAGGTCACTGTTGATGGTGTGAGTCGTAAGCTTCCTGAGCCGTTTTTTGTAATAGCCACTCAAAACCCGTTTCACCAAATCGGTACTTATCCGCTGCCAGAATCTCAATTGGACCGGTTTTTAATTCGAATATCACTGGGTTATCCTGCGAGAGAAGTCGAACGACAATTGTTTAGCGGTCAGGATTCGCGGGAGTTAATTGAAAAACTAGAACCGGTATTAAATGCAGAGTCTTTGATATTAATGCAGGATGCCGTTGATAAAGTTAGCGTGACGGATACTTTGTACGAGTATTTGCAAGATCTAGTTGCCGCTACCCGACAAAGTAATCATTGGTCACATGGATTGTCGCCTCGCGGCGGTTTAGCACTGTTAAGAGCGTCTAAATCTTGGGCAGTTCTTGAACAAAGAGACTATGTGATACCGGAAGATATTCAGGCGGTTTGGTTGGCAGTGACCGAACACCGATTACTGAGCCAAACTAGTTCAACACCCGCAATTGATAGTCCGGTGGCCAATATATTGAACAACACCGCTATTCCACGATAATGAGGTACCCGGAAAACCGCAAGGTAAAATCGCCATTGTGAAAAATAATCTGCTCAAGACAAAATTGAGACAGTTTTTTGGTAATCGCATGCCGATTGCTGATACGGTCAGATTACAACAAAAGTCGACTTATATTTTACCCACTCGGGCAGGATTATTACTGGTTGGCGTGATTATTTTAATGATGATTGCTGCAACCAATTATCAAAATAATTTGGCATTTTTGTTAACTTTTTTGATCTTAAGTCTCGGTTTAGTCAGTATTTTGTTTACCTTTAAGAATTTACAAGGGTTAGTCTTTAAAATGGGTCTTGTGGATAGTGTTTTTGCCAGTCAGAAATTGCAGGTGCATATTTATTTATCCAGCCAATCCAAACAAAATCATTTTACAATAGGAACCGGTCTTTCAGCTTCAAAGGTTTATTTTTGTGACGTATATGCAGGGCAAGATAACCGAATCATTATACCCGTCCCTTCAAAACATCGGGGATGGTTTCGACTGCCACGAATTATGGCGACTAGTCGTTTTCCTTTTGGCCTTTTGAGAGCCTGGACTTGGTTTCAGTTTGCTTCACCGGTTTTAGTCTACCCAATGCCTGTTGAGCCACCGATTGAATCGAAGCAAGGAGGTTATGAAGAAGAAGAGGGGGCAACAAAGATCTCAGGAAGTGATGATTTGTATGGATTAAAAACCTATCAGCCAGGCGAGCCCCTCTCTCGAATTGATTGGAAAGCGTTGGCGCGAGAGCGGGGGCTTTTTAGCAAGGAGTTTGTTGCTTATCAGAGTCAGGATTTGGTCTTTGACTGGAATGATTTTCCCGCAGTAGATAAAGAAATGCGTTTAAGTTACCTGTGTTATTTAGTGGTTGAAGCAAGTCGATGTCACTATGAATATTCGCTTCGACTACCGGAAAATTATATTCACAAAGATGCCGGAGAGCAGCATAAAAGACAGTGTTTGGAGGCCTTGGCCTTATTTGATATGGATAAAAACCAATCTCCAAAAAAATTAATACTCAAGGCAGATAAGTAGTGTTTGAGCCAATATCCTTGTCAGATTATGAGAATCGAAAAATCAACTTATTACCCATCTTGGTGGCTCAGCAGTTGGTACTGTTGCCGCTGTATTTTTATATTCCTATTTGGATAACGTTACTTAATTTAATGGTTCTATTGGTGGTTTATTTAGCGAATGTACGGAACCAGTTTTTGGTACATCCCCGGATCAAGAATATCATTACTTTAGTAGCGGTTGCCGGTATTTTGTTTTCGTTTCATAAATTGATTGGTAGGGATGCCGGAGTCGCTCTTATTGCAACGATGTATGGCCTAAAAATTTTAGAGATCAAATCACAAAGAGATGTCTACATTTTAATGTTGCTTGGTTTTTTTATTTTGTTGGCGGGTTTTTTATTCGATCAATCGCCGGGGATAGCCATTTATCAGTTTATTCCTGTAGCAGCGATATTAAATGCTTTGATGTCGATCCATTCACTGACAAACACTGGAGAATTAACAACCACAGGATTCAAATCAAAAACGAAATCAATGGCTATTTTGCATCATTCTTTTAGAGCAACGATCAAGCCGTTGCTTAAGTATTTGGCATTATCCATCCCACTAATGATTATCCTGTTTGTTTTCTTTCCGAGATTAGCAGGACCTATTTGGCGTATGCCGGGAGGTTCAAGTGCCTCAAGTGGGATATCCGATACGATGAGCCCAGGCGAAATCAGCGATTTACAACTGTTTGATAAAGTTGCTTTTCGGGTCAAATTTGAAGGTGATGCACCCGGAGGTTCGAATATGTATTGGCGGACTTTAGTATTGGATCATTTTGATGGCTTGACTTGGTCGCGCGAGAAAATAAGCAAAGAGCAAGGAATAGAGACGTTCGCCCAATCAAATCGGACCAAACTTACCGAAAATGACTATGAAAAGAACATTGATTTTTATCGCTACGATATATCACTGGAAAAAACCAGGCAACGATGGTTGATTTTTTTGGATAGACCTATCGATATTCCCAAGCAGGCGAAACTATTTTCTGACTTTTCGGTGCAAGTCGATCACCGATTATTGGATAGAACTCGTTATACCGCTGAGTCGCTTGTTGGCCTGCGCTTGGATAAACAACTGTCTGTCTCCCAACGACAAAAAAATACTCAATTGCCCGAACAAGGTAATTCTCGTTCGATTGTTTGGGCAAAACAACAAAGACAACTTTTTTCTGGTGATCGGGAGTTTATAGAATCTCTATTATTAAAAATCAATCGACAGGAATATTTTTATACTCTGTCACCTCCTATTATGCAAAGAGATACTGTTGATAGTTTCTGGCTTGATGAACAAAAAGGATTTTGTGAACATTACGCGGGAGCATTGGTTTTTTTAGCGCGTGCGGCTAATGTACCTGCCAGAGTGGTCATTGGTTATCAGGGGGCTGAAAAAAATCCTCTGTCAGACTATTGGATCGTTCGATATGCTAATGCCCATGCTTGGACAGAAATCTGGTTGGCAAACGAGGGATGGGTGAGAGTCGATCCAACTGCTGCCATTGCGCCGCATCGAATCGAAGAGCAGTTGCAAACAGACTATAGCCAGAGAGACAGTCTATTTGGGAATTTTGGTTTTGAAGCCGTAGATTTGAATGATATTGGCTGGATCAAACAATTTGAGTATTGGATGGATCAGGCTAATACAGGTTGGAATGATTGGATCTTGGATTATAATCAGGAAAATCAGAGGAGATTATTTGAAGGATTAGGGTTGGAAAAATTAACCGGCCAACAGATTGCGGTTTTAATGATTGCTATGTTGGCTTTTTTTTTGATGTTGGTTAGTTATCGATGGGTAAAGGACAAGAAGCCTGTCGATCCGGTTGAGTCGAGTTTAGATATTCTGATTAAAAAATTAAGTAAACATGGTATCGAGTTGTTGAGTAATCAAGGGGTCAATTCTTTGATTAGCGATATTCAACACAATCAACGACTTAAGAGGACAATTGACCAAACCTCAACAGTGCAACTTATTAGAGTTTTAAATTTATATTCTTGTCTACGTTACCAAAGGAAAGATCTTAGTCAAAAACATCAAAACTACTTTCGTCAACAAGTAAAGAGCCTTAGAATCCGGTCTTACGAAAGTCACTAACGCTGGTTTAAAGGAAAGAAATGTCAACCCAAGAATTATTAGCGCCAATATACCATTTTTTGGCCTGTGAAACTCCTGACGAATGGATAGAAGTGGCGCTGGAAAATCAGCGTATCTTATTGATCGATCATTGTAATTGCGAAAAAAAAGCGGCCAATACTGCGATCAGCCTGATTTTTAAATACAGTGAAAAACATTCATTGTTAATGAAAATGTCCAAGTTGGCTCGTGAAGAGTTACGCCACTTTGAACAAGTATTACAAATTATGAAAAGGCGAAATATTGAGTACAGCTCGTTGTCAGCATCGCGCTATGCAGCAAAGTTGTTTAAGTGCTCCCGCAAAGACGAGCAGGGCTCGCTGGTCGATCGATTAATCATTGGCGCTTACATTGAAGCAAGATCTTGTGAGCGATTCGCCAAAATCGCACCGTTGCTTGACGATGAACTACATAAATTTTATTTGTCGTTGCTCAAATCGGAATCGCGGCATTTTTCCGATTATCTCAAGCTTGCATCAGACTATGCAGATGAAGACATCAGTCAACGGGTCAGCGAATTGGCTGAAATTGAGGCGCATTTGATCACTTCCAAAGACAAAGAATTTCGATTTCACAGTGGTATTCCTGCTTAGTTGCTAAATTGGTCATATTTGTTTGAACCTTGCCCGATTATCTCTGTCATATAAAAACTTACTTGCTTAGGGTATATATCTGTGTTGGGATCTGCATTTTAAGGTAACACAGGTATAAAGCTTGAGTTGTTCGGTTACGAGCAGTAATATAGCGCACTTCGTGAGCCTCGGTTAAATTATCCGAAATTTTATTGCGGTCACTAGAAAAATTTGAACTTATTCTCATAAGGAGCCCTATGACAGACAATCATCGACTATTTCAAGGCAGTATAGTTGCGTTAGTTACACCAATGAAAGATGACGGTCAAATTGATTATCCGGGATTATGCCGTTTGATTGATTGGCACATCAAGTGTGGCAGCAATGGGTTAGTGATTATGGGAACCACTGGTGAGTCTGCGACTATCACCGAGCAAGAGCATTTTAAAATTGTAGAAACAGCAATCGCACACAGCGACAAAAGAATTCCAATCATTGCCGGTTGTAGCTCTCCGGCGACCCAAAAAGCCGTGGCATTGGCCCAATCGCTTAATCGACTCAAGCCAGACGCTTTTTTATGTGTCACCCCCTATTATGTTAAAGCATTACAGGAAGGCTTGTATCGACATTTCAGTGAGGTGGCAAAGGCTTGCCAATCACCAGTATTGCTGTATAACGTACCGAGTCGCACCGCCTGTGATTTAAATAATGAAACCGTGATAAAGCTGGCCAATAACAGTAACATAGTGGGAATAAAAGATGCGGTGGGAGACATTCCCCGTTCAAAAGAGTTAATTGATAGCATAGGCGATGATTTTTGTCTGCTCAGCGGTGATGATCCAACGGCCTATGAATTTATAAAATCGGGTGGAGTAGGCGTGATAACGGTTACTGGCAATATCGCACCTGAATCAATGAGCCGTTGGTGCAATTTGTTGCTGGATGGGGAAATGGTTGAATCAAAGATTATTTCCGATGCTCTTTTGCCCTTGCATGAGGCAATGTTTATCGAGTCCAATCCAATACCTGCCAAATGGGCCCTGAATCGATTGGCAAAAATTGAATCAGGTATACGATTACCTTTAACTCAACCATCGACAAAAGCACAACAAAGTATCGAAAAAGCGATGCTTAAGTGCGGTATTTTTTGAATATTGGAGCAACCTTTTGAGATTGATGAAATTAAGTTTTTTAGTAATGTTAGCCTTTGTTTTAAGTAGCTGTGGATATATTTACGGCGAAGACGGTCTAATTAAAAACAAAAGAAATGACTATGTAAATGCTAGGCAATCCAAAGCATTGGAAATCCCCCCGCCTTTGTCACATAAAAATAACGCTGATTATACCCTTGTGCCAAGCATTGGCGAGCAAGGTAAAAAAGGCCTGATTGGAAAGTATTTAGAACAGGCTGCGCCTACCCAACTGCTAGCGGTTCTAGAAAATACACGAGTGGACCGAAAGTCTACGGCTCCGGCGGTACTTATTATTGATGATTTGGAATTTATTTGGCAAACAGCGACCCAGTTTATTGAGCAGCACAATGTAAGTACTGCAATTCAAGATCGGCAAAACCGAACCATTATTAGTCATTGGCTAGCCATTGAAGAAGGTGGTATCTGGTTAGGTTTGGATGGCAGTGAAGAGCCCGATCTCATTAGAGCAAAATACAAAATTTTAATAGAAGACGGAGAAATAAAAGGTGAGCAAAAACTCATTGTAGAGCGGATTGAAAGTCAGATTCGAGCTGATGATGATGAGCCATGGTTGGATAATCCGATCAGTTGGCAAGAATCGGCCGATATGATGAATTTATTGTTGAGCTATTATGACGCTCGCCTAAGAATTCAAGAAGCGAAGCATCAACAGCAGGTAATGGCTGGTTTTAAGGTCGATTTAGGTCAGGATTCTGACGGGAATGCCGCTCTGTTAACCGCTGCAAAAGAAACTTTAGTATGGGAAAAAATCCCGAAAGTGATGAGAGAACTAGGTTTTATTATAGTCGATAAAGACACCCGTCAAAAAACCTATTTTATGGAGTACCACAAACCAGAACAAGGATTTTTTGCAAGTTTGTTTGACGGTCAAGATATTTTATTACCATTGGAAGACGGATCGTTTCAAATGACGGTGGGTGAGAGTGGTCAACGACGTAGCATTACTATCAAGAATGGTCAGGGAAGCGGGATTGAATCGGGACTTTTGGTTAAGCTTTACCCCGATCTAAGCCGTTTGTTTGGCGACAGGCGTTAGTGATAGAACAAAATACTTTTACGACGGATAATCAGTCAATACAATTTTGCTCTCTTGGTTCCGGGAGCAAAGGTAATGCAACTTTACTCGCCTTTGATCAAAGCCTGCTCCTGATTGACTGCGGATTTAGTATTAAAGAAACCATTCGTCGGTTGGATTTAAAAGGTATTTCACCACTACAGATTTCAGCGATTCTTGTCACACATGAACATTCTGATCATATTGCTGGCGTTTCAGGATTTTCTAATAAATTCTCAATTCCTGTCTGGCTAAATAAAGGGACTAGCCTGCACAAAAAATGTATATCGATTAAATCAAAGAGACTATTTAACAGTCACCAAGCATTTCAATTAGGCGATTTTCTGGTGATGCCAGTGGCAGTGCCACATGATTCTAGGGAAGCCACTCAATTCATATTCTCTGTGGGTGATCAATCAGTAGGTTTGTTAACCGATGTTGGCCATATCACTAGTCATATTATTGATACTTATTCACTATGTGACGCTTTGTTATTGGAATTTAATTACGAGCTAGCGATGCTTTTAGAGGGAACTTATCCCTTTGCTCTTAAGCAAAGAGTCTCTGGTGATTTGGGGCATTTATCTAATCAGCAGGCGATAGATATGCTGAGTCGTATGGATTTGTCGAAAATATCCAAAATTGTGGCAATGCATTTAAGTGAAGAAAACAATAATAGAGCATTAGTGGAAGAAAAACTCAGTACAATCATATCGTCAGGTCCCACCAGCTTCTACTTGGCCAATCAGGCCGAAGGAGTAGGCTGGCTTAGTCTCTAAACAGGGGGGGGAGTAGCATCGTTTATTGAGATAAACTAAAACTAAGTGGGACTGCAAATTCAAATTCATTCACTTGAAGCTCTGTTGGGATCATAGGAAAAGGGGCCGCTTTACGCACCATTTTTAGAACGGCTCGGTCAAGGATCCGAGAACCAGATTTTTGTAGAATAGAGTTTTTCAATATTTTTCCCGATTTGTCAATTTTGACTTGAACGGTGACTTCTCCCTCAATGCCCGCTATGATGGCCTTTTTAGGGTATTTTTGTACAGCTCTTATGCTGTTAATCAACTCTCTGGTATAGGAACCACTAAATAAATCAGCATCAAAAAATTCCTCCTCAGGTACATCTAATTTAGCAACTTTTTTATCGGCTACCGGTGGTGGTTTTTTTTCTTTGTTTGATTTATTTTTAGTAACAGAAGACTGTTTGGCTTTTTTACCAAGATCGGTATTGATCTTTAATTTTGGTTTAACTAACTCAACTTTGGTACGTGGAATTTGCAGATCATTTTGTGGTAGCTTAATGCTTTTGTTGGTTGCTGGTTTAGTTTTTTTGTTAATAACCGTTTTTTTCTTTTTTTGTGTGGCTGGCTTAGTTTTTGTCTTTGCCTTTGTTTTTGTCTTTTTCTTGGCAGTCGTTTTTTTACTATTCGCTTTTTTCTTTGGTTCTTTTATTGTTTCTTCCGTATCGGCTTTGGCCAGTTGAGTTTCGACAATTTTATCCGCATCAAAGCGGCCTAGCTCAGGCTGAATGTTTTCATAACGAGTGATTAGCCGCTCATTAATGGGTCCCTTGTTATTACCGGTAATGCCATTTTTAAATTCCTTGGTCGGTGGAATACTACCTACCCAAACGTTTAATAATAGTTTATAAAAATCTAAATTGGGGATTGTCAAAAACAATGTTTTATTGAGATAAACACTAGTACCAGAAACAGGCTCAAAATCAATATTTAACTCATCGCCAGCTTGCATCGCACGCTTAAATATCCCGGCAAATTGCACGATTTCTTTAGTCATTGGTCGCCACTCTGATTTTGAATTATTCATCGCTATTCGTTGTTTCCAAAGTCTGGACATTTTTCGATTTGAATAGCTTGAAATAAACTTGAGGCTCATTCTTTTGCTGGTGGATGGCTCTAAAATCTGGCTGATGGTTGCCGCATTTACGGTGGCGAAAAGTGCGCCAACGTATATGTCATTACGTTGTTCTTGATGGATGCTGATGCCAAACAAGCTTAGGTTGTCTCCATTGGCTAAAGTCGTCTCTAAGGCGTTTACAGGAGAAAAAGGTAGCGTGAATAAAATTAATACCAAAGTGGAAATAAACGATTTATATATAACTCGAAAAGGGCGTTTAAACATCTTTGCTGGCTCCTGCATGACTATTTTTATCAGACAAAGCATTTTTCATTCAAGTAACTCAATGAATATTATGCCTTTCTAGCGTCTTTATAGTAAAGTAAAAAGCTATTTCTGTGCAAGTACAAAAAAATATCTTTACTGTCAGTTATATGATTTGTAAGAGACTTTTATTCTAGGTTTATAGTTATTTTGAAGTTTTAATAAGATGATTAAGCTTGTTTTCCAATGGATTGAATGATATTGAAATTTGCCTAATGGCTTAGGTTTGTATATGATAAAGTAGTAGAATCGGCAAATGTGGTAAGTGAAATTTTGGTAAAACTTGTTATTTCAGGGCTGTTTGTATGTGCAATTCAGTCTACAATGGAATAATAAAAGTCGGGCTTACAAACCTTTTTATTCAAAGGAATGATCGAAAAATCGAACTTATGTAATAAGAGGAAGCTTGCAAATGAAAATATTATTAACCGTTCTGATGCTAGTATCCTACCTATTTTCAGGAATTTCAGTTCAAGGTGCAGAGTCTTCAACGTCAAGAATTACGCCAAAAAAAATAACAATACTCGATCGTCCACTCATTCCTACCGGGTATGGGATCACTAAACTCCTTGAAAAAGACTATTATTTAGGTCGGTTGGCTATCGATGAAGCCGCGATCTATCGAACTCCTGAAGATCTTATTTATATAGATGCTGCCAGAAGTATGGAGTTTAAATTCGTATCTGAACGCAAGATTTCTGGTAGAACTTTTGCTCGACAATTAGCTGAAGGGATCAAAATCAATAACGATCCTAAGGCACTCAGAGAAAGCATGGCCCAGATAAAGCGTTTTATCGCTTTTTTTAAACGTAATATTAAGAAAGGCGATGTAATACGAATCGACTACCATGGGAATTTTGGTACTAGAGTTTACCAAAATAAGCGATTACTCGGTGAGATATCCGCGTCGCTCTATTTCTATCGTTGTGTACTTAACATCTGGCTCGGTGAGAGGCCTCCTTCCGCTAAGTTTAAATCAGGGTTACTTGGGCAAAATGGTGACGAATACGCAATTGAGCTTCAAACCCGCTATGAAGCTATATAAATCATTGGGTTATCACTCAACCCTAATAGGAACTTTTAGACTAAGCTGACTTTCCTGCCTTTATTGCAAACATCATTGAAATTAAAAACATAAAGTTTATTTGATACCAATAAGTATTCTTTATGGTTTTATAGTTAATTTCAATTATTCTAATTGAAATCCTAAATTTGGAAGTGACAGTGTTACACTGTATCTTTCATATCTATCAGGTTTACTCTAACTAATCTCAATTCGGGAAATAAGAGCTTTCAGTAGCTCTTGAAATATCTGATTAATTAACTACACATTTACTAAGGAGAACAAATATGGGCGTACTCGTTGGCCGTCAGGCACCAGATTTTACCGCGGCAGCTGTTATGGGAAATGGCGAAATCGTTGATGATTTTAATTTTGCAAAAGTGACTGAAGGAAAAATGGCAGTGGTTTTCTTTTATCCGCTTGATTTTACTTTTGTTTGCCCGTCAGAATTGATTGCATTTGATCATCGATTAAAAGATTTTACTGATCGAGGTGTTGAAGTGATCGGCGTATCGATTGACTCTCAGTTTTCTCACAATGCATGGCGTAATACCGCTATTAACGACGGTGGTATCGGTCAGGTGGGTTACACGCTGGTTGCAGACGTTAAACATGAAATTTGCCAAGCGTATGATGTCGAGCATCCTTCTAACGGTGTTGCTTTCCGAGGCTCATTTTTGATTGACCAAGAGGGTCAGGTTCGTCATCAAGTAGTGAATGATTTACCTCTTGGCAGAAATATTGATGAAATGTTAAGGATGGTTGATGCGCTTAAGTTCCACCAAGAGCATGGTGAAGTTTGTCCCGCTGGTTGGAGTGATGGTGACAAAGGAATGGACGCATCTCCCGATGGCGTAGCGAAGTACCTTTCGGAAGAAGCTGATAAGCTATAATCCTAAATTAATCAGTTGACGGGAAATAGTGCTACCCCGCAACGAGCCTGACTATGCTCTTTTTCACTAGGTCATGCATGCCGCAGGATAGCGCTCTTTCCACGGATCCAACTGATTATTTTAGAATAATCGTAAAAAGTCATTAAAACTTAAAAAGCCGGAATTTTTCCGGTTTTTTTATGCTGCAAAGTTCACAGTTTGCGCCCAATATAGGTAAATTATTACTCAAATATGCTAACTTGTACGTGAGGGCACAATGAAACCGGTTGGTACAATGGGCTCAGAAAACCATTTAGATCAGCCGGACACTAGGTTGTTCGAAGCTGATCATCAGGAGAATACCATGCAATATTCAACCAACTGGGCGTTGTTAGTGATTTCAAAAATAGCTGTCATTACCAGTCTTTTATTTTCTGCCAATGTGCACGCTGCGGATCCTGTCCCCGATGAAGTTCAAGCGATTTTTGCAAATTCTTGTCTAACCAATTGCCATCAGGGTAACAGTCCAAGTGGAGGCCTGTCGCTTGATGATGCGGCTACCTCTGGCAATGCCTTGGTCGATATTGTAGCGAATTGTAGCAACAATGGTTCAAATTTGGTTGAGCCGGGCGATCCTGCTGTTTCAGCATTATATATAAAAATTTCAAGTACCAATCCCAATTGTGGTGGAATTATGCCACCAGGAGTGGCTAATAGACTGAGTGACAATGATATCAACACCATATTTGATTGGATTGTTTCGATTGGACCTGCCGCTCAATTTGGCCTTATTTCTATGGAGGATACCAGTGTCACCGTACAAGAAACGGATGCTGATGTTACCTTAACCGTTAACAGAGAGTTAGGTACTCAGGGAGCGGTCACCGTTGATTTCGTTGTTTCCACGGTTGGTGCCGATACGGCCGTTTCACCGACTGACTATATCGCCCAAACCGGTACTTTGGCGTTTGCCGATGGCGAAACAAGCAAGACCATAACGGTAACGTTAGCGGATGATGATGTGTTTGAAGGTACGGAGGTTTTTTCAGTGACTTTAAGTAATGCCTTAGGTGGCGCGGTGTTAGGTGGAGCCACACAGTCCAAAATAAGCATTACTGACAACGAATTTGACAACCAACCAGGCACTTTCTTTTTTAGCCGAGTTTCCTATTCTAGCGCTGAAGATGCTGGCGATATGGAAGTTATGGTAATACGCTCATTTGGCGCTGCGGGTCAGGTTACGGTTGATGTCAACAGTACCGATGGCATGGCTTTATCTAATTCAGACTATCAAACAGTCAACACTACATTGGTATTTGAAGAAGGGATAAGAAATCTCACTTTTAATGTTGTAATTGTGGACGATGCCATTGAAGAATCTACAGAATCATTTACCCTTACCCTGTCTAGTCCCGGAAATGGAGCAATATTGGGTGCACCTCAAAGTGTAACTGTCACGATTAATGATAATGACGCTCCAGACAACGGTGGCGGCGGAGATAACGGTGGAGGAGATACTAGCGGCGGAGATAACGGTGGAGGTGATACTAGCGGCGGTGATAATGGTGGAGACGATCCCATTCCTGCTGAAGAGGTCGATTTTGAGCCCGCTGGTTCTTTAACCTATTTGGTTTGTTTATTGGCTATTTTTGCAATAAAGCGACGAAGAAAACAGCGTTAATTACCATTTTATGTGAAATTCAGTTACTCACTCACTCATTAGGGAAAAGGAGGCATTTTTAATGCCTCTTTTTATGTCCAAAGACAGAATCGTGTCTATACTGATAAAGTCAAAAACAATCAGTGAGGCATATAACATGGCATTAAGATTTCCCGATGATCCTCTCTATCAGCTGATTAGAGATGAAAAAATCAAAGCATTTAACTCTCAAAGAGAATCAACTCAATCTCTTGATTTTCATGACTGCGACTTCCGTGGGTTGGATTTACGTGGCCTAAATGCGGCAGGCATCAATTTTAGTGGGTGCTATTTTCGAGCCGCTGATTTACGAGGTATCGATTTTAGCCAATCTAATATGGACGGTGTTAGTCTGGCCAGTGCTCAAGTTTCCGGCTGTTATTTTCCCAAGAATATTGATGCAAGTGAGATTGGGGTGTCGGTTGACAAAGGCATTCGCATGCGAGCTCGTTAAATTTAAAAAAGACATGGATCAAATTTCAATGGTGGAGAACAAGATTTTCTGTGCCGTTTCGTTTATGATGCCCTAATAACAAACAAATACTAATAAAATTACCAATATTTAAGGGGCAGTATTTTGGATGCAGTTAATAAGCTTTTATTGTGGATGGATGGTTATCTAGGTTCGGCTGGATTTTTTCCTATTTTACTTCTTGGTACAGGTATTGTTTATTCCATTTATCTGGGATTTCCGCAGATCCGATATTTTAAACATGCTATTCGTATTTTGCGCGGCAAATATTCGAAAGATAATGCGCCTGGTGATACCACTCATTTTCAAGCTTTAACAACCGCATTATCCGGTACCGTTGGAACAGGCAACATCGGCGGGGTTGCTTTAGCCATTTTTTTGGGCGGTCCTGCAGCTTTATTCTGGATGTGGATGACAGCCTTTTTCGGTATGACGACCAAATTTGTCGAAGTAACCCTTTCCCATAAATATCGTGAAAAAACAGCTGATGGAACTATGGCTGGCGGCCCCATGTATTATATGGAAAAGAAACTTAATATGAAGTGGCTGGCTATTTTGGTCGCCATTGCAACGGTCGTCAGTTCGATGGGGAGCGGTAATATGCCGCAAATTAACAATATTGCCATTGGTATGAATGATGCCTTCGGTATCGAAAAATGGATTACTGGGGCAGTATTAGCGGTTTTATTGGGGTTTGTCATTATCGGCGGAATTAAACGTATCGCTCGGGTTGCTGAACGAGTTGTACCTACAATGGCGTTGATTTATATCATCGGCGCGTTAGCGGTCATTTTTGCTAATTTAGAAAATATTGGTCCATCTTTCGTTGCAATTTTTTCCGATGCATTCACTGGAACAGCTGCGGTAGGTGGTTTTTTTGGAGCCAGTTTCGCTTATGCCATGGATAGAGGAATAAATCGTGGGCTCTTTTCTAATGAGGCAGGGCAAGGTTCTGCACCGATAGCTCATGCAAGTGCTAAGGGTGACGAACCTGCGTCTGAAGGAATGGTATCTTTATTAGAACCCTTTATAGATACTATCGTCATTTGTACTTTGACTGGGTTGGTGATTTTGTCTTCCGGGGTGTGGAATCAGAAGCATCAAAATGATTTTGCACGTACCGATATGCTGTTTGTTGAAGGACAATTCTCAGAAAAAGAAGCAGCCGATGTTCACCAATTATTTATCTTTTTAGATAAAAAATCTGAGGAGGATGGTGGTGTAAAAGTTTTCAACGGGGAAATCAGTATTAATAATGGAATTGCCAGTAAAGGCCGTTATACATTATTGAATGCGCGATCTATCGCAGAAGAAGTTAGCTATTCGAAACAAAACACCCCTTTTACCGGTAGTATTGTAATCAGTGAGGGGCAAATCGAAGATCCAGAAATTCTCGTATCGGGCAAATCATTAGTTCATTCGGTGAAATTAACTACAGAAGCTTTTAAAAAGGGTCTATTTGGTGATTGGGGGCAGTATATTGTTACAATCGGATTGTTGTTGTTTGCATTTACGACGACGATTGCATGGTCATACTACGGTGATAGAGCAATCACCTATCTATTGGGCTCTTCGGCAGTATTGCCGTATCGCGTGGTCTATATTGCAGCATTTTTTGTGGCATCGTTCACCGATGCTACGGTAATCTGGAATTTGGCATATGTAACGGTTGCGATAATGACTATACCAAACTTGATCGGCATCTTGATATTACATAAAGACATGAAACAAACCGTGGCAGATTACTGGAAACACTTCAATAAAAACCATGCGGATTGACTTTCGAGAGGGGCGTTTTTAGATTAAAACATTCGTTTGAATGAAGTAAAAACATGGTAAAATGACATTGGTCAGACCATAGCAAGAGGCTCTGCGTAAGGGCCTTTTTTGTGTCTTTTGTTAAAATATGACAATTGAATAACAGGATTTAATCATCGATATGAGTTACAAAGCCCCGCTAGAAGAAATGAATTTCCTGATCAAGGATGTGTTTAAGATACAGGATGCCTTGAGTGATATTGAAGCATTTCAGGATTTTGATGAAGATCTTTATTCAGCGGTATTAGAAGAGTCAGCCAAGTTTTCAGAAAATGTCCTGTTTCCTATCAATCGTTCGGGTGATGAAGAAGGCTGTCACTTCGATAGCGGGAAAGTAACTACACCAAAGGGATTTACCGAGGCTTATCAGGAATTTGCTCAAAGCGGTTGGCTGGGAGTATCGGGTGATCCGGAGTTTGGCGGGCAAGGATTGCCGAAAACCATTCATCTGTTAACAGAAGAAATGGTGTACTCCACCAATACGTCCTTTTGCCTATACTCCAGTCTTACTTCCGGCGCTTATCATGCCATACATGCCCATGCGAGTGATGAATTAAAATTACTCTATCTTCCACCAATGCTAGAAGGTCGATGGGCTGGTGCGATGGGCCTCACAGAACCTCATGCCGGTTCAGATTTAGGCATTATTAAAAGCAAGGCGGTTCCACAGGAAAACGGTGCCTATCAGCTCAACGGGACCAAAATCTTTATCACTGGTGGTGATCAAGATCTTACCGAAAATATTATTCATCTGGTATTGGCTAAATTGCCGGACGCGCCAGAAGGGCCAAAGGGAATTAGCCTATTTTTGGTACCCAAAGTAAAAGTTAATCTGGATGGAAGTCTAGCTGAATCCAATGGCGTCAGCGCTGGTAGTATCGAACATAAAATGGGCATCAAAGGCTCAGCGACCTGTGTGATGAATTTTGATGATGCAGAAGGATATTTAGTCGGTAAAGAGAACCGGGGTTTGTACGCGATGTTCACCATGATGAATTTGGAAAGGTTGTCAATCGGTATACAAGGAATTGGATTAGCTGAAACCTCCTATCAATTAGCCAAAGAGTATGCGCTGGAAAGAAAACAAGGTAAGGATTCTCAAGGTCGTGCTACCACCATTTTGCAACATGCGGATGTAAGAAGAATGTTATTGTCGCAGCGGGCTTACACTGAACCAGCCCGAGCACTTGCGGTATTTATGGGATTGCAAATTGATAGACAATACCACCACCAAGACGAAGCGGTATCCCGAAAAGCTTCTGCAATGATGGCGCTGCTAACCCCAGTTGCGAAAGCGTTTTTTACTGATAAAGGCTTTGAGGCTTGCAATCATGGTGTACAAATAATGGGTGGTCATGGCTATATTCGAGAATGGGGAATGGAGCAACTCGTTCGAGATGCTAAAATTGCCCAAATATATGAAGGGACCAACGGTATTCAGGCCCAAGATTTCATGAGTCGAAAAATCTGTCTGGATAAGAGAGAGTTAGTTGAGGAGTTGTTCAGATTAATGGATAATACTTTGAGTAAAAACAGTGACTTAGCTGAATTTAATCAGTTAAAAAAGGAACTCAATAAAGTTAAACAATGTGTCATTGAAACGACCGATTGGTTAAAGCTGGTTTTTTCTGATCGAGCTTACGAAATACAAGGTGGTGCCATTGATTACTTGCACGCCATGGGGCATCTTATTTATGGTTGGTTGTGGTTGGAAATGCTGCTCGCTGCAGAAAATTCCAACAATGAGACTTTACTCCTTCGTAAGAAAGTAGCGGCCGCTTTTTACACACAACAATTATTGCCGCAAGCATTTGAGCAATGTCGTCGAGTAAAACAGGGATTTCAAATTGCGATGGAAGCTCATGAAAAATTAATATAGTCTAAATAACCTCAAAGTAATTAGGGCGTTCGTCTGTTGTTTATTTAAAGATCATTGTGGCAAAAATACTGCCTAAAAGTTACTCACAAGCATTTTTAAACTTATCCTTTTTTTGTAGAACCGTCTAAACTAAAATTACCTCAGATTCAAAATTGGCCTCAGATTAACCACAAAACTGCCCAAAAGTGGGTATTTTTGTGATTTGTGACAGGGTTGCTATTGGTAAAAAGCCAATTATCAGCTATAGTTAGCGCAATGTTATAAAGAAAGTTCTTAAGACAATCGCGTAACTACATGGTAAGGCTGGATATTTTGACCAAGCAATCATGTGTTTTACTGCTAGTTTTGTGTTATTTTGATGATCGTAAGAACGAAAACTTCAGAAAAAATATGCAACGGGAAAAGCGTATGTTTCGTAAATTAATGCTATTAACAATCTCTTTTATGGGCCTTTTTTCAGCCAGTGTTTTTGCTGTGGGATTAGGTGAGATAAAACAGTCCTCTGGTTTAAATCAACCATTGAAAGCGGAAATTCCATTATTGTCTTCTGGTGATCTCGCTGAATATGAAGTACTGGCTACCTTGGCGAGTAACAATGACTTCAAAAAACTTGGTGTTGATCGAGTCTTCTTTTTAAATAGTATCAAATTTGAAACCACAAGAAATGACAGTAATCAAATTGTTATTAAGGTTTCTACCTTTCAGCCAGTGAAGGAGCCATTTTTGAATTTTGTGGTGCAGCTAAGCTGGCCCAATGGGCAGATCTTGCGCGAATATACTTTGCTTTTGGATCCGCCCATATTTGAAGACATGACATCTACAACGATTGAAAAAACCAAATCTGAACCACCCAAACAGTCGAGCGTGAGGCAATCTAGGCAACCACAAGCGGAGTCAAGGACTCCGCGTTCTAATTATGAGCCTCAAGAATATTCAACTTCGGGTTTTTCTGGGAGTCGTTATGGGCCCGTTAAAACGACTGATACGCTTTGGAGTATTTCTGCCAGAGCTCGTCAAGATCATTCAATTAGTATCCAGCAGGCGCTGGTTGCTATTTATCGTGCCAATCCAGACGCATTTGCTGATGGCAATATCAATAACTTACTAAAAGGTAAGGTTCTTAATATACCCGATGCTGAAACTATGCGTAATGTGCCAAGAAGGGCGGCTTTGCAAGATGTCGTCATGCAAAACAGGCAGTGGCGTTCAGGCGGTGCAAGAAAAATTGTCGATCGTACTGGTGGTAATCGTTCGGGTGGTCAATCAACATCGAGCGGTTCACGTCTCAGTTTGGCTGCAGAAAGCAGCGAGGGTGATGCGCAGGGTTACGGATCAGATGAAGCGCTAACCGACACAAGAAACAAATTGGCGCGCTCTCAGGAAGAATCTGCGACATTACAAGCTGAAAATGATGCCTTGAGGGCTCGTTTGGCAGAAATACTCGATAAAGCTGAAAATATTCAAGGTGATTCTGTTGTTGAAGTAGAAGATGCAGAGTTAGCGGCTTTAGCCCAGCAATCTCAACAGGATGAGCAAGTTGAAGTGCAACAAGACGGTTTGACGGATCAAGAATTGACAGAACCGTCATCAACCGAACAATCATTGGCAGAAAATGGCGATGGTGGTCAGGACCAGTCACTCACCGATAGCCAAGTAGAGGAGTCTGGAGACTTACAAAATGAGTTAGTTGAAGAAAAAGCCGAGACTACTGAAACGGATGCTGTTGCTGATTCTCAAGAGCAAGCCCCCCCAGCGATCTTCAAGCCTGAAAAGTTAGACAAAGGTATAGTGGATCAAATTTTAGATGGCGGTGCTTTACTTTGGGGCAGCCTTGGTGGTTTTGCCGTTATTATTTTGATGGTGGTCTTTTGGCGTATGAAAAAACGTATGGAAGAAGAAGAGTTTCAAGATGATTTGGTGGCCTCAGCGGGCGCAGGTTCGATGGATACCACTGAAACATTTGAATTACCTGATGTTGGCGATGATATGTTAGTTGAACTGGACATGGATGATGAAGAGAATGCTGGTGAAAATACAGACGAATCATTTGATCCATTAGGAGAAGCTGATATTTACATTGCTTATGGCAAGCACGAACAAGCTGAAAATATTTTGCTGGAAGCGATCGAAGACAACCCGGTTAGGGCTGACTTGAAAGTTAAGCTAATGGAATGTTATGCAGAAAGCGATTCGCAGGACAAATTTGAAGCGCTGGCGCAAGAAGTTGAGGAAGCCGTTGATTCTGATGAGTGGAAAGATCAGATTAATGGACTTAGAGCACAAACATGGGGTTCAGAAGGCATTGAATCTACAGAGGATGATTTTGATTTACCTTCAACCGAAGATATTTTTGGCGAAGAGGGTGAAGATGAATTAGATGTTGATTTTGGTTTGGATGAGATTGATTCTGAAGAGCAAGATGATTTTTCCGGATCAGATGCATCACCTGACGACGTAGAATTAGATAATCTGGAAACTCTCGACGATATTGAGGGCTTGGATAGCTCTGATGGATTAGATCATTTGAATTTAGATCCGCAGGATGAAATAGATGACATCGGTGGACTAGATGATGTCAACGATTCTGGGGATTTAATGGAAATCTCTGATGAGGCAGATGACGATTTCTCTGTCGATATAGATGACGGCGAATTGTCGTTAGATGCTGACGGCTCGGGTGATTCAGAAGAGATTTCGCTGGATATAGATGATGATTTCGGTTTTGATGACGATGATGATATGGATTTTGATGAAAGCCTTGGTGACGATGGGGATGAAATAGCGACTAAACTCGATCTTGCCAGAGCTTATGTCGACATGGGGGATTCCGATGGTGCCAAAGAAATTCTCCGAGAAGTGATTGCAGAGGGAAGTGACGAACAAAAATCAGAAGCGCAAGAATTGTTAGATAAAGCAAATTAATTAATCAGTTTAAAAGAGTATCAAAAGGCGGATTATCCGCCTTTTTTTATTTTTCAATCTGAGATATTAGTCATTGTTAGAAGAATTATTCTAGGGCCTATTGAGAGAGAGTTAGTTTTATCATGCGGATCGCATTGGGAATAGAATATAGTGGGGAAAACTATTGCGGTTGGCAGCGCCAGAAGCATTCTCCCTCAGTACAGGAAAATCTGGAAAAGGTACTGAGCCAGATAGCAGCTCAGACGATCAAAGTATTTTGCGCTGGTCGCACTGACACAGGAGTGCATGCGATCGGTCAGGTGGTTCATTTTGATATGCAGGGCAGTCGACCAGAAACCGCATGGTTAAGAGGCGCCAATAATTACTTATCCAATGATATATCAATTGTTTGGGCAAAAGAAGTCGATGAGAACTTTCATGCCCGCTTTTCCGCTCGAAGCCGTAGTTACCGGTATATTATCCAAAATAGTGAAACACCGGCAGCGACACTTAGCAGTAAAGTGACCTGGCATCGACAATATTTGAATATTGACTGGATGCAAAAGGGGGCAGCATATTTACTCGGCCAGCATGATTTTTCCTCTTTTCGTGCTTCTTCCTGTCAGGCCAATACCTCAATACGAAACATTGAACATATCCAAATAAATCGACAGAACAGACTTATTTTTATCGACATCAAAGCTAATGCTTTTCTCCATCATATGGTTAGAAATATTGTTGGTTGTTTATTGCGTGTGGGTGAAGAACGCGAAAAACCAGAATTTGTAGAGACAATACTGGCTTGTCGGGATCGAACCAAAGCCCCAGATACGGCAAAGCCCAATGGACTCTACCTGATTGATGTGGGTTACCCGCGAGAGCAATCTATACCGACAAATCGTTTTGCGCCATTAGGGTTTTCGTTACCGCTAGTTTGAGTCAGGTTGGTGCTGATAAATCATACAGATAGGACCAGTTAGGGGATGGTAAATAATCCACTATTTTGGATTTACCTTTCGTTAAACAGTGATAGAATAACGAACATCAAGAAGTACGGATTGATCAAGAGAATACACCATGAGCTGGTTTGAACGAATATTACCCAAAAGAAACACCTCCGTTGCCGACAGAAAAAATTCGGTGCCAGAAGGCGTGTGGTCAAAGTGTAAACGGTGTGATGCCGCGATTTATCGAGCAGAATTAGAACGTTCATTAGAAGTTTGCCACAAATGCTCATTTCACATGCGTATTGTAGCCAGAAAACGCTTAGAACGATTTCTTGATGAAGGAAATAAAACGGAGTTAGGCGCTGATCTCCAGCCCAAAGATATTTTAAAATTCAAAGATTCCAAGCGTTATAAAGACCGTATAACCGCCGCTCAAAAAAGCAGTGGAGAAAACGATGCGATTGTTGTGTTTGAGGGTCGCTTAAAAGGGATGCCACTAGTGGCTTGTGCGTTCGAGTTTAATTTTATGGCAGGTTCCATGGCATCGGTGGTTGGAGAAAAGTTTGTCCGTGCAGTAAATCAATGTCTGAAAGATAATAAACCATTGGTATGTTTTTCGACCTCGGGTGGCGCAAGAATGCAAGAAGCTTTGACCTCGCTGTTTCAAATGGCAAAAACCAGCGCAGCATTAGCGCGTATGTCACAAAAAGGCTTACCTTTCATTTCTGTGTTAACCGATCCCACTATGGGAGGCGTTTCTGCCAGCTTGGCCATGTTGGGGGATATTAATATTGGTGAACCCAACGCTCTGATAGGTTTTGCCGGACCGAGAGTAATAGAACAAACGGTTCGAGAAACATTACCGGAAGGCTTTCAACGCAGTGAATTTTTAGTTGATCATGGCGCGATTGACATGATTGTTGATCGAAGAGATATGCGAGATAAAATCGCATCGCTTTTGTCCAAAATGATGCATGTTGACCTAGAGTCTGCTTAACTTCCAGCTCCTAGACTCCTAGTTTTAGCTCATACAAATGAGCCTGCTGCGCGTCCTGATGCCCAAGCCCATTGAAAATTATATCCACCTAAATGACCTGTTACATCAAGTACTTCACCAATAAAATAAAGATTTTTCTGTTTTGTCGATTCAAAGGTTTTAGATGATATGTCGTTGGTATCAATGCCACCCCGCGTAACTTCCGCGACTCGATAACCCTCATAGCCAATGGGGTATAATGTCCACTGGCTCAGTTGCTTCTCGACTTTATTCAAATCATTGGTTTCGATTTGTTTTAATTTGCCATTAAATCCAAGCAAAGTGACAAGGTAATTCGCTATAGCTTGGCTGAATTTGCTGGATAACAAAGTTTTTAATTGAATCTCGCCACGGGATTGTTTATTTTCTTGCAGCCAGTCAGCAACATCTAGAGCGGGAAGTAGGTTGATTACTATCGGTTGTCCGGGTTTCCAATAGCTGGAAATCTGCAATATTGCTGGACCACTAAGGCCTTTGTGAGTGAATAACATTGCCTCGTTAAAACTTTGACCATTGCAGCTAACCTGTATATCAATGGCGTTGCCAGGCAAGTCTTTGGTTTTTGCCAACCATTTTTTATCGAATGTGAGAGGAGTGAGCGCCGGATTTGTTGGAATTATTTGGTGATCAAACTGTTGAGCAATTTTATACCCAAATCCGGTGGCACCCATGGTAGGGATCGACAGACCTCCTGTGGCGATCACCAGTGATTGACAGTGATATTCTTCTAAATTAGTTTTTAGTTTAAATCCACAAGAGCCTGCCAACGCCAAAATATTTTCAACACTCGTTTTAAGCTGAATCTTAACACCATATTTTTGGCATTCATTAATTAGTAGATCGCGGATCTGTTTAGAACTGTTCTTGCAAAAAAGTTGGCCAAGACCTTTGTCATAATATTCGATACCATATTGTTCAACCAACTCAATAAACTGCCATTGACTGTAACGACTTAATGCGGACTTACAAAAGTGGGGATTACTAGCCAGATAATTATCGGGTTCTATTGAATAATTAGTGAAATTACAGCGTCCACCGCCGGACATCAGGATTTTTTTGCCTACTTTGTTGGCATGATCGATCACCAGCACCTTTCGGCCACGTTTTGCTGCGGTTATCGAGCACATCAGCCCCGCGGCACCTGCACCTAAAATAATGACCTGATATTCTTGATTCATACCGATATACTGTTTGAACCTAGAAAAATCAGTTGAAGCGTGAGAAATAGCGCGGCCCTGCAACGCGCCTGACGATGCGAAAAAGAGGCTCATCACCGGTAAGGTGACCATGCCATTTTTCACTAGGTCATGCACGCCGCAAGATAGCACTCTTCCCACGACTTTAACTGATGATTCTAGGTTGAAGGCGATAAAACTGAATTCTATCCTATACCTAATGGAATGGGCTACAAGAGGAAGGATATATTAGAGGATAATTTGTCAAACGCTTCAATAATGGACTAAGCTTTAGCAAGGCAGAGTCATTTTATAACGTACCGCCGAATTTGCTCCAAGTGGAGTTGCCAAGGGGATGATTTATGTATAAAGAAATGTATTATCACGACGACTTAGAGAATCTTGCTGAAGAAGTGGTTTTCGAGCAGATCCATTTATTGATCGAAGGAGCAGAAGTCGAGGTGCCAACCTCAGATGTCTCGATTCAGGATATCGCAGCCATCGCTCTCAATCGTATGCCAGCGAAATATATTTGTAATTTTCTTGAAAAGCGAGAACCCGGCGAGCAACTACAAGACGAGGTGAAAGACCTGCACAAATACGCTAAACGTCAAGTATTGAAAGCCATCAAAAAGGTTCAGGAAACTCCCCACGATTGAATCAATTAGCAAAGCTTTTTCTCTGGTATGACTGACTGAATTCGATATAATGAGGGATGATCGAATATAAATTGTTACTGGCTGGTTGCGAATGTTGTGTTGCTGAATGGAACCCCGATGGTAAAACCATCGTATTGGCATTACATGGCTGGCTAGATAATCTTGCTACCTTTGAAATTCTGGCGAGCTACTTACCAGAGATCCGTGTTATTGCTATCGATTTTCCCGGGCACGGTCACTCAGAACATATAGAACCCGGTAAAGCCTATTATTTTATTGATGGTTTGTTTCTGATAGACGATTTAATAGAGCACTTTCATCTGGATTCCGTTAATTTACTAGGTCATTCCATGGGCGGCGCGATTGCCACCATTTATGCGGCCATTCAACCAGATAGAGTTAAAAACCTGTTATTAATAGAAGCGCTTGGACCGGTTACATCTGCTGATAGTGAAGCGCCAGAAAATCTGAGCAAAGCCTTGAGTCAGCGCCGGGCGTTAAAAAATAAAAGAAAACCCATCTATTCCAGTTTCGAACAGGCACTAGCCGCCAGAGCCGAAGTTTCAGAAATTGAACCTAAATTAATCAAACCCTTGGTAGAAAGAGCGTTAACCAATATCGAAGGTGGCTATACTTGGCGAGCGGATTCTCGATTAAAAATACCATCCATTTTACGCATGTCAGAGGCGCAGCTACGCTGTATTTTACCCAATATACTGGCCAAAACTCTGTTAATTGAAGCGAAATCGGGATTGTTGCAATCGGCCAATGCCGAATATATTCAGTTGCGTAAACCGCTGGTAAAACAACTGGAAGTACACTTACTGAAGGGGGGTCACCATTTACATTTGGAATATCCAAAAGAAATAGCCAACTTAGTCAAAGAATTCATAAAATAAACCCACCAGCTATAGGTTGTCCATTAACACTTTAGTATACTGTCACTGGACAGACCATTAGATATAAGATCATAATATTAGAATTAATGTGTAGTAAAATTTAATAGGCAATAAAAAACAATCTGACTTTTTTATCCTAAATTAATCAGCTATTTCTCGTGATTCAACGGATTGATTTAGGTTTATGAGTGATGAAATACTTGGGCTTGGTAGGAGACAATAAATAATGCAAAAAATCTGGTTGGATTCATATCCTGAAGGTGTGCCTGAAGAAATAGACGCGGATGCCTATCAATCTATTATTGAGATCTTTGATGAGAGTGTTAAAAAATTCTCTGACAAACCGGCCTTTGAAAATATGGGCACAGTCTATAGTTTTTCTGAACTTGATCAGAAAGCCAGTGATTTTGCAGCTTATCTACAGCAGGAACTCGGTCTAAAACAAGGCGACCGCTTAGCCGTCATGATGCCCAATCTGTTGCAATATCCAGTGGCCATTTTTGGCGCAATGAAAGCAGGATTATGTGTGATCAATGTTAATCCGCTTTACACAGAAAGGGAACTCAAACATCAGCTTAACGATGCTTGCGCCGATGTGATCTTAATTGTCGCCAATTTTGCTAAAACACTGGCCAATATTTGTAGTGAGACCCTCTTAAAACATATAATTGTCACAGAGTTAGGCGATGCACTTCATGGTGTTAAGTCCATGTTGGTTAATTTTGCAGTCAAAAGAATCAAGAAGATGATACCGGCTTATGAATTACCTAGCGCCTTAAGTTACAAAAAAATAATGAAAAAGGGCGCTCAACTAACATTAGAACCAGTCGAACTTAGTCAAAATGATATTGCATTTTTGCAGTATACCGGCGGTACCACCGGAGTAGCTAAAGGTGCGGTACTGACCCACAGAAATATGGTGGCGAATATCATGCAGTCTTATGCGTGGCTACAAGGCATAGTCAAAGAAGGGCAGGAGACCATCATTACCGCTTTGCCGCTCTATCATATTTTTTCGTTAACGGCTAATTGTATGGTTTTTGTAAAATTAGGTGGCAAGAATGTCCTAATCACCAATCCGAGAGATATGCCCGGTTTTGTCAAAGAACTTTCCAAGCACCATTTTTCAGCTTTTACTGGAGTGAATACACTTTTTAATGGCTTATTAAATACTCCGGGTTTCAATGAACTAGACTTTAGCCACTTTAAATTTAGTCTCGGTGGTGGCATGGCGGTGCAGGAATCGGTTGCAAAACAATGGGCTGAGGTTACTGGCGTTGTACTATTAGAAGCCTATGGATTAACGGAGACATCACCTGGTGTTTGCATGAATCCGACTAACCTAAAAGCTTACAACGGCACTATCGGACTGCCGTTAAGTTCCACTGAGATAACGATCCGTGACGAGCAAGGCAATGAAGTCGCACAGGGAGAATCGGGAGAAATGTGGATCCGTGGTCCTCAGGTCATGCGAGGATATCTTGATCGTCCTGAAGAAACGGCCAAAGTATTAAAGCCGGGTGGATGGTTTACAACTGGAGATGTCGCGGTGATGGATGAAAAAGGATTTTTCAAAATAGTGGATCGGATCAAAGATATGATCTTGGTTTCCGGATTTAATGTGTATCCCAACGAAATAGAAGATGTCGTCGCATCTAATGCAAAAGTATTGGAAGTTGGAGCCGTTGGTATTGCAAGTGAAACTAGCGGTGAAGCGGTAAAAATATACGTAGTCAAAAAGGATGATTCTTTAACTAAAGAAGAACTCTTAGCTTATTGCAAAGAAAATTTAACGGGATACAAGCGGCCTAAAGAGATTACTTTTATGGATAAATTACCCAAATCCAATGTTGGCAAAATACTTAGAAGGGAGTTAAGAGATTAAACTTTGTAATGAAATAGCTGTTGCTCAATTAGATTCTACTTGTGCAAAAAAAATTCAAGTTTTCTTTGTTGAAGATTCAGGCGAATTGAAAAAACTTGCGGGTTCATGGCGTAATAATCATTGTTTAGCACTTGATACAGAGTTTGAGCGTCGTACGACTTTTTATGCCAAACTGGCGCTAGTGCAAATTTATGATGGTGAAACCATTTATCTTATTGATCCATTGCAACTCGATTGTCCTGTTGAATTAAAAGAGATCATTGAAAATCCTCAAATCATTAAAATTTTGCATTCAGCTAAAGAAGATTTAGAAGTTCTCTACACATCCTGGAATTGTCAACTAGCCGGGCTATTTGATACTCAAGTTGCTTATAGTTTTATCAATAATGAATTATCAATCGGTTATGCCAAACTGGTAGAAAAATTGACCAGTCATTTTGTCAGTAAACAACAAACCAATTCCGACTGGATTAAACGTCCTTTGAGCAATGAACAGCTGAGTTATGCCGCTAAAGACGTTTTGTATCTATTCGAAATATTTGATTTGCTGACCAAGCAACTACAAGATCAACCCTACCACCGTTTTTTTCAAGCGGAGTGCGAAGAGTATTGTCGTGACGCTGTATTGCGGGTTGAAACACCTGCGGACTATCGTGAAGCAAAGGATGTTTGGCAGCTTAATGAGACGGATTTGGGCCTTTTTAAACGACTTTTTGATTGGCGTGAGAAAAAAGCAAAATCAGATAACCGTACTAAAAACCATATCATTCGCGATCAGGGGTTGGTTCTTTTAACAACCATTAAAGCGGATACCACCAGCCAACTAAAAAGCATTCAGGATATACATCCTCGTTCGATTCGTCTATATGCAAAAGACTGGTTCGATATTATTGCCAACTGGAAATCCTCCAAGCCACAAAGTCTTGTAACCGTCATCAACCCAAGAGATGTGAAGCAATTAAAAGTATTGTCAAATCAACTGGAGTCAGTGGTAAGATCCGTTGCTCTAGCCAATCATATATCTCATACCCTTTTACTGAGTAAACGATTGGTCAGAAAATTGGCTTTTTCTATACTAACCAACAATCCTAGGCCATCTCAATGGTTTGGTTGGAGAAAGAAATTATTAGACCAACCTATCCAAGAAATAGCCAAGTCCTTTATTAATCAATAGTCATATAAATTATATGACGATAGGGCTTCACAACTTAAATCTATATCAGAGAATATTTTAATGCTAGCCAGTGTCTACCGAAGCAAAGCTAAAGATCAGATGTATTTGTATCTGGCGAATAAAGATGATTTTTCATCGGTACCGGATGCGTTATTAAAAATATTTGGTCAGCCAGAGTTTTCCATGCAACTGAATTTAGCCAAAAGACAAAAACTGGCTCGTGTTGAACTTTCTGATGTACTAGAGGCTATGAATGAACAGGGGTATTACTTGCAGATGCCGCCAGTGATACATGACAATAAAGCGGGTTAGGTTCTTGTTTTGAATAACCACTACATCGTAATAAATTTCATTTTTAGGAGTATTGATTGAAAATTTTAGTCAGTGGATTTCGTTTGGTGATTTTATTTTTACTAGTCGGCATTGTGGAAACCGCCGATACAGCGGCATTGAAAGCCGAGCAAAAGATGCCAGAAAGCACAACAGGATCGGAGCAGATGTTGACATTTGAAGTATGGAAAGAAACTCTTAAACCTGACATGTTAGTACAAGGGGCTGATCAGCAATTAGTCGAGGAAATCATCGCCTCCTTGAAATTTATTCCGCGAGTAATTGAGCTAGATAGGCACCAACCAGAAGGACGCATGAGCCATGAAGAATATTTAACCAAAGTTATTCCGCCTTGGAAAGTTAAGAAAGCCCGCGAGCAGTTTAAGCTCAATCAGGCAATATTGATCCAAGCAGAAAATTCCACAGGAGTACCCGCTCATTACATTGTTTCCTTGTGGGGAAAAGAAACGAATTTTGGAACCATTACGGGTAATTATTCGGTGCCAAGTTCGCTTGCCACTTTGGCATTTGAAGGCCGCCGCGCCAGTTTTTTTAGAAAAGAGTTAATGGCTGCAGTAAAAATATTGGCCGAAGGACATATCGAATTAGAAAATATGAAAGGTTCCTGGGCTGGTGCAATGGGAAACTGTCAGTTTATGCCAAGCAGTTTTTTGCAATTTGCGATAGATGCCAATAGTGATGGCAAAAAAAATATCTGGTCTGACAAACAGGATATTTTTGCTTCTATGGGAAATTATCTTGCCAGTTATGGTTGGGACAAGAATAAAGGTTGGGGACGTCAGGTTCGGTTAACTAAAAAATTTGCTGACTATAATATCGGAAAAAAACACTCTCAGTCTTTGTCACAGTGGCAGCTTTTAGGTGTGCGTAGGATGGACGGTCGTGATTTACCTGTGGTTGAACTAAATGGCTATTTAATTGCGCCTGGTGGAGAGAAAGGGCGGATATATCTAGTGTATCCCAATTTTGATATTATTATGAAATGGAATCGCTCCCACTATTTTGCCACCGGTGTGGGCTATTTAGCGGATCGGATCCGATACCCGAAAATCCAGTAGGTAACTTCGATGTTCTATGCAAAAAAAATCAACCAATTCGGAGAATTGATGGGTCAATATCAGTGGCCAACATCTAAAATTGTCTGTGTGGGTAGAAATTATGCAGCACACGCCAAAGAGCTTAATAATCCTATTCCTAAAGAGCCTTTATTGTTTATCAAATCAACCAATACACTGGTTGATTTAGATGGCCAAATCAGTATTCCGAATAATCAAGGTGAATGCCAGCATGAGCTGGAAATTGCGATCTTAATCGGCCAACCATTAAAGAACTCAGATTATTCAGAGTCATTAGTGGCAATCGAAGGTGTCGGATTGGCACTTGATCTCACTCTTAGAGAGTTGCAGTCAGATCTAAAATCAAAAGGACAGCCTTGGGAAAAGGCTAAGAGTTTTGACGGTGCCTGCCCCGTCAGCGGATTTATTTCTTTTGATGAATCAATCAATCTATCAGGTATTCAATTTGGATTGCTCAAAAATGGTGATTATGCCCAACAGGGAAATTCCAAAGAGATGTTGTTTGATATCCTTGGTCTTATCCAACAAATATCGACTCATTTTAGTTTGTATCCCGGTGATATTATTTTAACAGGTACACCGAAAGGCGTTGCATCTTTGAATTCTGGTGATAAAATCTGCCTCGAATTTCAACAGCAACCCATTGCACGCGCAACGATACAGTATGACTAAAATCGACAAGTTTTGGGAAACCGTTCCTTTTGAACAACTCAACCAAAAACAATGGGAATCTATTTGTGATGGGTGTGCACAGTGTTGCGCACATAAACTACAAGATGAAGATACCGATGAGATCTTTCTGACAAATATTGTATGTGAGTATCTGAATACCCAAAAGTGCCAGTGCTCGATTTATGGTAATCGTCACGTTTATGTACCTGACTGCATTAAAATTACGCCTGACAATGCTAAAAAACTATCATGGATCCCTGAGACTTGTGGTTATAAGTTATTAGCTAATGGTAAATCGCTGCCAAATTGGCATCCACTAGTGACGGGGGATCCTCTATCAACCGAAAAATCGGGTATGGGTATTCGTGATAAAGTTATCAGTGAAGCCGATATTGATATGGATGATTTGGAAGACTATTTGGTTGAAGATGATTATTTTGCCACACTTTGTAAAACGATCGGCGCAGAATGTTAAATTAGTTTACAATTTTTTGACAAAACCCTCAAAATCAACACCTATCTCACTGAATATTATGAAATATTCTATAATTGGTCTAGACTGGTAATGAACCTTATCTTTTAAGTGCAAGGCCGAAGTTATGGAAAATTTGAAGTTTGTGAAAAATTCAAAATCGTTAGCTATCTTGTTGACTATTTGTGCGTGTTGTCTAGCCGCTAGTGGCAGTAGCGCCAATAACAAAAATAAAAAATCTGACGTACGCCTGTTGATTGATATTTCTGGCAGTATGAAGAAAAACGATCCCAATAACCTTAGAATACCAGCATTACAATTAGTCACAAATTTATTGCCTAGAGGCTCGGATGCTGGCGTCTGGGCTTTTGGCCGATATGTTAATATGATGGTACCCTTGGCAAAAGTTGACGCGAGCTGGCAGCAAAAAGCCACTAAAACAGCTAAAAAAATCAATTCTTTAGGACTGTACACGAATATTGGCAGTGTTCTTGAAAAAGCGTCTTATGGTTGGTTGAGTGTCGATCCAAGTGAAAAGCGTAGTTTTATACTCCTAACCGATGGCATGGTTGATATTTCCAAAGATGCTTCGGTTAATGCTCGTGAAAGGGCTAAAATTCTTAATCAAATTCTACCAAAACTGAAGAAGGCCGGTGTTGCCATACACACCATCGCCTTATCACAAAATGCAGACCATGAGTTATTGAGACAATTATCCACTCAAACCGATGGATGGTATCAGGCAGTCAATGATGCTGCTGAGCTACAGAAAGTTTTCCTTAAAATATTCGAGCAAGCTGCATCGCGCGATAATCTACCCATTTCCGAAAATCATTTTACCGTAGATACCAGTATTGAAGAAATGACCGTGTTAGTTTTCAGGCAGGATGCTACTTCGCCAGCCAAATTGGTCGCTCCAAATGGGGAGGTTTTGAGCAAAGACTCCTCGATATCAAAGCTAAGGTGGTTTTCTACCGATGGTTACGACTTAATCACCTTGCAAAAGCCTGAGACAGGTCAATGGCAAATTGATGCGCAGGTTGATCCAGATAATCGAGTAATGGTGGTGAGTAAATTAGGCCTGTCTATATCAGAGCTTCCCAATAATTTACTTGCAGGAGAAGCGATTAATTATGAGTTACAGCTGCTTGAAGAAGGAAGCGTCATAAGCAATTCGGATTTTTTAAATCTGGTTGATGCTAAATTGGAGCAAAACAAGGGGGGGCAAAAAAGTAAATTAGCCATGTTTTATGATAGTGGCAGCAAGACCTTTAAACAAAATTTTTTCACCGATAGCTATGAAGGTGAGCTTAAATTACAATTGCACGTGAATAGCCCCACCTTTGAAAGAACCAGAAGCCATGCGATTAATATTTACGGTTCTCCGATCGAGACTCAGGTAGAAATATCCAAAGATAATATCAGTCCTCATAAGATCAACATGTCGGTCAGGGGGGATATCGTAAATGCGGAAAGTCTTAAAATTAATGCGACAATTAGTAAACCTGATGGTGAAAAACTCTATCAAGGCATCGAAGATCCTACCAAGCCTTTGGAAATTCCAGCAAACATTACTGGTGGAAAGTACAGTGTTGAGTTTAAAATAACGGGTGAATCTGTGATGGGACGACCGTTTTCAGTCAATCCCGAGGCGATAGTCTTTGAATCAAAATCACTGATTGAAGAAGAGGCCGTTTCTGAAGCCTCAATTGATACTCAGGTTGTAGAAGATGCGATTGTTGAAGAACCTATTTCCCCAGAACAACCAGAAATTGAAGAGCAATCAGAAGTTGAAGAAAAAGCGCCAACAGCAGGAGCTGAAGAAATAGCTGATCCCGGAATCAATTGGTTATATATCGGGATCGGCGCCAACCTAGTTCTAGGAATTATCGGTTTCCTTGTTTGGCGAGTAATCAAAAAGCGGAATACTAAAGGCGCATCAAATGTTGCCAACGAGTTAGCAATTGAAGAAGAAGAAGATGATGAACGTGAAGATGAAGAAAAGCGTGAAGATGAAGAAAAGCGTGAAGATGAAGAAAAGCGTGAAGATGATGAATAGACATGATAGGTATCTATCCAGAATAACGGGTTTGAGGGTGTCGTCAAAATGAGCTCCGAAAATATGTCTTTACTGTTGATCCTAGAAGCGGTACTCCCGTTTGTAATTTTGTCAATGGTGTTAATTTTGGTCATTATGACAGGCCGTAAAAAGTTTAAACAAGCTGCCAAGTCTCTGATTTTGGATGTTAAAGCGAATGAAGAAAACGAAAAACAAGCTATAACCACCTTTCTGACAAGTAAACTCGCAATCGATGAAAAGCTCGTCAGGAAACAAGTCAAAAAAATCATGAATGAACGGAAATTCCTAGTTAGAAACTTGGTCAGTGGAATATTAGATAAAAATGTTGAGGCAATTAGCCAGTTAAATCAGGATCTTTGCAGGGTTTCCAGACGTTATCATCAACTTGAAGTAGTGGCGGTATCTCAGGAAGAGCCGCAAGATGAAAATAAAGATAAAGATGAAGGAATATCAGAAGAAGCACAAGAAATGGAAGCTTCCCTTAAAAGCGAAATTAAAAGTCTTAAGCAGGAAGTGCATATTACTCTGACCACGCTCAACAATATTTTTAAAGAATTTAGCTCTATGTTTGGCGAGGATGATATTCCCGAAGGTGAAATGTCAGTCGATCAAATTATCACTGCTATGGAATCTTTTTCAGGCAAAGATGTCGAGAATAGTCATGATTCTTTGGAGGTTGACGAGATCGATGATTCCGGTGATGATCCGCAACCCGTTGTCGATATGCCGAACAATGAACCTGAAACAGAGCCGCAGATCGATCAGGAACAGAGCTCTGAAGCGAACAAAGAATCGTCAGTGCTGAACGATGTAGGAGAAGAGCTGAAAGATAGTGTTGAGCCTTCTTCTGAGGATGAATCGCTGAATTTTTCGGTGGACAGTGCTATCGATGATATAGACAGCGCGCTAGATGATCTCGAGTTGGGCGAAACTGAAAATGATGATGGAGAACCTGATTGGGGCGACGCCTTTGCCGAGTCAGGTGATAAAATGGAAGGGGAGCCAGAATAGTCTCCAAGGAGCTTTTTGGCTCAACAAAAGATCAAATAGGTCGAAATTAGTTAGCAAACAGGTCGAATAGTGACTGACGAAAAAATAAATGAATGATAAGGTAAATTTCTAGTTGACAGCTCTAACAACCAACCGTATTATTGCGCCTCGCTGAAAGGCGGAAGCCAAAAAGCTTATCTGAACGAGCTTTTTAATTGATTTAATTTTGATCTCTAAGGTAAAAATTAATCATGCTTCACCCGGTGCGGAGTGGTAGTTCAGCTGGTTAGAATACCGGCCTGTCACGCCGGGGGTCGCGGGTTCGAGTCCCGTCCACTCCGCCATTATTAGAACTTTAAAAGCTGCTTCAGGGCGGCTTTTTTGTGCCCAGTGAACAATCAGTTCATACCCATTTATTAGGCTTTTTGGCTATTTTTCAAATGCGTGTTCAGGTATAAATTTGACCAATTAATGAAAATGGGTGCCCAATTTACTCTTTCGCTGGTTTATCAAAAGACAAAAGGATAGTAGAATCTGGCAATGGACTTTACATTGCTCTTATTTGTTATCATTGTTGCTGTTTCTGCCTTTAGGGGCTATCGAAGCGGGATATTGGTAATCGCTGCTCGTGTCATCAGCCTTGCCTTGGCCTATCTATCCTCAATCTTTTTTACGACTTCCGCCGCGAGCTTACTGCAAGAATATACCGCCGTTGAAGGGGTGATTACCTATCTGGTTGCTGGCTCGCTGGTTTTTATTGTTACCAGTATTTTATTATCATCCTTATTTTCATTGCTGATCCGTCATTTTACCGAAAAATCAAATGAAACCAGCCAAACATCGTCGCTAGTTGGTGGTTTGTTTGGTGCAATGGTTGGTTGCATCGTCGGTTTAATGGTGGTGTGGTTTGTCAGTACCTTTCAAGAAATATTGTTGGTAAAAAAAGGGCAGCCAATCTCGGGCTCTAGCGTGTTTAAACAAACGGCTAAAAAATTGACTGGCGCAGCCATTGGCGGTATTGTCAGCGGAACCACTGGCGATTCTGATTTAGCCAAAGGCGCCGCGAAATTACTTTCAAATCCTGCAGAAAATATTCAACATTTTAATCACTTGTCTCAAACTAGTGTATTACCTAATCTATTTCAAAATTCAGAAGTGAGAACGGCGCTTGATTCGCAAAACCCTGCCGCTTTGCTCAATTCAACAGCGTTTAAACAACTGCTCACTAACCCAGACTTTGTCGCATTAACGGATGAGCTAAGTTTGGCTGAATCTGGCGAACCAAAAAACAAACAATTCGCAATAAAATTAACCAGCATTTGGGCTCAGATGAAACAGGTTCAAAATAATCCTCAATACTTGGAGATTGTTCAAGATCCACAAATTAAACAAATGTTACAAAGTGGTAATGCTTATAAACTTTTGAATAGCGCGAAAATAGAACGTCTAGTACAAATTATTTCTTCTTCAAAAGCACCAGAAATTATTTTTCAAGAAATCGATGAACTAGATCAAAATCCGGTTAAAAATAATGCCGTTTATCGTTGGGTTGACAAAGATGGCAAAGTGCATTATTCAGATAAAAAAATCAATCAATAATGGATCTATATGAGTGAAAAGAACGGAATACTTAGAAAAATATTACTGTTAACTCTAGCTTTAATTTTAGCCATTGCGGGATGGATGTTATCTCAATATGGATTCAAATCAATTCAAAATCTGCGCCAAATAGAACGTATCTCACTAACTTCTATTGCTTCTGCGTTGCCGGGAGAAGTTAAACTCAATGCACAGGCCAAAAAGCGAAATCAATTGATCCGCAGTGAGTATTTTAATATTCCTTGCGTATACTATTTTTACCGATTAGAGCGCGAAGAAACTGATTCTGACGGTGATACTCATTGGTCAACCCAACATGAGTCCACAGGTTCTGTTGATTTTTTGCTTCAAGATAGCACCGGTCAATTAAAAATTAATATTCAAACATTGGTTGATGACAATCTAGATTTTTCGATGCCCATCAGTCAGCAACAGGAGATTGGTAACTATCGATACACGGAATGGCGAATTGAACCGGGCGATCAATTATTCATTTTAGGGATGTTACAAGGTACTGGTGATACGGCTGAGGTCGGATTTGTTGAGCCAGGACAATATTTACCGCTGATTTCCAAATATGGAGAAAGTGAAGAAAAATCTGATTTAGGGTTAATTGTTATATTGGCCGTGTGCGGCGGAATATCTTTGATTGCTTTTGCTGCTTTTTGTTTAACCAGCGGGCTAGGCATCCATCGGATTTTAATCTTTTTATTGGTGTTAAGTTTTAGCACTATCGTGCCACTGGTTCAGTTGGGTCTGAGCATGTTACATCTTGATATTGTAACAGGGCAGGCGCGATTAGATAAGTTATCTGAAGCCTCACTAAATGAAATTAATCGAAGTATTTACGAACTTGCTCATCCTCAATTCAATTGGCCTGAGTTAACCGGTCAATTGCGACAAGTAGACGATCGCCTAGTTGAAAAACAACAACAAAGAATTGATGAAATTCAAGTCAATCTGGAGTTTACTCAGCAACAATATATCAAACAACTTAAATCGTTTCCAAATAATTTGATTGCTTGGCTCTATTCAGTTGAGCCCGATAATATTGTGAAATTATTGAACCAACGGCAGCTTACTAAGCTTAATCTACGACTGAAAAAATTTAGACCTGCAATAGCACTGGGTGTATTACCTTTTGTTTTAAGTGGTATAGGTTTGCTATTATGTGTCGGTCTCAGTTATTTAGGCTTTCGGCTGATTCGACTTAAACGTCATATAGAAAATTTGCCTACTTCAAAAACAACTGGATTAGTTTTTGGTTTGTCCGAGTTAAAAGGGCGTGTCTCCCAGATTGAAAAGCAAGAGCCATTGATTAGCCCATTGACCAGTAGTCGTTGTTATTGGTTTCGATACATAGTACAAGAAAAACGAGGAAGCGGTAAAGATTCCAAATGGGTTACCATTGAAGATCGGCAGGAATACCAAGCCTTTTTCTGCAAAGATGCTTATGGTCAAATAAAAATATCACCGCAATACGCTGAAATTATCAGTCATCGTAAAAAAACGCGTCGACGGGGACGATTGCGATATACTGAGAAAACTTTAAATCTATCTGACAAAGTTTATATTCTCGGCAATGCCAAAATCGATCGATTGGTCGGCGATAAGTTAGAAATTAGAGGCGGTAAAAAAGAACGGCCTTATTTAATCACCAATTTAAGTGAGCAAGCTATTATGTTGCGTAAGGCCAATGGCGGTATGATCAGTTTGACCGCTGCATTTTCAAGCTTAATGTTTGCGGGTCTATTTTACTTAGGGAGTCTTGGTAGTTTTTCACCAGCCGACTATTTATTAGCGGCATTAATTGCACCGATATACATGGCTCTAATGACTTTGATTTTGCATTATAATGATTTGATTTTTCTAAAACAAAGAGCGACCAGAAATTTATCTAACATTAGTGTTGCTATGCAAAAACGATATGATCTAGTGCCTAATTTGCTGAAAATTGTTAAGCGCTATCTGTCTCATGAGGCAAAAATATTGGAAGAACTAACCGCTTATAGGGGGCAAGGTCGTATTGACCAAAATCAAGTTTCAAAAATATCTACACAATTGGAAACAGGGCAGCAAATACTGAGTCAAATTCTTATTCGCTCGGAGAGCTACCCTGACTTTAAAGCACAGAAGCTGAATGTAAAATTGATGAATAAACTGGTCGATCTGGAGAATGAAATCTCTTTAATGCGGGAAGGTTATAACGATGCAGTGAACTATTATAATATTCGTATAGCATCTATTCCTGATGTTTTTTTTGCACGGATTCTTAATTTTAAGTCGCTGCAATTATTTACCTTCAAAGACAGAAAATTCTCTCGAATAAATGTTGATTTTGAATAATTAAAGAGAGAATCCACTAACCATCGTTGCCGTGTTTTTGAAACCGCTCATATTCGCTTCGGTAAGCATCCGCTATTTCCTGATCGTGGCTATTTTCAATAGCTTTTTTAATCGCTCGTTTAGCGGATCTTAAGTTGCCGAGAGAGTATTGAGATCTTGCTATTCCGGCAAATCCTTCGTGCAGGTAGTCGGCCATTTTATTGGCTTTTTTGTAGTAGTCAATAGCACTTGAAAAATTATTAGCGAGGAACTCTTTGTTTCCCATGTCTATCCATTTATAAGGATTAGGGTCATAGTATTTCTTCAATCGCTTAGCAATGACTTGGGCATCATCATTTCGATTTTGCTCTTCTAATAATTGATAATAATTATGTAACAGTTCAAAGTTTTCGCCACTGTACTTAAGGCCGTATTGATAAATCTGTTCTGCATAATCCTTGTGTCCAGCGCGGTCATGAAGTATCGCAAGCAAATTAATCGTCTGAGGTTCTGATTTATTCAGTAAAAGAGATTGTCGTAAATACCAGAAGGCTAAAGCATCGTTGTTGTTGCCGAGCGCTTCGGCCGATTTGTTGGTGTAATACATGGTGTGGAATTCCAGCTCTTCCACATTTCTTAAACGATAGCTGCCGCTAGAGGGGTTAAAGTCAATACGAACATAGCTTCGCCATTGAGGGATGTAACTAGGAAGTTCGTCAAATTTTGGTGCTAACAAAAGCGTTCTTACGTGTTGTGAGATCAAAATAACATCCCCAGCCTTTTGGTAGATGGGTGGTGTTGTTACCAGCTCAAACTGTACCTTAACATTGACCAGATCGGCCAGAGCTTTAGTGACAATGGCGACCGAAAGACAATTTCCTTGCTTACGATCAATCGACTGGCTTGCTGTTAGAGTATCGGCATGAAAGCTAAACCCTTCCATATTTTCTTGTAAATACCGGGAAATCCGCTTGTTAGGCAATAAACTTCGATAGTCTGAGCTGTTGTAGAGAGCTAAAAATTGATTTTCTTGAATATCGCTAAGGGTATAAATATCACTTAACGTGACGGTATTTTTTGATGGGATCTTGTACAGGCTTTCGATAATTGGAGGATCTGGTGCGAGTGCTGTTGTCTTTGCTACAGGAGAGTTTGGCACAATCGCGCAGGCGCTTAATAAAAATATACTAAGGAATATGAAAGTTCGCATCAAAATTCTCCTTTGCAAAGGGCTATAATCATTAGACGTAGAATAAAGCCAAACGTTATCAAAAAATTAAAAACAGTTCTTTTAATAAGTAAATATTATCACAAAAAATATATTTATCACTATTTGTGCTTAAACCTAGACTAATCAGTTGGATTACGAAAAATAGCGCCATTCCGCAACGCGCCTGACTATGCGAAACCTAAACTCACAAGTGTTCTTAATATCTTTAATTGAGTTTTGATTAGTTTGAATAAAACCTGTATAAAAATAGATTAATAACAATAATTCTAAACAAAGGATAATAAAGGAGATGAAAATGAATAAGTTAGCGGAGAATAATCTAAAAGACGCACTCGATAACAAAGAGAAACTCAAAAATTCAGTTGAGGAGCAAAAAGCAATACGGCTTACCGATACCTCAAAAAATATTGTTATTTGTTCTGATGGTACTGGAAATAGAGGCGGAACCGGTAACGATACTAACGTTTGGCGTATTTTCAACGGTATCGATCTAAATTCTTCTAAAAGGAAACAAATAACCCATTATGATGATGGTGTTGGAACCGAGGACTTTAAATATTTCAAAATATTGGGCGGTGCTTTTGGTTGGGGGATGACCCGCAATATTATTCACGCCTATAAATTTCTTTGTCGAAATTATAAGGCAGAAGACGAGATATATTTATTTGGTTTTAGTCGGGGAGCTTATACCGTTCGAGCACTGTCTGCCTTTATTACTTATTCCGGAGTGATTAAAGATGCTAATCAATATAGTGATGCTGTGTTGGAAAAATTAATTACACAAATGGTTAAAATTTATATGGAACGTCCAAAAGAAGAAGGATTTGTCATAGCTGCCGATTACAAAAAATCTTTGAAACAATATGCTTTAAATCGATCTAAAATCAAGAAGCTGCTAAAAATACCTTTTTCAAAACTATCCGCCGAGCGTCGCCATTGGTTGAGAGATCATTATCACCCCCCAGAACAACGAGCTCATTTCAACGATGAAAGCTATAATAAAGCACACCGGGAGTTTCGAGAGAAAAGAAGTGAAAAAATGACTGCATGTTTGGCTAAAATCAAACAGAATAAAGGTGATAATTCTGTTGCTGTACCAGTGGAGTTTATGGAAACAAAGATAAAATATATCGGTGTATGGGATACGGTTTCTGCCATCGGCCTACCTTTTGATATAGGGCTTAAATGGTTACTGGAAAAAGTATTTTTTAAATTTAATTTTAGAGATAATCGGCTATCGACACAAGTGGAATTTGCCTCCCATGCGATATCTATTGATGATCAACGAAAGACCTTTCATCCAGAAGTATGGGAAGAACGAGATGGTATCGACCAAGTATTTTTTTCGGGGGTTCACTCAAACATTGGTGGTGGTTACCCAAAACAAGGAATGTCCTATGTTGCCTTGAAGTGGATGTTATCGGAGATTGAAGCTAAGCTGGGTTCGAATGTTCTTCATTTTAAATCCAGTTTTATTCAGGAGGTTGAGCAAAGTGCGGATGTCCATGAAAAAATGTATAATTCTCGTGCAGGCCTAGCTGTTTATTATCGATTTAAACTCCGATATATAGATAAGATAAAGCCACTGAAATCGGTCAAAGTGCATATATCATGCTTTAAGCGTATTGCAAGACAAACTTTGGATTATAATCCTGGTAATTTTATTCTCAATCCGGCTCAGAATATTTCGATTGTTGCAGAGGGTCAATCGACCCAACTCGACATTTCACCCAAGCAGGATTTGATTTCAAAATTGGTGGCGCAAAATAAGAGATTGCTCTCCCGTGCTTTATCAAAAGCTAAACCTACCGTTAATCAACTGGAAAATGTCTATTTATCTTTTGTCATGATTACTCTACTGGTGATTGCAAGTATCGTTACTGCAGCGCTTCCATTGTGGTCTGGCACTAGCTCTGAAGATTTAAGCGCCAATGTTATCGTTGAATATGCTTTTTACCCCGGTATATTTGTGTCGATCATATGTGTGTTTATCTTTTTGTATGCGAGTCCATTTAAAAAGCTGATTTGTATAGTGACAGGAGGCGGATTTTGGTGGGTTTCTCTACAATTACCAGAGGTAAATATTCCAAATTTAGCCGTCGTGGATAAAATAGTATGGTTAGTTGATGTGGCCTTGACACCCTTGACAACATTAATGCCTCAAAATTTAGATATTGGAATGCATTATTATTTCGAGCATCAGGCCAATGCTGTTGTGTTAGTCGTGTTAGTTTTAAGCACTTTACTAATGAGATATATCAGTTTAAGAAAGAAGCTAAAAAAATTATTTTTTGAAGCGTGGAGTTGGTTAAGAATAAAATAGTTTATCAGGGTTGTGGCCTTTTTATACGCACTACTTACCTAAAATTCACTATTAGTGAACTAGAAATATCGCGTTTATGCTTGTTATTTATCTAAATCTGATTATCTATTGCCAGAATGTGGTTTTGTGGATATAGTAGTTTCGTTTTCATATGCAGCAGAATTAACTTATCATATTTATCAAAAGGTGCAGGCACGTTAACGATGACAGTAGATGTTAAGTGGATTATTTATGGCCTAATTATATTGGCCGCAAGTCTTATATCTTTCTCTTCAACGGCTCATGGCGTTGATGAAGGCACCAAACAATTTCTAACCGACAACCAGGGGGTCGCACTAATACCCTTTTTGTATATTGGCGCTAAACATATGGTTACCGGTTATGATCATCTATTGTTTCTCGTAGGCGTATTATTCTTTTTGTACCGCTCAAAAGATGTACTCATTTACGTTAGTTTATTTACGCTGGGACATAGCATGACCTTATTGTTTGGTGTCTGGTATGATCTACAGGTTAACGCTTATCTTATCGATGCTATTATCGGGCTCTCTGTTGTTTATAAAGGTTTTGATAATTTAGGTGGTTTTAAGCGATTATTCGGTTATCAGCCCAATACAAAAGCGGCAGTGTTAATTTTTGGATTATTTCATGGCTTTGGTCTTGCGACCAAACTGCAAGAATTCGAGTTTGGTAAAGAAGGACTATTTGAAAATTTGGTTGCTTTTAATGTGGGAGTCGAATTGGGGCAGTTTATGGCGTTATCTTTTGTATTGATCATCTTAAGTTTTTGGCGACGATATTCAAGTTATCTTCAGTTTTCGACCATATCCAACACCTTGCTGATGAGTGGTGGACTTATTTTGATGATGTTTCAGTTAACTGGTTACTTTACAAATCTATAACGAGAACAATATGAACGAAATGACATTCCCAACTCAATCAACCGGTACATTAGTAAAGGCAAGTGTGGCTGCAGTGTTGATTTCTGTTGTTATATTTTTTACGATAGTTTTACCCGCTGAGTATGGTATTGATCCAATTGGTACCGGGAAGGTTTTAGGCTTGACTGTTCTAAACAATCGGGAGCCCGCTGTTGTTGAACAAAAAAATAGTGAAAAAGCGGTGGGTGCGCAAAAAAATCAAGCCACTATACTGGTGCCAGCGAATAGTGGCGTTGAATATAAATTTCAAATGAATCAATACGCCAATCTGAGCTATCAATGGTCTTCGAACGGTGAACCAATCTATTTCGATTTTCATGGTGAACCAAAGGGTGATACAAGCGGGTATTTCGAAAGTTATACGATAGCGACCGCTGCCGAAGTGCAAGGCTCGATGACGGTACCTTTTGACGGGGTTCACGGTTGGTATTGGAAAAATACCAGTGAAAGAGATGTCACTATTTTGCTAAAAACGGAAGGTGTGTATGAGGTTGTTGGGTTGATCCACTAACCACAAATTTTCCAGCTTAAGATTGTCATTCGGTCCATGTTGATGCTTATCAATATTAGCAATCAATTAATGATCGGTGCTGCTTCTTTTTTTCAAATAAATGAATCGGTAAACTCCCTTTCTTGGCAGGTGTCATTAATATTGGGTAGCCATCTATCTAAATTGGGTTAATATTGGCTAAAGATCAACCACTTAGTTGGAAATCCGTAAGATTTTGCAATATCTTTTGATTTGTTTCGCCGCTCGATAACGAGTTACTGGCAAATTCAGCCTGATTATCATATTATTAGATATTAACGATGTTATTTTATTATTAACAATAATTGATCAATTAACTTGGGTGCGAAAGACCTAGGAGAGAGGGGAACAAATGAAAAGGCTTGCGATTGCTGTCATTCATGGGTTAGGTAGCGAAGAAGAGTTCTATTCAGTAGAGCTTAAACACCGTATTACCGAGGAATATGTTAAAGGGGCAGAGGGACGTTTAGAAGACGACCTGCTATTCTTTGAAATCTATTGGGCGGACCTGGTTAGAGATGAACTGGAGTCATTCCGCAATAAAGCGAACTATAAAGGCGACTTGGCCTATCAAAATCTCCGTCAGATCATGACGGACACACAAGCTGTCGCTCTGCTTTACACCCCTGGCACCGAGTTTTACGAAGCAATCAACAATCGTATTAAAGACGGCATGCGAAAATTTGCCTCTCACAGGCGCGTGATCCCTGAGGAAACACCATTAGTTGTACTGGCACATTCTTATGGTGGCGTAATGATGAGTCATTTTATTCGCTCGATGCAAAATGGCGAATCTCAGTTAAGTAATTTTGAAACAATGAAGACTTTGGCGGGTTATATTACCTTTGGTAATCCACAAGGCCTGTATACCATGCAAGGTTTAGATTCTGAATTGGGGCATTCTTGTAAAATTACGGGTGAAGCATTGCCTGTCGATTTAGCTAAACGGGCTCGTTGGTATAATTTTTACGATAAAGACGATATTGTTGCTTACCCGCTTAAAGGACTATCTGATGAGTTTAATGCTAACGTTGATGGCGATTTTGAAATTAACGTCGGTAGCGCAGCAACGTCGTGGAATCCTGCTTGTCATACGGGTTATTGGGAAGATAAAGATTTCTATAAGCCTGTCGCTGAATTTATTGGAGAGTTAAGAGCGCCTCATTCTTTTTGGAATTGATAGCTGCAAGTAGAAACAATCGGCGGATTGTGCTTCGCTACTAATCCACCTAATCTATTGAAAAGCCTGCTAAAAGCAGGCTTTTCGGTTCTTGAAACATTTTTTTATGAATAATCAATCTTCAAAAAATACTCTTCCACAAGACAAACCGTCACAAGATATGATATTGGATAATTTGCAAACTTGTGATCTGGGAAAAGTGTTTTCACTTCACCAAACGATTGCTACTAGAAAACGCAAGGGTCAAGCGGTCGATCAATTAGTTGAAAAGCTTAAAATGATGTTGCAACGTTCGCGCCAGACTACTAACAATATCGGCGATAAAATACCCAAAATTCAAATTGAGTCTGGCTTACCCATTGCGGAAAAAAGTCAACAATTAATTGAATTATTACGAAATAATCAGGTGGTTATTGTGGCAGGCGAAACGGGCTGCGGTAAGACGACTCAACTACCTAAAATATGTTTGCAGGCTGGTCTTGGGGTCCGTGGTAAAATAGCCCATACACAACCCCGACGGGTGGCTGCCACTAGTGTCGCAAGTCGAATTGCTAGTGAGGTTCATTCACCGCTCGGTGAGCTGGTGGGTTATTCGGTTCGTTTTTCCGACAAAAGCAGCCACAATACTCGGATTAAATTGATGACCGATGGGATGTTATTATCTGAACTTCAGTCGGATCCGATGCTACGTCACTACGAAGTAATTATCATCGATGAAGCCCATGAAAGAAGCCTGAATATTGATTTCTTACTTGGTTTTCTAAAACAATTACTCAGCAAACGAATAGAGCTTAAAGTGATTGTCACTTCCGCGACCATTGATCCACAAAGCTTTTCCAAATATTTTAATGACGCACCCATTATGCTAGTCGAAGGTCGAACCTATCCGGTTGAAGTACGTTATCAACCGATTGAAGAGGTTGATGATGCGTCAGGAAGTGAACCTCTGTTGTTCGCTATTCGAGATGCGATCGATAGTTGTATGGCAGAATCAACCGGTGATATACTGATTTTTTCTCACGGTGAAAGTGAGATCAAGAATATCAGTCAATACTTAAGCCAACAAAAATTAAAACAAACCGTTATCTTGCCTTTGTATGCTCGCCTTGGAATAAAGGAGCAGCAAAGCATTTTTTCGCCTTCTAATAAACGTAAGATTATTATAGCGACCAATGTCGCCGAAACGTCCCTAACAATTCCCAACATTGTATTTGTGATCGATATTGGTACGGCACGCATCAGTCGATATAGTCAAAGAAATAAAATTCAACAATTGCCAATAGAAAAAATATCCCAAGCAAGTGCTGAGCAAAGAAAAGGTCGTTGTGGACGAATTTGTCCGGGAATTTGTATACGATTGTATTCCCAACAGGATTATGAGTTAAGACCTGAATTCACTCTTGCTGAAATTAAACGCACAAATCTGTCTTCAGTCGTTTTGCGGCTAAAAGCCATGAAGGTTGATCAGGTCGAATCATTTCCTTTTATACAATCACCGGACGACCGTCAGTGGAAAGTCGCGTTTAATTTATTATTTGAATTGGGTGCGATGAACGAAAAAAAAGAAATCAGTACAATGGGTCAAAGGATGGCGCATTTACCGCTTGATCCACAATTAGCTAGAATACTTCTCGATGAAAAACTAACCGCAATAGAAGAAATGTTTATTGTCACTAGTTTTTTAAGCGTAAGAGATGTACGAATGAGACCTCATGATAAACAGCAAAAAGCCGATCAATGCCATGCTCAATATCGTGAACCCAGCTCTGATATTTTGTCCATCATTAAACTGTGGAATTTTCTTGATGAACAACGAAATAAATTGTCTTCAAGCGCTTTTAGACGATGGTGCCAGAAAAATTTAATTAACTTTGTCGGTTGGCTTGAATGGCGCAATATCTATTTTCAGACAAAAGAAAATATTCGCACATTTGACATTAAAGCGAGTTCTCAGTCGGCCAATGCGGATGAAATTCATAAAGCGTTAGTGTGCGGTTTTATAAGTCATATAATGATAAAAACTCAGGAACGATTTTATCAAGGCGCGAGGGGGATAAAAATCTGGTTACATCCTTCGTCAGTAATGTTTAAGCAATCGAGCAATTGGTTGCTTTCGACTGAAATGATTGAAACCGATAAACTTTATGCTCGTTCAAATGCACCGATCAAACCCGAGTGGATTGAGGAAGTTGCACCTCATTTAATAAAAAATAATTACCAAGATATTCATTGGCGAAAGAACAAAGGGCAGGTTGCTGCTTTTTTAAGCCAAACATTATTAGGATTGCCAATCGTTAATCGACGACTGGTTGACTATAGTAACCTAGACATTGAAGCCGCAAGGGTATTATTTTTATTGGAAGGGCTAGCTTGCGATAACTTGAATCAAAATTTCCCATTCCTAGACAAAAATCGCCAGGTTTTAAAAGACATAGAAGATGAAGAGAAAAAACTCAGGGTTTCTGATATTAAAATCAACGAGCAAGTATTAGCCGCTCTTTACCAAAAGCAGATACCTATTCAAATCAATAATTTGATTAAATTAAAACGTTGGTTAAAAAAAGACTGGAAAGTACGTAATGAACTCTTAACTTTTGATGCCCAAAAACTCAGTCAACGATCAGCCGAATCGGTTCAAGATTACCCATCTGAGATTTCAATCGGCGGTGTGTCGCTGCCTTTATCCTATTGCTTTTCACCAGGAGAATCAGAAGATGGTGTGACGGTTGAAATACCTTCAGCCATGTTGCAACAGTTTAAACAATCAGATTTTGATTGGCTGGTGCCAGGCTATTTAAGTGAAAAAATCATGGCTGTGATGAAAGCATTGCCAAAATCAGTCAGAAAGTCTTTTATTCCATTAGCCGAAACCGCAAGAAAATGTGCCGAGGAAATACTGACTCAGGATTATTTGTCGATGTCGTTTAAACCTACCCTGATAAAAATGGTCAAAAAAATTACCAGTGTTGATATTGCCATTGAAGATATCGATTTAGATAAAATACCGGCGCACCTTCAAATGAAATTTCGAACGGATATCGCTAGAAAAAAGAGCCATTCGATAGCGGATCAACTCTCTCTTTTGCAACAAGAATATCAATCAGGTAGCAATGCCGATAAACATCAGGAACGAAGCGATCTTTCTTGCCACTTATCAACAAAATTTTATTCATGGCCTGAAAAAAAATTTTCGTTGCAAGACATCAATCAAGTTGCAGGTCGTGATATCAGAATATTTAGAGGACTATACGACAGGGGCGTTCATGTTGAGCTTAAGGAATTTTCCAGTTTAATGGAAGCACAAAATTCTCATGTCTTTGGGGTGTCTCGTTTGGTAGTACTCGATCAATTGCGTATGATTAAAGAGATAAAGAATAGTTGGCCAGATAGAAAAGAGTTAGAAAAATTAAACCTTCGGTTTGGTGGTTTTTCGCCATTATTAGATTGGCTGGTTTTGTCTATTTTAATCAATATGCAGACAGACTATCCAGAAGCTATCACCCATAAAAAACAGTTTTCATTATTGGCCCGGGAGTTTTCTAAATCGGGCCGTGCGATGATTGCTGAAGGACTAGCCCAGCTGTTGAAACTATTAAGACAAAAAAACCAAATCTATGCACAAATGGCTAGGTTAAAAAGTGATGTTTTTAACGATTCTGTAGAAGATATCAAACAGCAGCTGGTTTCTTTATGGTCTAGTCGACGATTTATTCAGCAAGGAGGTAATTTATATCAGTCTTATCATCGTTATTTGCAAGGAATAGACTCGCGATTGATTCGTATTAAACAAAATTTTCCTAAAGAACAAAGCGCGTTGGATATTTGGCAAGATTGGAACGAATGGTGGAATGAGTTATCTCAACAACCTACCGATGCAGAGTTTTCCATTCAGTTAGATGAACTTTTTTGGAGCTTGCAGGAATATCGGATTAGTTTATTTGCTACCAATGTTAAAACCAAGGGGAGTATTTCCGCAAATAAACTACAGGCAATGTTTGATCGGTTGGAAGCGCGATTGATTTAATCTATATCTGTTTTAACCTAGAAAAATTAGTTGCAGCGCGAGAAATAGCGCCAGCCCACAGCGCGCCTAGCGATGCAAAAAATGGCAAGGTGACAAGGGTATTTTGGTAACTAAGATAATGAACGTCCTCTACCAATATCAACTTGCTGAAACCAAGCTTTTGTAATTATCTATTTACAATGAGTTGTAAAAGGATTAAAGTACTATTTGCATAGATAGTGCTTATAATCGGTAGTAAATCATTAACGACTGATATTGGTACTGCTCCAATAACCGAACAAGGCTTATTTATTCTGCTTTGTTCTCAGTTTATCCAGGGGGACCTAGGTATGACGAAAGATTTAACCCAAAGACAATCCGAAGTGCTGGACGCTCTAAAAGGCTACATTGAAGATTATGGTATCGCACCTTCCCATGTAGAACTTGCCGAGCTGATTGGGGTAAAGTCCTCAAAAGCGGCGGCTGATCATCTAAAAGCACTAGAAAGAAAAAATGTGATCGAAATCTATCCCGATAAGCCGCGTGGGATCCGTTTACTTAATCAGCAAAACGAATTTGAATTGCCTTTAGTTGGTTCTGTGGCAGCCGGTTTGCCTATTGAGGCGATTGAAAACGTAGAAAGTTATGTCACTATTCCTGAAGTATTAAGACGCAAAAAACCAACCTTCCTGTTGAGAGTCAGAGGTGACAGTATGATTGATGCAGGTATCTTAGATGGGGATCTGATTGCCGTTAGAAAATCACAGACTGCCAATATTGGTGAAATAGTCGTCGCCCGAATTGAAGATGAAGTGACGGTTAAAAGATTGCAAAAACAGGGTGCCAATGCGGTGTTAGAGCCTGCCAATGACCATTATCAACCAATTGTCTTACCGGCGGAAGATCTTGCGATCGAAGGCCTGTTTGTGGGATTGATCAGGGCCTAGGCGCTTGGATAATTTTTTGCCTACCCTAATTCTGAGTTAATCATTTTCTATATGCTTTATTCGTACAGATAAGCTAGAATAGCGGCCTTTCTAGCTTGCTTCTTTGTCTGATATGTAACTTGATATGAAATTTGTCATTAAATTATTCCCTGAAATCATTGTAAAAAGCCGTCCAGTTCGGAAGCAATTTATTGCCCAGCTTCGAAAAAATCTGAAAAAAGTTTTAAGTCCTATTACCAAGAATGCTGAAATTACTGGTAGTTGGGATCTCATCGAACTGGATATTGCTCAGCCGGACGAGCATTTAGAACAGCCCATTATCAACCGCCTTCAATCGACGCCCGGAATTGATTTTATTCTTAAGGTCAAACCTTATGCGTTTGATAGCATCGATGACATTGCTAATATTGTTATAAAAGAATTTTCTACCAAAGTACAAAACAAAACTTTTTGTGTTCGGGTAAAACGTTCAGGCATACATGCTTTTAACTCAATTGAGGTTGAACGTCAGGTCGGTGGCGCACTTTTTCATAATAGTGATAATGCAGGTGTAAAGCTTAAAGATCCTCAAGTGACCGTTAATCTAGAAATACGGGGAGATACTTTACTGACCGTTGTAAAACGAATTCAAGGGCTTGGTGGATTTCCAATGGGGCAACAGGAATCTTGTGTCAGTTTGATTTCCGGTGGTTTTGATTCTTCAGTTGCCAGTTATATGATGATGAAACGTGGTATAAGAACTCATTATTGTTTTTTTAATCTTGGTGGTATAGCACATGAAGTCGGAGTTAAACAAGTTTCCCATTATTTGTGGGAAAAGTATTCTTCTTCCCACCGAATATTATTTATTACCATTCCTTTCGAAAAAGTAGTCGCGGAAATTCTGACCAAAATTGATCATAGTCAGATGGGCGTAGTACTGAAAAGAATGATGCTTAGAGTGGCTAGTCAAGTTGCTGATGAATTTAATGCACCAGCTTTAGTGACTGGTGAAGCCGTTGGACAAGTTTCCAGTCAAACTTTAACCAATTTAGCGGTGATCGATAAAGTTTGCGAAAATCTGGTAATGCGTCCTTTAATTGTGATGGATAAACCCGATATAATTTCACTGTCCCGAGAAATTGGTACTGAGGAATTTGCGGCGGTTATGCCTGAGTATTGTGGTGTTATTTCTAACAAACCGACCACTAGAGCCAAATTGGCCAAAGTAGAAGCTGAAGAACAGCGGTTTGATTTTGAGGTGCTTGAGCAGGCTTTTGAAAATCGAAAAGTCGAAAACATTGATGAAATCTATGCATCAAAAACAAACCTGCAAGAAATCGAAATAGTCTCGCTGCCCAACAAGGATGATATCTTGGTCGATATTCGACATCCTCACGAGCTAGCGATAAAACCATTGCAATTGACCGCCAATAAAATAATGTCTATACCCTTTTTTAAGTTGCAGTCTTGCTCGGAACTGGAAAAAAATCAAAGTTATTTATTGTATTGCGACAAAGGTATTATGAGCCAACTGCAAGCAGAAGAATTAGCCAGTAAGGGATACCTAGTCAAAGTTTATCAACCTGAGTAACTTTTCAGTTTATTTTCAAAATACACCGAAAAATGACCGTTAATTCTTCAGCAACTAATGGTACCGCCGGTCGAGTTTTCATGGATATTATCACCGTCAGTATCTTTTGAATGTCGGATCCGTCCGGCTTTGGTTAGGAATAATGCTCTCGATTTATCGGCTTTGTTATCATAACAAAGCTCAAAACTACCATTTTGATGATTAGTGATACCGGTGCCAGTCCATTGCAATGAATTTTTATAACCAAATGCTCTCCAGCTTAAACTAAATTTTTCGTCTTCTGAATAATATTGATTAAGAAGTTCATCACCATCGTTATACTGTCTGTCGCCATTATTATCCACAAAAGACATGTAGCCGGTCGACCAATCGCTGCTGCAAACAAGTCTATTATTAATGGGGCACATAGTGACTTTGTGATTACTGCTAATCGCTTTTAGGCGGGAAAATTGCAGAGTTTGGGTTAATCTTTGAACATTTGCACTGACCTTACTACGATCCATTATTTCAGAAAATGATGGGATTGCCAGATTAAGTGTAATTGCGATAACTGAGATACTAATCAGTAGTTCAATCAGTGTAAAAGCGCTGCTTAGCCGTTTCATAATGTTATTCCTTTTTTGTTTGACTGGTTATTCCAGATTCTGTCTTCCAATGAGGGGCTTATTATGAATAAATTTGAAACGTTTTGGGATAGGGGGATTCTTGCAGCGAGCGACGAAAAGTCGCTTTTAAGACGCAGACAAACTCAGTCGTTTTTGTAGGATAATGACGATTTTTTTTGTAATTATGGTAATCCTATGACCGGATAGTCGTCCTTAAGATCCGTTAATCTAAGTTTATATTAAGCTTATCCAGTTTATATCGCATTGCCCTAAAACTAATCCCTAGCGTCTTAGCTGCTTTAGTTTTATTGCCGTTGGTTTGCTCCAATGCTGCCAGTATCTCATCACTTTCTATATTAGCGAGGTATTCATCGAGCGGAGTATCATTTCGACCAGGGACGGAGTGGCCTTTAACGGCCTGATTAGGCTTTATAGGCAAATTCAGGTCACTCGTCTGTATGGTCTCTTGCGAAGCTAAAGTCAAAGCTCGTTCCAAAATGTTTTCAAGTTCTCGTATGTTGCCTGGAAAATCATATTCAGAGAGCACGCTGAGCGCTGATTGTGATATTTGAATATTTTCAATACCATGCACTTTTACGAGCTGCTCGAGTAGATATTGGGTTAGCTTAGCGATGTCTGCTTTTCGTTCTCTTAGGGCTGGAACATTCACCTCGATAACGTTAATACGGTAAAATAAATCCTGGCGAAAAGTTCCTTGATTAACCAGATCCAGTAAATCTCTATGACTAGCGCTTAAGATCCGCGTGTCTACGGGAATTTCTGTATCACTACCAACGGGTCTTATACTTTTTTCCTGAATGGCTCGAAGTAACTTAACTTGCATTGCCAGTGGTAATTCTGCTACTTCATCTAAAAATAGAGTGCCTCCTTCAGCGGCTTGAAAAAGTCCTTTTTTGTCAGCGACTGCACCGGTAAAACTACCTTTCTTGTGGCCAAAAAACTCACTTTCCATCAGCTCTGAAGGGATCGCTCCACAGTTGACCGGCACAAAAGCTTTTTCAGCGCGTGGGCCTTTATGATGGATCAATTTGGCAACCAGTTCTTTACCCGTCCCTGACTCACCATTAATATAAACGGGCGCTTGACTTCGTGCGAGTTTGAGTATGGTTTGTTTTAAAATTTTCATTACATCGGTATCACCGATAAGTTGCTTTTTCGATTTATTTGATTTTCCTGTAGCATCCTTTCTTTTTATCGTTTTACTATTTACCTTTAGTGCATTGTTGATCAGTGTCCGCAACGCGGTGAGATCAACCGGTTTTGATAAAAAATCAAAGGCTCCGGCTTTCATTGCATCGATGGCAGTTTCCATATTGCCATGTGCGGTTATTAAGGCGACTGGCAGTTGACTGAAGTTTTTTTGAATAAATTTTATCAAGTCGATACCGTCGCCGTCTGGCAAACGCATGTCTGTCAGACAAAAATCGAAAGCGTGTTGTGCAAGCAATTGTTTTGCTTGGATGATGGTTTCAGCTCTTTGAGTATCAATATCCATTCTAGATAGAGTAATACCCAATAGTTGAAGTATGTCCGGTTCATCGTCAACAATAAGTGCAAGAGGTCTTTTAGTCATAGTTTTTCCAGGTTAAAAATCCATTACTGGCATTCTTTTGCTGATAGCAAAACTTATTCTGAAACAGGAGCCACCTGCCGTCAAGGGGATATAATCTAATCGTGCCCGATTAGCTTCACAAAGCTCTCTTGAAAGGTACAATCCCAAGCCAGTTCCTGTTCTGGAGGTTGTAAAAAATGGTTCGAATATTTTTTCAGCTTGTTTAGGAGGGATCCCTTCGCCTTTATCAATCACATCGAGAAAAGGTGTTCGATTGCTAGGCTCGATCCCGACCATGATCAATAGGTAAGGTTTACTAGAAAATAGTTGGCTATAACGTAAACCATTGTCTATTAAGTTAGTGAGTATTTGGCGTAGTTGTGAGTCATCGAAATGAACAATAATATCATCTGATTGAAACTGTAGGTGTATATCTGGTAAAGGTGATTTGTTTAAACAATATTCTTTTTTGAGGTTTATTAGGTAGTTAGAAAGATTAATTTCTTTGGCCTGAGCTGTTTTTCTGACAGATAGCTGCATAATATTTTCAATGATTTCATTGACTCGTAAAGCATTTTTTTCGACAATTCCCACTAAGTCCAAATTGGCGGCCTTAAGTTCCTCAGACTCTTTCATTAATTGGGCTGCATGGCTTAATGCGCCCAGTGGATTTCTAATTTCATGGGCAATTGATGCGGTTAGTCGGCCTAATGAAGCTAATTTAAGATTTTGTGCCTGCTGGGTCAGCATGGACGTATCATCAAGAAAAATAATAGCATTTTCTTTGCTCTCTCCAATGGGTGAGAAATGAGGTAATAGGTTAGGTCCCGTAGCCGTATTTCTAAATGCTTTGGAACGATAGTGATTTTTTCGACGCCATAAATTAAGTTGTCGGGCAAGTGGCGTTGCGACCTGCTCTAATCTTTTACTTTGAGTTGATTCTGGCATTCCTAAATGAACCCAGGCAGCTCGATTAATCAGTCGGATATTTTGAAAACCATCAATAACAATTACGCCGGTTGACATATATTGAATGATTTCTTCATTCAGCTTTTCCATGCTTGCTAGGCCGCGGATGGATTGTTCAGCAGCTTCATCACTCTCTCTGATCCTTCTTGATAAGTAAAGCGCCAGTAAGCTGGTGCCAAGAAAAGTGACGGCAAGAATGCCAGCCTGAGTCAGGCTACTTTTATCTCTAATGCCATAAATGATGGCATACCCTTCCTCTATAAACACTAATATTGCCGCTAAAACGGAATAGCCCAAAGCGGGTGCGGTCCCTATCAAAATGCTTGCAGCAGTGGTGCTGACGGCTATCAACATGCCCAGACCGCTAGAGATCCCACCACTAGCATGCATTAGTAATGTCAGTAATATAATATCAATCAGTACTTGTACTTGAAGTTGTATTGCAAAATGTGCACGGTAATAGGTCGCTACATGATTAAGCACTGCCATAGTCAAAAATAGTAGAGTTGTGAGGTTAAAAAGCTGAGGGTATTGAGTACCTAAAAACGATGTTTCCGGCTGAAATTGCACCACCGCTACTAGAATAGTAGCCAGCAAAAGACGGTAAACTGAAAAAATTCGGAGCGCACGCCAAGTAGAATTTTTTATCACAGGATTATTGCTATAGGCGGTCATTGTGGTTGAGATCCTCCCCAAAGTATTAGCTCGAACTATTTGTTTTTTTACTAATCATAAATTGTCGGAATGGGTAGACGTTTATGTTGTGTCTTTTGGTAGATAGCCATAATTTTTTTGTCAGTGATTGAATCTTTGGATTTATTTTCCAGAAAATTATCAATTTGTTGATAACTTAAACCCAGAGCATCTTCATCGGTTTTTGATGGCGACAAGCATTCTAAATCAGCGGTCGGGGTTTTAGTGACTAGCATGTTCGGTGCTCCGAGGTGTTTTGCTAGTTGTCTAACTTGTCTTTTACTGAGTCCAAATAGAGGGGCTAAATCGCAGGCTCCATCTCCCCATTTTGTATAAAAACCAGTAATATTTTCGGCAGAGTGATCGGTACCCAAAACCAAACCCGATAGTAAACCTGCCACTTCATACTGGGCAATCATTCTGGCTCGAGCCTTATTATTACCTTTTACAAAATCTAATTTTTGGGGGTCTTGTGGGCAGATCCCATTGTCTTGTAGCGAGGAGATTGATGATTGATGAAGTTGATCGACGCCGTCTTTAATATTAATACAAATATTTTCACTTGGCTGGATAAATGAAATTGCTTGTTGAGCATCTCGCTCATCCGCTTGAGTACCATAGGGTAGTCTGACAGCGATAAAACGATATCCGCTGCCCGTTTTATTTAAATCGTCGATAGCTAACTGAGCTAATTTGCCTAATGTGGTTGAGTCAACACCGCCGCTTATTCCTAATACAAGTGTTTTCATTGCTGATTTATTTAGTTGCTGTTTGATGAATTCGATCCGTCGATCAACTTCCCGTTCGACCTCAATTTCTGGTAGTACCTGCATTTCTTTTATGATGGTATTTTTTGCCATTAGTTAATCATCCTAAATTAATCCGTTGAATCACGAGAAATAGCGCTACCCTGCAACGCGCCTGACTATGCCATTTTTCACTAGGTCATGCACACCGCGGGATAGCACTCTTTCCTCGGATCCAACAGATTATTCTAGGATAATGGGTCGGTTTGTCAATGGTAATGCATTTTAGGTCATACGAGAGTTTTACTCAATGGTTGTTGCTGATCTCCCGATTTGGATAAATTAAACTTTATCAGAAAGTCTATCGGTACCGGATGCAAGTCATTATCCTAAAATAATTCTAGGATTACTTTTACCTGTGTATTCAGCAAGTCTATGTTAATATTAGGGTCTGTTGATCTTTCATATTTCAACACTGCCGAGGTGCTTTTTGTGCCTAACGAGGCAGAAGAAGCGCTGTTTAGCGATTCTAAATGAGCGACTGATAACGAAGTTAGGTGAAAAAAGCACTCGGCCCTTCGGGTTGTGGTTAAAATATCGCCACTTGTTGTTGCTCCTCACTCATTTGGAATAACCAAACTACACTCGTCGCGCCTAAATTGGCGATATTTTAGCCGCAACAGTGATGAAATATGAAAGATCAACAGACCCTAAATTATTCACAAAATTTAATATTAACTTCAACGGATTATTCTAGGATAAAAGGTTCAAAAAATACATCTGCTGAAGAATGAATGGATCAACTATGAAAAAAATCGAAGCTATCATTAAGCCTTTTAAATTGGATGATGTTCGAGAAGCTCTAAGCGATGCTGGTATTTCTGGAATGACTGTTACCGAGGTCAAAGGCTTTGGACGCCAAAAAGGGCATACGGAGTTGTATCGTGGCGCGGAATATATGGTCGATTTTTTGCCAAAGATAAAAATAGAGATCATTATTTCTGATGATTTGTTAGATATTTGTGTCGATACCATCATGGAAGTGGCTCGGACTGGAAAAATAGGTGATGGTAAAATATTTATTTCCGAAATTGATAAGATTATTCGTATTCGTACTGGCGATGAAAACGAAAGCGCGATATAAATATGAGCTACGGGTTATGAATTCAGGACTATATACGGGATGTAGGCAGCAAAATGACAGACCCTAAAAAAGGGCGCTAATTGCGCCCTTTTTGATGGTTGATTCGTTGTACTATATTTTATGGTCTGGGTAATTTAATAGTAAAACTCGCCGACTATTTTCAGCTAATTCTGGTAAATCGAGAAGCTTATAGGTTATTACCATCATTTCAAGGGCGTGAGGGACCGCTGGTGTTTTAGGGTAATGGTCAACGACATATTTGGCGCGATTGGCCGCCGCAAGATATGCTGTTCGTTGTAGATAATAATTGGCTACATGTAATTCGTAATCCGCTAATCGATTACGTAAAAATATCATTCGTTGTTGGGCATCCTTCGCATATTTACTATTGGGATATAAACGCAAAAGCTCAGCAAAATCATCAAATGATTGACGCGCCGCACCGGCATCTCGTTCTGAAATGGGGGCTGAAAATAAGTCTTTACCAAAACCGGTTTCAGTCGAAAAGTTGATCAGGCCCTTCATATAATAAGCATAATCAAGATCTTTGTGGCGAGGATTCTGTCGAATAAACCTTTCAGCGGAAGCTATTCCGGTTCCGTAGTCACTCAATTTATAATATGAATAGATAAGGTTGAGTTGGGCTTGGTGAGAATATGCACCAAAAGGGTATAAACTGTCTAATCTTTCTAGATATTGAACGGCGCTACGATAGTTGCCCGAATGCATTGAGAATTGTGCTTTTTCAAATAATTTGAAGGCATTATTTATTTTAGCTGCTCCAGTAAAATCTTCATCGCTGCTTGAGCAGGCTGCTAAAATGGTCAGTAATATAATTAAGCAAGTGCTTTTTACTATTCTCATTGATTCTCAAAGTCGTTAAAATGATACTATTAATGAACCGACTTAAAATTAAAAACCGGATTCAAAGTGGTATCAGTGATAAACGTCAGCAATCTCGATTAGTGGTTAAATAAAATGATAAAACTCAGCGAATTGCGAACGTATAAAATTAGGTGAATACAGCTATTTTACCTGAGAGGGAAGGTAACTGCTACACCAACCAACAGATAAGGCCCACAAAGTGACAAAAAGTTCCCTTAAAGAAATTCAAGAAGGTCAAGCAAGTTTAGAATTTGATGTTGAACAAAGTTTGGCGGGCGAACGGCTCGACCATGTTTTGTTGCATTATTTCCCAGAGTTATCACGCTCCAGATTACAAAGTTGGATTAAAAATCAACAAGTTAAGCTGAATGGACAGGTTTTCGTTAAACCAAAACAAAAGGTGTCAGGGGGTGAATTACTCGAAGTTGTGCCGACATTACAGGATCAAGGGGATTGGAAACCTATTGATATTGATTTTGAGGTTCATTATGAAGATGACGATTTACTGATCGTCAATAAAAGAGCCGGATTGGTGGTGCATCCGGCGCCCGGCCACTATCAGGACACTTTGGTTAATGGCTTATTGTACCGTTATCCCGAACAAATAAAGTTACCACGCGCAGGTATAGTGCATCGTTTGGACAAAGACACTACCGGTTTATTGGTGGTGGCCAAAACCGCTGAAGCGCATAATCATCTAGTAAACCAGCTCCAGCTTAGAGAGTTTGCTCGAGAATATATTGCGTTAGTTCACCACACATTGGTCGCTGGAGATACAATTAATTTACCGATTGGAAGACATCCACAGATCCGAAAAAAAATGGCGGTCATAGTCGATGGTCGATCGAGTGCTAAGGAGGCAATCACTCATTATCGAATTGAGCAAAAATTTAAACATTTTACTTTATTGAAAGTGAAGCTAGAAACGGGTCGAACGCATCAGATCCGGGTTCATCTTTCTCATATCAATCATTCGATCGTTGGCGACCCTTTATATTCTATTCGTAACCTTAAACCAAGAGCTATGGATGAGTCCTTTACCGAGGTATTTGAGTCGTTCCGACGTCAGGCACTACACGCGTCATCTCTAGGTCTTGTTCTTCCGAGTAGCGGAGATAAAATGAGCTGGCAGGCGCCTTTGCCGGATGATTTTGTAGAGTTACTTGATGCTATCAAACTGCACGAGGCTAAATAGGCTTGTAGCAAAAATAAGACGTTTATTGAAAATGAAATCAATATGTAAACTAAGCAACGCCCAGAGGATCAAGTCAAATTCTTATATTGAAGCTAAATGGCCGGTACCTACAAAGGTGCGCGCCTATGCAACCACTCGTGTTGGTGGAATGAGCCAAGCACCCTTTGATTGCTTTAACTTAGCGATACATGTGGGGGATGATGAGCAAAAGGTCATTCGAAACAGGCAACAACTGGTTCAGGAGCTTGGCATTAAGCAAACACCGCGGTGGTTGGAGCAAACCCACAGCACCCAAGTTATTGATCTCGATCGAATGGAACAGCCCTTTTTCAGCGATAAATCACCCTCTATTATCCAAGCTGATGCCAGTTTTAGTGCTCAACCGGGACAGGTTTGTGTGGTAATGACCGCCGATTGCCTGCCAATATTGTTTGCTAACAAAACCGGTAGCTGGGTTGCGGCGGTGCATGCTGGATGGCGAGGATTGCTTGATGGCATCGTGCAAAATACGATTGCGGCATACCCAGGAGATCCCTGCGAATTGCTCGCCTGGCTTGGACCTGCCATTAGTCAGCCCCATTTTGAAGTGGGTGAGGAGGTAAAGTTCCTTTTTGAACAAAAAGAACCGTCTTATTCAACGGCTTTTAAAGCAACGGGTGTTGCTAAATATCATGGTGATCTATATGCCATTACACGAATGCTATTAAGCAAATATGGGATTGACGCTTTTGGTGGAGAGTTTTGTTCTTTTTCTCAGCCTTCACAATTTTTTTCTTATCGGCGAGATGGCAAAACCGGTAGGATTGCTAGTTTGATTTGGATCGAAAGTGAGGAACAACAATGAATGGTTGGGTGATATTGCTGACTGTTTTTGTCATTATCTTCGGTTTGTTGGCAATGATTGTTACCATTGGCAACAGGTACAATGGCGCAAATTGGGGACATCCCGCCACCAATATCCTAGACGGCTGGCTGCGTTTGTATTGCAAGAAATTTCATCGACAAGGAAGCAACAAAATTGAATTACCTAACGTGGAACAATTAATACTCGTTTCTAGTCATGTGTCAGCTATTGACCCTTTTTTGTTGGTTACAGCTACCGACAGGCCCATCCGTTTTATGATTGCAAAAGAGGAGTACGAGCGTCCAATACTCAACCGGATTTTCAGAGCGGCGGGCTGCATTCCTGTTGATAGAAGTGGTCGAGTAGAAGGGGCTTTTCGTAGTGCTCTTAGAACCATTAAAGCTGGAGAATTGGTGGCTATTTTCCCTCAAGGCGGGATCCATTGTGCCGAAAGTCCACGTCCCAGAATTAAACCAGGAATAATCAAACTGAGTCAATTAACCGGATGTTCAATTCTACCTGTACGGATTAAAGGCGTGACTGAAACCAATTCAACTCTTAAAGGGGTCTTTACCCGATCTCACGCACACTTTGATGTAAATGAAGTTTTGTCTAGCAAGCAAGTACAAGCTGAGGCGTTTAGCCAAGCGATGTCAGACTGGTTGATCGGAAAAATATCGCATTTGAAACTTTAAACCATCGTTTATCGGAGCTAGCTTGATTTGGATCATCAATTAAATTTCGTTATCTGCTACCTTCACTATCATCAGAGCGGGTTAATTTTCATCGGGTCAATCATGCAACAAAGTAAACTAGAATGGGATGAATCCCTGCTAGCCAAGTATAACATTTCAGGGCCAAGGTATACATCCTATCCCACTGCTTTAGAGTTTACCGAAAACTATCAAACTAGTGACTATCTAATGTGCCTAAATGGGCTACCTGCTGATCAATCTTTATCTCTTTATATCCACATTCCATTTTGTCAAAATATTTGCTATTACTGTGCCTGTAATAAAATCATTACCAAACATAAATCGCAAGCTGAGCAATACGTTGATAATTTGATGAAAGAAATACGTTTGGTCGCGGCTGAAGTGGGCGACAATCCATTACGACAAATCCATTGGGGGGGGGGGACGCCCACCTATCTCTCCATTGAGCAGATCTGCGCAATTATGCATGCTATTCGTGAGTCATTTGAGGTGCCTGACGAAGAATCAACAGAGATTTCTATTGAGATCGATCCTAGAGCTATCCATATCGAAGATATTAAGCATTTGGCAAAGCTAGGGTTTAATCGTATGAGCATGGGAGTGCAGGACTTTGATATTAAAGTACAAAAGGCGGTCAACCGCGTTCAGTCCTTTGAAATGACCAGAGATATGATTATAGAAGCTCGAAAATATGGCTTTAAATCGATTAATCTTGATTTGATCTACGGTTTACCATTTCAAACCAAACACAGTTTCGAACAAACTTTAAAATTAGTGGTAGAGATATCACCAGACAGAATTTCGGTGTTTAACTATGCTCATTTGCCACACCGATTTAAGCCGCAAAGACGGATCAGTTCAAACGATTTACCAACGGCAGTAGAAAAACTATCAATTTTTCAATATATTATCGAAAATCTACAGGAAAATGGCTATTTGTATATCGGAATGGATCACTTTGCGAAGCCCGATGATGAGCTAGCCATTGCCCAAAAAGAAGGCTGTTTACACCGAAATTTTCAAGGGTACACCACCCATGAAGAATATCAACTAATTGGCGTTGGAGTCTCTTCAATTGGTTCTATTAATGGTCATTATCATCAAAATGTAAGAGATGTAGAGCCTTATTATAAAGCCTTAGATAATAATCGATTGCCCAGTTGGCGCGGAGTAAAGGTAAATGGTGACGATCTTCTTAGAAAACGGGTAATATTCGATTTAATTTGCCACTTTGAATTAGATATGGCCAAAGTCGATCAAGAATTTAATATCGATTTTGAACACTATTTTGCAACGGAATTAGCCATGTTAAAACCTTTTATTGAAGATAAGCTGGTTGGCCTAACAGAGCGCACAATACAAGTATCTAATCGTGGAAGATTGTTAATTCGTAATATCTGTATGGTTTTTGACGCTTATCTTAATGAATTACATACAATTAATAGTTTTTCTAAGGTGATATAAGTATTTTTTTGAACGGTTGAGATATTTTTATAATAGTTTAGCAAATCACTGGGTTTTTATCGGTATAGCAGCTGTCAGTACAAAATAAAACTGCTATAATCGCCCAATCTTCGTAATTACTTGGTTGATTTTGTTTTGCCAGTAAATGTAAATTTATCCAGTCAGATCAAATGTCAAACATGCAGTATCAGACGTCTTTGTTTGCCTGTTATGTTAGCGGATTCAGAAATAGAATATCTGGACAACATCGTCCAACGTAAACGAGTACTTAAGAAAGGTAAGTTTTTGTTTAAAGCGGGAGATCCGTTTGATTCAATACACGCGATCCGATCTGGAAGTCTTAAATCTTACACTATCAGTACCGACGGTATCGAGCAATTAACGGGATTTCATTTACCCGGGGAAATGGTTGGTTTAAATGCGGTAAGTACTGAATCCTATCCGAGCTTCGCAAAAGCGTTAGAAACCTCCTTAGTTTGCAGTATTCCCTTTGACCGACTGGAAACCTTGGCTAGAGATTTGCCCGCTCTTCAGAGTCAATTATTTCGCGTTATGAGTGGCGAAATAAGGGATGAGCAAGACTTGATGATGCTGCTCAGTAAGAAGAATGCTGATGAGCGATTTGCAGCTTTTGTCATGAATCTCTCTGCTCGTTATCGTCGTCGAGGCCTTTCGGATAAAGAATTTTTCCTTTCTATGACTCGTAGCGATATAGGTAATTATTTGGGCTTGGCCGTTGAAACCGTTAGTCGATTAATTACTCGTTTACAAAAAAAGGAACTTATTGAAATTAAAGATCGATATTTATGCATTAAAGATATACATGAATTGAGTGTACTCGCTGGGACTTCTTGCCACCATTAGTTAATTATCCTAAATTAATCCGTTGGATTCGTGGAAAGAGTGCTTACTGGGCAGACATCCATTACTGATAGTTTTGAACGGTTTTTAAAAGGATTTTTTCTAAATAATCACAATATTTATCCAAGTAGTTTTTTCCTTCATTTTCGGCACTCAACCAAGGATTCATCAGAGTATGACGTAAGATCAGGATCTTGTCGTTTTGATTGGTGCTACTTTGTTTATCAAATAAGTGCAATTTTTTAAACAAATTCGTTTGTTCTTGTTTACTCAAGTTAGTTACTGATAGATGAGTTTTAGAGCCTAGAAACTCATTCGATTGTACCGGTGTATCCGGATCATGGGTTAGTTGCTTATAAATATCTTGAGAAAAGCGATTCATAAGATTCAAACATTGGTTTCCGTCGGGATTTATGGCAATAGTGACTAAGTTGCTGTCCGGTTCAAATGGAACGGTCAAGCAGACCTTTCCCTTTAGTTTTTTCTTAAGTTGTCAAAAAAGTACTCAGATGAACGAACAGTTTGGCGAATGATGCGGCCAAAATTCTGATTATCTAAAGGTAATACACTGTGTGCAACATAGGCTGCTGCTGCGTTAGCGCCTGGTTTGGAACCTTCTAAAATATATTGTCCTACCTGTAAAAAATCAGGATCTTCAGATTCGGAAAAAACATAGTCTGCACTAGTACTCAAGAGTCTCACCACTTCACGATTTTTAGCAATAAATCCGCCCGTACCAAATGGTAGGTAGCCCTGTTTATGAGGATCGATAGTGATGCTATCCGCTCCTGTTAAAGCCGCAAACGATTGGTAAACGCGCCTAGATGGAAAATAGTTGAGTTCTTGCTTCATTTCTTCAAAAGAAACTAACTCTCCATTGGGCTTTCTAAACAGGCTGGTTAAATATCCGCCCCAAGCGGCATCAATGTGTATATAAAAATTTAAACCTTTATCCGATAATTCATTTTGCAACGCTACAATTTTGTCGATCGGATCGATAGTTCCAAATTCGGTGGTCCCTAATACGCCAATCACCGCCAGAATAGGGATATTTTGAGAATGCAATTTGTTGACAATTCTCTCCAATTCCTGCTCATCCATGCGCATGGAATCTGTGAGCGGTACCTTAACTAAAGATGCACTACCAAAACCCATTACTCGCATAGCTTTTTTCCAGCTGTAATGAGCGGTGGCCGGGACGATGACTACCGCTTGTTTTAATTGCCAATGTTCTGCATAAAATTGAGCGGGCCCCAATGATTCGATACGGTTGTCTTCAATGGCTTGTTGAAATTCCTTCAGCTTGTTATCACCATATTTACCCGATACCCTATGCAGGGCCAATTGACGAAACTCAAGAACTTTTTCGATAGAAAAATTAATCAGCTCCCAGCATGTGTAATCGGTCAGGTTTTTGAAATCGGATGAATCTAATTCCAGATCTAGCTCAATCTCTAGCTGTTTGGCGGCGGAGGCTATTGCAATCGGATAATATTTAGCCGCTCTAAAATTCCACAAGCTTTCGTAATTGGCGCTAGTTCCACCGCTAGTAAGATGTCCCCAAGCGCAAGGAAATTTGGATTCGTCGATATTAAAACCAAACATTTGGGCAAACTGCTGACCTACCTGTAGCTCCATTTTTAAAGTTACCGGTCCAGCTTCGGAGGTAATATTATTGGGATTATAAAAATTGGTGATCAATTGTGCGAGCAGTGCTGGCATCATCAGATCTGACGACATGTGTCCAATATAGCGTGGATTGTAAAAGGGGACCGAACGTTTTAGTTTTGCGGTTAAAGAGTGTAATGCAGCTCGGATCTTTGCCAGTCCGTCTTGATAACAGGTATCGTTCATCATTTGAGGCGTGATAGGTGGCGTATCTTCAGGATGGAAGTTACGACGCCAGTAGATATGATCCCTCACAAATTCCACTAACAACTTTTCCAGCGCGTCATTATTCTCACCATACGCTCCCAAAAAATAGGGGCTCAGAAATTTTAGATTATTGGTTAAATGATTATCATTAGAGCTATTGCTATTTGAAATATTCATCATAAAATCCGTTATAATCTTAGAATAATAGTTGTTTGACTTCTCTTGGGGAGACTAAGCGGAAATAGAGAAGCAACAGTGGGTAATATCGAGGGCTTTATGTTACTCAATCTAATTACAACTAATCTTGATCCAAATCAGCATTCAACCAGACTTAATAGTGACGAGTTTGAACCTAAATTAATCGGTTGAAGTATGGAAGGCGGTAATCATTTAATGAAAATATTAATGAATAAAGAAAATATCACAGGCCTAATTTTAGCGGGCGGTGCAGGCAGCAGAATTGGTGGTGCGGACAAAGGTTTTTTGAAATATGCCGATTTGACCTTAATAGAGCACCAAATTCAGTGGCTTAAACCGCAGGTTAAAACACTCCTAATTTCCGCCAATCGCAATATATCTCAGTATCAAAATTTTTCATATTCGGTTCTAGAAGACAATAATGATGGATTTGAGGGGCCGTTATGGGGTTTAAAAAAGGGGCTTGAAAATTGTGTAACCGATTGGCTTTTTGTTCAACCGATCGATATGCCTGATTTACCGACGAATTTAATTGGATTATTGGCTGAGAATATTTTACTGTCAGAAGTTAGTCAAGAGTCAGATTGTTTTTATTTGATATCGGACCAACGTGAACACTATTTATCGATGCTGATTAATCGAAAATGTTTACTAGCATTGCAACGTTTCTTAAATACTGGCAATAAACGGGTGAGAGATTTTCATCGGCAAATTGGTAGTCTCACTGTCGATCTGAAGATAAAAGAAACAAATTTTAAAAATTTAAATTTTCAATCCGATTATCAATAGAGGAACCACTGCGTTATTATTTTCTTTTTAGGTCAATTTCTAATGATACGGAAATACTCTTGTCTGTCATTGACTGGGAGAATAAGAGTCCTTGTTTGCTTGGTCGTCCTTCAAGTTCCTTTTGTAATTGTTCTCGATTTATTGAGAGTAATAGTCTGTTCGTCTTACTATCAAAATTAAAAAAATGTGGACTCAAATTCGTGTTTACCCCATAGACTAACGAATGGGTTGGGGACAATGCTATTGATGATTGGATTGTTTTCCCCTCTGTCAATTGGCTTGCCTCAGCCTTGGAAACTCGAAAGCGAATGCTGTTATCTTGTATTCGAATATACATACGGCTACCTGTTTTTCTAGGTTAATGGTTAAGATCTAAGTTTGAAAAATAGAAATCAACCAGCTCGCCTGTTGGGGTGTTTTTATTCGTCTCTGATAAAATAACCCATCCGTTTGCATCCAACATAGGATGGATTTTAAAAGACTCTTGCCCTTGGGATATTTCTACGATTAAATTGGCACTTAGATCAATCTTTGCGTGAGCTTTTAAAATTTTTTTAAATCCTTTCTTTTTAGATTGATTGTTTAATATTTTAGCTTTCAGCGGTTTTTCTTTTGGCATACCTATCATCAGGTTTATCAAATGAGTGACAAAAAAACGTAAACCAATAGTTGCTGAAATTGGATTACCCGGCAGACCAAAATAATAGCTGCCATTTGGAAATTTTGCAAAGAGAATTGGTTTGCCCGGGCGGATTTTAGATTTATGAAATATAATTTCACCGCCCATTTTGATTATTGTTTGAGGGATGAAATCGAAATCTCCCATTGATACGGCTCCGGTACTAATGATGATATCAGTATTCTTGTTTAGCTCCATTTGAAGTGCTTGTTGATAAAGTTCGACTTCATCATAATTTGTGCCAGCGTTGTATGCTACGACAGGTAGCTCTTTTAGGTATTCGAGAATATAGGGCATATTGGAGTTATAAATTTGCCCGGGCTGAAGTTCGATAGATGGGTCGTCCACTAATTCTTTACCGGTTGAAAAAATAGCGATACATGGTTTTTTCACCACTTTTAACTCTGCAACTCCCAAGGAAGCTAAAGCCATCACTCGATTAGCATTGATGATTTGTTTATCTTTCAACACGACATCATGTTTTACAAAATCTTCACCACTCGATCGAACATGTGCACCGTAATGGGGTGCTGAAAAACACTTAACATTGTTTTTCTCAGTGGAGAGTTCGGTATTTTCTACAGGGATGATGGAATCATAACCCTTTGGAAGCGGGGCGCCGGTCATTATTTTCCAGGCTGTTTTGTTGGTCTTATCTGGCAGAGCGATATTATCACCAGCAGCGGTCAATCCTATTAGTTTTAATCTCACAGGATTGTCCGGGCCTGCGGCAGTTAAATCTTTAAAATTAACAGCGTAACCATCCATCGCTGAGTTATCAAATGTTGGGACTGAAACTGGTGAAATAATATCTTCAGCCAAAATTCTTCCGCTACAATTGGCTAATTTGATTGTTTCGGTATCTAGTAATGTACAATGATCCGTAATAAGTTGAAGCGCATCATCAAAACTAAGCATATAGTTTTGGGTGTAGGGAATTTTGTTATCATTCATTAATCGTTACTCGGTAAATCGCTACTAGCCGCCAATCGATGAAAGATTGGGTGTTACACCGGTATTATTATCATGTAAGAAATGTTGCTTTCGTTTTTTGGATAATAACTGACAAAGCGTAGACTTTAGGATTTCTTTTTGTAAGTTGGATTGCAACAAATCTCTGACAGAAAATCCTTTTTCACCAAATAAACATAAGTGAAAATCACCGGTAGAAGACATTCTCAGCCGATTGCAACTATCACAGAAATGTTTGGAGTAGGGAGCGATCACACCAAATGTTCCTTTGTGTTCAGGGTGTACATATTCTATGGCAGGACCACTTGCTCGCTCTTTAATTTTCTCTGTCCAACCATTAGCCAATAAATAGTTTTGTAGTACTTGAGCGCTGACGTGGTATTTATTAAAGTACTTTAAATTATCACCCGTTTGCATCAGCTCGATAAAACGAATGCTAATGTTTTTATCCTTTAATAGAGTCGTGTATTGATCAAACTGGTGGCTATTAACATTTTTGAGCAAGACGGCATTGAGCTTTATTTTTTTTAATGGCAGAGTTAATGCGTAATCGATCCCTTGTAAAATTTCTTTAAGACGATTGTGCCCTGTTAAGCTATTAAACAAGTTAGCATCCAGAGTGTCCACACTAACATTAAGATGAGTCAGGCCAGCATTAACCCAAGATTTGATATTTTTTCGTAATTTATATCCATTGGTGGTTAAAGCAATTTGATCGATACCAGGTGTTCTATCTATAATTTTTATGCAATCAATAAAATCTTTTCTAAGTGTCGGTTCGCCGCCAGTTAATCGGATCTTGTGTGTTCCTAACTCGGCAAATGCAGCCACAGTGTTTTTAATTTCATTTAACGACAAAAATTCTTTTTTGGTTTCACAATGATAACCATCTGGCAGACAATAATCACAGGAAAAATTGCAAACATCAGTTAATGATAACCTGAGGTAGGGGAATTTTCGACCATGCAGATCGACAAGCTGTTGGTGTGATTGATTCACGATAAATCAAGCTCCTTTCCAAATGCGGGAGGCTAAGTGATTTCTCTCTTAACCCTGGCAGTAGTCGATGATCAAAAAAAATCAAACGTCGATCCGCTGCGGCAATATAAACTTATCAAAGTAAAACTTACTTTATTACATTCACTATTAACTTATACAAGAAAATGAGTTGTGAAGAAAAAATATGATTGACTTAGTTCAATAATGCTCGGAGTTTATGTTAAAGATAGCATTGACCAAAGTATGATGACTCATTGCTAAAGAACGCTATCCGCTAGCGGCTATTTTACAATATTGTGGACCAATAAACAATTTTACCATCTTGATCCAAATCACGGTAACGAATTAAATCAGTTCATCAGCATAGTTAGTCAAAATTCTGGTCTGAATATTGTTAATTTTTAGCATTAGGTTGATTAAATTAAAACTAATCTATGAATATGTTTTGACTTTTTGATTTCCTATACATTAAATCTCTTAGGTAATTTCCAAGCACCAAGCATCAATATAATCGCAATTATACCAGCTATTACCAAAGGTGGAGCGCTTTCAAACAATCCTTGGAATTTATCAACGCCGGTATCGGCAAGTGTTGTTTTACCTCCAGCAATGGTGTCAAAAATAGATGGAAAAGAGGCCTTTAACCAACCGTAGATCAAGGTGAAAACTCCAGCACCAATCAATCCTCCAAGTACAAAAAATAATGCATCTTTTCTTCCACCACCAACACCAACCAAGCAAGTTCCAGGACAATAGCCTCCAACCGCAAAACCAACACCGAAAATTAGACCGCCTAAAATAACGCCAATATAAGCAGACTTAATGCTGATATGTGATTGGTCGATTAATCCAGTTGCTAACAGGATAAATAAAGCTAAACTACTGGCACCAATGGCAAGCAAAATAACTTTTGCAAGATGTAGATCTTGTAGTCTTAACATATTGATAATATTCTGAGGGTTTCCAGCGCCAACACGATGAAGTACAAAACCAAATGCTAAGCCAATGATAATCGCTAATACAATACTCATGTTACACCGCTCCTTTTTTTGAACGATAAAAGAAAATTGCGATTGGGATCCCGGCAGAAAATGCGCCGAAAGCAAATAAATATCCACTCAATGATGTCTGCATCATACCGCTCATCATGTGACCGCTAGTACAACCTCCAGCCAATCTTGCACCAAATAGGGTCAATGCACCGCCTATAAATGCGTACATATAACGGTTATTTTTTCCGGTGGCTCTGAAAATTTCTGGTGCTTCACTTTCATATTTGCTGAGTTTATTTTTCTGCATAGCAGAAGACAAAAATCCTCCAGCAAACATAGCGATTACCATAATAAATCCATAGTTAATTGGATTTTCAACATTTTTTGCATATTTACCACCGCTTTTGGCTAAGTAGGCGTTATTGCTGGTATAACCTGATTTTGTTGATTTATCTTCTTTTGCAACATTGTCTGAAAATAGGCTCCAGACCATGCCATCAAAAATGACGAACTGCGTTGAAACGCCGAGAGGTTTAACCAAAACAACGGCCAATAAGAATACCGCGCCGAGTACTAGTCCACCTTTTAACCAATCCCATTTTATTTGCATATTTAACCCTTTGATATAACTGTGAATCCTATAACGAATTACTTAATTAGCCTATGCTTTATTAGCAAAAACTTATGTTTGTCTTGTAAAGTTACATTTATTTTGTGGAAATGTAAAGGGACTCACTGCTAGCAAATCTTTGCAAGGAGGAAATTAGGGACTGGAATAGACGACAATCTATTGATCTGGATGAGTATAAAATGCTTTAAATACAATAGGTTGTGTGATTATTGCCGGTGTTACTTAATCCTCAAATTAAATATGGATATTTTCTTCCTCGAACTTCATGATAATCCCCGTTATTTCTGCATTGACGATCAGGTTTTGAATAAAAACTTGAATGGCTAAGTGAGATGCTCGATGAGTCAGATATCCTCGTACCTTATCGGCAACCATCGAATATTCAAGTGCCTTGCCTTTAATTTTACGGGTGACATTAACCACATGAAAACCATATCGTGATTCGATAGGGTTACTAGCTAGTCCTTGTGGAAGCGTCATTAATTGCCGTTCAAATTCTGGAACCGTTTGTCCTTTGCTAATCTGCCCCAATGAACCGCCCGTTTTTTTGGAAGGACAAGCAGAATATTCATTGGCTAAAATAGGGAATCGCATTGGATCAATTTTCAATTTAGCAATCATTTCTTTTGCGTTATTTTTGGCGACTTCTCGGGTGGGCAAATCATCTTTTGCTGCGGCAAGTAATATGTGATCAACTTCCATTAATGGAACGGTAGTAAATTTGCTTGGATTGTTTTCAAAATAACGTAAACAATCATTCTCACTTGGGTCATTATAGCTGATTTTTTTCGATAACAATTTTTGCAGTGCATCTTCTTCATTGTCATCGTCAATCTTAATCCCGTCTTTTTCGGCTTGAGCGAACAATAGCTGTTTTATGACCAGTGCCTGTCCAGCATGCTGAACCACCATCTCAAAATTTGGATTTTGATGATATTGTAATTCATTTGCTAGATCGCTTTCTGGTATTTCGACACCGTTAATAGTGATGATTGGGAGCGGCACTGAGGGAGATGTGTGTGTCTCTATGTGATTGTGTGAGCTACATGACATAATCTTTTCTCGATTAAAAAGTGGTTGAATAAAATATTCACTTTTGGCTGGTTCTTGCTGGTATTTGTAGGTTGTGCTTCTGCTCAACATTATGGTGTAATATTAAGAAAACCTAACCTACATTGATTAACATTGTATTCGACTATCTTTGTCTAACAACCTGATAACGTCGACCGAAATACCAAATGGGCACACTGATAATATGAACCAATCGAGTAAAAGGGAAAAATAAAATCATGGTTAATCCTACTAATACATGTAGTTTGTAGAGGATATGAACCGACTCAATAGAGGCCGCTGCGGCGGTTGCTTGAAAGGTCACTATGTTTTGTGCCCAATTACCGAGCAAAATCATTACCGAACCATCTAAATGATCCATAGAAACAATAATGGTCAACAGCCCTAGTACCAATTGCACTAGTAACATCAATAAAATCATAATGTCAGAAAACTTGGATGAAGCTCTTACTCTGGCATTAGTGAGTCGGCGTTTTATTAACATTAACAAACCAATCAAACATAAAATACCAAAAAAGCCACCAGTAATCATTGCGACCAATTGTTTGTCCGCGCTGGAAATAACATGATGATAAAGCCACTCAGGTGTTAATAGCCCAACAAAGTGTCCCATCAAAATAAAAATGACGCCAACGTGAAATAGATTGCTTGCAACACGAAAACCTTTACCATCCAGCATTTGGCTGGAGTCAGCTTTCCAAGTGTAAGCTTCTCGATCAAAGCGGATCCAACTGGCGATAACACAAACTATTATCGCGATGTAGGGATAAATCCCAAATAATAAATTATTCATATTAGACATGATATTCTCCTTACAATCCAGAAACTTGAGCGGCATCTTTGTCATGCCAGTTAATCGGAACTTGCGGATTGTTTTTATCAAAGTATGGGGTGTTAGGATCGAAAGAATTAACCGATTTCTGTATTCCAGAACTGGCACTTGGACATTGTTCACCCGCTTGAATGGGATCATCAAATTTTATTTCTTTGTCCTCCCATTCCTTATCGATTGCTTCTATGGTGTCGTCACGATCCTCTTTGCTAACCGCTTCGGCGACTTCTTCACGATTCACTTCTATTTTAGAGAGTTCAATCAGCGAATCAAAAAGCACCGAGTAATCACATTGCCTGTCAATCAACCTTTCTGAAAGCATGGTCATTAGATGGCAAATATCACCTAACCATTCTTCTGCGAACGGAGTATCCTGCTCACTTAAAAATTCTAAATACAAAGGAATGTAATCGGGTAGCTGCGAGGAATTAACTTCAAAACCTTTTGACTTGTATACATTCATCAAGTCAACCATGGCTTGACCGCGGTCACGAGATTCCCCGTGTACATGTTCAAATAAAAGTAGTGAGAGAGAACGGCCTCTATCAAATAAAAGGTCATATTTTTCCTGCGCATCGAATATATCTTTAGTGCTTAATGTCTGAATAAAATCAATTAAAGAATTTTTGTTGATTTCACTAAGGCTGGTTTCTTCACGGACAATACTCATTAATTCATCAGAGGCGCTAAACAACGCTTCCGATGGATAATCGAGAAGTCTGGATATTACTTTAAGTATTAACACGACTAGCCTCCAACATTGACGGTTTTAATGACATGACGTTGGTTGACCTTTTTAGCGCCGAACATATTCATATCATTGTTGCCAGTGCTACAACCGTTACCAAAAGTAAAGCCGCAACCACCTTTTTCACTATAAGCTTCAGGAACGTTCATCTCACGATGACCGGTTGGGATCACGTAGCGATCTTCATAATTGGCGATCGCTAAATAACGGTACATTTCATCCGCCTGTTTCTTACTTAAACCAGCCTGACGAAGGACTTCTAGGTCTTCCTTTCCTTCAACATTTTCTGCACGTTTGTAAGCACGCATGGCTAGCAGTCGTTCCAATGCGCGAATAACCGGTTCTTCATCACCAGCGGTTAAAAGATTGGCTAAATACTTCATCGGAATACGCAGTGAGCGAACATCTGGAAGTACACCCGCCAAGCCTAAAGTTCCGGCTTCAACCGCATTTTGGATTGGACTTAAAGTGGGAATATACCACACCATAGGCAAAGTTCTATATTCAGGATGGAGCGGTAATGCCAGTTTCCAATCAATTGCCATTTTATAGACCGGCGATTTTTGTGCCGCTTCCAATACTGAATCGGCGATCCCATCTTTACGTGCTTGCTTGATAACCTTTGGATCATTTGGATCAAGAAAAATTTCCAGTTGTTTTTCATACAAATCAGTTTCAGATTCAGTAGCAGCAACTTCTTTGATCTTATCCGCATCGTACAAAATAACGCCTAAGTAGCGAATTCGCCCGACACAAGTCTCAGCGCATACTGTAGGCATACCCGCTTCAATTCTAGGGTAACAGAAAATACATTTTTCAGATTTTCCTGATTTCCAATTGAAGTAGATTTTCTTGTAAGGACAACCACTGACGCACATTCTCCAACCTCGACATTTGTCCTGATCGATGAGTACGATGCCGTCTTCTTCACGCTTATAGATCGCGCCAGAAGGGCAAGACGCCGCACAAGCAGGATTCAAGCAATGCTCACATAAACGAGGCAAATACATCATAAAAGTGTTTTCAAACTCACCATACATTTCTTTTTGCATATTATCGAAGTTTTTATCTTTACTGCGTTTTTCAAATTCGGTACCCAGAATTTCTTCCCAGTTTGGCCCCCATTCGATTTTCTCCATACGCTTTCCAGTAATTTGAGAACGCGGACGTGCAGTAGGTTGATGTTTCACTTCTGGCGCCGTATGTAAATGTTGATAATCAAAATCAAAAGGTTCGTAGTAGTCATCAATTTCAGGCAAGTCAGGATTGGCAAATATATTTGCCAAAATTCTGAATTTTCCACCTATTTTGGGTTGAATATCACCGTTTGATTTTCTTATCCAGCCACCGTTCCACTTGTCCTGATTTTCCCATTCTTTTGGATAGCCAATACCGGGTTTGGTTTCAACATTGTTAAACCAGGCGTATTCAACCCCTTCACGAGATGTCCAAACATTTTTACAAGTAATTGAGCAGGTATGACAACCGATACATTTATCGAGATTTAATACCATGCCGATTTGAGATCTTATTTTCATCGGTAGGCTCCTTAAGCTTGGTCTGGGTTAGTAGGAAGAGGGCGAGGTAGGCCGTCGGCTGTGTTAAATTTATCAGTCACTTTGTCATCGGAGCCTTCCAGCCAATCCACTTTGCTCATTTTTCTGACAACCACCATTTCATCGCGATTACAACCAACGGTTCCGTAATAATTAAAGCCCCAGGACTGTTGTGCATAACCACCAATCATATGGGTTGGTTTCATCACAATGCGAGTGACCGAGTTATGGTGTCCGCCACGGGTACCAGTCATTTCACTGCCTGGTACATTCACAATTCTTTCCTGTGCGTGGTACATCATCACCATGCCTTGATTGACTCGTTGAGAAACGACTGCGCGACAAGCGATTGCGCCGTTAGCGTTAAACACTTCTACCCAGTCGTTATCTTCTATACCTGCATCTTTAGCATCAATTTCACTCATCCAGATAATAGGGCCACCCCGTGAAAGTGTTAGCATTAATAAGTTATCAGAATAAGTACTATGGATCCCCCATTTTTGATGAGGTGTGATCCAGTTAAGTAGAATTTCTTTATTACCATTTTCTTTGCTACCTTTAACGACCTCAATCGTTTTTGTGTCGATAGGGGGCCGGTAAGAAACAAACTGCTCACCAAACGCTTGCATCCATTTGTGATCTTGATAGAACTGTTGACGACCCGTGATAGTTCGCCATGGGATGTACTCATGCACGTTGGTATAGCCAGCGTTATAGCTCACATGTTCATCTTCAAGGCCAGACCAAGTTGGTGAAGAAATAATTTTTCGTGGTTGTGCTTGTACATCACGAAATCGAATTTTTTCATCCTGTTTTGGCTTGGCTAGATGAGTGTGATCACGACCGGTAAATTCACCGATTGCTTCCCAAGCTTTCACTGCGACGTTGCCGTTTGTTTCTGGCGCAAAGGTTAAAATAGTTTCGGCGGCATCAATAGCCGATTCAATAATAGGGCGACCTTCGCTGATCCCTTCATCAGTATTTCGATGATTTAAATCACCTAGTAGTTTGATTTCATCATCCGTATTCCAATTGATACCTTTACCGCCATTCCCCAATTTATCCATCAATGGCCCGAGGGAAGTAAATTTTTTGTAAGTGTTGGGGTAATCACGTTCAACTTCCACCATGTTTGGCGCAGTCAGGCCAGGGATCAAATCACATTCGCCTTTTTTCCAGTCTTTTACATCGAATGGTTGTGATAGTTCTCCTGGGGTATCATGTAACATTGGCACTGTCACCAGATCTTTTTCAACGCCTAAATGACCGACCGAAACTTCTGAAAATTTCTTAGCAATCCCTTTATAAATTTCCCAATCAGATTTTGCTTCCCAAGCAGGATCGACAGCAGTCGATAATGGATGAATAAACGGGTGCATATCAGAAGTATTCAAATCATCTTTTTCATACCAGCAAGCGGTTGGTAAAATAATATCTGAATACATACAGGTTGAAGACATTCTAAAATCGAGAGTCGTTACTAGGTCCAGTTTTCCTTTGGCGCCTTCATCAACCCATTCGGCTTCTTCAGGAATTAATCCATCAACCATGCCGCAATCTTGATTCATCACACCATGTTTTTCTGCGCCTAGTAAATACTTGAGCATATATTCATGCCCTTTACCAGAAGAACCTAATAAATTGGAACGCCAGATAAACATATTGCGGGGAAAGTTTTCAGGAGCATCAGGAGCTTCTGCGGCGAATTTTAAATTACCATTTTTAAGCTCCTGAACAGTAAAATCTTTGGCGCTCATTCCTGCCGCTGCGGCATCTTTGGTTAATTGCAATGGATTACGATTAAGCTGCGGTGCCGATGGTAACCAACCCATACGTTCCGCTTTGATATTATAGTCAAGCATGTGTTCAGAGAATTCGCTTTTATCAGCCAATGGAGATAACACTTCGTGAATACTAACTTTCTCATGTCGCCATTGAGATGAATGGTTGTAGAAGAAAGAAGTACCATTCATTTGACGAGGTGGGCGAGACCAATCAAGGCCAAATGCCAGTGGTAGCCAACCCGTTTGCGGACGCAATTTTTCCTGTCCTACATAATGTGCCCAGCCACCGCCAGACTGACCGATACAACCACACATCATTAGCATGTTGATCAGTCCACGATAGTTCATATCCATATGGTACCAATGGTTCATCGCCGCGCCGACAATGATCATGGACTTACCTTTAGTTTTATTGGCCGTATCAGCAAACTCCCTAGCGATACGAATGACTTTTTCTGGTGAAACACCAGTAATTTTTTCTTGCCATGCCGGTGTAAAGGGAATGTCCTGATCAAAACTGGAAGCAACATGCTCGCCGCCAAGTCCGCGGTCAAGACCGTAATTTGCCATCATTAAATCGTAGACGGTAGCTACAATAAGTGTTTTGCCATTAGCGCCTTTGATCGATTTGGTTGGGACGTTACGCAGTAAAATATCATCATCTAAATCACAGGCATTCCAATGAGAATTAGATTTATCTGCGGCAAAATGCGGGAATGCTACGGCCGAAATATCACCACCAATTAGTGACAATTGAAGCTTGGTTTCTTTGCCGTCTTTACCTTCACGTTGTTCAATATTCCATTTGCCTTTTTCGCCCCAACGGTAACCAATCGAGCCTGTTGGAGAAACCATTGAGTTAGAGGTTTCATCAATAGCGACTGTTTTCCATTCGGGATTATTTTCTTGGCCTAAGTCGCCCGCTAAATCGGATGCGCGGAGGAATCGAGTTGATTTCATCGAGTCATCGTCATGTTTTTCGAGAACGACCAACATTGGAAAATCGGTATATTGACGTACATAATGGGTAAAGTATTCGCTCGGGTTTTCTAAATGAAATTCACGTAAAATGACGTGTCCAAAGGCCATACCCAGTGCGGCATCGGTACCTTGTTTAGGGTTGAGCCATTCGTCAGTCAGTTTAGATACTTCGGCATAATCAGGTGTAATGGAAACGGTTTTAGCACCTTTATAGCGAACTTCCGTCAAGAAATGAGCATCGGGCGTACGAGTTTGTGGAACGTTAGATCCCCAAGCGATGATATAGTTGGAGTTATACCAGTCAGCGGATTCAGGCACATCGGTTTGCTCTCCCCAAACTTGAGGTGATGCTGGGGGAAGGTCACAATACCAATCATAAAAACTTAAACATACACCGCCAATCAATGAGAGATAGCGAGAGCCTGCGGCATAAGAAACCATAGACATTGCAGGAATAGGGGAGAAACCTATTACTCTGTCTGGTCCGTATTCTTTTGCTGTATACACATTGGCTGCGGCAATCATTTCATTCACTTCGTCCCAGCTGGAACGAACAAAACCGCCTAGTCCTCGTTTGGACTTATAAGAGTCCGCCTTTTTTTTATCTTCAACAATGGAGGCCCAAGCCTCGACGGGCTCCATGGTTGCCCGTGCTTCGCGCCATAACTTCATTAGGGGTTTACGGATTTTGGGGTATTTGAGGCGATTGGCACTGTAAAGATACCAAGAGTAACTTGCGCCACGAGGACAGCCGCGCGGCTCATGGTTTGGTAGATCAGGTCGAGTTCTCGGATAGTCCGTTTGCTGAGTTTCCCAAGTTACCAATCCGTTTTTGACATATATTTTCCAAGAACAAGATCCAGTACAGTTGACTCCATGAGTAGAACGTACCACTTTATCGTGTTGCCAGCGTTGACGATAGCTATTTTCCCATTCACGACTCTCATTGGTGGTTTCACCGTGACCGTCTGAAAATTCGCCTGTTTTCTTTTTAAAAAACTGTAAGCGATCCAAAAATTGACTCATTTTCTTTCTCCGTTGACCGATTGACTGACTAGCTTAATAGTAGTCAATTACCAAATAATTTCTCTTTATCATTGCACACAATAAGAATAGACATGTTTTTATTGATTTGTATTTGCCAATTTTTACATTTAGGGTAAATACTGATCCATCAATATTACAAACAAAATAACAAAAGATGAGCCATCCATCTTTTGTTAACTGATTCATTCTTTTACATTTTTATGGATTATGAAACTCTGCATTTTTTCTAAGATAGAACCACCAGTTGATAACAATACAAACCGCGTAGAAAACAGCAAAACCATATAAAGCATTTTCAGGCGTCGTTAGCTTGATTTGCTCGCCTAAAACCTTGGGGATGATGAATGCTCCGTATGCGGCTACCGCTGAAGTCCATCCTAGAACCGGCCCGGCCTGCTCTTTATCAAATACCATTGAAATGGTACGGAAAGTTGATCCATTGCCGATGCCTGTGGCGGCGAATAACAGCAAGAAAAGAACAAAGAAGGGAACAAAAAATTCTTCTGGTGTTGGTGAGGAATATGCCGCTTTCATATAATAAGCGACTCCAACAGCGCTACCAACCATTGCTATGGCGCAAATTTGAGTAACTAATGCTCCACCAACCTTGTCAGAAATCCAACCACCTACCGGGCGGATCAACGCACCAATGAAGGGGCCCATCCAAGCGTACATAAGTGCGCTAGGACCATTTGGATTAGATAGATCATGATTCATAACACCATCGACCATCAGATGTTGATAGCCGAAAATAACTTTGATTGAAAGGCCAAAACCTGCAGCAAAACCGATAAATGAACCGAACGTCATGGTATAAATAATGCTCATTACCCAAGTGTGTTTGTTGTCAAAAATTTTATATTGGCGAGAAAGGTTCTCTTTAACCTGGCCTGGTATTAGTTTGAGCAAAAAGACTGTCAAGGTGATGACTATAGGTAATACTATCCATTTACTGATCCCCAATCCAGAACCACCGACCTTTTCGGGTAGCATCAACCAAAGTCCAAATATAGCGGTTAAGAAACCAACGAGCAACATACCTGAAATGACACTAAAAGAACCCATTGGGCTTGGTAAGTCCGGTGTAACGTGTGACGCTTTGATATTGTTCATTCCCCACCAACCAACAGCAATCAGAGGTACTAAGAAAAGCAACCAGACATAACCCGCATTGTGTATCCAAGCGTCTGAACCTGCAGGGATCTTACCTATCAAGGTGCCCGAAGTATTGACCAGTTCCATTGGCTCACCACCAAAGATGCCAAAGGTCATAAACAGCGGCACCAGAATTTGCATGGTAGTGACACCAAAATTGCCTAAACCAGCGTTTAAACCTAAAGCAAGACCTTGTTGTTTTTTAGGGAAAAAGAAGCTGATGTTTGACATTGATGAAGCAAAATTCCCACCACCAAAGCCAGATAATAAAGCAAGAACTTGAAATACCCACAATGGCGTGTTTTTATCTTGTAAAGCAATACCCGCACCAATCGCTGGTATCATCAACAAAGCGGTCGTAAACACGATGGTATTGCGACCACCGGCTAATCGAATAAAGAAACTGCTGGGGATCCTAAGGGTTGCACCAGTTAAACCGGCAACCGCCATCAATGTAAACAATTCACTTTTAGCGAAAGGGAAGCCCAGATTTAACATCTGAATGGTGATGATCCCCCAATAGAGCCAAACAGCGAAACCACATAATAGACTAGGGATAGAAATCCAAAGATTACGGTTGGCAATCTTTTTTCCTTCTGATTCCCAGAACTGAGTGTCTTCAACATCCCATTTTTGTATATCTGACATGATATTTTACTCCAAACACAAATCTAATTTTCTCCCCCAACTTAGTGGTGTCTTTCTTTTGTCACCTCTCCCTCAGGGAGAGAGCTAAGGAGAGGGCGGTTTTCTTAAAAAAGAATCATTATCTATAATATTTCGCTGTCTTTTTTCATATGAATGATGGAATAGTTCATCCAAAACATACAAACAGCGACTAAACCAAACATCAGCATAAAATTAGACGAGCGGATATTGGTGTAGTCGGAAAGCAAGCCAAAAAAGATCGGTAGTGTAAAACCACCAAGACCACCTAAAACGCCAACCATTCCGCCAACAGAACCCATGTTGTCGGGATAATAGTCGTATATAAGTTTATAAACGCTGGCCTTACCAATGCCTTGGGCAATACCTACGATGAATACGAGTACAGTAAAGACCCAGACATTAAGTCCAATATTAAATTCCATGGTACCGTTAACACCTTTTACAATGAAGCTGGTTTCAGGATAGGACAAAAAGAATAAACAAGCAGCAGATAGCCAAAAAACCCACCAATTCACTGTGCGTGCACCTAGCTTGTCGGATGCATATCCGCCTAATGCTCTAATAAGGCCAGATGGTAAAGTGAAAACCATAGTAATAAGAGAGGCCGTTTTAAGATCCAAGCTATATTCGCCCATGTAATATTTAGGTAGCCAAAGAGCAAGGGCGACAAAACCGCCAAACACAAAATAATAATAGAGGCCAAAGCGCCAAACTCTGAGTTCTTTTAGAGGGGCTAATTGCTCCGCCATCGTTTTATGGGTGCCTTTCTCTTTTCGTTCTTGTTGGTGAGGGTCATCAAAGGTCAAAAACCAGAAAAGGACAGCCATAACAGCCATAGCAATTGAATAATAGGTCGGAACCATTCTCCACCCTACGGAAACCACTATCATCGGCGCCACTAAGTTGGTAATTGCAGCTCCTGCATTACCTGCTCCAAAAATACCCATTGCCGTTCCTTGTTTTTCTTTTTCAAACCACGCGGAAGTGAAAGCGATCCCGATAGCAAAAGAGCCCCCCGCTAAGCCGACAAATAGACCAGCAAACAGATATTGCCAATATTGAGTAGCAAATGCCAAGCTATAGGTTGCAATGGCCACTAAAATCATTTGAATAAAATAGACAATTCGACCACCGTAATAGTCGGTGAGTATTCCTAGCGGTAACCTTGTTATAGAACCCGTTAATATCGGTGTCGCAACTAACACACCAAACTGAGTGTCGCTTAGCCCAAGTTCTTGCTTGATTTTTAAACCAATGATTGAAAACATGGTCCACACAGCAAAGTTAAACGCAAAGGCAACAGTGTTCATTGCCAATACAGAATTTTGTTTTGTTTTATGAGTTGTCATTATTCTATTCCTTAACAAAGATAGATTTTAGGAGAGAAATGAGTGGCTTATTTCGCGCTAGAATATCAATGGGGGAAGGTTTAATATTGATCTAGATCAAGTATCACAATTGAATAAGCAACGAATAAATACTGACGTACCTCTAAAGTGGTAGATGCCGTATATTTTTATCTTATTGATTATAAAAGAAAATATGGCGTGAGTGGGGTTGTATTTTTAAAGTGGACAGTGGGGTAACTATTAATGGGTATTCAGGCTAATTCTGCTAGACTATCCTTTCTACACCGTTTGTGCATTTGGCTATCATTTCACCTCAACGAAAACAATAAAACATCACAATGATAAAAACCAATCAAAAAAATGATATTGATGAAAATGGAAACTCGCTGATCACAAGAGCCGGACAAATTATGGCTCTTATTATTGGGTTAGGTTTGGTGAGTATGATTTCATCAATGCTCGTCGCGGAGAGTTTAAGCGGTGATGCAGAAAAAATTAACCGCTCAGGACAACTTAGAATGCTGGCGGTAAAGGTTTCTCGCGCAGCGTTATTAGATGAAAAGGTAAACCCACACACCAGCCAATATTTATTAACGGCCAAAGAAGACTTCGAAAAAGCTTTTCGACAATTATTTGTAGGTGGCTTAACTCATCAATTGGATGAGCCAGCCATTAGTTCCCAATATCAAAAAGTGGCAAAAATATGGGACAAAATCAAAAGTATCAGTTTTACCCCCGCTATCGATGAATTCGATGGATTTGTTGTTGAAATTGATCAATTAGTTCTTTTAATCCAACAAGAGTCGGAAAGTAAAATAAGTGTATTGCGAGCAATTCATGGAATAAGCTTATTAACCATTATCCTTATTGCATTTGTGGTTTTGCGTAGGATAAATCGAAATATCGTTTCTCCTTTAAAACGATTGGTGACGGTTGCTTATGCAGCGGGTAAGGGAGACTTCAGTTTACGTGCGGACTACGATCAAAAAAATGAGCTTGGTGTACTTTCAAAAACAATCAATAAAATGTCAAAAGAATTGAAGCTGACTCATGAAGATTTTGAGAAAAGGGTGCGAATGAAAACTAGCGCCCTATCAAGAAGTAACAATATTTTAGCCGTTTTATTTGATTCATCAAAATTGTTAGCAGAGCAAGATATTAAAGAGGCGATCGCCCAAATAACTAGCGAACTGCAAGAAACCCTAGGATTTGGTGAAGTGGTTGTTGAATTTACGACATCGGAGGTAGAAAATGTTATTTTTGATACTGCAACCGGTTCAAGAGTAAAGCACAATATTTGTTTTGAGCAGCAGAAATTTTTAATTTCCAAAAGGTCAAAAAAATACGGTTGTTTAATTTGGAACTATCAAGCAGAGTTCAGAGTAGAAGACTGGCAAATAAATTTACTAAAAACCATATCAGATATGTTGGCTTCCGCATATACCCATGAACTAGAACGAGTTGCTGAAAATCGGTTGGTTATTATTGAAGAAAGAGCGGTAATAGCGAGAGAATTACATGACTCTCTTGCTCAGTCATTATCTTATTTAAAAATACAAGTAGCATTACTAACTAAAAAAATGAACAAAGAATTATCAAGAGAGCAAATTGATTCAACGGTAGAAGATATTCATCTAGGATTAAATAGAGCGTATTTGCAACTTCGAGAACTACTGACAACCTTTCGGCTTAAGTTAGAAGATCCATCATTAAAAAATGCTTTAGCAGGAACGGTGATAGAATTTTCCAGTAAGAGCAGCCATGAAATAAAATTAAATTTTGATCTAAAAAATAAATCGCTTTCAGCTAATCAGGAAATTCATATTTTACAAATTGTTCGAGAAGCTTTATCTAATGTCCGTCGGCATGCAGAAGCAACATTCGCAAAAGTTTGTATTGGTTTTGAACAAGGCCACTTTATATTAACGATTGAAGATAATGGGATAGGAATGAAAAAAGAACATCAATTAGAAGGTCATTTTGGTTTAGGGATAATGCGGGAAAGAGCTAAATCGTTAAATGCAAAAATAAATATCAAGTCTTCAATAGATAAGGGAACTATCATAGAAGTCACTTTTCCTGAATAGGCGTCACCAACATATTGGATAAAAAATGAGCGATGTAAAAAATATTTTGTTAGTCGATGATCATCCCATGTTGAAAAAAGGAGTGTCTCAACTCATTAACTTGGAAGATGATCTTAACGTAATTGCGGAAGCTAATAATGGCGATGAAGCGATTAGATTAGCATTAAAGCTTATGCCGGACGTGATATTACTTGATCTTAATATGAAAGGGCTCAGTGGAATAGAAACCCTATCGGCATTAAAGAGAGCGGGGGTTCGTTCAAAAATTATAATATTCAGTGTGTCTGATAGTGAATCGGATGTATTACAAGCTCTAAAATATGGAGCAGTCGGTTATCTGCTCAAAGATGAAGAGCCTGATTCAATCATAGAGAATATTCGAAAAGCCATTAATAGTGAAATAGTCATCAGCGCACCCTTAACACAAATTTTGGCGCGCTCTATCATACCAGGGAAAAAAGAGATCAACCCTATTCAATTATTAACACCAAGAGAGATTGATATTTTAAAACATTTGGCTAAAGGGAAAAGTAATAAAGTCATAGGGCTACAATTGGATATTACAGAAGCAACCGTTAAAGTTCATGTAAAAAATTTACTCAAAAAATTAAACTTGAAAACTCGGGTAGAAGCAGCAATTTTAGCCGTTGAAAACGGGCTGTAGTCATTTATGTTCTGGTCGATAAAGTGATCTAAATATTCAAATAATCTTTCACCAATAATCCCATCTCAGGCATGTATCCGTCTGGTTTTGGGATCCATACCTGATGACCGGATCCGGGTGCTACAATCATCTTTCCGCCGTATTGATTGGTCATGGATTCAAGTGGCACACGAATATCGCCATCAGGCGACATAAATATAATATTGTCACCAATCTGGAATTTATTTTTCACTTCAACTAATACTTCGCTTTCTCTATTATCGATGATTTCTCCAACAAATTTTTGCTCATGCTGTTCAGGACTGCCGTTTAAATAATTTTGATAATCATCGTGTACGTGACGGCGGAAAAAACCTTCAGTAAATCCTCGATTGGCCATACCTTGTAAGTCATCCATTAGCTTCATGTTAAAAGATTTACCTGCCACAGCATCATTTATTGCTTGGCGATATGCTTGTGAAGTTCTGGCCGCATAATAATATGACTTGGTCCGCCCCTCAATTTTTAAACAATCAATGCCGATCTCAATGAGTTTTTTCACGTGCTGTATTGCCCGAAGATCTTTGGAGTTCAAAATATAAGTACCATTTTCATCTTCATACATCGGCATGTATTCACCGGGGCGTTGTTTTTCCTCAATCAGGACCAGTTTGTCGGTGATTTCTCCGATACCGGTGGCGGTGACGATATTAGCCTTGCCCAGATCTGAGGTAGCAAGATCTAAATTGATTGATTCAGGACCGACATGCAAATTGGTTGGTCGGTTTACTCGTTGGATATCGCCATTATCTTGCTGCTCTGCTTGATGAACATCGTAGCCCCAACGACAGGCATTAGTACAAGTTCCTTGGTTGGGATCACGGTGATTAAAATAGCCAGATAATAAGCAGCGACCGGAATAAGCAATACAAAGTGCACCGTGGACAAATACTTCCAGTTCAATATCCGGGCATTGTTGGCGGATTTCTGCTACTTCATCCAAAGACAGTTCACGGGATAAAATAACTCTCTTAATTCCCATAGACTGCCAAAAGTTTACCGCAGCATAATTGACTGTATTCATTTGTACTGATAGGTGGATGACGGTTTCCGGCCATTTTTCACGCACCATCATTATCAGGCCGGGATCAGACATGATCAATGCGTCCGGTTTCATGTTTACAACAGGCTCAATGTCTTTGAGAAATGTTTTCACCTTTGAATTATGAGGGGCAATATTGGCTGCCACAAAAAACTGTTTACCCTTACTTTGCGCTTCTTTAATGCCGATCCCAAGGTTTTCAAGATTAAAACTGTTATTTCTAACTCGCAGGCTGTACCGTGGTTGACCGGCATAAACGGCATCGGCGCCATAAGCCAATGCGTAACGCATGTGTTTGAGGGAGCCAGCAGGAGCGAGGAGTTCGGGGGATATTATTTTGCTCATATTCATCAATATATTGGTGGTTTACTGTCATTTTAGTCGACAGGTGTCACTTTGGGCGTGGATTATAACATTTAGCAATAGTGTAAGCAGTACTGTCTACGCCAAAGCCTTGATATGAGTCAGTATTAGATTATAATACGCTGGTTATTAATCGTACGGGCGCTAGATTTACGTTCTAGACCGCCGGAAGGATACTTTAATGCCTCAAGACTCTATGCCGCATATCGTTTGCGCACTGTACAAGTTTGTAGTGCTCCAAAATTATCAATCTATCCGCCAACCGCTATTAGACTTTATGAAAGAACATCAAGTTTGCGGGACTTTGTTGTTGGCACATGAAGGGATCAATGGCACGGTTTCGGCCTCCAGAGGATCAATCGATTTGCTCTTGAACTGGTTGGAACAACAACCTGGACTTGATTCGATTGTGGTTAAGGAATCATTGACTCAGGATAAACCTTTCAAGCGAACTAAAGTCAAACTCAAAAAAGAGATCGTGACCATGGGCGTAGAAAATATCGATCCTAGAAAAGTGGTGGGGACTTATGTGGAGCCAAAGGATTGGAATGATTTAATCAATGATCCAGATGTTTTATTGATTGACACCCGTAATGACTACGAATATGCGGTTGGGACATTTGAGCATGCGGTTAATCCCAATACGGTGTCATTTAGAGAATTCCCTGATTATGTGAAAGATAATCTATCTCCGCAAAAACATCAAAAAATCGCGATGTTTTGTACGGGGGGGATCCGTTGTGAAAAATCAACGGCGTTTATGAAGCAACAAGGGTTCGAGGAAGTCTATCATTTGAAAGGCGGTATCCTTAAATATTTAGAGGAAGTGCCACAGGAGCAAACTACATGGCAAGGGGAGTGTTTTGTTTTTGATGATCGGGTAACCGTTGATCACGATTTAAGACCGGGCAGTTATGATCAATGCAATGCATGTCGCATGCCCATTACTCAAGATGAACAACTGAGTGACCAATTTGAGCAAGGCGTGAGTTGCCCACATTGTTTTGATAACACTTCGGCTCAACAAAAAGCCCGATATCAGGAAAGGGAAAAACAGATCCGTTTGGCGAATGCGAGGGGAGAGCAGCATGTTGGCGGTGAGGTTGAACAGCATCATCATTGCAAGAAATACGACAGTTAATCAAAGAGGGTGACGATACCAAACGTTGAAAATTTCTCTATGGAGAATCTCAAAAAGAGGCTAGATAACCACTAATGGCTATATTCAAGGTATCTAAAAGGGCTGAAAGCGACCTTTTAGAAGTTGGACGCTATACGCAAACTGAATGGGGTATAGATCAACGAAACAAGTACCTTGATGAAATTAACCAGCGTTTTCGCCACCGGCAGACTATCCCACCTCTAAAGATATTGGCAGTATCTCCAATGGCTGTTTTTATTGTTCATAAATGAACATTTCATTATTTATCGAAAATTTGCTTACGGCGTTAGAATTGTGCGTGTCCTTGGTCAAGTAATGGATTTAGAACGGTATTTATAGAATCGCTAATTCGTCACGTTGTTTATTACCGCGAAACCACTTATGGAGTTGAGGTGATACGCGTTTTACATGATCGCATGTTAGCCACAAGATACTTTTAAATCACTTGGGGATTTATTCCCCGCCGCTTGCGGCGTAATGTATTAT
>CAYVSL010000003.1:0-78910 GCA_964454125.1 uncultured Kangiella sp.
AAGACAGTATTTTCGTTGTTACCAAAATAATAGGTGTAGTAGTTATAAGTGCTATTGTCATAAATTGCACTACCGGTGACCACAGGTGCAGGATTATCGGCTTCTTGATTATTACCCCTAGCATAAATTCCGTAGCTATTGGCATAGATCCGATTATCATCGGTCAGTTGAGGTGCTGAATTAATCCGGGCGTATAGTCCGTAGGTATTGTTGTGGATTTTACTGTGAGTGACCGAAGCCGCCCCAAAAACATCAAGCGCTTTTGTTGCATCGGTAATTTCCCCATAATGCATTTCTAAAGTGCCACCATCCTTAACGATAATGCCAACCCAGTCAGATTTATTCGGCACTCTAGCGATGCTGCTGAAGCTCACGAGATTATCCTCGGTACCTTGAACTTCCAAAATCCCTTCCACAGTAATATCTGCTGCTTTAACCACCGAAAACGATGTTCCTGACCCAACCATCAAAGTCGCGTCCGCTGCAATATAAAGATCACTTAAGATTTCATAATGGCTATCATTGGTTAAGGTGGTAACTTCGCCACTCGTCACCGAAATCAATTGTTGAGCGACGTTGCTAGGCGGTCCACCGTCTGTTTGTTGATAGCCTCGATAATCAACTACCGGTGCATAGTTCGGTTGATCGCGATAGTCATAAATTTTGGCCGGAATATCACTCACTGTATTCGTGCCCCACCAGTTATTCTGGGCATTTAAGAGGGTGTTTTCGTTATTACCAAAATAATAGGTGTAGTAATTGTAGGAAGTGTTGTCATAAATCGCGTTGCCAGTGACCACCGGTGCAGGATTATCGGCTTCTTGATTATTCCCACGGGCATAAATACCATAGGTATTGTCATGGATCCGATTACCATCGGTAATTTGAGGGCTTGATTTAATTTGAACGTAAACACCGTAAGTATTACGATAAACCTCATTGTCATTCTTTAACGTGAGGCTACTACCACTTCTCACATAAACCCCATAAATATTTTCATGCAATAAGCTGTGCTGGACAGTGGCTTCACCGTAAACATCAATGGCACGAGTCGCATCGGCGATCTCTAGGTAATCAAGATTAAGAATTCCGCCCGCGTTGACTTTGATCCCTATCCAATCTGATTTTTTAGGCACCGTACTAATACTGGTCATACGGACCCGGTTGTCTGCACTGCCTTGGATGTCCAAGGTACCATCAACACTGATTTCCATACCTTTAACCACCGAAAACGTCGTTCCGGTACCCACCGATAAAGTCGCATCCGATGAAATGTACAGATCGCCTAAGATTTCATAATGAGTATCATTGGTTAAGGTGGTAACCACACCGCTAGCAATCGAAACTAACTGCTGGGCGGCACTAGACAGCGTGCCACCATCCGAAAGTTGATAACCCCGATAATCCACCACCGGCGAATAGTTTGATTGATCACTATAATCATAAATCTTTGTCGGAATATCATAGGCGATAGCGGTCCCCCACCAATTACCCTGTGCATTCAAGACAGTATTTTCGTTGTTACCAAAATAATAGGTGTAGTAATTGTAGGAAGTGTTGTCATAAATCGCGTTACCAGTGACCACCGGCGCGGGATTATCCGCTTCTATATTATTGCCATAAGCGTATATACCGTAGCTATTGGAGAAGATCCGATTACCATCGGTAATTTGAGGGCTTGATTTAATTTGAACGTAAACACCGTAAGTATTACGATAAACCTCATTGTCATTCTTTAACGTGAGGCTACTACCACTTCTCACATAAACCCCATAAATATTTTCATGCAATAAGCTGTGCTGGACAGTGGCTTCACCGTAAACATCAATGGCACGAGTCGCATAAGCAATATCAACATAATTCAAATCTACACTTCCGCTTGCCGAGACTAATATACCGATCCATTTTGACTTAGCTTGTGAGCTCGATGAACTGGTAAATATTGTTGGCTCATCGTTGGTACCCACCACTACCAGATTTCCATCAATCGTCATTTTTTTTCTATCGGCAAACTGAAACTCTACGCCTTCTGGAACCGTTAGTGTGACATCCGTTAATACCTTGATATTATCTGTCACATTATAAATAGTATTAGCAACTAAGGTGGTTGAAACATCAATATCACCAGCCAGTTCAATCACTGACTTATTGGCTGTCATCATATTAATTAACTTGTTTAATACGGAGGTGGATGATTGAACAGCCGAAGCGTCTGAATCAATTGTCTGCTCTTCCACAAAATCACTGATATCATGTGAATTTTTAACCATAGATAAATGATCAATTTGTAACCTTGTGACAGATTCTTCAGCAGAAAATCCAAAAATTTTAATCCCCGCGTATAGCTTTTGTGTTGTTCCTATATCGATAGTACCTAAGCTTTCCCATATCTCTCCATCCGATGAAATAAAGGCCTCAACTTGCACTCCTTCTCGCTCAAGTTTTAACCATTGCGGGTAATCAGAAAAATATTGATTATCTATAATATCCGCAGAAAAATTCGACTGCTGATAAAGCCAGTCGACTCTAAAACCATCGAGCAAATCTATTTGCAAAGATGCCGATGTCGCGTCAAATTCTAGTGTATCTTGCAACGTTAAAGACAAATAACCTTGAGAAACCTTGGGATGATCTTTTAACCTCACAACAACTTTTCCGTCCCTCTCCATTGTTTGATAGATAAAATGTGCGGATCCTTCTTGAGTAAAATTTTCGCAGTCGGCTAGATTAGGACAAGACCATTGAAGTTCGAACTCATCCTCTTTTTTAACGACATTTAATATTCCAGATGGGCGGCCAATGACGCTAACAGACCAAGGAAGTTCTTCGAGTAAGTCATTACCTTGCTCAACTTCTTTAGCATTTTCATAGGATGTGAAATGGCTATCAGCTAATGTTGCAGTTAGAACCATTCCCGAATAAATTAAACCAAAAATCGTGACCGATAACTGACGGGCATATTTATTGGTGATTTTCTTGAAAAAGTGACGTTCGAATATTCCGTTCATTTAGTACAACACTCCATAAAGATATTTTCTTTAATATTAAACTTATTATCTAGATACCTGAGGTATCCGATTATCATCATTTAGACTTCTTATATTCATTTTTACTAACAAAAGACCAGCAACTACTAACAAATAAGTCAGACCATACAACCAATAAAAACCAATCATTAACACCTGCCGAGATTCTGTTCCAATCGCCAAGCTATGAATAAATACTAGCAAAAAACTGGCATGTGACAGCTTATGAAGTATTGCCCAAATATTTTTTAGCGGCTTTCGTTTATGCGAGAAAGCACGGCATATTCCAGCAATAAAAACCAGCACAAAACCCCAAAATGCTATAGCCCCCAGCGAAACCATTTGGCGATAAAATCCGGAGCTGAAATGAGGAACTAATAGACCCAAATTAAGGTCTCCACTACGTACAAAAACTGCAATGCCAAAAGTTATAACATGCAAAATTAAAAAAATAAATGATAAACTACCAATACATCTATGATAACGATAAAAGACATTTGGTAGAATATGAAAATGGGGACTTAGTAAAGTTGGAACTAACTGTAGCCACAATAAAGCAATGGCATACAACCCGAATAATTTAGACAAAATATAAACAAATTGGCCTGATGGTACTTGCATCGCAAAATAATTTTGTAAATTTCCTGTGGATAATAACCATACGATCCCAGGAACCAACAAGTATATCGAAACCAAAAAAATCTTAGATATTGGAAATCTGTCTTTCTCAATATATATAGTCATAAATGTGCCTTACAACGACTATCGTTATTAATACACATTTCAAGTTCATTATTAGCCTGTAATTCACTTAAACCCTTTTTCCCAACAATCGGTAAGCCAGAATTGACCCACCCCTTTAGCCCAAAAGGATCAAGTATTGCTACATTTTTAACACCATTATCCTGCAACGCTTTGGCAAGTTCAAATCCTCTGAAGTCTTTTACGCAGTAAGCTATTACCAACTCCGAATCCAAAAACGGTTTGACCGTTTTAGTATTAACATGGCGTATTTGCAGGTTATAAGCGCCAGGAATACGTCCTTCAGAAAATTCAAACGACTCTCGAGCATCCACAAATTTGACACGCTTTTTCTTTTGCATTTCTTGCATCAAATCTTTGATTAATATTTGATTGACTAACTGCGGTTTTGCTTTCACCCCACTCGCGCAGGAGTCGTTGGGTAGCAGCAGTGTGGGATTATCTATTTGATGTTTTCTTAAAGTTAGTTCAACATTATCAAAAAAAGCAATATAGCAATTAAATGGTACTTGATCCCGTCCGAAACGCTCTTGCAATAAACGAAACCCTTGCTCGATAAAGGCAGATTCGCCAAATTTATTTTTTTTCCAAAAATCGATTTCGATGTCTTGTAAAACACCTTCAATCTTAACGATAATTCGCCCCTCAATTGAAAATTTATTTCTTAACGCTGAAAAAGTTGTAATACCCGGCTTACGCCGATACTGGCCATCAGGTATATCGAAACTATGATCAAGCTGGACTGGCGTCCCAACGGGAAGAATTGTTATTTTTGATTTTGGCGAGATATATCTTTTAATAAGCCATATTGAAGCCCATTTATCGGGTCCGAGCCCTTGCCAAGTGACAAATTCAGGTGCATTACTCTCTTCCTTGATATAAAAACATCCAGATAAAAAGAGGATTAATATTATGAAAAAAACAATACTTATTTTGTTGAAGCAATTGTTCACTACAAATTCCATTTATGGTTCTTACTATTTATATTGATAAATGTGTCGGGCTGACATAGCACCGTACTCAAAAATCATACCTCCGAATTTTCCGACGACATTATATAGGGACATAGCCAGCATTTGCAACAACTAGTTCCACAAAAATATTGAGGGTCAAAAAAAATTTGATAACTTCTAATCTACCGCATCCGATCAATTAGTATGGAAACACCAAAGCTAGGTACTCATAAAAACAAAAGGAACTGCTGTCATGATGTGAAAAAGAGGTCATCTATATTTCACAACACAACATTCGTTTTCTATTCGTTTAACTTCCTTTTTTCCATCCGCATCGCCACTAGAGGAAGGATGAAAAATCTGAAAAAAATGAATGTACTAAATGGAATAGTGTTATTTTATTTTTTTAGCGGCTTTTTTTTGGCTGGAGTCTTTTTTTTAACCACCTTTTTTTTAACCGCTTTCTTTTTGAGTGTTTGTTCCCATTTGCCATTGATACAATGAGCACTCCAACCGCTGGCTTTACCATCGATCTCACTCATTACATATTGTTCCTTGACCTTACGGCTATATCGATACATCGCCTTATTGCCATCAGGATCAGCGATCGGTGCGGTGGTTAAATATTCAAATTTAGGATCAAGTTTATCCTTAACCGTCAATAACTCTTCAACCAAGGGTGCGCGCGTTTCTCTGTTCCTTGGAAATTGGCTGGCCGCCAGAAAAATACCCGAAGCGCCATCTCGAAGAATATAATAATCATCAACCTTCAAGCATTTTAATTCCGGCATATGGATAGGATCTGCTTTTGGAGGAGCGGGCTCACCACTGCGTAATAATTTGCGAGTGTTCTTGCAATCCTCACTATTGCAACCGAAATATTTTCCAAAACGGCCAACCTTGAGTTCCATATTATCGCCGCACTTATCACATTCGATCACTGGCCCATCATATCCCTTGATTTTAAAACTGCCTTTTTCGATCAAATACCCTTTACACTTAGGGTTATCACCACAGACATGAAGTTTTCGATCTTCGTCAATCAAATATCCATCCATCGCCGATCCACAAATTGGGCAACGTTTTTTCAATAATAAATTGCGGCTTTCAGCTTCTTCATCTTTATCTACTGCTTCGATTTCATCATCGGTGATCAAATTCATGGTGTGCTTACAACGCTCAGCAGGAGGTAATGAAAATCCACTGCAACCTAAAAAGGTACCCATTGATGAGTTACGGATCATCATATGATTGGTATTACATTTTGGGCAAAGCATATCCATTTCAACGGATTTTTGATTCTCCATTCCACCATCTTCGACCGATAGTTCTGCTTTTTCTAAACGCTTAGTTAAATCTTGGTAAAAATGGGTCAGTGTTTCCTTCCAATATTGTTTACCATTTGCAATCACATCGAGAGTCTCTTCCATTTTAGCGGTGAAAGAATAGTCCATCAAATTATCGAAACTCTCGCTCAATCGATCGGTGACTATTTCACCCATTTTGTTGGCATAGAATCGGCGATTTTTTACGATCACATAACCACGATCCTGGATCGTAGATATAATTGAAGCATAGGTCGACGGACGTCCAATGCCTTTTTTTTCCAACTCTTTGACTAAGGCCGCTTCACTATATCGAGGTGAAGGCTTAGTAAAATGTTGTTTTGGTAGTAATTTTTTTAGCTTCAGTACTTCACCAATAGTCACTTCAGGTAATATAGTATCATCGTCATTCTTACCTTTTCTTGGCGGTTGAACAGATGTCCAACCATCAAACTTAACCACTCGACCTTTGGCAGCCAATTTAAATTCACCGGCTTTAACAACCAAATTGGTAACATCATAAATGGCATCCGTCATTTGACACGCTATAAACTGGCTCCAAATCAATTTGTAAAGTTTAATCGCATCATCATCTACATTTTTTAAATGCTTGGTTCTAGTTCGAGCGTTAGAAGGTCTGATCGCTTCATGAGCTTCTTGAGCGCCTTGTTTACTTGAGTAGAACTTAGGAGTCTCTGGGAGGTATTTGTCTCCGTGATTTTCTTTAATATAGTCTCGACACATTGCTAAAGCATCCTGACTCAACATGGTGGAGTCGGTTCGCATATAAGTTATATAGCCTGCTTCATACAGTCTTTGTGCAAGCATCATTGTCTTCTTGACGTTATAACCCAATCGGGTGCTAGCGGCTTGTTGCAAGGTCGATGTAATATAAGGCGCACTTGGTTTACTTTTAGTCGGTTTCGAATCACAACGATCAACAATCAGATCGGCTTGGTTCAGTATTTCCTGAGCGGCATCACTTTCCTGTTTATTAATGGGACGATATTTTTTATCCTGATATCGACGAACTTCTAAATTAAGAGCGTCTTGGCCGACGGTCAATGTATCGGCATATAGGGTCCAGTATTCCTCTGGAATAAAAGCCCGGATCTCTCTTTCTCTCTCAACGATTAATTTAACAGCCACCGACTGAACACGTCCCGCAGACAAGCCCCGCGAAACTTTCTTCCAAAGCAGTGGCGACACCATAAAACCAACGACCCGATCCAAAAATCGCCTCGTTTGCTGGGCATTGACAAAGTTCATATCTAATTCTGTGGGTTTAGAAAACGCTTCGGTAATGGCTTTTTTAGTTATTTCATTAAATACTACTCGCTGATATTTATCATCACTACCGCCAATTTCCTCACGCAAATGCCAAGCAATGGCTTCTCCCTCTCTATCCAAATCTGTTGCTAGAAAGATTTGATCGGCGTCTTTGGCGTATTTTTTAAGTTCTCTGACCACTTTTTCTTTGCCAGGAAGGGTTGCATATTCGGCTGCCCAATCCTTTTCTGGATTAAGCCCCATTCGTTTAAATAGCCCCTCTTTAGCCATTTTAGCTTTGTGCTTAATCTTTGCTTTAGGAGAGAGTTTGCGTGTCGCGGCTGCTTTTCTGGCCCTTTCTTTAGGATCCGATGAGCCGGTAGATGCTTTGGTCGGTAGATCACGCACGTGACCTACACTGGATTTAACAATGTAGTCGTTGCCGAGGTACTTGTTAATGGTTTTTGCTTTAGCCGGTGACTCGACTATGACTAATGACTTGCCCATGAATTTGAAATTATCCCTGCTGGATTTATGGTGTTTACGACGAATATCGTCGACATATTGATGCCTACTATCTAGATAGACTATTTTTTCCTTTTTATTTTAGGATGATTTACATAGGGTACGTCAACTGTTTTTTTACTTTTTTGTCTTTTTGTGACGCCATATCAATTTAGCGATCATAAAATAGTCTGCTCTATACATCACTTCAACAGACTAAGCGGTGCTGGGCTGGTGACTCGATTGACTCCACGCCATGATGCCAGCATCATCATCAAAAATAAACCTCCTGTCAGCTGCCACCAAAGATCAAAGTGAAACTCAAACTCAATATTAAATATTTGCTCGTACAAAAAATAACTCACCCACTCAATACAACTGATCGCCACAAGGGAAGATAAAATGGCCAACCATAAAAACTCAAACCTGAAACTGGTGGCGATAAAGCGACGACTTGCTCCTAACGTCCTCAAAATTGCCGACTGATGGAGTTTTTGAGAAAAAGTGTGCTCCATTGCAGCCCACAATAATGCGAAACCTGCACCAACAACAAAGACCATAATTAATTCGATGGCTGAGCTGACCTTTTCAATAATTTGTCGTATTTCTTCGAATATCCGATCAAGTTCGACAATGATTGCTGTCGGATGCTTGTTGGTTAAATCAGTCACCAGTTTCTTTTTATTCTTGGCTAAATAAAAAGAGTTGATATAGGTAGGCGCAAAATCATCTAGTGATCCAGGATTAGCTATAATATAAAAATTGGGAGTAAAGGTTTGCCAGTCTATCGAGCGAAAACTGGTAATTTGAGCGCTCCAACTATCAGCCCCTATTTTAAAGGTCAGGCTATCGCCAAGTTCTAATCCTAGGGTTTCGGCCATCTTATTTTCAATGGAGATAGTCGCAATTTGTTTAGGATCATTTTTCATTACAACACCAGAATGGGTAGCGCTAGGCCTCCATTTACCGCCCACAATTTTATTACCTTTTGGCAAAAAATCTGTCCAGGTCATATTCAATTCACGATTAAGTGAGTTATGTTGCAACGCTTTTTCAGTCAATACCTCTTTAATATCCTGATGATTGATTTGCACGACTCTTCCACGAACCATCGGATAAGATTCGGTCGATTTTATCTGGTGTTTGCTTAAAAACTCATCAATTTGAGGTACTTCCGATGCAGCAATATTCACCATAAAATGATTAGGTGCATCTTCTCCAAGACTTTGCTGCCATTTTGCCATTAATTCTGTGCGAATGATCACAACAAGCGCCATCACAAAAACGGTACTACTAAAGGCTAGTAAATGCAGCATCGTTACACCTTTATTGGCATCCAGCTGCCTTAAGCTATAGTTGATTGCGGCATTTTTTGTAACACTAAGACGACGAATCAAAAGAGTCAATAATTTGGATAATAATGCAAAAATGGAAGCCATAATGATCAGTCCAGCAAACACACTGGCAAGCAATTTAAGATCCTGTATTTGAATATACATCACGGCTATCAGTGCAAGCCCGGCCAAGCCATAAATTGACCAAGCGTTGGCTTTCATAGGCTCCAATTGACGCCTCAGTACTCTCATTGGTGGAACACTTTTCAATTGAATGAATGACGGCATGGCAAATCCAAGTAGTAAAATAAATGATGTCAGCATTGGAAACAGTAATACCGTAAAATCAGCGACAGGGAGGTTCTCACCGAACAATTCTACCAACCAATCGATCATCAACGATTGAAATATAATACCGAGTAAAGCGCCTATGCCGATCCCAACCAAACTCACCATTAGCAAAATCAGCAAAAAGATACTGAGCACTTGGTTATTGTTCATACCAAAACAACGCATCAAAGCGCTCATGTCGAACTGCCTAGTAGCATAACGATTGGCGGACATAGCAATCGCCACCCCCAGTAATACCAATGTTAATAATCCGGATAGGCTAATATATTTTTTACTTCGGGTAATGGCCGAGCCTGCCATTGGCGATTCATCCAAGATGCTTACCAGTCGTTGACTGGTTTCGATCCTAGGTTCGATCCATTTTTCAAAAAGAACGATATCTTGTTTTTGACCGACAAATAAATAACGGTAAGATACCCGGCTGCCAGGTTGGATCACTTTAGTCAACGCTATATCTTGCAACCCTATCATTGCCGTTGGTGCAATATTAAACAAGGTCGAGCCCTGCCCCGGCTGCAACATGATCGTGCCATCGATTTCAAGATCGGTATAACCCAATTCCAACTTTTGTCCTTTTTCGGCATTGAGCACAGCCAAAATTTTGGGTGCGACCCAAATTTTTCCTTTGGATGGATGACCTCTAACGGCTTTCGCTTTGCTGTAAGGTGTATCGGCAATTTCGATCCGACCTTTTAATGGATAGTTGTCCGAAACGGCCTTCACTGCCGATAATTGCAACTGCTCATTGGCTGACAAGACGCTCACAAATTCAACCATTTCAGCTCGGATCAAATTTTGCGCCACAGCCTTCTCTAACCAATCATCATCAATAGGTTTGGGTGAAGTTATGACTAGATCGGCACCGAGCATTTGTGAGGCCTGCTGATTGGTGGCCGATTCAACCCGATCAATAATCAAATAAATGACACTGACTGAAGCCATCGCAATCGCCATTGCAAATATCAGATTAAGCAAATCGCCCCGCCGCCAATCTCGCCTAAAAATTCTAATGGCTATCAACAGAAGCAATCTTTTACCAATCATAAACCACTCCCATCAACAGACACGTCGATGTCCATTGCTGAACCTGACTTCATAGAATTGGCGATCATTTCACCGGCACTCAATGTGATCGAATGATCGCAACGCTCGGCAAGATGATGATCATGAGTCACTAAAACCATGGTCGCATTGGAGGCTTTATTCAGCTCAAACATCAAATCCACCACTTTTTGTCCGGTATTAGTATCCAAATTACCCGTTGGTTCATCGGCTAGCAGTAATTTGGGCTCGGAAACGAATGCACGAGCAATGGCTACTCGCTGCTGTTCACCACCAGATAGTTGATTGGAAAAATGATTAACTCGATGAGACAGACCGACTTGATCTAACATCGCTATCGCTTTGCTCTTTGCTTGTCTGTCAGCTTTTAATTCCAAAGGCATCATCACATTTTCTAGGGCGGTTAAACCATCAATCAATTGAAAACTCTGAAAAATGAATCCCAGATTCTCCTTACGAGAAAGGGCTCTTTGCTCTTCGCTCAATGAAAAAATTGATTTTGATGATAGCCATACTTCACCGCTAGTGGGTTTATCCAACCCCGCGAGCAGACCTAAAAGAGTCGTTTTTCCAGAACCGGACTCACCGACAATCGCTAGGCTTTTACCTTCTTCCAGTTCGAAAGAAATTTGCTTTAATATAGTTAAATTAGTCTCTGATGTAGATACGCGCTTGCACAAATTAACGGCTTTTAGCATTTTATACTCATTCAGGCATGGGAAAAATCGATTCAACTATTATTTAGACTTTCTACGTAGATTACAAGCGAAGCATTGGTAAGCAGAACTATCGGTCAAGATTTTGTAGTATTTTTAAAAGCAAACGGGGTATAGCTTCATACTTGTCCATTATGCTAGTCTGTCTGGGCAGGAAATGATTTTAGGACACAATAAGCATGAAACTAACTAAAACGCTATGCAGTTTATTATTGCTATTGACCTGTCAACTAAGCCTGTCAGCCGTTAAAAATATTTTGGTTTTCGGTGATAGCCTTAGTGCTGCGTATAATATTTCCACAGATAAAGGCTGGGTTTATCTACTTGAGCAAAACTTAAAAAATAGATCGCTCGATATTAATATCATCAATGCGAGTATAAGCGGTGAAACCTCCTCTGGGGGGCTGTCCCGATTTCAATCACAAATCAACAAGACTCAACCGGATATTGTCATTCTGGAACTTGGGGCAAATGATGGGCTTCGTGGCTTCGATTTATCAACCACGCATAATAACCTGTTAGACATGATCAACATGAGCTTACAGGTCAATGCCAAAATCATACTGGCAGGCATTCATATCCCCCCCAACTACGGTCGAACCTATACTCGAAAATTCGACCAAATTTTTGTCGATTTGGCGAAAATAGAAAATGTTAGCTTCATTCCGTTTATTCTGGAAGGCGTTGCCACAAATCCTGAATTAATGCTAAACGACAGCTTGCATCCTAATGAAAAAGGACAACCGATAATCATGATGACCGTATTGAAGCATTTACTCCCTCTTTTAACCTAAACAGGTTTAACCTAGAATTATCAGCAAGCCATAATGTCGATTTAAATGACTGCAAAAATCGATTGATAAAATCAGAAATTTTTGAACTTAATCAAAATATCGTTATAATGACCGCTACGTTATTTAGAGGATCTCCCCTTCTCTCCTCTATCAGACATGATGGCACCAAACCATCCATTAAAAGCAAGGGTGTTTTTATTAGATTTTTAATAGGAATATTCTTATGAATCAATCGGTTGAAGTTAATTTTGATGGTCTAGTCGGTCCTACTCATAACTATGCAGGTCTGTCCGTTGGCAACGTCGCATCACTTAAAAATGCCACTCAAGCGTCAAACCCAAAACAAGGCGCATTACAAGGTTTAGCCAAAATGAAAGCCTTGTCTGATATGGGGCTCAAACAAGCAGTACTACCGCCATTAGAACGACCCGATGTTCACGTTTTGCGCCAACTAGGTTTTGCAGGTAACGATGAACAAGTAATCACTCACGCGGCAAAAGAAGCACCATCAGTATTTGCCGCGACCTGCTCGGCTTCCAGCATGTGGACCGCCAACGCTTGCACCATTTCTCCAAGTGCAGATACTCAGAATGGTAAAGTGCATTTTACCGCCGCAAATCTATCCAACAAATTTCATCGCTCAATTGAAGCACCGACAACTTCAAGGGTATTAGAAGCCATTTTTACTAATAAAGAATTCTTCGCCCATCATAAAGCACTACCGATGGGCGATCACTTTGGTGATGAAGGGGCGGCAAATCATACTCGTTTCTGCCAGAATTATGGTGATCAGGGCGTGGAATTTTTTGTTTATGGCAAATACGCTTTTGATAGCAGTCAACCATTTCCTAAAAAATACCCTGCAAGACAGACTTTTGAAGCGTCGCAAGCGATAGCAAGATTGCATCAATTGAATCCTAATAAAACAGTCTTTGCTCAACAAAATCCTGATGTCATTGATGCCGGAGTTTTCCATAACGATGTAATTGCTGTCGGCAATAAAAATTGTTTGTTTTACCATGAAACCGCATTTTTGGATCCCAATAAGGTCATTAATGATTTGCAGAGTGCTTTTGGAGAAGCGCCGATGTATTTTATTAAAGTGCCAGAATCTGTTGTCAGTGTTCATGATGCAGTACACACTTATCTGTTTAATAGTCAGTTAGTCAGTCTTGCCGATGGCTCTATGGCGATCATTGCTCCCGGTGAATGCCAAGAAAACACTAATGTAAAAGCTTATCTGGATTCAGTGATAGCGGGTGACAATCCGATCAGCAAAGTTGAAATCTATGATGTAAAGCAAAGTATGCAAAACGGTGGTGGGCCTGCTTGTTTGAGGCAAAGAGTGGTTCTTTCAAGCAACGAAATAGAGGCAAGCAACCAATCGGTTTATATGAATGATGATCTTTTTGGTATTCTGAATAGCTGGGTGGAAAAACACTATCGAGATTCCTTAGATGAAAAAGACCTAGCCGACCCGCAGTTGCTGGTCGAATCTCGTACAGCGTTGGATGAACTCACCCAAATATTAAATTTAGGCTCTGTTTACCCTTTTCAGCTATAACAGAAACACCCTCACTTTTCGTAGGAAGGATTGACACCCTTCCTACGGCTTGCCACCTAAGTATATTGCAATATCCATGGCTAACCATTATTCTTGTTGATGGACCCTGCCTTTAAAATTAGAAATAAAGGCACTGATAATTAGAATTAATCTAACTGATTCAATCTAGAATAATCAGTTGAAGTCATGGAAAGAGTGCTTCAACTGATTTTTCTAGGTTCAAATAATTGAGACAATAATAATGAATTTAACCACAAAAGTACTGATAGGTATGCTCCTTGGAATTGTCGTTGGTTTAAGTTTTAACCTGCTAAATTTAAATACTGAAGGCTCATTGATTAACGAATACCTTGTTAATGGTTTTTTTCACGTTGTTGGTGAATGGTTCATCAACGCTTTGAGGATGTTAGTTGTGCCTTTGGTACTGTTTTCTCTGATTTGCGGTGTTTGTGGTATTGGCGATGTCAAATTATTGGGCCGAATAGGCTCGAAATCATTTGTACTGTATATGTTAACCACCGCAGTTGCTATCGCAACAGCCATTACGATTGCCGCAAGTTTTGGGATCGGTGAAGGAATGAACGCAGAGACCAACTCAACATTTACGGGAAGTGACGCAAAACCTTTTTCTCAAGTACTGATAGATATCATTCCACAAAATCCGATTGAAGCTATGGCCAACGGGGAAATGTTATCCATCATTTTCTTTGCAATGTTAGTCGGTATTAGTCTTTTATTGGTTGGAAAGAAAGCCAAATCAATTGTGGAAACTACAGAACTGCTCAACGAAGTAATGATGAAAATGGTAGGCATCGTTATGTCATTGGCGCCATATGCCGTTTTTTGTCTCCTAGCGAAAGCGATTTCCAATTTAGGTATGGAGCTACTTGGGCAACTAATAGGTTACGTATTGGTACTTACTGGTGCTTTGCTTTTTCACTTGTTTTTTACATTGCAAGGTTTCTTATTTTTATTGTCGGGTTTAAGTCCGACAAAATTTTTGAAGAAGATAAGAAATGCACAAGTTTTTGCATTTAGTACTTCTAGTTCAAACGCCACGATCCCCGTTACTTTAAGAACCGTAACAAGTAGACTCGGCGTAGACAATTCAGTCGCATCCTTTACAGTGCCATTTGGTGCGACGATCAACATGGATGGCACAGCCATTATGCAGGGTGTTGCAACCGTTTTTATTGCAAATATTTATGGCGTCGATTTAGGTATCTCAGGATATCTCACGGTAATTATTATGTCAGTATTAGCATCCATAGGTACGGCAGGGGTTCCAGGTGTGGGACTGATTATGTTGTCGATGGTATTTTCTCAAGTGGGATTACCGATGGAAGGTATCGGATTGATCTTAGGTGTTGACAGAATTTTGGATATGATACGAACAGCGGTTAATGTATCGGGTGATGCGGTGGTATCAACGATAGTTGCCAAAAGTGAGGGAAAGCTCTGCGTTGAAGTTTTTAATGATCCAAACGCTGGTATTTTTGATACGGAAGAAACTCACCTCGATCTAGCGGTTGAAAAAGAGTTAGCTGAAACCGTTTCGGCAATACACGATAAGTAAAGAAACTAACTCGAAAATATGAATATATTGTAGGCCATTCGTATTCAGCGAGTGGCTAATTTAAGCAAAAATAAAGAACCATCCAACCGACTACAAATTTAAACAGGGTTTACATCCATCGCCCATCAATAGCATTAATCTCAAATATAATATTCTCCTATTCATTGATTGAGATCAATTAATCAGCTTCCTATCCAGCCTAAACTAATGTTGACGAGTAGAGCCTGAAGACTAAGCTTGGCCAATTAAATGGTTGGTGAGCGGCTGTTACCCGCCAACAAAGTATAGAGCTTTTTAACAGGGAAATAGGTAAATGTGCGGTATTGCGGGGATCATTCACACTTCTGTCCGATCGAATTATCCAATATCAAAAAACATTCTTGAGGCCATGGCTGAAAAACTTCGGCATCGTGGCCCTGATGAAAGTGGTATCTATTGCACTGACACCTTCGGCCTATCCCATCGAAGATTGAGCATTATCGATCTTTACACCGGACAACAACCGATGCACAGCCCTTCCGGTGATATTTCTCTTGTTTTTAACGGCGAAATTTTTAACTACATCGAACTTCGTGAAAACCTTATTAAAAAAGGTCACCAATTCAATACCCAATCAGACACTGAAGTCATTATCCATTTATATCAACAATACGGTCTGGATTTCGTTGAACACTTGAATGGACAATTTGCCATCGCTTTGTGGGATGATAGGGCTAAACGATTCATATTAGTCAGGGATAGAGTAGGCATCTGTCCATTATATTATTCTTTCAATCAACAACGACTTATTTTTGCCAGCGAAATTAAAGCATTAAAGCCAGCATTAAATGATAGCCTAGAAATAAATAAAGAAGCGCTCGATCAAATTTTTACCTTTTGGACGCCAGTGAGTCCCAATACGATTTTCCAAGACATATTTGAAGTATCACCGGGGCAAATGCTGGTTCTTGAAAATGAAAATCTTAGAGAGCTCCGCTATTGGGATTGGAATTTTGATGAAGAGCAAATAAGTCAGGCCAATGAAGAACAACAAGCCCAGGAACTGCATGACTTATTAATCGACGCCACAAAAATTCGTTTGCGTGCAGATGTTCCTGTGGGAGCCTATTTATCAGGAGGTCTAGATTCCTCCGTTTTAGTCGCTATAATCCATCACTATGGTAATGTTCCCTTACGAAGCTTTTCGCTTAATTTCAGTGAGTCTGATTTTGATGAAAAATCTTATCAATCCTCCTTAATTGATCATTTGCAAGCCGAGCATACTCACTTAATGGTTAATACAGCCGATATTGCTAACAATTTTAAGCAAACGCTTTATCACACGGAAACCCCAATACTAAGAACTGCGCCAGTACCGATGGGCCTGCTTTCCTCCTTAGTACGAAAAAATAATTTTAAAGTGGTGTTAACTGGCGAAGGGGCTGATGAAATACTTGGGGGATATGATATATTTAAAGAGTCAAAAGTCAGGCATTTTTGGTCAATTAATCCGAACTCAAAATTCCGGCCCTTACTGTTAAAAAAACTCTATCCCTATTTAAATTTACCAGATAATGATCAGGGAACATATCTAAAACGTTTTTTTGGAGAATCTCTGGACCAACCGGATAATATCTGTTTTTCACACCTTCCTCGCTGGACCACCACGGCTAAAGCCAAACGATTTTATTCTAAAGATCTCAACTCAGAGTTAAATAAGAATTCATTGGAAGTTATGGCAAATTCTCTGCCAGCAAAATTAGCAACAATGCACCCCTTTAATCGCGCTCAATATATTGAATCTAAATCACTAATGGCTGGATATTTATTGACTTCACAAGGTGATCGAATGCTGGCCAAAAATTCGATTGAAGGACGATTTCCCTTTCTTGATCATCGTGTCATTGAATTTGCAAACAAAATACCACCTAAATACAAAATGAAGGGTCTAAATGAAAAATACCTTTTAAAAAAAGCAATGGCAAAATATCTTCCTGAGAATATTATCCATCGACACAAACAACCATATCGAGCGCCCGATGCAATAGCGATGACAGGGCGTTACCTAGGTGATGAATTGCGCCATTACTTGTCTAGTCAAGAACTCAATAAAACTGGTTTTTTCGATAGCATCAAAGTTCAGTTTTTATTAAAAAAAAGCGATTCTGGAAGGACCTTATCGATCTCTGAATCCCAAGCATTAATTGGAATTCTATCAACTCAAATATTAGTGGAACAATTTATTTAAACTCACTCAAGGAAATATGATTATGAATGATGTAGCAGTAAACAACGAAGAAATGTTGAGAACTTTTATTTTAGAAAATTATCTATTTAGCGATGACCAAAACAAGTTAGACAATACCGATTCTTTTTTAGATACCGGTATTCTCGACTCAATGGGGATCCTTGAATTAATCTATTTCTTAGAAGAAGAATTATCAATAAAAACTGAGTCGGCAGAAATGATCCCATCAAATCTTGATTCTATTAATAATCTAATCGCCTTTATCGAGAAGAAATCGGCCTGATCACGCTGATTTTAAGATATAAAATGTTTAATAAAAACTTACTTCAACAGTTTCTTTTTATCAGCGAGTCAAAGCCCGATGCTATTGCCCTACAAAATGAAACAGAGCAACTCAGTTACTCGCAATTGAGACATAACATATCAAAAATTAGCGCCTTGTATATCACTCGGGGTATACAAGCGGGTGACCGAATAGCATTGGTAATCAGTAACTCAATAGAGTATGTCACCGCTTTTTATGCAGCGTGGAAAATTGGCGCCATCATCGTAGCCCTCAATCCGAAAGCGAAATTCAATGAAATTGCAAGCATGCTACGCCATTGTGATGCAAAATGCTTGGTAATCGATCAGCTTAAATCAGACATGCACAATCAATTTAAACCTCTTAGTATTCCAATAATTACCATTATTGAATCCCCGCTTAAAGATGTGCACTATTGGAATAACGCATTTTCTCTAACCAGCAATGACAATTGGTGCATCGTCAAACAATCAACCGTGGCACAAATTATTTTCACCTCTGGTACTAGCGGAAATCCAAAAGGTGTCACTTTGAGTCACGGCAATTTGATGAGCAATGTGGTAGATGTCGTTTCATATCTCAAACTCTCAGCGAAGGATAGTATTTTAAATATATTACCTTTTCATTATTGTTATGGTAATTCGATATTACACACTCATTTTTGTGTGGGTGCAAAAATAGTTTTGTCTGGCTCTATGGCTTACCCTCAAGAGATTGTTGATTCGATGAGACATCTTCAAGTGAGTGGCTTTTCGGGTGTAGCCTCAACCTTTAGCCTTTTTTTGTCTCATTCGGATTGGCCAACAAACCCTCCGCATTTGCGCTATTTAACTCAAGCCGGTGGCCCCATGGGGGGCCAATTAACTAAAAAATTATTATTGGCAAGCCATAGTAAAACACAACTATATGTGATGTACGGTCAGACCGAAGCTACAGCCAGAATTACTTGGCTACCACCTTCATTCCTTTCCAACAAGGGAGGTTCGGTTGGTATTCCCTTGAAACAAATTCAATTGGAAATTCGCAATAAACAAGGCAAGCCGGTTAACAACTTCCAAAAAGGTGAAGTATATATCAAAGGTCCTGGCGTGATGCTGGGCTACTGGAAAAATCCACAGGCCAGCAAAACAGTTCTAATTAACGGGTGGTTAAAAACCGGAGATTTAGGCTATCTAGATAATGATGGCTATCTCTTCCTGCAAGGAAGAAATAGTGACATGTTAAAAATTGGTGCACACCGTATCAACCCGTTGGAACTAGAAGAAATCATGAACCAATTAGACTTTATTAAGGAGTCCGCGGTGATCGGTATCTTTGATGAAATTCTCGGTCATAAACTTCGTGCTTATATCGTAGGCGAAGAGTCAAAAACAAACCAATTTGCAGTAAAAAAACACTGTAACCAATATCTGCCACCTCACAAAATACCAAGGGAAATTATCTGGCTAAAGCAACTACCCAAAACAGCCAGTGGAAAAATCAAAAGATATCAATTAAATCAAGAAATGGAGAGTAGTCAAAATGACAAACATTGCCTATGACATTGACCCAGCGCTAGCACTCGACTTTGATCTCGAAGTTGAAAAAATCACTCAACGTATGCGTCAAATTTTAAGTCAGGATTTACACCGGCGGGGATTCGTGATTGCCATGTCAGGCGGCATCGACAGTTCTGTTTGTGCCGCATTGGCTGTCAAAGCACTAGGTGTTAAAAAGGTTTTTGGCTTGTTAATGCCAGAGCAAGATTCTTCTTCAATCAGCGGCGATTTAGGTAAATTGTTAGCCAAATATTTAAATATAGATTATACCATTGATGATATTGCTCCAACTTTGAATGCCATAGGTTGTTATCAATGGCGAGATGATGCGATTAGACAAGTCTTTCCTGACTACTCGCAAAACTGGAAAAACAAAATCGTTATTGTGGGAGGCGTTGAAGGTCGAATAAACCATTACAATATTGTTATTGAAAATCCTCAAGGCGAACGATTTGAAGCAATGTTACCTTTAAAGGCATACTTGACTATTGTTGCTGCTACTAATCACAAACAACGAATACGTAAAACTTTGGAATATTTTCATGCCGATCGACTAAACTACGCAGTTATCGGAACACCTAACCGTTTGGAATATGACCAAGGGTTCTTTGTGAAAAATGGTGATGGTTCTGCTGACATTAAGCCGATCTCACATTTATACAAATCTCAGGTTTATGCCATGGCAAGGCATTTAGGTTTACCAGAGGTAATTTGTAACTCGACACCAACCACCGATACTTATAGTTTGGAGCAAGGCCAAGATGAGTTCTATTTTGCCCTACCTTACCAAAAAATGGATATCGCATTATGGTACCTGAATCATCAAAAAACCGAATCTGAATTGGCCAACAAATTAGCCATCAGCGAGCAACAGGCAAAATTCTTATACGCCGACATACTGTCAAAACGCAGAACAACCGATTATTTACATAAAAAGCCGGTCATGATTGAAGATGTGCAACTAAGCTATTGAGCCACAAAAGGAGATTTAATGATGGACCTTGATCACATTTGTATTGCGGTAAGAAATATTAGTAAAACGGCTCAGCATTTACAGAAATTTCTCGGTTACCGTGCAAAAACGGCTAAAGTGACTAATAGCCGACAAAAGGTTTTTGTTCAGTTTTTTAGCAAGCAAGGATCACTCGATTTGAAATTAATCGAACCGAGTGAGGCAAGCTCACCCCTAGTTGTCTTCATCAAAAAAGGTGAAGGCTTACATCATCTCGGATTTAAAGTCGAACAGGTGGAAACAACTCTATCTCAATTCAAACAACTAGGTGCTATCATTAACACCCAGGCTGAGCCAGGCGAAGCTTTTGAGGATGAACTGATCGGTTTTAGCTATTTAGGTCGAGGCCTAAATATCGAACTTATTGATACAGATAAGCGGCGAAACTTGTTATGAATCGGCAACGTAAAATAATTAATCGGCTTTGTCATCAATTCAAAAACGATTTTTTTCCTATCACTACAAAACTAGACCAAGATAAAGTAAATGAGTTTCAATTATCTGAGTTTGGTACTAACTCAATCCTAAGCGACATTGATTTTAATAACTGGTTGTATTCAACACCAATCAGTAATGAAAGAGTTTTTTGTTTATCGGGTGATGAAATCGTTGGGCAACAAAGTGCACTGCAAAGCAGACTATCTATTGATGGTGAAAGCATAGATTGTGTTTGCGCAATCAATCTAATAGTAAAAGAGGAATGGCGAATGAAAGGTTTGGGAGTCGCTTTAACCGGAGATCTCATAAACAATCATACGCTTGTCGTCTGCTTGGGTGTTTCCGATGTGGCCTTTCGTATGTTTATCCGACAGGGTTGGTCAGATATGGGAAAAACAAACTGCTATATCAAGCCTATGAAATTAAAATTTGTAAATGACAACACCCCCTTCACTAATTTATATAAGAATTTTCGGCTAACCCTTGCGTTAGCATTATCTAAAATAATCGACTTTCGTTATCGCATATTTTCGGAACAGCCGTCTCTCAATAGAGTAAAAAATAAAGCCGATCTCGACCCCAATATTTTGATCAACAACCATCAAAGTAACAAAATTAGATTTAAGCGTAGTTTGAAATACCTTGCATGGCGCTATTTTGACATTCCAAGTTACAGGCCTTACTTGCTCTACACCGTTAATTACAAAAATAAGCAATTACCAGGTTACTTAGTGGTTAAAATTTCTGATTACGAAAATAAAAAAGCACTTGTTATATCCGATATTGAAGCCCACACGCAAGATATGGGACAATTTATCGATGCAATCGTGATACTGGCCACACAAAAAAAAACAGATATTATTCTATATAACGGGTTCAACCTAGCGCTTGAAAAAATATTGTCCACCAGACAATTTTACCAACGCCCTAATGGTGACATTTTTGTTTACTATTGTAACGATGATAATATCGCCAATGATCTTTCAAAAAAAGAAAACTGGATAATTAAGTTTTCAGACTCCGATATGGATTTTTCCTACTATTGATTTAGCTTAGCTTATTTTGGCTCAGATACCCAAGCTACTCGTTTTTTATTGGATCCAACATCAAATTGCTAAATCAGTTGCACCTATATATAGGTGCAACTATTTTGCTTCACAAGATTCTACTATAAATTGACTCTTCACCGGCAAGGTGATGGCACCATTTTTAGCGATGCTATGCACACTCTGGCCTAGTACTCTTTCCACGACTGCAACTGATTATTCTAGGATAACCGATTGTTTAAGATGATTTTTATCTGATATCTTTTAATATCAAATTGTTAGCTGTATTATGAATAAAAATAGAATAGGACGCCAGCGCTTAAAAATGAAAATAAAGCAGTCTCAAGAGTTCAAAATAGGCAACATCCTGATTAAGCCCAAACACAATCAGATCATTAAAGAAGGCAAAACCATTTTACTCGAACCTCTGGCGATGGCGATGTTGTTACTACTCGCCGAGCAACAGGGAAACGTCATTGGTAGCGATGAATTATTTAAAAAACTCTGGCAAGGAAAAGTAGTATCCGACAATGCTTTGCACCGCATTGTCAGGCAATTACGCAAAGCATTAGACGACAAAGCTGCCGACCCACAATATATTCGCACCGTCAAAAAAAGTGGTTATGTACTCATTAGTGAAGTCAAAAGATCTCAATCCCTGATAAGTACAGGATACCCCATTTCAAAATTGACCTTATTCACCGCCTCTTTATTCGTATTAGTAATCGCTGGTTATTATTGGGCAAGCCAAGATTCAGCCCCCCATCAGTTGCAAGATATTCAACAATTAACCAATCTACCAGGATTTGAACGGGATCCTATTTATTGGCCTCAAAAAAAATCGGTCATTTTTACTCACCAACCTAACGGGGTACTATTCAATAATATTGCCGTCCGATCGATCGAGTCAGCAGAATTCAGATATTTGACTGATGATTATCTTCATTACAGTAATCTAACGCTATCTCACGACGGCCGATATTTGGCGTATGTACTAAGAGATGACCATAAATGTTCGATTCAATTTTCCGACATTTCCAACGACCAAGTAACGTTTAAGCCTGAATCCCTAGTTGAGTGTCCATTCGAATCGTTTAACGCGTTAACCTGGTCCTTTGATTCAAGTAAAATTTATTACAATAAAAATGGTTATAAATATAGTAAAAGTCAATTAGTCGCAATCAATATTAACGACAAATCGACCCAAATAATCTTAAACAATGTGCCGCCCGACAGTAATGACTATATGCCCATTGCTGAACCTGGTGGTAAGCGCCTGGCTTACGTCCGCTACTGGCTGGACAAATTTCAGATCCGGTTGTTTGATACTGAATCAAAAACAGATGTTATGCTTAAAGAGTTCAATAATCATGAACCGTTAACCGATATTTCCTGGCTTTATGGTCAACAAGCATTGCTTATTTATTCCAAAGAGGGCTTGCAAATTTTGACTCTGGAAGGAAAACTGAGTTCGATACAACAGGGTAAAATAATCAATCTAAACCAATGGAATTCTAATGACCAGATAAAATTAGTCTATACCATAGAAGACTACACCAGTAAAGTGACTGAATATAAACTCCCAGGCACTTCGGATCCTGCACTCGGAGAATACCATTTAGGCCTAACGATTTCAGATTCCTCCAAAAGCGAATATTCTGGCCATTACTCATCAAACGGCAAGGCAATCATTTTTGTATCGGACCGTGAAACTTCTGACTATCGAATCTGGATCAAGAAAAATGGCAAGGTTGAATTGCTTGATGAAAGAGCGGTTGGAGGATCGGTACGCTGGTCTCCAGATGATAAAACTATTTTATACTCTACCGAAAATGGTCAAATGGCTATTTTTGATATTGAGTCAGAAAAAACACAAGTTTTATTTGATATTGAGCAAAATATCGGCAAGGTAATTCTAAGTCAACGAAAAGATATTATTTATTTTAGCCAAGTAATCGAAGATGAACATCAAATTTTCAGAAAAGACTTAAATAACTCGACAGTCACTCAGCTAACCAATGAAGGTGGTTATTATATGCAAGAAGTGAATAATGGAAGTCTATTGTACTACAACAAATACAATCGACCAGGACTGTGGAGCCTTGACCAAACAACAGGATCTCATCAATTGGTCATGACTGATTTTCATGCGATGAATTACTCTCACTGGCAAGCCTTCGATAATGGATTGTATTATATTCGCAATACTAATGCCGCACGCGGACTATTTTTTTATGACTTCGAATCTAAGCAGCATAAAAAATTGATCGACAATAAAGAGTTTTTTCATTTTGATGTATCACCGGACCAAAGCAAAATTTTAATCACGGAGAAAAAGAGATTAATAGGGGATCTATATACCGCTAACTTAGTCAGCAACCCTTAAACCTAGAAAAACCCAACAACCATCGTTCAGGCTTATACTCGGTTCACATTAATCACCATTCAGTACACCGTCTAAATTCTGATCAATACCAATGCGAATTCCTGAATTGGGCGGAACACACATAAAACTCAAGTGATTGCCGTTAGTATTTGCGAACGCTTTGAGCTCCGCTAAAGAATAGCTTTGCTGCTGCCTATCGGACTGAAAGCGATCATCATCTAAACGAACCGCACCGCGCCGTTCTCCTCCCCAAACACCTTTTACGACTAGGTCGCATTCGGGTAAAAGCCCCTGAACTTGCGCTCGCTCAAACAGTAAATCGATCCTAGCCAATGCCGCTGTCATATTCTCTGTTGGTATGGTAATTTGCTGACCGACTATAGGTGCCAACAAGGTATCGTAAGCGAATAAAAATTGTGCTAGTTGCGATGATTGTTTGTTATTTTCAAAGGTGAAATCGTCATTGGATAATAAATCCATTAGATTCGCGGTGGCGCCATTTTGGCTAAAACCAAAACCTCTCACTTGCGGCGCACTCAATCCTTGACGAAAGAAACCCACTTTCTGATACAAATTTCTCATATGCGGCACTTTAAAGTCCTGATTGTTATTGCCCAGTACCGCCACCATATTAGCAGCAGTTCCATAACGTCCATTTTCGGGCTGTAATATATGACACGAATTACAACCCAAGTTGGTGTTATCGAGGGTATTAAAATCTCCCGACGTTGCAAGCTGAGTGTACACTCGATGCCCTTCGGCTAAATCACCCGTTAGTTGGTTGTTTAACGGACGATTCGGATTAGGTGGGTAACTTAGCTGAATGGCAAAATCAGTAAACGCTTGCATTTGCCTTTCATTTAATGGCTCTGCCCTGCCCACTAAACCTTCAAAAGCAACGTTAAACTCCTTAAATGCCGCTTCCTCTTGCGATTCACCATTCACTCGGTTTACTCCAGTTCTATCACCTCTCCAGTGGAGTGGACCGTGGTTGGCTAAGCCTCTAAAACTCTGTGTTCCTTTAGGGCCTTTCATGGGATGAAAATTTGCCTGTCTTTGTAAAAACGAGCCATCCACCGGTTTTGAGAATGGCACCACCGGATGAGGATCTTCTTTTAGAATTTCACTAGGGTTACCTAAATCCCAAGAAAGGTGATCAGTATCGGCAAAGATATGGCAGCCTCCACAAGAAGAAGTACCATTACTCGACGTTAGATTAGCATCATATAGAAAAGGTCGCCCTTTCGTTATAGACTCAGGTTCAGGATTAAACATCAACTCGTGTTTCAACTCAACTTTAGTATCCATATCAACCATCGATATACCATTATCGTAACGAGTTAAAACAAAAAACTGTTGATTTTTCTCATCCAATAAAATGCCTGTGGGGCCACCACCTGTCAGAATAACATGCGCTTGTTTCAATAGGTTTAATCGGTCATTATCCAATTGATCCACATCTAAAATACTAATTTTATTTGAACCCATAGCAGCTAGGTAAAGCTGTTTTCCGTCTTGGGTAAAAGCCGCTCCTAATGGCATGGATATACTCGCGGCTTTATCAGCGGCGCTAGTGATCAGTTGCGAGCGATCTAGGTGCTTATTTAAAAGCCGAATTTCAACCGAATTATTTTCAACGATCGAGATCCGATTTTCGACAAAGTGCTCTCGCACGGTAGTAGATCTATCACCAACGCCTTCAAATCTTACTTGATTTCTAGCCTCGGTATTAGTGACATATAGCTTGCCACTCGTTGGATGCACTGCAATATTAAATAAAGTAGTGCCAACACCGCTCACACGATTTATTTCAATAGGGTCTTCTGCCATGGCGTCGATAGTAAACAAATCATAATCCGGTAAGTTAAGCTGAGCATCATTAAAAATTCGCCCTCGCTCGTCACGCCAATTACCCTCTTGATAATGCAATATATAACCCGTTAATGGTGCTTCCACACCTTCAACATTATCCATTGGTGGTGCTTTTTCCGCGGTGGCGACTTGATGAACTGCGGTAGTTTGATTACCTGAATTAAAAATAGCCACATAAACTTTACTACCATCAGAACTGGTCTCAAGTGCTCTAGGGGTATCACCAAACAAGCTAATAATTTTCACGGGTGTACCGCCTAAATCATTGCCTAAATTTTGGCTGTCAAAAACCCAAACATCGGCTCGACCAACACCTGGGGTAGTGAATTGTGGGTCAATCGGGCTATTTTGACCTCGATGGGCGGTAGTAATAAATGCTCTATTTCTATTTACACCGGCAAAAACAATATCTCTCGGCTCATCGCCAACCAACAAAGTTTTCACTACCCGCATAGGGGATAATGATACATCAATAATGCTGATACTATCTGATAAATGATTTACTACCCATATTTCATTCGCGTGTGTTGCCACCGCAACCGGTTCCAATCCAACGGCAATTGTGTCACGATGACTCAGCTGGCCTTGACTAATGGTAAATACTTCAAGGCTATTGTTTGGAGTATTGACCACATACAAATATTCTCCGCTCTCACTCATTGCCAACGGCCTCACTTGGCCTGATTCAAATGCGATAAACTCGGGTAAATTGCTAGGTATGGCCTCTAAGGTATCAGGCGGAGGCAATTGAGTGATACGCTGTTTGGCCAATGTATTATCGGCGCGTGGTTGTGAAGGATCGGAACCACCACTACACCCCATCAACAAACCAACTAATAAAAAGCAGACTAAAACTCGTGTTCTGGTAAATAAAATCATCGTTAATTCCTTCATCTTATTGGTTGTTTTATCCTAAAACAAGGCATAAACATTTAGCGCTAATCATTCTATTCAAGTGGCGCCTTACTCAACTTTTAACGCTGAGTTCTAAAACATATATCTCTAGGTTATTCTGATTACTAGGCTCCCTTTGTTATAACTCTAGATGGAGTATGAATCACTCAATAATCGATTATTTAAGATGATTTTTATCTGATGTTATTGATTATCAATTAGTTACAAAAATCGCACGATTCAGGTAGTATTCGCTTTCACTAAAATTTTGGTCCATAACAGAGCCACATCGCCACCGAGTACGCAGAGAAAAGAAGTCATTGAGAAATATAATTGAACAGACACTATTGTCATTATTTTGCTTTGTCTTAATGCCCACAACATTTGCCGAGCAATCTCAAAATAAAATTCCTACATTAAAAGATAGTAAAGAAAGTACCAGCCAATCACTCATTATCACAGGCTCACGCCTAAGGCCAATTGATAACGAAAGCATTTCGCCCATCACTATTATAAATAGAGAAGCTATATTAACTTCTGGTGTCACAAAAATTGCGGACCTGCTACGTGGATTATCCAGTAATACCCACGGTTCTAGAAAAGAAACGCCAGGCGGAATAGCTCAGGGACAAGCAACCATGAACATACGCGGCCTAGGCGAACAAAGAACCTTAATATTAATAAATGGTCATCGGATCGCTAATTCTGCCGCCATACCCGATGCACAAAATATCAATTTAATCCCATTGGCAGCGGTTGAACGGATTGAAATATTAAAAGATGGTGCCTCTTCAATCTATGGCTCAGACGCGGTTGGTGGTGTAGTTAATATTATTTTGCGCAAGAACGTCACCAGTCACGAAGTTGCTGTACAACGGGCACTACCGAGTGCCCATAATGGTAAAGAACAGCTTTTCACCTTTTCAGGTGGGGTTACCAACAGCTGGTACTCACTGACCTACGCTGGTGAATTTTTTACAAGCGGCGAAGTTTCCGCCAGAGATCTAGAACTGACCAAAGTTGGTCTGAGTAGATTTGGTTTTCCTGCAACTTACACAGTGCATGCAATTGATCCACAAACTGGTTATAACTTACAAACTAATATTGCTGATAGCCGCTGCCCGCAAACATTACAAACCAGTGAAGAATTTCCAAACTCGATTGAACAAGCTGGTTTTTGTCAATACAATTTTGCCAACAACACCAGTTTGTATCCCAAAATGCAACGAAGCTCACTGATGCTGGATACTAACGGGCAATTGGATACTCAACTACAGTTTTCAGCCCATCTCAATTACAGCATTAATGACAGTCAAGGCCATTATGCGCCACCACCAAGCGTCGGAAGTTTACCCTATTTGCCTTATATTTCAGCAGATAACTCGAACAACCCGACGGCGGGACAAGAAATAGCTTTTGATAGCGACTTTGATGGCGTCGACGATGTGTTTTTATCCGGTCCTTTTGACCTCAGTATTCATTATCGAAACCTAGCTAACGGTTTACGTCAAACAGACGCCAAAGACGAAATGCTCAATTTCTTAGTGGGGATGGACGGCGACTTTGCTCATGCCTCATCTTTTATTTGGACGCTTTTTTACAATAGTAATCAATCCAATTCATATCAAACGGGTTTAGTCAAAAGAGATTTATTACAAGCGGCAATCAATAATGAAAGTTTTGATATTTTTGCGGTTAATACTGCAACCGATGTAACCCTAGCAGAAAGCTTTACCCTAGCCACTCAGTTTCATTCGAAATTTGAAATAACAGGTACTCGTCTAAGCTTCAGCAGTAATCTGTTTAACCAAGGGGAGAAAAATGAGACAAAGCAACAGCCGCAAGACAGCGCTTTTGGTTTGGAATTGATCCAACAAAAGTATTTTAGCGATTATGCAGATGATTTTTCCAGTAAGCATATCGATGGTCGTGCCGGCGGAGGCGATGCTAAGGGCCGTCGAGACATACTGTCCGCGTTTTATGAAAGCAATCACCCATTAGGCAAAAAACTCAACTTCAATCTATCCATGCGTCTTGATCATTACAATGATTTTGGTAACCGTTTTAATCCTAAGGTCGGTTTTACCTATCGAGTCAACCCCTCGTTATTATTACGCTCATCGATAGGAACCGGTTTTAGAGCGCCGAGCCTATTTGAGTTAAACAGCCAAGCCAGTCAAAGCTTCGGCTACAATATTGACCTATATCTGTGTGATGCCATCGGCGATACTGACAATAATGGTGTGCTTGATAGCGAGCAAAATATCAACCAGTTACCATTGGGCCATCCTTGTAGGCCAACTGAGTTTGCGGTTATTTCCAGCGGCAATAAAAACCTGCAAGCAGAAAAATCTCGCTCAATGACCTTTGGCGCAGTATTTCAACCCAGCCCCCAATTCTCCCTAAAACTTAATTTCTTTCACCAGGAGTTTAGCGAGCAAATCCGCCGTATACCTGTCTATGATATTTTAAGAAGAGAATTGGATTTTGGTGATAGCCTGGGAATAACTCGGGACGAGTTTGGTCGAGTGCGTAGTATCATCGTCAGCTATGATAATTTTTCCGGGATTAAAACTCGCGGATTTGATTTAGAATCTTATTATGATTTTTATGCAGGCAGTTTAGGACATTTAACCGCCTACATTGATTTAACTTCGGTACTAGGCTTTAAAATAGAAACCAATAAAGGCGAAGGATTTATCGAACACCGAGGTAGGTACGGTTATGCCAAGGGTAAAGTCGGTTATGGTTTATCGTGGACACGAAAAGATCTGAGCGCTAGACTCGGTTTTGGCTATACCCCAACCATTAAAGATCAAGCCATTGTTATTCCCGCCGCCACCTCAACCGGTATTCATTTTAACTGGAAAAATTTATTCGGCGGCGAACTGTATTTCGCTATTGAGAATTTGACCGGCATAGAACCAACGTCCAACCCAGCCTTAGGTTGGCCTTACTTTGACGGCGATAATACCAGTATTGCCGGACGGCGATTTATTGTCAGGTACCAAACCAGTTTATAAGAACTCTATTCGGTAACAATTTTTTTATCCCGAGTTGAAGTTAAGTAACAAAGAAATATTAGCAATAGATTGATAGTTTTCAGTCAGATCTAAAAATATTAATCCCATGAAATTTATTTTTAATTTTTTTTCAATCGGATCCTCATATCATCCAGCATTAAATTAGCACATGCTCCAGGCGATACTCTAGCCGCTAAACTATCTGCCGGTTTGCGTTGTTCAAGTTCAACATAACGGTTGGCAACTTGTTGATAAGCAGTCCTAAATGGGATCCCTTGCGCGCTAAGCTCAATAGACAAATCAGTTGCATGCATAGAGGGATCGATTTTTTCATCGCAAGCTTCAGCAATAAATTGAGTGCCTTCAATTAATACTGGGAACAACGATAGGGTATCAATGGATTTTTTGATCGCTCTTAACATCGGCCCTTTGCTTAACTGAAGATCTCTCTGGTATCCAGACGGCAAAGACAACAAGGATTGGAGTTCGCTAATTGCCGATTGTACAACCGAATAACTTGCTCGCATTAATTCAACCAGATCAGGATTATTTTTATTTGGCATAATGGAGCTACCGGTCATCATTTCATCAGGTAACTTTACCATAGCGAATTCTTGAGTGGTGAACAATGAAATATCCCAACAATAGCGCCTAACATCTAACATGCACAATGACATCGCATTTAACGCGGCGATCTCAAATTTTCCACGACTATTTTGTGCATAAATTGGATTGATTTGCATTCTAGAAAATTCCAATTCCTTTGTTGTTAAATTTCGATCTAATGGTAAATTCACACCATAACCAGCCGCAGTCCCAAGTGGGTTTGCATCAATCAGATTTAACGCAGCATTTAATCCAATAAGGTTGTCAATAAAAGACTCCGCAAATCCAGCAAACCACATACTGACGGAAGATGGTACTGCTTGTTGCAAGTGAGTGTAACCCGGCATGGCTTGATCTTGGCTATTTTCGGCCTTCTCAAGACATATTTGAGCACTCTGCTGGCATTTTTCGATAACTATTTGTAATGAGGCTTTTAAATAAAGCCTAGTAGCAACTAATATTTGGTCATTTCTAGAACGTCCTGTGTGAATTTTTTTCCCAGCTTCGCCCAGTTTTTCAACCAACCAGTACTCAATAGCTGAATGACAATCTTCAAAGCGATCATCCAAAACAAATTCACCTTTTTGAAGTGCAGAACTTAACGCATCAAGTTCATTCAATAACGATCTACTTTCATTTAATGATAAAATATCAATCGATAGTAATCCCTTAACATGCGCTTTGCTGGCAATAATATCATATTGGATCAGTTCTCGATCTAAAATAACATCTTCGCCAGCCATGTAATTCATCATGGTTTGATTGATAGTTGAGGTTGATTTTTGCCAAAGTAGCTGTGTCATCTTTCATGCACCTAAAAAATTTTGTAGGTTGATTTGAATACACCAAACCTACAGATTCATTTATTAACAATTGAGCGCCAACTCAATATTCTGTAACGCTTGACTTGCTGCGCCTTTTAATAAGTTATCCAAACAACTGACAAATGTTAGCCGCTTACCATCATTACTCAACGTAAAACCACCTACTATGCAATCACTGCTATAAACAACTTGTTGAATATTGGGGATTGAATGAATGATTTTAATTGCCGAGCACTCTTGGTAAAAATCTTTGAATAGATTTCGAACATCTTCAAGCTGCCATTTTTGTTCGAACTCTACTTGAATGGTCATTGTGATCCCTCGAAAAAACTCTACAATATGAGGTGAAAAACTAATGGGTAATCCTAATTGATAACTTACTTCTTTTTCATGTAAATGTTCTAGCAATGCATATGGAAGAATATTATTTTTAAGATTACTAGGATCATTGTTAGGCGATGGCTTAGTGCCAGCACCGCTAAAACCAGACATACCAAAACAATTCACTCTTCCTTGGGTTTTTCCTATCAAGGGAGCTAATGCTATTTGCATTGCTGTTGCATAACATCCTGGATTACTTATTTTTATTAATTTATTTTTTTGATATTGATTTAATTTATCACTATTTATTAATTCTGGTAAGGAATACAACCAAGAGCTATCAAATCGATAATCTGCAGATAAATCAATAATTAACTGGCAATTATTATTTTTTTCAATCGCGTCAACAAATGGTGCGGCAAGACCATTTGGTAAGGCCAAAATCACAATATCAGTTTTTCTTTTGGCAATTTTTTCAGCTGATATTTTTTCGATCTTAATTTGATGAAAATAATGTTCCTTCGACAAAACATCAAATTTAAAATTTTCATCAGACTTTAGCAATTGTACCAACCCTGTTCCTTCAAGCTGTCGAGAGCTGAGCCAATCAACATGTATATTAGAATGATTAGCCAAAAGACCAAGCAGCTCTCTACCAACATAACCTCTTACACCAACGATACCTAATGTGTATTTTTTGTTTATCACGTTTTATCTCTATATTTATTTGTATATTATTTTTCGAGCTTCATAGGTAGATTTTTTCTAAAGACTCTTATTTTCCAACCTGTAATTAATATTTATTAACTCAATGTTGTTATTTTTTTATAAGCTTGCTCTACGCAAAACCCTATTTCTTTAAAAGAATCCATACCGTACCAAAAAACATTCCAACCATTAATTTTGATACAACCATCAGCATTTTTAAAATAGAATCCATTGATACCGTTTTCTGGCCTAGCTCGCCAATGAAGTTTAGGGTTTTCTTTCTTGATTTTTTCCCAAAGTACCTTTCCAAGACCTTCACCTTTAGCTTGATCCGCAACGACGAACTTATCCAAATAAGGTACATTATTTATGATTGTTACTATTGCCGCAGCGCGATAGCAATAAGTAATGTATGCTCGATGAATAAACGTCTTTTCAAAGTAATTTTTATCTAGTGTTTTATCAAAGCTTTTTTCAATTAGATCTCTAAGCTTTTTAGATTTGATCGTTCCTACATTATCATGAGTCATAATTGACTCACCTTTACGAATAAGTGTGCCAGAACCTTTATGAGTAAAAAGCTCTTTCGCAAGATGTGAAGGTTTAGTAATCGATACAGAAGATGTTGAGGGTAGTTGGCTTAATATTTCTGCCACTTGTTGTATTTTTAATTTCATTCCGCCATGTAGCCAATTTTTTTTCATCAGAGGTTCGTAGTCTGTAATAAGATTCAATGAAGAAATAATGTCGCCATTTTGATCTAATAATCCACCTGTACTAGTAAGAAATATTATCTTATATGGATTTAATACAATAGAGAGCTGATTAGTTGCAATATCGGCATTCACATTTAACAATTGACCACTGTCAGTTTCGGCTAAAGGAGATAATATAGGTACAGAACCGGCAGCAATCGCTATATTAATTGGTTCCAAATCAATACTAGCCACTTCGCCGACATACTCTAATTCTACGTGGGTAGTTTGTTCGGCAGTAAAAACACCTGACGTAATAGAAGCCGTTTTTACTCCCATTGCTTGCAAACGATTAGCAAGTTTCATATTCTGTTCAATAAAAGTCTTTTTCGCTATTTTCAAAACATCTTTTGTAGTCACCCGTTGTCCATCTATAAATTGAGATTCGATGCCTGCTATTTGTAAATTTCGATTCAATTGAGGACCAGCCCCATGAACTACAATTGGAAACAAGCCAATACGCTCTAAAAAGGCTAATGAAGAACAAAGATTATCTAAATCGTTATCCAATATAGCCCCCCCCACTTTAATCACCGCAAAACGTGACTGACCGGCCTCAACGAAGCGAGTCATATATTGATTGAACTCTTTTGGGTTGGCCAAATTTGAAAGTAATTGAACGATCGTTTCTCTTACTTTTGTTTCTGGTTGATTTTCTGTACTCATGCCATACTCTCTAATATATTAATATAATATTTTTCAACTTGTTCTAATTGAGAAATTTCGATCCATTCATCAGCAGTATGTGCTTGGGCAATATCACCCGGCCCAAGAACAAAAACAGATAAACCCGCTTGCGAAAACAAACTGGCCTCCGTCCAAAAATTAACCGCTTCACCAATTTCTATACCCAAACCTAGCGCGAATTTTTTTGCTGTTGCCATACTTTTTTCAAAATCCTGATTCGCTGCCGGTAAACAGGGTCCAAAAAATCCAGTTTGAATATCCACTTCAATTTCTGGCATTAACAACTCACCCAGTTTATCTAGAACCTCTTTTGAGTTCTGACCGGGTAAAGGTCTAAATCCAAATTTAATTTCACATTTTGCTGCAATCATATTGGCCTTTACACCACCCTCTACCGTACCGATATTAAATGGTAGTCCTGAAAGATTTTCAACAGAATCAGTTTGTTCAACGACCCATTCAGTAGATGCTACAATCCATTTCCCTGCTTTATGGATGGCATTGTCAACCACTGCTCTAGCTTCCGAAGCATGACCAGCAATCCCCTTAAAGAGAACGGTTGCAGTTTGAATTCCGCGATGAGCAACAACCGCTTTTGATTTAGTAGGCTCTGCAACAATAACCTTAGTAAAGCCATGCTCAATGGTCAAAAATTTCTTAATTGCCTGACTAGAACCATGCTCTTCATCGGATGAAAATAACAGCGCTACATCACGACTAGTCTGATTGATTGCCGAAAGCATACAAGCCGTAGCACCTTTAATATCACAAGCCCCCAGACCCACTAGTCGATCATCAATTTGTTGTAGCTTAAAAGGGTCAACACTCCAACCGTCGGTCACAGGAACAGTATCTATATGAAAATTAAACAGAATTTTAGGATTGCCTCGCTTAGCTAAAAGACAGATACAGCCGTCACCAGCATCAATCATTTGAAAAGAAAATCCGGCAAGACTTTCCTTTAGATAAGTAAATATCTGACTTTCACTATCAATACGTCGCGGTGGATTTTGAGTATCAAAACCCACTAACCAATAAAGATATTTAAAGATATTCGATTCTGTAAAATTCATATTGAGTATATATCCTTAACTTTCCACCTTACAAAAAAGGGCTCCATCAACGGTTCTACTTCCGCTAGAGGATGTTTTGCTTTAATGATTAAAATCATCTCTAGCCCCCTTCACAGCCAAAACGGTCGACTTACCAAATAATTTAATAAATCCGATGGCTTCCTCAATATTCCAAGATGCTGATTGCGCATACACAGAACCACTATCAATCAAAATATTATCTGACTCGATCTCTACAGCCATCAGATTTCCCGGTTTTAATTCTAAAGTTACTTTACCGGTTACTTGCTGTTGAGAAGATTTTAGAAACGCCTCTAAATCTTTCTTCAAAGGTTCGTAATAGAATCCTTCATAAACCAGTTCCGTCCATTTTTCAGCGATAGATGATTTGAATCTATTCTGTGCTTTTGATAATACAGCTTGTTCCAATGCAACATGTGCAGCTTGCAGTGCAAAAAGTGCTGGCGCTTCAAATGCAATTCGCCCCTTTAAACCGATACTGGTATCTCCGGTGTAAAGACCTCTACCTATTGAATAAGAACCAACCAAATGATTAAGATGCTGCATGACTTGTTCGCCACTGTAATCGAATTCAAGTTTTTTACCATTTAGCGCGACTAGATCACCCTTTTTAAACTCAAAGGTCACTAACGTATTTTTTTTATTGACATCAACATAAGGGGCCGTTATTAAATAGCTTTCATCAGAAGGTTTCTTCCATTCATCAATTTCAGAACCTGAAATAGTCGCACCTAGCAAATTTTCATTGACCGAATAAACAGATACTTTATCAGATACCGAGAAACCTTTATCAATGAGATATTGTTTTTCGTATTCTCTTACTTCTGATGTTAGTTTTTGTATTTCTCGAATGGGTGAAACAATTTCATAGTCACCTAAACACTGAACAGCTAGATCAAATCTTACTTGGTCGTTACCCATCCCGGTACAACCATGAGAGAAAAGATTGGTTGCCAGTTTGTCACAAAGTTTTAAACAAGCTGCGACAATCAAATATCGATCTGAACATAACAATGGATATTGATTCTGATACCAATGCCCTCCCCAAATTAAAGGCTTGATCACATCCTGCCATAATTCTTTTGCGATGCTTTCTTCAACGTGCTCAACAGCGCCCAAAGATAATGCTCTTTCTTTAATTTGTTGTTTTTCTTGTTCAGTGACACCACCTGAATCGACGAAGATAGTAGTTACATTGTATCCTTGTTCAATTAGATAAGGAACGCAAAAACTGGTATCTAGTCCACCTGAAAAAGCCAATACGATATTTTTATTTAATTCTCTAGTCATTTTATTTTTTCCCAGTTGGTATGTTTTAATTGAAACTGAACGTACCGAGATGCGCTCCTACTAATAATTTGAGAGTGTGGTAGGAGCATGCCTCTGTACCACAAATTTAATCATTTGTTAACTCGCTATCAACTTCATCATCAATGCCTTTTGCACATGCAATCGGTTTTCGGCTTCATCAATGGCAAAACAATAGTCCGAATCCATCACACCATCGGTGGCCTTTACATTTCTTCTCAAAGGTAGGCAATGAGAAAATCTGGCATTATTGGTCATCGCCATTTTCTGTTCATCTACTATAAAGTGTTGATAATGAGTCCTAATGATTTTCTCGCTTTCCCAGTTGCCAAAAAATGGCAAGGCTCCCCAGCTTTTTGCATAAACGATATCAGCTTCGGCATATCCTTCTTCAATATTGTGAGTAATACTGAAGCTACCACCATTTTCGGCTGCCTGTTTTTTTGCAGCTTCAATATAACGCTCATCCAGAATGTAATCCTTAGTTGGACACAACAACATCACATCCATACCAAACTTGGTTGAGATCAATAATGACGAATTTGCCACCGCTGTATTTAAAGGTTTAGGATGATATGTCCAGGTTAGCAGATATTTTTTATTTTTTGGCTGGCCAATTAGCGACTGGATCGCTTGCATATGAGCTAGTTCCTGACAAGGGTGAGTAATTGTTTCCATATTAATTACCGGAACAGAAGCGTATTTTGCAAAGGCTTTGATAACTTTATCCTGACGATCGTCCTGCCAATTTTCGAATTTTGGAAAGGCTCTGATCGCGATCATTTCGCAATATCGCGAGAGCACCTGGGCCACTTCAATGATATGCTCTTCCGTTAGTCCATCCATTTTGGTATCCAATTCAAATTCAATCGGCCAAGCACTTTTTCCTGGTTCTAGGACCACCGCATGCCCACCCAGTTGCCAGATCCCTAATTCAAAAGAAGTTCTGGTTCTTAAGGATGGATTGAAGAATAGTAGACCAACAGACTTACCTTTCAGCGCGTCACGGCTAGCCCCCTGCTTAAATTGATTAGCATGATCTATTATCTGCTGGAGTTCTGATTGACTCCAGTCCATTGTGCTAGTGAAATTTCTCATGTGATTATCCATTTTATGACGAAGCTCTCAATATTCAGGCATAAAAAAACCCGGCAATTGCCGGGTTTTTTGAAAACGTTTGTCTAATTTAAACACACATCATCGTACCCAGCATTTAAGCTACGGCGGCGACGGTGTATAATGATAAGATTACTATTATTTAAATTCATGTTCATTATTTTGTTAGATTGCTTCGATTTATTTTCGATCTACGGATGATTTAAACATGAAAATTTATTTTTGTCTAACCTCTTTGGTAGGAGTATAACCAAACGATATATACTGCCAAAAATAAGATCACAGGCTTGCAGAATGAAATTGCAAGATGTATAGATTTACGACCTTTGTGTATAAACAGATTTTAAGTTAGCCTCTTTCCAAGCTAACATTCCACCTTGTAAATTATATATTTTACCAAAACCCAATCCTTGAGCTTCTCTTGCAGCACGAGCAGATCGCCCACCGCTACGACAGACAAATAGATATTTAAAAGACTTATCCAGATCTTTTATTTTTTGATAAAAATTTTCATCTATGGTGTAAAGATTGGCCGTTTGAATATGACCTAATTCATCATTAAACTCATCGCCTCTTCTCACATCAATTATTTTGTAATCATCAAGATTTTCATAAGCCTGATTGACATCAATATCTATAATATGCTCTCCCTTTGCTTCACCAATAAGATCGGACACCAATCGATTAACTATTTCGACTTCTGCATTGAGTGTATCTGAATGATTAAGAAGTGATTGGCTGGTTTGGTCGGTTTGATTGGCATCAGAATTGAGAGCCTTTAGTTTTTCCAGTAATATTTGGATCGAGGCTTCATCCGTCACCGTTCCACTACCATAGACGGCTTTTAACTCCTCGATAGCCATTTCTGATTTCTGGATTTTTAATAATCCAAAATCCACGGTTTCCTTGTTTCCGATCACCAAAGACTTAATCTTGTTTGCAGCGATATCGATAGCATCTTTTATTTGGTTTGAAGCCTCATCGGTGGTGATTGCCAGCGACTTAATTTCACTGGCAACCACCGCTAATCCTTTACCGGCACTGCCAATTTTAGCAACCTCGATAGACGCATTGAGCGAAAGCATTTTTGACTGGAAAGCCAATTCATCAATTTTTTTTGATGACTCGCCTATCTCTCGGATCAGACATTGAATTTCCTCTAAATCGACTGTTTTTTCAAGTAATGAGTTAAGCAATAGAGTCAGCTCAGAATTGGCATGATCAACATGTTCCACCGATTGTTGCATCGATCGACTAATTGTATTAGTGGTTCCTAATGCGTCAGTGATTTGTTGGTTTTGCGTTTTTGCCAACTGAGTAAGATTTTTACCAACGTCTTTCACCCGAACCGCAGCTCTGGTCGTAACCTGCGAGCTTGACATTAACTGTTCACATAATCTTATTATTGCCTGTTGCTTATTTACAGTCTCAACCATCTATAATTGCCTTTAAATACATTCGATTTTATATCACTAATATTTTTGAATGGGTAAAAATGGGTTACTGGTGCCATAAAGTATAGTACAAGGTAATCGACACACCAGTCATATTCGCCAATCTGCCAATCTACAAAACCTTACAAACTAATCGCCCGATGAATTGGATTCTGTAGAGATATAATCGTATCTGTGGCTCGGATTTTCTCGATCGACTGAATCTTATCCACCAACAACCAGTGCAAGTCATCAATCGAATGACAAAGTATTTTAATGAATATGCTATAAGCGCCAGTCGTATAATAAGCTTCCACAACTTCTTCAATATTTTCTAATTTCGCCAAAACTTCCTGATAATCCCCCGCACTTTTCAAGGTAATACCTATAAAACAACACACTCCAAAACCCAATTTCTTAGGTTCTACAGTCAATCTATGTCCGGTAATGATCCCAGAATTCTTCATTTTCTCAACTCTAACGTGAATCGTTGCAGGGCTCACCTTAAATTTTTTGCCTAGCTCAGCGTAGGAAGCTCTAGCGTCAACGACTAAAGAATTAATGATTTCTTTATCCAAATCATCAATTTTGGGCAATTTTTTCTCATTTGCCAAATTGGCTGTTTTGTCGATCCGTTGATTTAGCATGCCATTTACTCACTATATTTAATCATTCCACAAAATAACAAATATATATTAGTGGATATTCACTACAATTGCTATTTTTAGTGAATGCTATTCACTTTTATGACAAAATAGTTGATGATCATATCATTCAGACGCAAATACTTTAAATAAGGTTAAACAATGTGTTCCATATTCGGAATTCTTGATATTCAGGGTGATGCGCAAGCCTATAGGAGTCTTGCACTAACACAATCGCAAAAACAGCGTCACCGTGGTCCTGACTGGTCAGGCATATGGACCTGTGATAACGCCGTACTAGTTCATGAACGTTTAGCGATTGTTGATATCGAAACGGGCGAACAACCACTTCTTAATCAAAATAAAGATATTGCTCTATTGGTTAATGGTGAAATCTACAACCATCAATTGTTAGCAGGATCTGAAATAACTAGCTATAGTTTTCAAACCAGATCAGATTGCGAAATCATCCTAGCACTCTACTCTCAGGATCATCAGGCCGGTGTGGAGGTTCATTCTTCACTGGTTGAAAAAAGACTAAACCAGCTTGAAGGTATGTTCGCTTTTATATTGTTTGATCAAAAAGAAGATCGTTATTTAATTGCTCGTGATCCGTTAGGTATTATCCCGCTTTATTATGGGTACGACAGTAAGCAGCAACTTTGTGTGGCGTCAGAATTAAAATCACTGGTTGATATTTGCTCACAGGTTAAACCATTTCCTCCTGGACATTATTTGGATAGCAAGATCGGAGAAATTCGCAGCTATTACCAACCAGAATGGAAAGACTATGATAAGGTAAAAAATCAAGATGCTTCATCTAAGGTCGTGCAACAGGCACTAATAAAATCAGTCAAAAAGCACATGATGTCTGACGTCCCCTACGGCGTATTATTATCCGGTGGATTAGATTCTTCTCTTATTTCAGCGATCGCTCAACTGAATGCGGCAAAGAGAATAGAAGACGGCCAACAAAGCCCTGCGTGGTGGCCTCAGCTTCACTCCTTTGCAGTGGGTCTCAAAGACTCTCCCGACTTAATTGCTGCTAAAAGTGTAGCCGATAAAATAGGTACCATCCATCACCAAATTCATTTTACCGTGCAGCAAGGGTTGGATGCCCTAGCTGATGTTGTTTACCATCTGGAAACCTACGATGTGACGACTATCCGCGCATCCACTCCCATGTTTTTGATGGCGAGAAAAATCAAATCTATGGGAATAAAAATGGTCCTTTCAGGTGAAGGTGCTGATGAAATTTTTGGTGGTTATTTGTATTTCCATAAAGCACCCAATGCCAAAGAATTTCACAAAGAAACGGTTAGAAAACTTGAACGACTACATCAATTTGACTGCCTCCGCGCCAACAAAGCTATGGCCGCTTGGGGCGTTGAAACACGTGTCCCTTTTCTAGATAGAGCTTTTCTGGATACGGCCATGAATATCGCACCCAAAGCTAAAATGTGTGGTAACGGTAAAATGGAAAAACATATATTGCGTGAAGCTTTTGAAGGCTATTTGCCGGACAATGTTTTGTGGCGACAAAAAGAACAATTTTCTGATGGCGTTGGTTATTCTTGGATTGATTCGATTAAGGAATTTGCCGAGTCATCTATCTCCGATATTGAACTGGCTAAAGCCAGCACCGAATTCCCAATAAACACCCCTGATACTAAAGAAGGATTGTTATATCGGCGCTTATTTCATACAAAGTTTAGCAGCGATAGCGCGGCTCAAACCGTGCCGAGCGGTAAATCGATTGCCTGTAGTACTAAAGAGGCACTGGAGTGGGATGAAAGTTTTACCAAAAATGCTGACCCATCGGGACGTGCAGTGACTACTGTGCATTCTATGGCAAGTTAACAAGAATTTTAATGACATTAATAGATAGAGAAAAATACAATGAAACTACAACAACTAAGATTTGTACTAGCAATATCTCAATACGATTTAAATATTTCTAGTGCGGCCAAACATCTTTACACATCTCAGCCAGGAGTAAGCCGTCAACTACGATTACTGGAAGAAGAGCTCGGCATTAATATTTATGTGAGAAATGGTAAACAATTAGTTGAAACCACTAAACAGGGTAAAGTATTGCTTGAAAAATTTCAGCATATTATGGATCTGGTTGATGAAATTAAAGAGACGACCAAAGACTCAGAACCGAAAAGAGTCTCATTTTCCGACTTGCCTCAACTTGTTTGTGCCTAGTCTCCTTCACAGATTTTGCCTAGTTTCGGTTAACAATCTTCTTGGTTGGTCGCTCTTTTTCTAGGTTAAAATACAGACTACCGTATTTTGAAATCACATGGGCATAGCAGTCATCTGACAAGAAGAGCGACCATTTTTTTATCCCTTAGGTTTCATTTGGTAGATTGCTTCGATCTCGTCGATAGAACTGGTTGTCACATCCAGATCTTTTAGTAAGCCATCTTCAACACCATAAATCACACCGTGAACAGAAAGCTGAGCGCCATCAATCCAAGCATTTTGCACAATGGATGTATGACAAATATTACGAACTTGCTCCACAACATTTAATTCACATAATAAATTAAGCTCTTCAGTCTCGTCGGCAATTTCATGAAAATGCTTGGCATTCATCCGGTAAGTATCCTTTATGACCCTCAACCAATTATCGACAATCCCATGTTCACATCGCTCGAGTGCCGCCTGTACTCCTCCACATCCATAATGACCGCACAATATAATATCCTTCACCTTAAGGACTTTCACCGCATATTCAATTACCGACAAAGCATTAAGATCAGAATGGTTAACTAAATTGGCCACATTACGGTGAACAAAAACCTCCCCTGGTTGTAAATTAACAATGGTGTTGGCCGGTACCCTACTATCGCTGCAACCGATCCACAAATATTCTGGGGTTTGTTGCTTAGCTAATTTATCGAAGATACCGGGATTTTCTTTTTCGAAACGACTCGCCCAGACTCGATTCTGTTGAATAAGCTGATTAATGGTTTTATTATTAGACATCGCTAAATCTCACTTTATCATTTTACATTATTGATATTTTATTAATTATAGTTGAAAAATATTTTAGGATAAAAACTCAATGACTAAAGAGTCAATATTTTCATCATTTTTAATATTTAGAACCTGACGATAAAAACTTAACTCCGAATTGAGTGCATCAACAATCGTTTCAGGTTTTCGAAATCCATGTCCTTCCCCTTGATACAATTTGTAAGCATGGGGAATTTTCTTTTTATCTAATGCCGCAACCATCATTTCAGCCTGATTACGCGGTACGACTTTATCATCTTCACCTTGCAGCAATAATATTGGACACGACAATTGCTCTGTAAAATGGATCGGCGATCTTTGTTGGTATAATTCTTTTTCCTGTGGATAAGCTCCGACTAAACTATCTAAATATCGCGCTTCGAATTTATGACTATCTCTAGCCAAACTTCCCAAATCTGCCACACCATAGCGGCTCATTCCTGCGGCAAAAACATCATGAAACGTAAGCGCACACAAGGTCGTATAACCACCCGCACTGCCACCACGAATTAACAAAGAATCATCATCCGCTAATCCTTTTGAAACCAAATATTTTGCAGCCGCAATGCAATCTTCTACATCCACCACACCCCAATTGCCACGCAGTGAATCACGATATTTCTTGCCAAAACCTGTGCTTCCACCATAGTTGACATCTACCACTGCAAAACCCCTGTGGGTCCAAAATTGGATAACGGCATTTAAAGAATTGGTCGTCATTGCAGTCGGTCCACCATGACTCATGACAATCAAGGGAGGTTGAGTATCTTTTGGTGCCGCAAATTGGCTGTTGTGGGGCGCATAATAAAAAGCATGACAAGAGCGTCGGTTATTTGACTCGAACTTAATAATTTGCGCTACACTGAGTTCTTCAACAGATAAAGGAAAGCTTTTGCTTTGACTTAGCTGCTCATATTCATGAGTATTTAGATCAAAACGGTAGATAGCATCTTCAACCGCTGGTCCAGCGGCGCGAAAATATAATGCCTCCTGTGAGAGCAATAAATGGTCTCCAAAGTTTCTAAAAGGTAGCGCGATGGGTTCAATATGTCCTGTTTCTGCGTCAATATGGCAAAGTTGTTGTTGCCCATGTTGAATATAAGCCGCGTAAATTTGATTCTTGTTATTGATAGCATAGGTTGAACTGGAAAGTACCCATTGCGGAATTCCAAACTCTCGATCAATGGGAGTCAGTGCATTTAAGACTCCGTCCCGACATGAGTATATATTGCTCCAACCGCTGACATCGCTGATATAGTGCAATATGCCATCACCACTCCAAAGAGGCTGATAAACTGATTGCTGATTTTGTCCATCACCAGCAACGATTTGATGGGCGGCATCTATCAAGCCATTTTGATGAATATCTGCAACCCAAAGTTCGGCACCATCCCAGGGCATATCAGGTTGATTCCAGCAAGTCCAACAAATACGATGTCCCTGTTTAGTTACCTTTGGAAAACTATAAAAATCGAATCCTGTATGTAAGATCTTAACCGTAGCAAATTCATTGTTGTCATTTTTTTCAACCTCCAATGAAATACTAATTAATTCATTGATCACTTCTTTTTGATAATGAGTTTCTCTTACACAAACTAAAAATTTTTTGTCCGGAGTGATCACAAAATCTGCGTAGCGATGTTCACTTTGTAAGTTAGGTTTGGTGAGACAAACTAGCCTTCCATCAAAACGATAAACACATTGATCTTTATAATTTGCAAAGTATACGATTTTTTTGTCGACAATAAAGTCACCACTACCGTACTCATGAACTTTCGATCGAACACTAACATCGCTTGGTAAAACATCATCGACCAAACCATTCGAGTGATGCTTGACCAATACGGTTCTGCCTTGATTTTTAGCGTGAGATTCCAACCAATAAAGATCATCTCCGTCGACACACATATGACCAAAACGAACCCCCTTATCCGCTAACATCTCTGCAGAAAGTGAAGACGTCCAACTGCCATAAGGTTTTATTTTTTTCATTTTGAACCCTTTTTATCGATCAGGTTGAAAAAAGTAGTCATAAAAAACCAATTTTAATCACATATTCATCTCTTTTCATCATCAACTTCGCTTTACGGTTAATGGATTTACCACTCGATTTTATAAGCCGTTTGATAAAAATTTTGTAGTCCTTTGCTCTTAAAATGCGATTCCTGATCGATAATATCTCGTCGATGTAATTGCTTAATTTTTGCAAATGAAAAAAGTTGCTCAACTTCAGTCTTATCAACCGAAAATGGAGGGCCTGTCATTATCTTCTGTTCGTAGTCTAAGGTAATTAACAACATTGTTGCATTGGGCATTATTTTTTTTATTTGAGCGACATATTTTTTTCGTTTTTCTTTTGGAAATGCGACCAAAGAGGCTCTATCATAAACACAGTAAAAATCACTCAATTGTTTATTTGTCAACTCAAAAAAATCTCCGACTAGAATTTTTATTTTATCTTGCTGATAACAAATAAAAGGCTCTTGTTCGATAATGTTGATCGGCTGTTGAGGCGCAAGTTTGGTCTCTGCAAAAAAACCTTCCACTGCAATACGGCTAAATTCATTACCAAGAATATTAAATCCTTGCGAATATAAAAATTCCATATCTTTGGTTTTACCACAAAGAGGAACAAATACTGATGGTGCATTGGAAAATATTTTTTTACCCCATTTTAGTAACAGTGGATGAAATTCAGATAAATGAAAACCAATTTGGTTTTTCTGCCACTTATCTAACCAAAAAGATTTTTCCATTATTGACTCCAGCGAACATTGTTTTTTTCATCGCATTTTAACAACAAAGACAACCCTGCTACGGCCGATGTAAAAAGATACAAAATAGGAATGTCAATTTTTTTAATGATTAACGAATCTGCTTTCGAATTTTTTGTGTTATTTGTGATAACGGTTTGAATCAATTTATTTAAACAATCGAGATTCAATACTTTTTTGCCAAACCGACAAAAAGCCTTTTTCTATCGCCGACTGAATTGAAAAAGATAATCTTTCCGACAAAGGTTTTTTCACCTGATAGGCGATTTCAAAAACATCCTCTTCGGCAGCGGCATTGATAACAAAATCGTCACTAGTTTGTATTTTATCAATCAGTCCCAATTCTAACGCCTGAGTGCCATACCAATGTTCACCAGTCGCCACTTTGTCAATATCTAAAGATGGTCGATTATCAATGATAAACTGCTTGAATAAATCATGGGTTTCTTCTAGTTCTTGCTTAAATTTCAAACGGGCCGCATCGGTATTTTCAGAAAACATGGTCAGAGTTCTTTTATATTCACCTGCTGTATGTTGCTCATAATCTACTTTATTATGTTTGAGTAGTCTGTGAAAATTAGGTAGCTCAGCGACTACGCCAATTGAACCAACAACGGCAAAAGGTGCTGCGATGATTTGATCGGCAACACATGCCATCATATAACCACCCGAAGCTGCCACCTGATCCACGGCAATAATTAGTTTTAAATTCGCTGCTTTAATTCGACTTAATTGCGAGGCTGCCAAACCGTATGAATGAACCATACCGCCGGGACTTTCCAAACGTACCAACACACGATCATTTGAACTGGCAGCAGAGATAATCGCAGTAATTTCTTCTCTTAAATTGGCTACTGCGGATGCTTCCACATCACCATCAAAATCAATCACAAATAATCGACCTTTGGAGTCATCATCCGTTTTTGACAGCTCATTATTTTCGGGTTTTTCTTTATTTTCAGAAGGTTGTGATTCAGTTTCTCCTGACTTTTCAGCTGAATCATCCGAAGATTTCTGCTCTTTAGCGACAGTATCAGAATCCTTGATTTTGTCCTGTTTTTGCTTTTTTTCCGCCTTAATTTTCTTTTTAAGCTCCTTGTGTTCAGCTTTCTCCTGCTTTTTCTTTTCCTTTTGTAGAGCTTTGTATTCTTCTTCAGACAACAACTCTTCTAACATACCGTCTTTTACATCACCAATTCCTTCGGTCAGGTTTGTGATCTCAATGTGCCCATCGCTGGATTTCCTATTTTTGCTGCCCAAATTGACTAATGCACCAATGACCACCATTATTGCAATAACAATCGTAATGGCTTTGGCAAGAAAAATGCCATATTCTGTTAAAAACTCCAAAATTCACCTCAAATAAGATAGGGATCGACACGAATGCCGAATTGTTCAGTTAATGGCGCTGATTTTACGGGATAATGACCATTTAATAAACAAAAGCCTTGTAATTCAGCTGTCTAATCTCGGTTAATCCGGATCCTTATATAGAATCGTGAAATAGATGCAATCTCATAATTTCTATATAGGGATTTGGGTTTAAATGTCAATTAATGTTTTTATCAAATAAATGTAATCATCCTTGATTATTATGGTCTAAACTTAAGATAGTCAGTAAAGCCGATAATGGTGACTATCGAAATAAATAGATTGAACAAATGTGAAAAAGCAATATAAATAAAATAATAAATATGGTCTAACTGATCGTTGCGGATAGTGTTTGCTCAATCCAACCCAAGTGGAGAGTTGTATGAGTATATTCAATCAATATCAGCAAAGATACGAAAACCAACAACAAGAAGAATATAGCCTCACTGAATACTTAGAACTTTGTAAAACCGATCCCGGCGTTTATGCCAATGCAGCAGAACGTATGCTCAAAGCCATCGGCCAGCCCCAGTTAATCGACACTTCCAAAGACCCCATATTAAGTCGACTCTTCTTTAACAAAATACTCCAACAATACCCGGCTTTTGACTCTTTTTACGGCATGGAAGATGCGATTGAACAAATCGTCTCCTATTTCAAACATGCTTCGCAAGGTCTTGAAGAAACCAAACAAATCCTTTATTTACTAGGCCCCGTCGGCGGCGGTAAATCTTCGCTCGCTGAGAAACTAAAAAGCTTAATGGAAAAAGAGCCTATTTTTGCGATTAAAGGTTCGCCAGTGTTTGAATCTCCACTGGGGTTATTTAACCCGGAGGAGGATAGTCATTTATTAGAACAGGAATATGGCATTCCTAGCCGCTATTTAGAGACGATCATGTCGCCTTGGGCAGTTAAACGACTACACGATTATGGTGGTGATATTTCAAAATTTAGAGTCGTCAAATTTCATCCATCCATCCTTGACCGAAAAGCCATATCTAAAACAGAACCCGGTGATGAAAATAATCAAGACATCTCTTCACTAGTAGGTAAAGTGGATATTAGAAAACTCGAAGAATATGCTCAAAACGACCCGGATGCCTACAGCTATGATGGTTCTTTATGTCGAGCGAATCAAGGTATCATGGAATTTGTAGAAATGTTTAAGGCGCCAATCAAAGTGCTACACCCTTTATTAACAGCAACTCAGGAAGGTAACTACAATGGTACAGAGGGAATGTCTGCCATGCCATTCAAAGGTATTGTTCTCGCCCATTCAAATGAATCCGAATGGACCAGCTTTAGAAACAACAAAAATAACGAAGCTTTTTTAGATCGTGTGTATATCGTTAAAGTCCCCTATTGTCTTCGGGTCAGTGAAGAAATAAATATCTATCACAAACTTCTGAGAAATTCCTCTTTAAATAAAGCGCCATGCGCACCTAGCACTCTAGATATGTTAGCTCAATTTTCGATATTGTCACGTTTGATAACGCCAGATAATTCCAGCGTTTACTCCAAGCTAAAAGTCTATGATGGCGAAAGTCTAAAAGATAAAGATCCCAAAGCAAAATCCTACCAAGAGTATAAAGACTATGCTGGTGTTGATGAAGGTATGGACGGTCTGTCAACTCGCTTTGCTTTTAAAATACTATCCAGAGTCTTTAACTATGACCAAACAGAAATAGCCGCCAACCCAGTCCACTTACTCTATGTGCTAGAAAAACAAATCGAAAAAGAGCAATTTCCTCAAGAAATACACGCCCGCTATTTAGAAAACATAAAAGAATTTCTAGTACCCAACTATATCGATTTTATCGGTAAAGAAATACAAACATCCTACTTGGAATCCTATTCAGAATATGGTCAGAATATATTTGATCGCTATGTAACCTATGCTGATTTTTGGATACAAGATCAGGAATTCAGAGATCCCGAAACCGGTGAAAATTTTGATCGCCCCTCTCTAAATGATGAGCTGGAAAAAATTGAGAAAACCGCAGGAATATCTAATCCAAAGGATTTTAGAAATGAAGTGGTCAATTTTGTTTTAAGATCTAGAGCCGGTAACGATGGTAAAAATCCTAAATGGACAAGCTACGAAAAACTTAGAACAGTGATCGAGAAAAAAATGTTCTCCAATACAGAGGATTTACTACCGGTAATATCCTTTAATGCTAAATCTTCCTCTGACGACAATAAAAAACATGATGACTTTGTCAATCGTATGGTAGAAAAAGGCTACACAACCAAACAGGTTCGATTGCTATGCGAGTGGTATTTAAGAGTTAGGAAATCTTCATAATTTTTAGATTTTCGTATTACTGGCAAGATTTCAGACTAGGAGTCACTGGGTGCAAATAATCGATCGAAGACTGAATCAAAAAAACAAAAGCACGATTAATCGGCAGCGTTTTATCCGACGCTATCGAACACAAATCAAAAAAGCTATTGCCGATCGTATTAGTCAACGGGGCGTCACTGACATCGATAAAAGCGAGAGCATTTCTATTCCTTCGAAAGACATCGGAGAGCCCACTTTTCGTCATGGCGATGGCGGAAAAAAACAGAGAGTTTATCCTGGCAATAAAGAATTCGTTGCAGGCGACAAAATAAAACGTCCACCACCTCAAGGTGGAGCCGGAGGACGTCGAGCCAGTGACAATGGAGAGGGAGAAGATGATTTTTCCTTTCAGATATCCAGCGAAGAATATATGGATCTCTTGTTTGAAGATCTGGAACTGCCTAATCTCAAGAAAAACAAGCTTAAAAAATTGATCAATTTCAAAACGGTCCGCTCTGGATTTAATACTGATGGAACTCCTTCAAATATTGATATTATTCGCTCGATTAAAGGTTCGATGGCAAGGCGAATAGCCATTCAATCCCCCTTAAAAAAACAGCTTAAAGAACTACAAAAAAAACTGTCGGAAATAAGTGAACAGACTGAGCCCGAAGTAAAGAAAAACTTACTCGCTAAAATAGCACTACTTGAAAAACGGATAAAACGAATTCCCTATTTAGACACCTTTGATCTACGCTACAAAAATTTCACTAAAATCCCTCAACCAACGACCAATGCGGTAATGTTTTGTCTCATGGATGTTTCTGGTTCGATGGATCAAAAAACGAAAGAAATGGCGAAACGATTTTTTATTCTATTATTTATGTTTTTGAAGCGCTCCTACAAAGAAGTCGAAGTCGTCTATATTCGCCACCATACTCAGGCCAAAGAAGTCGATGAGCAAGAGTTTTTTTATTCTCAAGAAACGGGCGGCACCATCGTCTCTAGCGCATTACGACTAATGCAGGAAATTATTAACGATCGATTTAATCCATCTGATTGGAATATTTACGCAGCTCAGGCATCTGATGGAGATAATTGGAATGATGATTCTAACACCTGTCACAAACTCCTCGATACCAGCATACTGCCACAGGTTCGCTATTATACCTACGTTGAAATTACCGATCGCGAGCCACAAAACCTATGGCATGAATATCAACGCTTGTCCGATAGCCATCAAAATTTCGCAATGCAAAAAATTACTGAGCAAAATGACATTTATCCGGTGTTTAGAGAATTTTTTCGTAAACAATCAATGATGACTCAATTACCCTCAAGGGCAAAAGGATGACCACAAAAAGTAGAAAGCAAGCCAAACAACCTATATCCACAGGTTCTGATTGGAGTTACGAATTGATCGATCGCTACTACGAGGTTATTGAGGAAGTGGCTGCCGATTTTGGATTGAATACCTATCCCAACCAGCTTGAAATAATTTCCGCAGAACAAATGCTAGATGCTTATGCAAGCGTCGGTATGCCTCTCGGTTACAATCATTGGTCATTTGGAAAACATTTTATTAAGAATGAACAATCTTACCGTCGCGGACGAATGGGGCTTGCCTACGAAATAGTCATTAATTCAAGTCCATGCATTGCCTATTTAATGGAAGAAAATAGTATGATGATGCAAGCTTTGGTAATAGCCCATGCTTGCTTTGGACATAACTCTTTTTTTAAAGGCAATTACCTATTTAAAACTTGGACCGATGCAGAAGCGATTATCGACTATCTGGTTTTTTCCAAAAATTACATTGCTCAATGTGAACAGCTTTATGGGATCGATGAAGTAGAGGCCGTTCTCGATTCCTGCCATGCGCTAATGAATTATGGCGTGGATCGTTACAAACGGCCCTACCCTATTTCTATGCGAGAAGAGAAACAGCGACAAAAAGATCGAGAAGAATTCCTCCAGTCACAAGTCAACGAACTTTGGAATACCATCCCAAACGCAAAAAACTCATCCAAAGATGAAGGTGATCCCATTTTTCCAACTGAACCCCAAGAAAACATCCTGTATTTTGTTGAAAAAAATGCGCCTATTATGCCTTCATGGCAAAGAGAAATAGTACGCATTGTGCGTAAGATAGGCCAATATTTCTACCCTCAGCGACAAACTCAAGTGATGAATGAAGGTTGGGCGACCTTTTGGCATTACACTATTTTAAACGAACTTTATGACCGAGGTTATACGACTGATGGTTTTATGATGGAATTTTTGCAAAGTCACACCAATGTAGTTGCACAGCCAGATTTTGACAGCCCTTATTTTAACGGCATTAACCCTTATGCGTTAGGGTTTAATATGATGGTTGATATCCGCCGAATTTGTGAAAATCCAAGCAAAGAAGATAAAATATGGTTTCCTGAGTTAGCGGGTAGTAACTGGCAGCAATCACTCACTTTTGCGATGAAAAATTTTAAGGATGAAAGTTTTGTTGCGCAGTATTTGTCGCCGAAACTCATCCGGGACTTCAAACTTTTTTCCCTGAAGGATGATGAGCAAGAAAGTGAACTGCATATTACTGCGATTCATAACGATTCTGGCTATCAAGCCATACGACAAAATCTATCAGAGCAATATAATTTGAGTATCAATGAACCCAATATCGAAGTCTTTAAAGTCGATTTGACAGGCGATCGCTCACTGACATTACGTCATACTCCGACTAATAATATCAATCTGGCAGATACTACAGGAGAGGTTGTCAAACACTTGCATAAGTTATGGGGATTTCCGGTCAAAATCATTTCAACTGACAAAAATGGTAAAGAAGTGGAATTGGCAAGGTGTCCGGTCAAAGATTAAGTGCTGCGTATCGCTCTAATCAATATCTTTCAAAGAAGCCAAATTAGCACGCATACTGGCCCATAAAGCGCCACTCTCGCGACCATAATTCCAAACCGCTTCATTTAATTGCTCCACATCATGAGTTAAAACAATATTTTCTAATTTTAGATAATAAGCTTTTGCCAATGCGCGTGTTTCACTATTATCAAAATAGTATTGACCAATGCGATAATAAACATTCCGAAATCCATTTAGCATCAATACATAAACAGGATTACCGGACAAAAAAGCACATTCATGCTGAACTCGCCAGTCAAAATCGATGTAAGCCTGTGCTTCCTGAGCGACATTGACGATGTCACCAAAAATCTGGCTCATTTTTTCTGAATTTTCTTTCATTGCGGATCGAAAATAAATGCCACCAAATTGTGTTCTGACATCAAGCAGCTGATCGGCCAATTTTAACGAACCGGCATCATCCAGCCGAGTAATTCTATCGAGGATATGCAATCCCCCTGTATCCCAGATATTATTGACCTTGGTCGCTTTACCATGTTGAATAGTTAACCAACCATCACGAGCTAATCTCTGTAAAACTTCTCTAAGAGTGGTTCGGGTAACACCGATTAATTCGGAAAGCTCTCTTTCTGCAGGTAAGATGGTTCCTGGTGCAAATTTACCATTCCAAATGGAATCCACGATATATTCTTCGGCAAAAGCCGCTGGACTACGCGCAGTAATTAAATTAGCCATTTAATGGTACCTTAGGCGATTAGAGAGCCTTATTTGATTTATTTTGAATTTCCGTTCGTTAAAATTATAACAGACAACTGGTCAGATATGTCGAAATTAAAGTGACTTATATAAAGTGACTTATTACTTGATCTTGGATTAATTTCTCTTCACACTCAATCGGCGATATAAGAATAGCGTCAGGTCAGTCAAAAAATCGTTATTTTCACTAATATTGCTCTAAACCATTTGGCAAAAGCTCTATTTCCGACTAAAATTTCCAATAAGTTCAATAATTTAAGATAATTGCTGGATAGAAGGCTCTCACTTCGAATACAAAGCCAACCGGACAAAACAAGGATTCACAATGAACCGAACCATGCCACAAGCTTTTCTCGACAATTTTTTAGGTAATGCACCGCATTGGTATAAAAGTACCATTATCGCCTTCTTGCTCCTGAACCCTATCTTCTTGTATGCCTTAGGTCCCTATATCGCAGGTTGGATCATTGTATTGGAATTCATCTTCACTTTAGCGATGGCACTTAAATGTTATCCATTACAGCCCGGCGGTCTGCTCGCTATTGAAGTCATGCTAATGGGATTAACGACGCCTCACCACTTAGGTATGGAGATCACCAATAACCTAGAAGTCATTTTATTATTGATTTTTATGGTTGCAGGTATCTATTTTATGAAGAACTTGCTGCTATTTGTTTTTACCAAAATATTATTAGGCGTTAGATCGAAAATTATTTTGTCATTATTATTTTCCAGCATGGCGGCCCTTCTTTCTGCATTTTTAGATGCATTAACCGTTACAGCCGTCGTAATATCAGTCATTACTGGTTTTTATGGTGTCTATCATAAAGTGGCATCGGGACGACCTGCCCATACATCAGATAACGATCACGACCATGCTTCAGACGATAAAATTGAACATGACCATCGTGAAGACTTAGAACAATTTAGATCCTTTTTACGCTCCTTGCTAATGCACGCTGCCGTCGGTACTGCCTTAGGTGGGGTTTGTACTTTGGTCGGAGAACCTCAGAACATCGTTATAGCCGACAGAGCCAACTGGGATTTTACAGAGTTTTTTCTAAGAATGTCTCCCGTTACTATTCCTGTCTTGTTCGTTGGCTTTATGACTTGCACATTTTTAGAAGCAGTAGGAAAATTTGGTTATGGCGCTAAACTGCCTGATCGCGTTCGTACAATTATTCAGGATCACAGCGACCAACGGGATAAGGAAAGAACAAAAAAAGACATCGCGGCCTTGGTCATCCAAGGCATAACCGGTGCTTTTTTGGTATTGGCACTATTAAATCAATGGGCCGAAGTAGGTATCATTGGTTTAACGGTTATTGTTTTGATTACCGCTTTTACTGGGGTCATTGAAGAACACCAGCTTGGCAAAGCTTTTGAAGAAGCTTTGCCCTTCACCGCCTTATTAACCGTTTTCTTTGCCATTGTCGCAATGATTTTAGATCAAGGATTGTTTGCCCCCATTGTCCATTGGGTACTAGAAATGGAAGGGCAAGATCAAGTTGCAATGTTTTATATCGCCAATGGCGTATTGTCAGCCATTAGCGATAATGTTTTTGTCGCGACTGTTTATATCGGTGAAATTGAAAGAGCGCTTAACAATGGAATAATTACTCGCGATGTTTTTGATCAACTGGCTGTAGCGATTAACACTGGAACCAACATCCCCAGTGTAGCAACACCAAACGGGCAAGCGGCTTTCTTATTTCTGTTGACTTCCACACTAGCGCCTTTAGTTAGGCTATCTTATATTAAAATGTTATTAATGGCTCTGCCTTATACCATCACTATGTCCATCACCGGCTTAGTCATGGTCTATTACACGCTCCAACCAATGACCCAAACAATGTATGAAGAGAATATTATTACTCATCACTCAGCGCAAGCAGAAGAACATAAAGACAAAAAGTCCGGGCATTAAGCTTAAACCTAGAATAATCAGTTGAAGCGCGAGAAAGTGCGCTATCCCACGACTTCAACTGATTATTCTAGGATAAAGGTAAAAAATAATTTACTTGTAATAACTCACTAAAAATTCTTCAAAGCTAATATTATCACTAGCTTCAATTTCTGCCTTTTTATCATGTGAATCTTTGGCTGCTTTTTGATAATATTTTAACCTTTCTGTAGATAAAGGATTTTCAATAAATTCTCTTTTGTGCTTTTGTGATAGCTCAAAAGCAAAAGGAAAAAAACCTTCCTTTTTGTTTTCTATTTCCTTAACGATCCTCCCCGAATAAGTTTGTTCCAAATCAGATAATTGATCGGTTAGCTCTTTAATCACACTAGAATATTCAGTTGTTGAGTAGCTGTTATCAAGCATCTTAGCAAATGGTGCAATTTCACTAAGAATTTTATTCGCAATCTTACCAAGTGGAATACAGGTATTTTGCACAGTCAAACAAAGATCTGGATGACGACCATTAAGAACCACTCGATCAAAATTAGCAGTATTCTCACCCGTTTCTCTAGCGGTGATAGGTTCCGACTTGGCGAACAAACTGCACAACAAAAACGAATCCAAAAATGCCATTTGTTTTGAATCTAATCCAATCGGTGAAAAGGGGTTGATATCCAATGCTCTCACTTCAATATATTCGATACCATGAAGTTTGAGCGATTTAGTCGGACGCTCGCCCGACACTGCGACGCGCTTGGGCCTGATACTGCCATAAAATTCATTTTCAATCTGCAAAATATTAGCATTGAGTTGTTGATACTCTCCGTCCTTTTTCACTCCTAACTCCCGATAATATGGGTCTTCCGTTCGGATCGCTTTTTCTAACGCGTCAATGTAAGAATCTAAACAGTTATATCCGACGTTCAATTGACTTTGGATCTTGTTTTGATAACCCAAGTCACTCATTCGTAATGACGTAGCATAACGGCCATAACGCGTACCGGGAACTAACTCTTCAAGGTCAATATTTTTACCTTGAATAAAACTTTCACAGAGCGCCGGAGATGCACCATAAAACAGTGGAATTAACCAAGAGTAGCGAAGGTAGTTTCTAATCATGCCCATATATTTTTCAGAAATAAAATCTTTTATTGATAATTCTGAACTTTCTGCCTCATGAAATGCCTTCCAAAAATCATCTGGTAGGGAAAAATTGTAATGCACACCCGCAATGGTTTGCATAAATCGACCATAACGATGACCGAGACCTATTCGATAAACCTCTTTCATCTTGGCACTATTTGAAGAACCATATTGCGCAATAGGTATATCATTTTCCTGCCCCATAACGCAGGGCATACTGGCGGACCAAAGTACTTCATCGCCCAAATATTGGTAACAAAATTGATGTATTTCATACAGTTCTTTAAGTGGTTGATCACGATCACTGGTTGCTTGGGTGATAAATTCAGGAAGCGCCTCTGAGTAGTCCGTGGTGATGTATGGATTAGTCAATGTTGAGCCCATTTCAACGGGATGAATATCTTGAGACAAATAGCCGTCAGGCTTAATCCTTAGACTTTCCTTTTCTATACCTCGTTTAATACCCGAGAAAAGCGGCGACAGTTTGTTAGCAATATTTTTATCTTTAATTTCGATTGGTTGCATAATTTCTCACATTAATGGAAAACGAACAGGATCACCTTTGCCCAAGAATAGATTAATTCAGGTTCGATTTTTATAAATGGGTTTGATTGCCAATAATGCTTATTTTGAGGAGTGTGGTCAAGCCGGGATTGTAAAATTTCGTGTTTGTTGAACCGCAACAGCTAACAATGTCAGGCCATCGCTTGTTTGGCTGGATGCGAATGCCGCATAATCGCCAATAATTCGGCTTCTGCCGGTGCTATTTCACAAGATTCTACCACTTCTTCAATCGTTGCCCCTCTGGACAATAATAAACCAGCTTGTTGATAGGTTTTATCATTCGCCATAGGTATATCTTGGGACATATGACCAAACTCTACATTGGCAATCTCTTCAGCACATTGGTTAATTTTACGTCCCATTCCAAGATTACCACTATTGATGGCTCTGACTTCATTTTGAAGTTGCTTCAATTGCTTTTGCAGATTGCCATATTTAGTCGACAAATATTGGGTGAATAGTAAGACAGAAATAAAAGCGAATAATAATGCTACCAGCAAGTAACTCGTGTTTATCTCAATTCCCGAAACTGCAAATTCTTTAAACCATTGGGTCATTTTCTTTTTTCTCTTTTGTTTATTGGAAAAAACTTCAATTACTCAATAGCGACTAATTTAACCATCGAGAAAATCTAATTCATCCCACTCTTCTTCGCCTAATAACTTATTTAAATCAACCAAAATAAGCAACTCACCTTCCCGGTGGGTTACACCTTGAATAAACTTGGCAGATTCTTCATTGCCTACATTTGGCGTTGAATCAATATCAGATCGCTTCAAATAGACCACTTCTGCGACGGCATCAACCAAAATGCCTATCACCTGCTGATTGGTCTCAATAACGATAACCCGAGTATTGTCAGTTAATTCTATCGGTGGTAAACCAAACCTTTGACAGGTGTCTATAACGGTAACCACATTACCCCGTAAATTGATTATCCCTAATACATAGCTAGGTGCCCCCGGAACTGGCGCTATATCGCTATATCGCAATACTTCTTGCACCTGCATTACGTTAATACCGTAGGTTTCATTGGCCAAGCGAAATGTCACCCATTGAAGGACTTCATCGCTATCACCCTCTCGATTTTTTAACTGCTTTTCATCTGAACTCACGACGGTTATTCCTATTAGTCAATTTTTTGTCAGAATCACTCGCAATTGATTTAATACGAGCAAAAAATGTACCATTTATTAGTATTTACCTTAAATTCATAGCTTTTATGACGTTTATTAGTATAAAACACGCTTCCAACTCAAAAAATCGTTCAAGATACTTACTGTTCGATTCTATAAATATAGTCAAAATTCAGAAAGTTGCGTGCTTTTTTGACAATAAAAATGAAAAAGCATGTCGAGTCCAGCAAGATTAGTTCAAGTCTGTGGCCGATGAAGTTAGAATTTTTTGTTGCTAGCCTAAATATAACCTTGACAGACTGCTACTACAGAGATTAGAGTCGGTGCATGAACGCAAATATTCAAACATTAAAAACTTTTTTAATAACTCGTTGGTGGTGGTCCTACTCCAATCGGGCGATAGTTTGATGCTGTAAAAAGTTAAAACTTTAGTAAAATTATCAAAGCCCGTTAGATAAAACTAACGGGCTTTTTTTGATTGAATATTAACAAACGAAAAAATGGTCCATAGTATAAAAATGATAATGACACTCAAAATGACGAAATTAAATAACTGGCGATGGTGGCATTCAAATCTGTTGAGTGGGCCTGTTGTCATCTATTGATTTTTTCGAACAAAATAGACATCCAGAAACCCGCTTATGCGGGTTTTTTTTATGTCCATGAATCTAACAAACTAGTAGGAAAAAATATCGTGATTATAGTATTAACAGCAACGGCAACCGAAATGGATGCTAAACAAATTCTTAAAAGGATCGAAAAGGCCGGATTAAAACCACTCTACATGCCCGGTGTAGAAAGAATTGTATTAGGTGCACTAGGTGATGAAAGACTACTAACAAGCTTACAACTACAAGCAAATCCGATGGTGGAAAGCGTCAAACCGATTTTAACCCGTTATAAACAGGTCAGTCGAGAAATGCAATCTCATGATAGCCAAATCCAATTTGGCAACAGCCTCATCGGCGGAGGTTCATTTGCCGTTATCGCTGGACCTTGCGCTATCGAAAATAAGGATCAAATACATAAGTCCGCAGCAATTGTAAAAAAACACGGCGGCATCGGTTTACGAGGTGGCGCATTCAAACCAAGAACTTCACCCTATAGCTTTCAGGGTTTAGAGGAAGAAGGCCTTAAGCTTATGCAACAAGCTTCGAAAAAATATGGACTTCCAAGTGTCACTGAAGTAATCGATGTCAATCATGTGGATATGGTAAGCCAATACATCGACGCCTTTCAAGTCGGTGCAAGAAATATGCAAAATTTCAGATTATTAAAGGCCATTGGACAAACTGATAAGCCTGTTATTTTGAAACGTGGCATGTCGGCCACCATAGAAGAGCTATTGCTAGCCGCAGAATACATTTATAACGAAGGAAATCACAACATCATTATTTGCGAGCGAGGTATTCGAACTTTCGAAAGAGCCACTCGCAATACCTTAGATCTAGGAGCCGTTGCTTACATAAAGACAAAAAGCCATTTGCCTGTCATTGTCGATCCATCTCATGGTACTGGCATAAGAGAACTAGTCAGCCCTATGGCTCGTGCAGCCGCAGCATGTGGTGCCGATGGAATTATTGTTGAAGTACATTACGATCCACAAGTAGCTCTGTCAGACGGAATGCAATCATTGGACGAAATTGATTTTGAAAAATTAATGCGTGGCCTTTTACCCTTTGTGGCCGCTGCAGGAAAGGTTATAGCCTAATGTTTAAAGTCGCTTTAGAAAAAAAAGGCAGTGTATTAACACTCAATAAATTAATCGATTCTTCTATCGATCCGATTAGTTTGATGCAGCAACTTTCTTTTGAAAAACAGTCTAACCGAATGCTTTTAGAATCTTGTGAGATCGACAGCAAGAGTCAGATGAAAAGTATATTAATGAATAAAGCGGCATTAAGAATAGAATGTATGCACCAACACGTTTGCATCACATCCCTTACTGCGAATGGTAATAATGCGCTTATCTATTTAGCAGAAGAGTTTGGTGCAAGTGTAGATAAGTCAGAAAAAAAACCATTTCAATTTTTAGTTAAATATCCAGGTCCAATAAACGATCAAGACTGTTTAAAGAATTTTGACGAAGAGTCTCGATTAAAAAAACTAACACCCATTGACTGTTTAAGAAAAATAAATCGAGCCTTTCATTCTAATAGCCATCACCCTTTCGCTATTTTTTTATGCGGTCTTTTTTCTTTCGACTTTATAGCGAGCTTTGAAGATTTGCCAGAAGTCCCTTTTGGTGATAACGAATGCCCAGACTATATTTTCTACTTAGCTGAAGAACTCATTGTCTTTAATCATCAAACACAGAAAACTAATGTCATAATGAATATATTCTCTGGTGAAAATTCTGAAAAAAATTACTATGAACAATCAAGACGAATAGAGATCATTACATCGACTATTTCTCAACTAAAAACCATTAAAAACAGTGATGTAATCAATCTTAACCGTTCTGACAAAGGCAGCATTCACTGCGACATAAGCAGTAAAGAATACCAAGACATGATTATTGAATTGAAAAAAGAAATCGTTGCCGGGAATATCTTTCAAGTTGTCCCTTCAAGAACCTTTTCGATTAAATGCAAAAACACCCTTTCAAGCTATCAACATCTTAAGGAAAGCAATCCAAGTCCTTATATGTTTTATATGCAAGATCAAAGCTTTATCTTATTTGGCGCGTCACCAGAAAGCGCACTTAAATATCAAACATCTACTAACAAAGTAGAACTTTACCCAATAGCAGGAACAAGAAAACGAGGAATGTTTACCGACGGACAAATTGACCATGATTTAGACAAGCGATTGGAAGCAGAATTAAAGCTCGATACAAAAGAGATTGCAGAACATATGATGCTAGTCGATTTAGCGCGCAATGATATTTCCAGAATTTCGGAAGTTAACAGTTTACAGATCCCTAGATTGTTAGAGGTTGATAGATATTCACAAGTCATGCATTTAGTTTCTTGCGTACAAGGATCACTAAAAGCAGGTATTGACTGTTTTCACGCCTATCAAGCATGTATGAATATGGGGACGCTGACAGGTGCACCCAAAATAAAAGCCACAGAACTTATTCGCAAAATAGAGAAAAAACGTCGAGGCAGTTACGGAGGTGCCGTTGGGTATATTAATACTCATGGCGACATGGATACCTGCATAGTGATCAGAAGCGCTTATTGCAAAGACGGCACCGCTCATATTCAAGCAGGTGCAGGTATTGTTTTCGACTCATTACCCCCAAATGAGGCGGATGAAACAAGAAGTAAAGCGAATGCCGTTATTCATGCAATCCAGTTATCAAACCAAGAATTTTCGGACAAGGAGTTTCAGTCATGAAAAAACAGGTTCAATTAAAAAATATTGAAATCATCCTGATCGATAATTTTGATTCCTTTACTTACAACTTGGTCAATCAACTGAAATCGTTAGTAAAAACCGTTAAAGTATTTAGAAATAATGTATCTTTAGAGGCGTTAGTCAAAAATGAATTTAGTTCAAATACTAATCATCAAGTTATCGTACTATCTCCAGGACCGGGCAATCCAAATGATGCAGGCATTACTTTAGAGGTTCTAAAAAAATATAAAGACATTATACCAATACTAGGTATTTGTTTAGGGCATCAAGCCATTATTCAAAGTTATTCAGGAGCAGTGGGTGCCGCCAAACAAATCATTCACGGCAAAACTTGCAACGTACTATTAGATAAAAATGAAACGGTAATATTCGGTCAGTTAGACTCGCCTTTTCGTGCCGCTCGATACCATTCGTTAGCAGCGACAAAAATACCAGACGAACTAAAAATAATTGCAACATCAGATGGAGATGTAATGGCTGTCAGGCATATTAAAGATAAAATTTTAGGATTCCAGTTTCACCCAGAATCAATACTAACACCTAAAGGTGGGCAACTTTTACAACAATCATTAACTTGGCTATCAGCCTAGTTTAAAATTAAAAAAAGAGTATGTAATGAATAAAATACAACAAAAACTATTTAAATTTGAGAACTTAAGCATAGATGATTCCTACAATATATTTGAGTCTTTAATAAAAGGCCAGCTTTCAGAAATTGATATGACCAGTCTTTTAATTAGTTTGAAGATGAAAGGTGAACACCCTCAAGAAATAGCTGGTGCAGCAAAGGCTCTAAGAAGTCATGCTAATCACTTTCCAGAAACTGATTATCAATGTGCCGATTCCTGTGGAACCGGTGGTAGCGGTATGAGCACCGTTAACATTTCAACCATGGTCGCCATTGTACTTGCAAAAATGGGATTACCGATGGTTAAACATGGAAATCGCTCAATATCGTCTAAGTGTGGTTCAGCTGATGTGTTGGAACAACTAGGTTTTAAGATAGACTTAACTGCAGAACAATCAAAAATATGTTTGGACCGACTCAATTTTTGTTTTTTATTTGCCCCTTCATATCACCCTAGTGTTAAATATGTAATGCCTATCAGAAATGCGCTGCAGACTCGAACTATTTTTAACTCCCTAGGACCACTTATTAATCCCGCAAGCCCTGCGTATCAATTAATGGGGGTCTATTCAGCCGACCTTTGCTTACCTGCCGCAGAAACCTTAAAACTCTCAGGATGTAAAGCAGCAATGATCGTTCACAGCGAAGGGTATGATGAAATTACTTTACACAGCCCAACCAAAGTTGTAGAACTAATAGACAGCAAAATAAATTCATACACTCTCACTAATGAAGACTTTGGCCTACCAAGCTGTATCAAAGAAGATATAACCGGTAACGACCCAAAACTAAATGCAGAGATATTTGCAGACATTTTAGCTGGAAAACTAGACACTAAAAAGAAAAGAGCCATTGCTAACACTATTGCAGCCAATGCGGCTGCTTTACTTAGATTATCGGGAAGATCATCTTCACTAAAAGACGGTACGATCCAATCTCTACAAATTGTACACAAAGGATTAGCTTTCGAGCACTTAACAAAGCTTGTTGAACTTAGCCGAAGCTTCAACTGATTTTTAGGTTTAATGAGGAGAACTGAAATGTCTAGTAACATCCTAATTAAAATAATCGAAAATAAGAAAAAAGAAATAGCACTCCGTAAGAAGTCTTTTTCGATAGAAATATTAAAGGGAAATTTAAAACCTTCATCAAGATGTTTTTTTGCCGCACTCAATAACGATCAATCTAATTTTATTTTGGAATGCAAAAAAGCATCGCCTTCAAAAGGGTTAATCAGAGAAAATTTTGATTTACAAGAAATACTCAATGTATATAAAGATTATGCCAGCGCTATCTCAGTGCTGACTGATTTCAGCTATTTCCAAGGAAGTCATCAATATCTACAAGAAGTCAGTGACTCTGTAACCCAGCCTGTATTATGTAAAGATTTTTTTATCGAGCGCTATCAAATTTATGAAGCAAGATATTTTGGTGCAGATGCTATATTGCTAATGCTTTCTGTTCTTAATGACGAGCAATACATTGAACTAGCTTTATTAGCCAAGAAACTTAATTTAGATATTTTAACAGAAGTACATGACTCGCAAGAAATGCAAAGAGCATTGAAGCTTGATGCAAAGATAATCGGCATTAACAACCGCAACCTTATAGATCTTACTATTGATATTAATACAACTGAAAAACTAATTAAAGAACTATCAAAAAAAGACAGATCAGATCGGATATTTATTTCCGAATCAGGAATTAGTGAGCACCACCAAATCAATCGACTCGCCCCTTTTGTCAATGGATTCTTAGTCGGCTCAAGCATTATGTCTAAATATGACATGAGAAAACAATGTAAGAAATTAATTTATGGCAATATTAAGATTTGCGGTTTAACGACAGCAGAATCAGCTATAACAGCTTTCGATAATGGTGCGATTTACGGGGGGCTTATTTTTTATGCTAAATCACCGAGAAACATCACTCTAGAACAAGCAAAACTCATTATACAGTCGGCTCCTTTACAGTATGTCGGCGTTTTTGTTAACGAATCAGTCGAAAACATCCTCTATATTGCAAACACACTAAACTTAACAATTATTCAGCTGCATGGCGATGAGTCTTCTGAAACAATAGATAGAGTTAAGCAGGTATTACCACTGTGCCAGATATGGAAAGCCGTTAATATTCAATCAACTTTCAAGAAATTAGTTTTTGATAATAAAAGCATCGACAAATATTTATTAGATACCTACACCAATGAATCAAGGGGTGGCAGTGGTAAAATTTTTGATTGGTCAATCGTTAATAATCTGGACAAAGATAAGATAGTTTTAGCGGGAGGATTGAATGTTAAAAATATAAAAGAAGCCAAATCACTTGCTACATTTGCATTAGACATTAATTCAGGCGTAGAAGATAAACCCGGCAAAAAAAATGTAACTAAAATTAAAGAGCTATTTTTAGAGCTTAAAACTTTGAATAAAATTGTAAAGCATAATGGGTGATAACAATCATGACCAAACTAAATAGATACTTCGGAGAATTTGGCGGCATGTTTGTTCCAGAACTACTTGTGCCTGCATTAACTCAACTAGAAGAAGCTTTTATAGAAGCTCAAAACGATCAAAAATTTAAAAATGAATTTTCTGATCTACTAAAAAACTACGCCGGAAGACCGACACCTTTAACTTTAACTCGTAATTTTTCGCCGAATGATAAAGTCAAAATATACCTAAAACGCGAAGATTTACTGCATGGAGGCGCACACAAAACCAATCAAGTATTAGGTCAGGCATTACTCGCAAAACGCATGGGTAAAAAAGAAATCATTGCAGAAACAGGCGCAGGTCAACATGGCGTTGCAACGGCGATCGCCTGCGCATTACTCGGCTTAACATGTCGGATATACATGGGTGAAAAAGATTGCACTAGACAACAACCTAATGTATATCGAATGGAATTAATGGGAGCAACCGTTATTGCTGTTACAACAGGAAGTGGCACATTAAAAGATGCGGTAAACGAAGCGCTACGAGACTGGTCTTCATCTTACAATGAAGCTCATTATTTATTAGGAACAGCGGCAGGCCCTCACCCTTTTCCTACAATGGTGAGAGAGTTCCAAAAGATGATCGGTGAAGAAGCTCATCAACAAGTCCTTGAAAAGGAAAATTGTTTACCCGATTATGCTATTGCATGTATAGGGGGAGGTTCAAATGCCATTGGATTATTTCATCAATTTATTCCGTTAGAAACCGTTAACTTGATTGGCGTTGAACCCGCAGGAAAAGGTTTAAATACCAATAAACATGGCGCGACCCTAGCAAAAGGAAGGAAAGGTATTCTTCATGGGACCCACACATTCGTAATGCAAAATGAAGAGGGCCAAATAGAAGAGTCTTATTCTATTTCAGCCGGACTAGATTATCCAGCCGTGGGACCACAACACGCCCACTTAAAAGATATAGGTCGTGTCGAATATGTTTCAGTTACGGATGAGCAAGCGCTATCGGCATTTAAACAACTGTCCGTATGTGAAGGTATTATTCCCGCTTTAGAATCGTCTCATGCGTTGGCATATGCTTTGCAACTAGCAGAATCGCTTACTGAAGAGGCAATCATTTTAGTGAATTTATCAGGTCGAGGTGATAAAGACTTGGAATATGTTCGATCACTAAACGCTTGAATCAATCTATATATGAACCTGAATAAGGACTTTTGAAATGAATTACCTCGCGCCAAGGCTTTTCGCTTTGGCTCAAATTCGCTACGCGAAGAGAGGTATCTTATAGCGTTAAGTTCAAAAACTTTACGCCGCAAGCGGCTGGGAATTAAACCCGTTCAGATTAAACTTTATTCACGACACAAAGGCACGCTCCTACCAGAGAAATATCTTGTAGAAAGTTGCAGTAAAAAATCGTTTAAAAGGCAAAAATAAATGAACAACCGATACAAAAATAAATTCAGAGACCTTAAAGAACATAATCAGGGCGCATTCGTCCCATTTGTGACTTTATGTGATCCCAATTTCGACTTAAGTTTAAAGATCATTCGTTGCTTGATCGAGAACGGTGCCGATGCGCTAGAACTTGGCCTGCCCTTTTCCGATCCGGTGGCTGACGGTCCTGTAATCCAAAAAGCTTCCATTAGAGCATTAGGATCTGGTGCAACCACCAGTAAATGCTTTGAGCTAATTAAAATCATTCGCCAACAATACCAAGAAATCCCCATTGGTTTGTTGCTTTATTCAAATCTGGTCATCTCTAATAGCATTGGCAACTTCTATCAAGCAGCTAACAATGCAGGTGTCGATTCAATCTTGATCGCCGATGTACCGATTATTGAATCAGCACCTTTCATCGCAGAGGCAAAAAAACACTCTATTCAACCGATTTTTATTGCTCCCCCAAACGCTTCACAAAAGGTTCTAAAACAAATAGCCAAGCTTGGTCACGGATATACTTATTTGTTGAGCCGATCAGGGATCACTGGCACCGACGTTAAAGCGGAAATGCCGATTGAAAACATTCTAACTTCACTAAAATCCTATAATGCAGCTCCAAGCCTTTTAGGTTTCGGGATTTCAGGTATCGAGCAAGTTAAAGAAGCTATTGGATTGGGTGTTGATGGTGTTATTAGTGGTTCAGCCGTGGTGAAAATCATTCAAGATAATCTGGAAGATGAAACGCAATTGCTTAATCAACTTGGAGTATTTATTGCAAATATGAAAACAGCAACTCACCTATAATCCTAGGGTAATCTTTGTTGGTAATTCTAGTTATTTGATCCTACCGATACCGAAAAATTTTGTTTTATGAGAGCTGCCCTTTTCCTAGCGAGCTTTTTGAGAATCTAATATACTGATTTTTTATGTGTTTAAATCTACATTTCTACTATTCAATCTTAAGACATGGTTGACTAAAAAATAAACGATGTTATTATTCGCCGATTATAGGGAAAAAAGCACTAACAAGCCTTCAGACAAGCCTGTTGGTGACTTGACCTACTGCTATCCACAGGATGAATGATCCCTTATAATTAATAGCCTGCAAGGCTTATTACCGTATTTAAAGAGAAGAAGAATGTCAGATACATATAGCGTGGTTATTACTGGAAATTTAATCCCAGGATTTGATTTAGAATCTGTTCAAAGCTCTTTGTCAGAGCTATTTAAGATCAACCAAGAAAAAATTAAGCTCTATCTTTGCGGTAAGCCAAGAGTACTAAAAAAAGATACGGATCATCAAACCGCGTCAAAGTATAAAATAAAAATCGAACAACTAGGCGCATCGGTCATACTACGTAAATCCTCATCAGCATCCAAGGTAGCAAAAGTCAACAGGGCTATCAATTCCCCCAATCGAGCAAGCAAAACTCAAAAATCAATACATCAACAATCAATACCGAGTCAAACCGATTCTAGGAAAAATGCACTGAGTAAAACCTCTCCCAAAAATAGAGCCTCCCACCAATCTGGTGTCGATAAAATGTTGCAGCCAACGACTGGAATCAATCTTATTGAACAAGGCAGGCTCAAGCAGAAATATAAAATGGAAAAAATTCAACTTACCAAGGAACCAGTCAGCCTTTGGCTAATGTTATTGAGTATTATTTGCGTATTATTTGGTGCGATTGATTTTACCTTATCCTATCTGGAAATATTGACCATCACCAATTTCTTTTGGTCACCGATCATATCGATTGTTATTGGTGGTATATTACTGAAATCAAGTTTCGAAAGTTAGGACTGAGTCTTACAGGGTTCATTGAATAAACTGAGCCCTTATTCCTTAGACATCAAAGGAAAAGGGATTGCAACAACAGACTCAGCAATTTGTTTTGATAATTTATTGAGTATCAATTCAAGTTTTGAAACAGCATGTTCATAGCCATTTTGACTAAGTGGCTCTTCAAAATTAAATGTTCTTTTAAGTATTAATTTTTTATCCTTGCCAAAAAGCCAATATTGCCCGGAGGTCACTACTTGTTTTTGATGATTGACAATATGAAATTGCTCTAATTCAACATTCAGCCTGTATATCGGCTCATTTTTCCATTGTATCCCTTGATTTTCATAACGATATTTTGGTAGAGAGTTTTCAAGCTGTTTACGGATTATTCGTGATGTGGCTCTTTCTAAATTTTCTGACCATCTATGAATATTTGAAATTTGCAGTTGATGATCGGTTTTCTGGATCACCAAACCCGGCTGTCTCAAAAAGTCAGCTAATGCGATAGGTTCAATCAGAATCAGTGGCTGTTGCACCCTATTTTTATCATACTCAATCAGCTGTGGTTTTTTCCCTAGGCCGCCCAGCTTGTAATATTGAATAGTAATAGAATCACTCGCACAACTACTCAGCAATATCACAAACAAAACAACTATTATTCTATTCATTATTATCACCTTTTGGTTCAACTTCATCACTTCTTTTACCGCCAAATATCAAACTGTTCGGTTGATGATTTATCTGCGATAAAATGGGGGTTAGTTCTTTCACCATTTTTTCCATTGCTGTAATCATATTTTGGATGTCCTGATGAGTCTTAGAACCTCCAGAAAAATCTTTGGCTAATTGATCAAAACTTAGCAAGGTCTGATTTAAGCTGGATATTAAGTGCTCACTTTCTGGACGTTTGAGAATGCTTTCGACTTGTACAAAAACTTTACTAAAATTTTCCATTGCCATTTTCATCTCACCCATGGCTCCTCCTGCATTATCAATCAGAGTGCCGAGAGATAAATTATCTATTGTTCCTAAAATACTATCTAATTTTTCCAATAAATTATCGAGTTCACTGGCTGCAGTGGGGATCACTTGATATCCGCTGTAGATTTGTTCCGGCACCATGGTATCTGATACATATTGAATTTCGATATATTTACTACCGGTCAATAGGCTCCCCGAACTAATAAAACCATGCAAACCATTTGCAATCATTTGCATAACAGCAGATTTAACTTTGGCGACTTCTTCCGGGATATCTTTAAGCCCCATTCGTGCAGGTTCAATCTCGATCAATATCGGAATTAAAGTTTTTTTGTCTAATAGATTTCCCATATCCGGGTAATCTATATCCGTACGCACAACTGAGCCGATCCGAACCCCTTTATATTCAACTGGAGCACCGGGGCTTAATCCTCGAATGGATTGTGAGAAAAGCAAAATAAATTGTTGGGCATTTTTGAACTGTTTTAACAGAACATCTTTTTTAGTCGCATAAATAGTAAAAAATGCACGCTCGGTGATAATCTCACCTTTTGGAAGGTTCTCTGGTACATCAAAGGTAACCCCTCCTCCCATTAAGGTCTCTATAGAGCCCACTTGTACTTGAATGCCGTCGGCAGATAGATCAAACCCTAGGCCGGAAATATTCCAGAAACGAGTATTACTGGTAACCAATTTGTCGTATGGACTTTCAATAAACGTATCATAATAAACGGTCCTCTCATCGACGTTAAAATGTACATATTCAATTCGCCCGACTTGAATACCACGAAATATCACAGGATCGCCAATCGCTAATGCCGAGTGACTGCTACTGTCTAAGGTTATATAAAGTCCGGGAGTCCCTAACGCTGTCACTGGCGGATTTTCAAGACCGACAAAATCACCTTTACTTTCTTTAAGCACTCCCGGCGATAATTCTATGTAGGCTCCAGACAAGAGAGTCGATAATCCAGAAATACCACCATTACCTATACGAGGTTTAACCACCCAAAATTCTGTGTCAACCTTGAGCAGTTTTTCGGTATTTTTTTCTAGTCGTGCGGTAATTTTAATCCCATCAAATTCATCATTTAATTGCAAATCAACCACTTTACCAATGGTGATATCTCTTAGCTTGATACTGGTTTTATTGATATCAATACCTTCAGCGGTTTCAAAATAAATGGTAATCAATGGACCGAGATTAGCCCTAGTCTGATAAATCATCCACGAGCCAATCAACACCGCAACAATAGGAATAAACCAAACCTTTGAAATTCGTGGCAAATGTCTTACCTCAGCTACCGCTACTTCAAGATCGTTAGAGTCCAATGGGTTGGAGGTTGGTTGACCAGAATCTTGCTGATTAGACATCTGTATTTGTACCTTTATTTTTATCTGGATTGTCCCAAATTAAACGAGATTCGAAACTAAAAGCCGCCAACATGGTGGTTACTACCATTGCGGCAAAAGCGACCAGAGCCACCCCAGGCATGACTTTCATGAGATTGCCTTTTTCAATTAAAGCAACCAAAATGGCTACTGCAAAAACATCGACCATCGACCAGCGACCAATAAATTCAGTAATACGATACATGATTTGATTATTTTTTCTTGAAATAATTCGATTACTTTTTACTGAATAGACCAACCAGCCAAGTGCTAAAATCTTCGCTACTGGGACCATCACACTGGCCACGAATATAATCATGGCTATCGGATAAAATTGTTGTTCCCACAGGAGAATAACACCACCTAAAATAGTGCTAGACAATTCATCACCTATCGATGTGGTATACATGATTGGGTAAATGTTAGCAGGAATATATAACACAAGTGATGTGACTAAAAGCGCTACGGTATTTTGCAGACTATTTTTTTTCCTAACATGTATAGGCGTTCCACAATATCGACATTCACCTTGTTGTTCATTGCTCGACTGATAACACATTTCGCAAGTCACTATTTTATGTGTAGTCGCCATATTATCCTGACACAAAGCTGGAGGCAAATTAGCATTCGATACTTTATCATTATCGTTCACTATCATAGGCCCTCTTGTCGTGATGTCTAAACCACTGCCAAACTTGATATTTGTCTAAAAATAATCGAGTGGCAGCCATACTACCAATATACAAAATGAACGAATAAAACGACCAACCAAACTGAATATGACCCAATGAAGCAATTTTTATCAGGCTGACTAAAATTCCGAGTAAAAATATTTCTGACATATTCCACGGTTGCAAATAAAAAACCAATTTTAGCACGTGACGAGTAAAGGGAAGAGGTTTGTTAAACTTGGCGGATATCAAGCTATAGTTGATCCCAATCAAGATAATCACTGGCACCAAAACAGTCGTCGATAACATAAAAATGACCACGCTCAGATAGGTACCACTGCCCATACTTTGTAGTCCTTGCACCAGCGAAATAATCTTTTCGCTACCTTGAGCGTTAAAAATCAAAAAGGGAAAGACAAAACTTAACAATAAAAAGACTAAAGCACTGGAAGAAAAGGCCAACAATCGACTTCTCGCGTTCTTAAAATAACGAGTAAATACAAATCCACAACGTGGACAAAGTGCTTTTTGGCCGTTATCCAGCTCAGGTATAGCAACGATCTGGTCACATTCATGGCAAGCTAATTGTGTTGGGTTAGACAAAAGATCCACGACTCCTCGTTGGCATGAATAATAAAAATGGGTTGATTTTCTTAGAATAATGTTCAACGGCTTCAAAATACAGAGCCCAGTAAATGTATATGTGTGGATTTAAATGCTCGCTTCATTTATTCTGATAGATTATTCTATAAAAAATCATTCTAACAGTATAACAACAAGGAAAGAGTTCCATGAAACCACGACTTTCTTTAATCATTTTTGACTTCGTCAGTAACAACAGTATAGCTGACGAATTATATAGAATCACCCCTCTTCGAGCCATCCCGGGCAATCTAGCACAATTAATTGACCAATATCACATTATAAATCACAACAAAAAGACAATCTGTCGATTAAATAATCATCAAAAATCCATCCATTGAGAATAAAATGACCGGTTTTAATCAAATCATCAAAACACTTGATCACATTGGTCAAATGAGACCCCGCCAAAAAGTCAAAATTAAATATTTTAATCATTTTGTAACGATTTCATAGTCAACCTCCTTCAATGTCTATCAATAAAAATTACATAAGCCTGAAGAAAAAATTAATCCAGGCGCTAAAGCCTTCCAGAGTAATCACTGATTATTCGCTTTGTTATGCGCTTGGAACCGATGCCAGTTTCTATCGCATGATCCCCCAAATTGTTGCCAAAGTCGCGAATAAAAATGAGCTTAAAAATACGATCGAATTGTGTCAACATCATAACGCTGCTTATACTTTTCGTGCAGCGGGCACGAGCTTATCAGGCCAAGCGGTTTCTGATTCGGTTTTGATTATGCTAACGGATGATTGGCAAGAATATAAAATTTTTGATAATGGCCGTCAAATCAAATTGCAACCAGGTATCATCGGAGCGAATGCCAATCGCTATCTAGCAAAATACCAACGAAAAATAGGCCCCGATCCCGCCTCAATTGACAGTTGTAAGATTGGTGGAATAGCAGCCAATAATGCTTCCGGGATGTGCTGCGGAACCGCACAAAATTCCTACCAGACATTAAGTAGTATGAGTATTATTTTGGCTGATGGAACATTATTGGATACTGGCGATTGTCTATCAATCAAGAATTTCAAGCAAAGTCATGCAGAGTTTATCAAAAAGCTAGAAGAACTGGCAGTACAAGTAAAGCAAGATCAAGCGTTAAATGACTTGATAAAACATAAATATCGACTTAAAAACACTACTGGATACGGTCTGAATGCACTCATTGATTTTGAAGACCCAATCAATATTTTACAGCATTTAATGATCGGCTCTGAAGGCACCCTTGGCTTTATCGCCGATATTACTTACAACACCGTACCTGACCATCCGTTTAAAGCGACTGCATTGTTTATTTATAAAGATATAGAAATTGCCTGTCAAGCCGTCACCAAACTAAGCCAAACAACCATTGCAGCAATAGAATTAATGGATGGTCGTGCGCTTGCTTCAGTTGCCGATAAAACCGGCGTTCCCCCATTTATTGCCGAGCTGGGCGAAAAAGCAACGGGTCTATTATTAGAATGCCATGCCGAGTCGAAACAGGCATTATTAGAAATGACAACCAAAATAGAAAAAGAAATTTCTAAATTGGTACAACTCAACAGCATCAAATTTACCAATGATGTTAAAATTTGCCAAAATTTATGGCGGATTCGTAAGGGACTATTCCCTACAGTCGGCGCAACGCGTCATAAAGGCACCAGTGTTATTATTGAAGATGTTGCCTTTCCGCTAGAACAACTGGCTCAAGCGACTCAAGATCTGCAAGATCTCTTTTTGCAGCATGGTTATCATCAGGCGATTATTTTCGGCCATGCCCTTCAAGGTAATTTACATTTTGTATTTACTCAAAACTTTGGGTCGACATCGGAAGTCAATCGCTACAAAAAATTTATGCAAGCAGTAAGTGAACTGGTCGCGGTTAAATATCAGGGATCGTTAAAGGCGGAACATGGTACCGGGCGAAATATGGCCCCTTTTGTGGAACTCGAATGGGGACAAAAAAGTTATGCTTTAATGAAAAAAATAAAACAACTGTTCGACCCAAACGGCTTAATGAATCCCGGAGTCATCATTAATCATGATCCGAATATTCATCTCACTAACTTAAAACAACTGACTGTTGCCGATGATTTAATCGACCAATGTACTGAGTGTGGTTTTTGTGAGGCCGTGTGTCCTTCACGCAATTTAAGCCTGACTCCACGACAAAGAATTGTGATGTATCGACAATTGCAAGCTTTGAGCACGCAGCAACCAAGTCGGAAAATAAAACATACGATTCAAAAACTCATTAGGCAGTTTAACTATCTGGGAGTCGATACCTGTGCCGCGACTGGACTGTGTGCTGATCGTTGCCCTATTGGGATCGACACCGGAGAATTAATAAAATCCATTCGCGGTAAAATTTACAATAATTCTCGCCTCAAAATCGCTTATCGTTTCGCTCGATGGACTAATAATCATTTTGCAACCAGCAGCTGGATCGCCAACCAGATTTTTCGTATTAACGATTTAGTGCAAAAGTTTTTGCCAGCCAAATTGATTAATTTAAATGGAAAGCATCAGCACAAACAATCAAACAAAATGATCCCTATTTTGTTTAACCAATACCCTACTGCCAACCGTTCTAAATTAATCCCTGCTAAAATTCGCTCGAGCAAATCGGATAGCCAACAGGTGGTTTATATTCCCTCTTGTGCCAGTCGAACGATGGGCACTCAACCCGGCGCAATCAATCAGCAACCGTTAACCGAAATAACCATCCGCTTGTTGGAAAAAGCTGATTACCAGATCATCATTCCCAATAATATGAATGAACTTTGCTGCGGAATGCCTTATGAAAGTAAAGGAATGTTTGATCTAGCCAATCAAAAACAGCAACAGCTCGAAGCAATATTATGGAGGGAAAGCCAATCCGGTAAGCTTCCGATCATCATGGACACCAGCCCTTGTGCTAAGTATTCAAAGGATAAAATGGGAAAGTCATTGAACATATTTGAACCGACAGAGTTCGCCCTTAAATACTTGGTCAATCATTTGAAGATTCAACCAATCAAAGAAACCATCATGCTGCATATCACTTGCAGTAGTCGTCGCATGGGATTGCAGGACCAATTGCTAACGCTTGCAAATATTTGTGCTAATAAGGTGATAGTACCCGAAAATATTGATTGTTGTGGCTGGGCAGGCGACAAAGGATTTACCACACCAGAATTAAATACATCGGCGTTGTCTCAGCTGAAAAAACAAGTGCCAGAAAATTGCACTCGTGGGTTTAGCAATAGTATCACCTGTGAAATAGGATTGACTCGGCACAGTGGGCTACCTTATCAATCGATTTTGTATTTGTTAGATGAAGTGAGCCGATAAAAAGTGATCACTCCATTAGATTTCAATCTCTGTATATTTCTGGTCAACTAACAGGTCGACATAAAAACACTACCCGACGAAATATGCGAACACTCACCGTCACTGACATAAGAACCATATCCACCAGATCCACCCGTTGAATAGTTTGAATTGATTTTTTTTTAGATTACCCATTAGGCTGATTTTTACCGGGAACAAAACCACCCAAAGCTTGTTCGGCTGCTTGCTCTCCATGAGCAACAACAAGTACTATATAGCCAAATATTTTTCTATTTTCCAAGCTAATTTGATCCCAGTTTTTGCGTATTTGTGTCCAAATAACTCGGCCAGAAGTAAGATAAGCTTGAGTATCCAATGCTGCGTTTGGATAAGCGGTAATCACTTTGTTTACCAAGGTAGGTCTATGTTGTAAATAAAAACCTCGGCAGCAAGCTAGCCGAGTTTTAAAACAATCCCAACTGTCGAGCTGGTTCTTCCTTACTATCAAGCTTTACTAACTGGTTCTGAACGTACTTTCTGATCGTCTTCTCATCAGCATTTCCGATAGTTTCAACAAAATAGCTTTGCGTCCACAATATCGATTTCATAGTCATATCCAATTTTCTTGATAATAGCCTTCATAGCTTCCCTTTGAGGCTCTACAAATACCTTCTGCCTATACTTTGGGATCCAAACAAAATGAAACATCAGCCTGTAAACATGATGCGTATTTCTCTGAAGGTCCATGAACTGAATACCGTAAACTGGAAAAAAACCCCGTTTACACTATCCAGCTCGGGGGCAAGCCGCCCGAGATTTACGCCATGCGGTTAAATTAAATTCCCCCGACAATCCAAATATGGGAATCGTTATTTCTTACCTAGCAAGAATTCATTTATAAACACGAGGCACTCGTCGACTAACACCTGATATTAAATCATAACCGATAGTATTCGCGTAACTAGCGACTTCATTAGCAGATAAATGTTCACCCCAAAGCTCAACCAGATCACCGATTGAAACCTTTGACAGGTCTGTCACATCAACACTGATCAAATCCATTGACACCACCCCGGCTAAATAGGCTCTTTCTCCGTTAACCAATACAGGCGTACCATTGATTGCTTGGCGGGGATAACCATCCGCATAACCGACCGCAACCGTCGCGATTTTTGATGGCCGGGTCGCTTGCCATTGATTAGAATAGCCAACCGTTTCACCGATTTCTACTTCACGAATGGCGACCACTTCTGATTCAAAAGTCATCGCCGCTTTGAGTGGTTGATCGCTGTTATGGGGCCCATCAAATAAGGGTAAACCGTAAAGCATGATCCCTGGCCGATTCCAATCAAGGTTAGATTCCGGTAAGTGAGCGATCGCCGGTGAATTAGACAAACTTAATTCAACTTCTGATGGTAATTTGGCCTTAGTAATCATTTTTTTGAATTTGTTGAGCTGCTTTTTTGACTCATCACTTGCCAATTCATTCGCACAAGAAAAATGGGATGAAACAACAAAATCATCTTCAATCCAACGACACTGTTTTATCGCTTGTAAACTTCTTTCAAATTCGGTTTGATCAAGACCGAGCCGATGCATTCCGGTATCTAACTTTAACCACACTTTTAGCGATTGTTTCAGTGGTGTGGCCAACAATAATTCAAGTTGCGATCGATTATGTAAGATTATCCATAAACCATTTTCACTGGCATAGATTAGCTCATTCGCACAGTAAACACCTTGTAATATAAGAATATTTTTTGTGATGCCTGCCTGTCTTAGTGTAACCGCTTCATCAAATATCGCTACTGCAAAAGCGGGTACTAAAGCCTGCAAAGCCTTTGCTACGGCTACCAAGCCGTGCCCATAAGCATCTGCTTTAATAACCGCCATATTTTTTGATTGTGGCGCCCATTGATTCGCCAATGAAAAATTGGATCGAATATTATCTAAATGAATGTTCACTTGTGTATTTCTTGACATATTTTCTCTGACTCGTTCAATTTCTTACGAAACCGAACTATGGTTATCACCATTATTTTAAGATTATAATATCACTAACCCAACCACTAAATACAAAACAACCGATACGCCACCAGCAAATAGTGCATAAGGCAATTGTGTTTTGACGTGCTCCAGCAAGTCACAACCGGAAGCGATTGCAGATACAGCCGTTGTATCCGATATTGGAGAACAGTGATCGCCAAACACGCCGCCACCTAGGATCGCACCAATAATCAATGATGGTGGCAATCCCATCGTTTGAATAATCGGTACACCGATAGGAATTAAAATAGCAAAGGTTCCCCAAGAGGTCCCGGTTGAAAAAGACATCACACCACCAACAATAAAAATCATCGGTGCGACCCAATAAATCGGCAAAAAATTACCTACGATTTGAGAGATATAAATACCAGTCCCCAACTCTTTAAGACTGGCCCCCAAAGCAAGTGACAATAGAACAATAGCCACTAGTGGCAAAAGTTCTGACATACCGGTAAAACCAATTTTGACCAATTGATGATGCTTAAATCGACCACTCGCCAACATCATAAAATAAGCCACCAAACAAGCCAGGCTGGTTGCATAAAAAACCGACTTAGAACCACTACCTGCGGATAGAACGCCATTGCCTGTCCAAAACATAAATCCAATCATTCCGCCCACCATGACCAAAATAGGAACCAACATAAAACTAGCATGTCCAACCGCATCCTGATCGAGCATAGAATCTAACGGCCCCATCGAGGATCCATTTTGATTGACACCATCTTTTTCATCTTCTCGAATATGGACCTTACTGGTGGCAAGTGGTCCATAATATTTTCCAGAATAAGCCGAATAAAAGACGATTGCCAAGGTGATCAAAGCATAAAAATTAAACGGGACTGACCCCCACAAAATTTCTGCAGAGCTAGTCTCTAGCTCATAACTACTAAGTAGCGCTAATACATAAGCCCCCCATGCATTGAGTAATATCAAAATACAAATGGGTGCAGAAGTACTGTCAATAATGTAGGCTAACTTTGCACGGCTAAGACCGTATTGATCAAACAACCCTCTGGAAAGAATGCCTGCCGTTAATACGCTTAAATTGGATTCAACAAAAACGACCACACCGGTAACACTCGCCATCATTGAAACCTGCCTAGGTGATTTTGCCAGTCCATTTGAAATTAAGGTTTTAACTAACCCAGTCACGCCACCAGATTTTCGCATGTAAGCAAGTAAAGCACCGACCATTACACTGAAAACCAAAATACGTGTATTTCCGGCATCTGCAAATACAGCAGTGATACGATCAAGTGTATTGAACCCACCGGTCACTGGCCCCATTAAAGACGGCTCAGTCAATAGCAGCCATTCGGAAACGAAAATGGACATGATGAGCGCAAGAATAACTTCTTTTTTCCAAAGTACAATGACAACCGCCACCAGAGGCGGTAAGATTTTAAGCCATTCCATTTTTTTCCCCTATTATTTTATTATCAATATTTTTTTGTCGAAATATTATTATTATCTAAATTCGGATCATTTAATTGCAAAGCCTTTCTCAAAAATCCATCACTATCATTGAGTAAACCCTTTGCGGTAGCACAACCGACTTTCGCAAGTAGCATTAATACGGCAAGCTTCACTTGTCTGTCTGCCAGTTCAAGCGTTTCTTCAGCTAAAGTCTGACTGGCACCCGTAATTTGCATTACCATTCTAGTGGCTCTTGCATACAGCTTTTGATTGGTCGCTTTTACATCAACCATAAAATTCTGATAACTTTTACCACAACGTATCATTGCCGCCGTTGATAACATATTAAGCACCATCTTTTGTGCAGTGCCCGACTTCATTCGAGTCGAACCGGTAAGTGCTTCAGGTCCTACCATGACGATTAAAGAAACATCCACATTTTTTGATATTTCAGATTGGGGATTGCAACTAAGTGAAATACTGGCAGCCCCCAAGCTACGAGCGTAATCTAATCCGCCAACAACGTAGGGTGTTCTACCGCTAGCTGCGATCCCGACTAATACATCTTCTGCCGAAAAATTAATCGCCTTAAGCGCCTTAACAGCCAATGATTGATCGTCTTCGCTGCCTTCAATGGCTTTGAACATTGCCGATTCTCCACCTGCGATCAAACCAACCACTTTATCAGAGGCTACACCGAACGTTGGTACACATTCTACCGCGTCTAAAATACCTAACCGACCGCTGGTTCCAGCCCCCATATAAATAAGTCGACCGTCTTGTTTAAAACGGTTAACAATAATATCAACCGCTTCTGCGATATTGGGTAATATTTGGCTCACAGCTTTAGCCACTAAATCATCTTGTTGATTTAGTTTTTTAACCACATTCAAAGTATCCAAAAGGTCAATATCCAACGTGTCTGGATTTTGTTCTTCTGAAACCAGTCTATCAAGTTCAAAAATAAGTTCTGAATTTTTCATCATAACTCTCTTATTGGTAAAAAAGCCTCAAACTAAACCGCAACACGACTCACTTTGGCGCCCAATGCGAGTAATTTTTCTTCAATACAATCATAACCACGATCGATATGATAGATTCTATCAACAATTGTATTTCCTTCTGCCACTAATCCGGCCAATACCAAACTGGCCGATGCCCGCAAATCAGTCGCCATCACCTGAGCGCTGGTCAATTGGTTGACTCCGGTGCAAATCGCAGTATTACCTTCGATGGATATGTCTGCGCCCATACGCAGCATTTCATTAACGTGCATAAAACGGTTTTCAAAAATATTTTCAACAATAACTCCAGTCCCCTCAGCAACAATATTCAAAGTGGTAAATTGCGCTTGCATATCGGTCGGAAATCCTGGAAATGGTGCCGTCTTAATACTCACTGCTTTGACTCGTTTCCCCTTCATATCCAGCTCTATCCAATCATGACCAGTCGATATATGGGCCCCAGATTCTTTCAGTTTGA
>CAYVSL010000003.1:79010-95495 GCA_964454125.1 uncultured Kangiella sp.
TTTGAGCAATACCCGACCACCGGTAATCGCGCCGGCGACTAGGTAAGTCCCGGTTTCAATTCTGTCTGGTTGTACTTGGTGTCGAGCACCGCGTAATTTCTCGACTCCCTGCACAGTAATCACATCAGTACCGGCACCTTCAATGATGGCTCCCATTGAAATCAAACAATTGGCCAAATCAACAATTTCTGGCTCTCTTGCCGCATTTTCGATGGTGCTCATTCCTTTTGCCAATGTGGCAGCCATTAACAGATTCTCTGTCGCACCGACGCTAACCGTATCCATCAATATCCTAGCTCCGATGAGACCATTTTCAGCCTGTGCTTTTATATAACCATCATTGACTTCAATGGTTGCGCCCATTGCTTGCATCCCCTTAATGTGCAAATCCACCGGTCTGGAGCCTATCGCACAACCGCCAGGTAGAGAAACATCGGCTTTTCCAACTCTCGCCAGTAATGGTCCCAAAACAAGTATCGAGGCGCGCATGGTTTTAACTAAATGATAAGGAGCCTTATGGGAATTGATTTTACGAGTATCGATTTGCACCAAATTTTTACCACTCGAAGTCATATTGGCACCAAGACAGCCGAGTAGTTTTAGAGTGGTCGTTATATCCTCTAATTGAGGTACGTTGCTGATATCACTCACACCATCAGCCAGTAAGGTTGACATTAAGATAGGTAAAGCGGCATTTTTTGCGCCGGATATTCGGACACAGCCGTCTAATTTTCGACCACCAGAAATTTCAAACCTCTCCATTTTTTCTCCAAGAACTGCCCGTTGGCTATAATTATAACCACCATCATCTGGCAGAAAATTTGTTGATAAATCTTGGCCCTTGTTTTCGACCTAGAATGATCAGTTGATTGAACTCTATCATTAAATGATCTTGCAAAGAATAGCTACAAAGTGAATTTACATCATTCGCCATAATTAATACCTTTTTTAAACAGAAACAAACAAGGCTTCGCCTTAATTTATCTATTTATTGGACAAAATTCGAGAAAAAACGACATTTTGTCTACACTAACAATAATCCTGAACAAATCGACAATCATGTTGAACTTTGATGGAGCAACTGAAAAACAAAAGTAAAAGAGTCAATAACCTCAACTCGGAATAAGAGTATCCATCTAGCATCAGATATTCCGAGGGTTACTGGCTACTCTTATTCCGAATTGAGGTTAAATAGATGGCACCAAATAAGAGAGAAGAATTCGAAGCAATGGGCGGAACCGCCATGATTGAAAAAATCAGCAAGATATTCTACGACAAAATTTATAAAGATCCTTGGTTAAAACTCTATTTTGAAGAAATTCCACAAGAGCATATTGAAAGACAACAAGTCGCTTTTATGCAAGCGGCACTAGGCGGTGAAAATCTCTACTGCGGTCAAACACCGCCTGCAGCGCACAAGCACATGTATATTAGCCACGCACTATTTGAAGCTCGCCAGGAATTATTAGATGAATCCTTTGAGGAAGCCAACACTGGCGAATTAATGATTGAAAAATGGCAAAGAATTGATGATGCTTTTTTTAGCCGAATTGTAAAACATGCGCCAGAACAATGTGAAAAAAGGTACGAAACCGACAAGATATTGAATTTTCCTAAACCGACACCCTAAATCGAATTAGAATTGACCGGTAAAATAATAAATCCCCAGCACAATCAAGGCGACCACTAGGGTCCAACGAGCAGCAATGCATTTTTTACAATCGGTTTTAAACATACAATTATTCTACATCGAAAGCGAGACTGACTCGCCGATTTCCTCAGGTTTCTAGGCGAGACATTGATTTAAAAATCAACCACTTGCCGTTTATTTTCCATCCATGGCTTGTATTTCATCATAACACTTCTAAATAGTTTTGAATCGAGTTGCCGTTGTAACCAATGTCGAAGATTATTATAGTTGCTCGAGTTAAACCAGTCTTTATCCACACTAGCAAATTGTCGAATAAATGGAAATATTGCGATATCGGCTAGGCAAAGTTTTGCCCCTAATAGACAGGCGTTTTCATTTAATAAATCATCCAGTTGTTTGAGAAAAAAAAGGCACTGATTGCGATAGATTATTTCACTTTGTTCAGGAAAACGAAGCGCATATTTGTATCGGTCAAGACAAGGTTTAAATTGATGGTCATTGATATCGATTAATGCTTTGGATTGAGACAAGGTACGTTGTTCTAGAAGATTGAGCGGATCGGATTGCTCAAGCGCCCAAAACATAATATCCAGACTTTCGTCGATCACGCGATCATCGGAAAGCTGCAAAACGGGGACGGTGCCTTTGGAAGAAATATCCAGTATTTCAGCCGGTTTATCTCTGAGTAAAATTTCTCTCAATTGCACCGAACTCCCACTCGAACCAATTGCTAACCGGGCTCTTATAGCATAAGGGCATCGTCTAAAACTGTAAAGTATAGGTTTGCTTGTACTGATAATATTAATTTCCTAATCAAAAGTTCCATAAAAGTTCTACAGGCACTAACGATTTTCGACCAGTGCAATATATTTGCCATTTTGGCTTACCGCCAGTCGAGTAATTTGACCACTAAAATGTTGATTTAGATCTTGCCCTTTTTGCCAACGGTTATTTTTTTTCTGGCTTGGCCAAACAAATAGTTGATTATTTTCTACTCGTAAAATATCACCGTTAGGTGCCCAAGTATAATCATAATTACTACCGAAAATTGGCGCGATTGGTGTAATAGAAAAATCTTTTGGGTTAAACGCTTTTATCCAAACTTCACCATTAGTTTGTCGATGAACAAAACTAAAACGCTCACTATTGGGAATTGGTTGTGGAGAGCTTGGAATAGCGTGACCGCTAACAAAACGTCTTTCATCTCGCTCTAGATTAAGGTATTGAACACTCCAACCGTAACGTGACCAAAACAATACATCGCCGTTTTGCTCGTTCACCGCGTAATAACCAACCGGCTCTTTCGAGTTAAGAAGCCAAGCGCTTTTTCCTGTCATCCGGTTCAAGCTCCATACAGATTGATAAGGATCACCCCCTTCGCTGACAAAAGTGACATTTTGGTTGTCGTTTAATGTTTTTGGTGAATATTCACTATGAGGGGTATTGGTTATCTGGGTAGTTTTTTGACTATTTAGATCATATTCAAATACATCGGTTTGTTTTCCATCCCTCACAGAAACAAAAAGCATGGTGTCACTTTTGTCGGTAAAAAAAGGCTGATTATCATAACCCAAATTATTGGAAATATTTACACCATTTTCTAACCGATAGAGCCCTTCTTTAATCGTTAGGTCGAAAACATGAACTTCTGAATCCGGGGGAGATAGGACCTGCGGTTTTTCCTCTTCCGCTCTACCGGTCAAGACCAATAGGGAGACGAGCATCATTAATCGTAATAGTAATATTTTCAAAGTATTTATTCTCATTTTGATTTCGTTCCTTTTTGTTTTTGACTTCAATTGATCACAATCGAAAAATATTCCTTCATCCATTGATACAATATTTGAGCATTTAAATCATCAAAATTGAAAGTCTCAAATTTTTCATCGGGATCTTGTGCTTTAAAGGAAAATTGATATTGAATGATCTCAGGTTGCTGATCATGCAAAATAACGATAATTCGTTTACCTGTTTTTAAGCAATCAATGGTCATTGCATCGGCAGGTATACCGACAGAACGCATGCCGCGACTAATACCGACAACCGGATTAATATTTTCAAAGTCCTGTTGAATACGGTTGTGCGCTTCAGTCGCAAGGTCAGACAGTATTTCTAAATGTTTTTTACTCAAGGCTTTTTCTTCCTTATATCGTTTTTTTCAGCACCGATTGTAGCCTAAAAGATAGCAATATACCTGAATAGATAGCAATAAGCGGGGTATACAGATAAAATCGCGTCCTGATATCGATGGACATCTTTTTTGAGGTTGTCAATATAGCGGTCACATAGTTCAATTATGAGTAGAAAACTAGAATTATTGTCACCAGGCGGTGATGTAGAGGCCATTAAAGCAGCCATTGTTGCCGGCTCCAATGCTGTTTATTGTGGTCTGGACACCTTTAATGCTAGAAATAGAGCATCCAATTTATCATTTGATGAATTAAATGGCGTCCTCAGGCTCGCCCATAAACATGATTGTGAAGTCTTTTTAACCTTGAATGTGGTTATTTTGGAGCAAGAGCTTAAATCGTTGTTTAAGCTGCTGAACCAACTGGTTAATACCACCATTGATGGTATAATTGTTCAAGATTTGGGTTTATTTAATCTGGTTAAAAAGTATTTCCCAACATTAGATATTCACGCATCAACTCAATTAACCACTCACAATGAAGGCCAAATTGAATTTCTAGCCCAAATCGGCGCTTCTAGAGCCAATTTATCTCGCGAACTAAATCTCCATGAAATAAAATCCCTGACAGCTCTCGCCCACCAAAAGAACCTGTTAACTGAAGTCTTTGTACATGGCTCTTTGTGTATCGCCTTTTCCGGACAGTGTTATTCAAGTTCCGTCAGTGTCGGTAATTCCGGCAACCGTGGTCGATGTAGTCAAGCCTGTCGCGATGAATATGAAATCACTGCCACGGGCAATCAATTTCCACTCAATTTAAAAGACAACTCCGCCTATTTTGACTTACCGGAACTAGTGGATGCTAGAGTGGATTCATTGAAAATTGAAGGTCGAATCAAAGGTGCCCATTATGTATATACGGTGGTCGATAGTTGGCGGCATCAAATCAACCATTTTATTGAATCCGGTCAATTATTGACTGATGATTCTAATCTGCATAAAGTATTTAATCGTGATTTTACCAATTCATTTTTAAAGGGTGATTTAACTAAATCAATGTTTATTGATAATCCACGTGATCACAGCGTAAAACACGCTATTGATTCGAACAAGGCTATATCTATAGTACAAATTCAAGAAGTCAAAGAAACACTTTATAAAGATAAAAATGATCTAGGTGATATTTTAAAGGATAAGATCAAAGATCTTAATATTGATAAACAGAAATTAACATTCGAATTTTCTGGTAAACAAGGTCATCCTCTAACCGTTAAAGCAATGTGTCAAAATAAAACCTTCGACGCGCAAACAAAAACGAATCTGGCACCATCGGATAAGTCAACAATCGATCCTCAAGCATTAATAAAACGCTTTAAAAGTTTTGATGATGCAAATCATTGTATAGAAAATTATAATTTTGATGGACTTAAAAGCGGCTTAAGTGTTCCATTTAAAGAGTTAACCGAACTAAAAAATGAGATCGCTTTTCTACTCAATAACTCGGTCAAAGTGATTTCACCTATAGAGCTGCCAAAGCTTATCCAACACTCCAAAATAGAAAAGCAAGCAAAATTATCAATATTGATCGCCAATGAAAAGGATTTTGAACTTTGTGAAGCTACCGATGTGGATATCTATTTTAAATTACCTGAGAGCTTTAAAAAGGATTGTACAAAATTCATCGACTTATTTTTAAGTAATCCAAGATTAATCCCTTGGTTTCCGGCAGTTTTGATCGGCAAAGATTATATCGAAGCCGTTAGAGTTTTAGAACAAGTTAGACCCAAACGAATAGTCAGCAATAATACCGGCATTGCTTACAAAGCATTTAAAATGGGTATTGAGTGGATAGCGGGTCCCTTCTTAAATACCACAAATTCATATGCACTATTAACTCTGCAAGAAGAACTCAACTGCAAAGGTGCCTTTATTTCCAATGAAATAAACAAAATTCAAATCAAAAATATTCGTCGCCCTGAAAATTTTAAATTGTTATACAGTATTTACCATCCGATCTTAATGATGACCAGCAGGCAATGTTTTTTCCAACAGACGGTCGGTTGTAAAAAATCCAGTATCGAAGATAGCTGTATGCTCAAATGTACCAAGGCCACTACCATCACCAATGTGAAGGGGATTTCATTTTCCGTTGATAAACAAAAAGGCGGATATCCAAGCATCTATAATCACGAACAGTTTTTGAATATTGATGCTGTAAGAGATCTATCGGATCTATTGGATGAATTTTTTATTGATTTAACCAATATTGGCGCGGGTTCAAAAGAGCAACCAAATAAAGTGGAACTAATCAAATATTTTGAAGGACTGTTAAACAACATCGATATTGCTCAAGCTTCGCTCAATAGTCTCGTTAGACTTTCAACCAATGCTCAATATGTTCAGGGGTTATAAGGAAAATATGTATCTATTCGATCTCATTGTTTATCAATGTACACAACAATAAAATTGTAACCGGTAACCTCTAGATCGGGCAGCTTATTTCTGGATATTTGCATTAAATCACCAGCGAGCAAAATTTCAGCAATTTTAGCCTGTTTAGAATCAATTTCGAGCTTTTCATACAGCCCATAAATAAAACAAAGTTGTGAGTTCTTTAGAGTAACCGTATGTGAACCGCTAAACGTTTCGACTGAACTGGCAAAATTTTTGGTTCGAGTTATCAGGTTAAAATCGGTTATTGGGCCGGAGATAAGTGTGGCGGTTGTTTTATTACCACCATCAAAGGTAGAAAAAGCCAAAATATTTTCTAACCGATCAATCTTGTTTTTATTATGACTTAGGCAGACACCTTTCCCGTCAATAAGTACTAAGTTTCTGGTATACCCTTCAAAATCTGAAAACGTACCATTGTTATCCACCGTTGCAATACTCAATCGCCAGTCGAAATTGGATAACATAGCCTTATGATTAATAGCTAATTCCAGTGTGACACCTTTGCCATTTTTCCATGGAATTTTTTTGAACGCCTGATGTTGAATAATTTTAATCAACTTATTTTCAATATTTAACATGCTTTTATAAATGCCAAAATTTCAGATTTTGGCATTGGTTTAGCAAATAAATATCCTTGACCAAACTGACAGTTGAGGTTTTGAGCAAGTTCAAGCTGAGATTCAGTTTCTATCCCTTCTACAACAATATCCATCCCTAGGCTCGCAACCAGAAAACCGATTGACTCTATCATACCAACCATTTTGTCATTTTCATCAGTTGATTGTATAAATGATTGATCCAATTTGATGATGTCAAAAGGAAATTGATGTAAATAACTAAGCGAAGAATAACCAGTACCAAAATCATCCAGCAATACTTTCATACCGATCGATTTGAGCTCCCGTACAAAAAGAATAGCCGCATTGAAATCTTCTATCAAAATACTTTCGGTTATTTCAGCATTCAAATTATTTGGATCGATATCATATTTAGCGATTTCTTTACGAATAAAATCATCTAATGTTCGAGTAAGAATTTGTATTGCCGATATGTTGATATTGATGTAAAGTTCTTTGAGTTCAATAGTTTTAGAAAATTCACTCAACGTTTCACAAGCCATCGAAACAATAGATTCTCCTAATTCTTGTATCAAACCGGTCTCTTCAGCAATTGGAATGAATTCTGCAGGACCAATAAAACCGAGTTGAGGATGCTTCCAACGAATAAGCGCTTCAAGACCAACGACCCTATGACTAAATAAATCGATGACTGGTTGGTAATATAGTACAATCTGGTCCGTACCAATCGCAATTCTGAGGTCTTGTTCAATTTTGAGTCGTTGAGAGATCTTTTTTCTTACATTGGCGTCAAATAAACAATAGCGATCTTTGCCTCCTTGTTTAGCCTGATACATCGCTGAATCTGCATCTCCGATAACACGATCGCTGTCATCTTTACCTATTTTTGCCAATCTGACACCAATGCTTGCACTAGTAATTAAAGAATGTTGTTCAATAATAACCGGTTGGCGTAATTTGTTTAACACTCGCTCTGCGAGCGAAACAACTACTTTAACCGAGCAAATATCATACATCAAAATACAAAATTCATCGCCGCCCAAACGAACGACTTTATCATCCTCTCGCATACAGTTTTTTAGAATTTTGGCGACTTCGATCAAAAATAAATCACCAATATGGTGACCTAGGCTATCATTAATAATTTTGAAACGATCTAAATCAAGAAAAAGCAACGCGACATCATATGGCTGTTCAGTGATTTTTCCTTTTAATACAATATTAAGCTCTTCGCTTAGGTAACGCCTATTGGGTAATTGAGTAAGAGAATCATGCAATGATTCATGCTCTAATCGTTTTTCAATTTTTCGCCGATTGGCGATGGTTTTTTCTAGCACTGATGTTCTTTCTTTGACTCGCCGTTCCAAATGTTCATGTGCTTTTATAAGTGCGTCCGCGTCTTTTTTACGTAAAATAGCGATCGACACCTGATGGGCAATTGTTTCTAACAGTGACAAGTGATGTTGGTCGTATATATGAGCTACATCATAGCTTTGAACGACTATGACTCCAAAAGTATCATTTTTGTCCTTTAAAGGCACACCAAGCCAAGAAACCGCTTCATGCCCAATTTGTTCTCGAACGGTGGGATCAGAGGAATTGTGAAGCAAAGATTTACCACTAATAAGTGTTTGTGCAGTTAGTCCTTGTTTCAATTGTGTTCTTTTTAGAGTGAACTTAATAGTATCGGGTTGATCATCATGTTGATCGACAAAATAGGGGAATTCCAGATGATCTTTTTTTTCAGACAAGGTAGCGATAAACGCATTTTTGGCGTACATCAATTCAGCAATGGTTTGATGAACCCCGGCAAAAAGATCATTTAAATGCTTTGCAGTACTAACAAGATCGGTGATCTTGAAAAGGGCCTTTTGAATACTCTCACTTTTTCTTCTCACCTCTACTTCATTTGCCAAAGTAAGGTTGATTTTTTTGAGCTCATTTGTCCTAGCCTCGACTCTGTTTTCGAGCTCTTTGTTTTGGCTTTTTAGTTCATCATGAGCTTCTTTAAGCAATTCTGCATCCTGCTTTCTTTTTAAGCTGGTAGCAATATGTTGGGAAACATAAACAAGCAGCTCTTCATCCCGTTTACTGTAACGAAATCCCTTATCGTAACTTTGTACAACCAATGCGCCTAGAATTTGCTCTTCGATTATCAAAGGCACGCCAATCCAATCTTCCGCGGTTCGACCAGTTGATGCCACTCGTTCTAGTTCGAACCTATTTAAATGCAACAATTTGCGTTCTCTTATGACTCTCATGGTTGTAAGTCCAGCCAGTTTTTCCTTAGGAATTTTCATGGTGGGGTTATGCAGCGGATCGTCATCCCCTTGTTGATCATCTTCATCATCCTTATAATAAGGAAAACTAACGCTGTCACACTCAGGGTGTAACAACATAATAAAAAAGTTTTTTGCTAAAGTCAGATCACTCACAATTTTGTGTATTTCTGAATAAAAGTCTGGAAGACTATTGCTTGAATTGGCAAGATCAACTATCTGGAAAAGTGCATTTTGAAGTTTTTTGGTGGCAGTAAAAGACCTAACGATCTGTTCAAGTCGCGTATTTTCTGACTTATACTTTGTAAGTTCTGCTTGAAGTTCCATTTTCGCATCTAACTTGTTATTCAATGAGGTCGTGTTTTAGTGGTGATATTTGAGCAAGTATAGTCACATTTCGGTTGAATTGCTTTAAAATCCAGATGAAAGACTCACTCAATCTCCCCCAGATGGTCATCTATTGATTATCAAATGTGGCTTGTGTTTTCATGCTTAACTAATTTTTAAGATAATAGTAAATCTGATTCGATTGGATAAAATTGACTTGCCGATTTTATTAGTGACGCAGCGGTCAGTGGTTGTACTCCATAAACCTCCACTCTGGATTGATATTTTGTTCTTATTTTTTGAGCCAATAAATCAAAGTCCCCATCACCTGATAGCAAAACTACCGTATCACTTTGCTCGGCATATTCAATCGCATCTAACGCGATACCGACATCCCAATCGCCTTTAGCCGTACCATCCGAACGTTGAATAAAAGGTTTCAATTTCACTTCAAATCCAATGGCTCTAAGTATGTTTTGAAATTGTTTTTGCTTTAAATCACCCCTGTCAATTGCATAGGCTGAAGCTTGTATGACTTTTCGGTTTTGAGTCACTTTAGCCCAAAATTTGTTGTAATCGAAATGACGTTCAAAAACATGTCGAGTAGTGTAATAGATATTTTGTACATCGACTAAAATCGAAACCGTTTCCATAAAATCCTCTGGCTTTGCCATGGGTGCTTAAGGCGCTCATCGGGGCCTCGCCGGATTCCATCGATGTTGCGACGAGTGCATCAAGTCATATCGACTGTGTTATTTTTTCTTTCGTTTGTCTCTAACTCTATATCCAAACTCTTTAGTTTTTTTCATTTCGAATAAATCGATTGATTTAAACAAATCGCTCAATTTAGCAAAGCCATAGTTTCTTTGGTCAAAAGAAGCTTGATTGGATATGTGCGAGCCAACAGGACCTAGTGTTGCCCATCCATCATCATCTTCGTGAGCTTCAATCGCTTGTCTTAATAAATTGATTAGTTTTGTATCGGACTTAACATTCTTTTTAGTGCCATTTTTTTGTGGGGTTGCTGGTTCCGGGTTATCGAGATAAAGAAACTTAGAACAGGCGTTTACAAATGGCATGGGGGCTTTTCTTTCGCCAAATCCTATAACAACTTTTCCTTCAGAAAGAGCATGAGTGACTAAAGGGGTAAAATCACAATCAGAGGAAACTAAACAAACAACATCAATTTGCTTTGTATAAAGAGCCTCCATCACCTGTATCACCATTTTAATGTCAGCCGCATTTTTACCTTTTACCATATCAAATTGTTGGATCGGTTCAATTGCATATTCGTGCAGAATCGCTTCCCAAGATTTTAAGGTTGATTTAGTCCAATTACCGTAAGCACGCCTAATATTAACAACACCATACTTGGCCAGCTCAGAAATGACTAAGTCCATTTTTGCGGCGGGTGCGTTATCTGCGTCTATAAATACCGCTATTTTTTGTTTTTCTTGCATATAGATTGAGTTCCGTATTTTTTTTAAAAATGAAATGGCAAGCGATTTTTAAACACCTTTAATCAGTTCCCAGTTTCCTTGAGAATCTATCGACAAAACAAATAGACGTAGATTAAAATAATCCCCTCCCTCCACATGGTACGAACAACTATGACGACAAATTCAACACTATCATGATAGCATCTCCATGACCAATAATTTCAACTTCTTGATACCCATTTTCATGAAAATAGGTTGATTTTGTTTCTGATTGTAGTTCATGTTTAATTATAGGTGTTACATTATTTCAAGTTTTTAGTTCGAAGTTTAAAGCGATTTTTTTTGACTCTTCTGTTGAAATTTGCAATGCCATTTCCTTTGGCCACAACTTTGGCGAATCATCATTAAGTACATCGCTGGGCAAAATTTTTCTTTAGATTCATTCGCATTCATTAGAACTTTTATTACCTTACACATCACTTTAAATTCAAGGTATGCGTTCATCTCTATTAAAGATGCTGTCAATGCAATGAAAGATCGATTACCGCAGGATGCCTTTTGCTATAACCCTTTCTAATTGTTTAATTGCTGTGTATAAATTTGAGTCGTCGCAATACTGGCATGCCTCAATATTTCTCGTGATTCAACGGATTAATTTATAGTACTCTACGTCTAATCCGGCGAGTTCAGGGAACGTCGCCGAAATGCATATTGAAGAAAAAGTCCCAACCAAAATACCGGCAAATAATGCAACTGAAAACCCCTCCAACGACGTTCCCGCAAGCCACCACACGGAAGCTATAGTTGCCAAAGTTGTACCTGAAGTAATCAGGGTCCGTGTTAAAGTTGAGCTAATAGCTGCATTTACGATATTACTCAGAGTGACGTCCTTATTTTGCCTCATCATCTCGCGGATACGATCCGCCACTATAATGGAATCATTTAATGAATAACCAATAATGGCCAATAAGCTTGCTAGTACTGTCAGATTAAATTCCAACTGAGTCCAAGCAAATATCCCTAATACGGCAACAACATCATGAAATAAGGCGAGTATCGCCCCTAATGCAAAACGCCATTCGAAACGAGCGGAAAGATACAACATAATAATTATCAAAGCAGTCAACATGGCGAGTCCCCCTTGATTTATTAACTCTTTACCAATTTGTGTACCGATATAATCAGAATTCAATGCATCAATTTGAATGACATTTTCTTTAAAAGGTACCTCTTCTTTAAGATTTTTAATCCATGACTTGCTCGTATAGCCATCATCAATATCTGGTTGACGAACTATCCAATTTGTTTCTTCATCAGCGGAAGTAAGAATGAAGTTTCCTTGTATCCTATCTTCCAAAATTGTCTGCATGTCATTTTGACTAACCCGCTCACTTGTCGAAAATTCGGTAATAAATCCTCCGGTAAAATCGATTCCTAGGTTTAATCCTTTAGCAATCACTCCAGATAACGAAATGATAATCACTGCAATAGTTAAATAGAGTCCAATAAAACGAATACGGGTTAATTTGTTAAGTTTTAGGTTTTTAGATATAGAATTCATGAGGTTGCTCCTATTCGATTAGATTGGGTCGATGTATGGGCATAGAATACATTTGTCAGTGCTCTAGAGATAAAGACGCCAGTGAACATACTAGTTAAGATCCCTAACCCTAAAGTGACGGCAAAACCTTTCACTGGACCATAGCCAATGGAATACAAAATTAGTGCTGTAATTAGTGTGGTGATGTTGGCATCGAATATAGTCGCAAAGGCATTCCTGTAACCATATTCAACAGCAAGCGGCAGACTTCGCCCCTTTTTTTTCTCTTCCTTTATGCGTTCAAAAATTAATACATTGGTATCAACCGCCATACCGACTGTTAGTACCAACCCTGCGATTCCAGGCAAGGTCAATACCGCTCCTGGTAGCAGCGACATTAACCCGAGTAAACAAACTAAGTTAAGAAACAACGCGAAGTTGGCGATTAAGCCTAACCGTCGATACCACAAAGCCATAAAAGCGAGAGTCAGGCCAATTCCTAACATCAATGCTGCCATACCTTTATCAATATTGGACTCCCCTAACGATGCATTAATGGATCGTTCTTTAACGATGGTAATAGGTGCATCCAATGAACCTGCACGAAGCAGTAAAGCCAGCTCTTGCGCTTCTTGTGGGCTAGAAAGATTGGTAATACTAAACCGAGAACCTAACTGAGCTTGGATCGTTGCGATACTTATCGCTTTACTTTTTTTCTTCGTTTCACCATGGGCATTTTGGTAATACTCAGAAAAAACCGTCACCATCGGCTTGCCAATATTTTGTGAAGAGAACTTAAACATTTTATCTCCACCTAGGGAATCTAACGTTAGAGTGACTAGCGGCAGTCCCATTTCATCACGGCCAGCCTGCGCATTCTTGATATGCTTACCCGAAAATATCGCTATTGGATTAACCGACACCTTCTCTCCATGTTTGGTTTCATAGGTTTTACCACCGCGAGCTTGCAATTTATAAAAATCAAGCGATGCAGTTGCACCAATTATGCGTTTTGCCTCACTAGGATCTTTTACGCCCGGCAATTCAATACGGATCCGACTAACCCCCTGTCGCTGAGTCACAGCTTCGGTAATACCGAGCTCTGCAATTCTTCCCCTCAATGTCGTTAATGATTGTTGCATTATTTCCTGATGGAAAATATTTCTTTCTACATCAGAATAAAATAGAAAAACATGAGTTCTATCGACATATTGAATCGTTAAATTTGGAAATTTTTTTTGTACTTCTGAAACGACTTCACTTAACAATGAAGGTTGTCCAGATTTAATAGTGATTTTATTCTGTCCATTTTTTGATACCTGAACACTTCGGATTTTATTTTCTCGTAGCACAAGCTTTGTCGATATCAGGATATGTTGCATTCTCTCAGTAAAAGCTTTCTCTCCATCAACATTCAGAACAAAAAGCACTCCACCACTTAAGTCCAGCCCCAGTTTTATGGGCTCACCACCTAGAGCTTTTAACCATTTAGGTGTGGTGTCTGCCGCAAGAATTTCGACGGTGTAATCACTTCCTAAATGTTGCGAAAGAAATTGTTGTGCAGCTTTAACCTGCTTATTTGATTCAAGAATGATCCAACTAGAGCTTTCAATTGGGTCAATGGACTCAATTAAAAACCCTTGTTTTGTTAACTGCTGATGAATTTGTATCGCATCTATTGGTTGCGAGTCAGCACTCCTTCCAGAAACAAGCAAAAACTCTTGCTCTGGGTAGAAATTGGGCAATGCACTTAAAGTCATAAAAATAAGTGAAGTAAAAATAATCAGGTATTGCCACATCGAATACCTATTTATTGTCGGATTGCTATTATTGCTTTGATAAGTTTTCATCTTCATATCTCTTTTACATCCACCAATCTTCCAGACTATTCATAAGGAATGATCGGAGGCATCACTGAAAAGTATTCAGCGAATGATTAATATTTAATTGATTTTTTTAGGTGTACGAATGGCTAGCTTTAAAAACCTAACCATAGAGCTTTCGTACAGTATGAAGATGAGAAACTAGTGGTAGGTAATGCTTGCAGTATAAAGAGAGTTGCCATCTTTCCAGCCAGATAAACGGCCATTTACCTTTTGGTTCGATTGCATAAACCAAGGTGAATTGTTTTGCTTGAAACGTAAATCAGCAAGTGTGTGTAAAGCTGGGTCTCGGGGATTAAATTCAGCCTTTAACCAATAAATTGGCTTCGTTTGGAGATTGTCCCGAAATAGTATCGCACTCGCAGTTGTAGGGGTTAAAGGCGGGTTATTGCTTGAAAATTCCTTTGAGTCAGTAGTTGCTTCTAGTTGTGACTCAGTTTCACTATTTAGTGAACTATCTTCCGGATAACAGTTATTAGTATTTTCTGTCGAGCGATGTATTTGAAATTCTTTGAATGCTTTGATATTTCCAGATACGATCTTCGAGTCGAGCGAATTAGTGCCTGCCAAGACAGGTAGGACAGCAACCGCGATAACTAATATTATTCGTTTACACCACTCTTTCATATTTTCTGTAGATTACTGTTTTCATGCTATCCACATTTTATGGGGACTAAAAGTTCGATTTCAATATGTGAAAAGTAACTTAAGTTTTTAGACAAACACCAAAACAGCATCGTTTGATATATCATCCTTACTTAACCATCGATAATATTGGTTTTCCGTGCCACCTATCCGACACGATTAACCTTAATTCAATTAATCAAATAGCCATTGCTGTTGGCGAAATTTTGAACCATCGATGAAGAGGTAAAGAGGCTTTGGGTCGGGTTAGGAGAGTCGTACGCCCTTACCCTCAATCATACAACCTGCATTAATTAACGACGACGCTGAACACCTTCGGGTAGTTGCTGGATGTTAAGCATTTCCTGATCATAATAACTAATGGGGTCCTCAATATAATCCAGTAGCATTTCAAAGGTATCAAAGCCCCAAAAAATCTCTTTGTTGTTATCTTGAGTTACAAAGGTTGGCACGCCAAAGACCAAATTCTGAATCGCTTCCTCGGAATTTGAACGCAGTTTATCTTTGACTTCAGGGTTAGCAATCAACTCTTGTATATTATCCAGTTGAAGCTCTGAACTTAATAAATCAAGAGTCTTTGGATCATCGAGGGAACGCCCGGCTTTCCAGATTGTATCAAAGATAATCTGTATCGATTTCTTATTGCTCTGGCATGCAATAGCAAGTCTTAGAGCGGCTAATGAATTAAAAGGATGGGCTGGAGGCATGGTAAAGGGGATATTATTTTTCTTAGCGATAGAGTAACAGTGTTTATAAGTAAAAATTCGCTTTGGAGCGATTTCGGCAGGCCCAACATTATTCCAGGCTTTTAATAAGCCGGCAAATAAAATAGGTTTAAATTCTATCTCTACAGCCTCAGGCAATCGGCTAAATTGGCTTAATTGAAGATAAGCAAAGGGGGATATAAAATCAAAATACCAGTTGAGTTTCACTATTATTATTACTGAGTGTTTTTAGCTTGTTGTTTGGCATTAAAAGCAGCCATTTGCTCAGAACTGGCTTTAGCTTGAAATTGTTCTTTCCACTGAGAGTAAGGCATACCATAAACTCTTTCGCGGGCAACTTCATAATCAAGCGAAACACCTACATCCTCAGCAGCAGTAACCATCCATTGGGCTAAACAATTACGACAAAAGTCCGCTAATATCATCAGGTCGATATTTTGCACCTCTTTATGATCATTTAAATGGCTTAATAATTTTTGAAATACAGCGGCATCTATTTGTTGCTGATTATCCATATTTTGCTACCTGATGAGTAAGTTAAAATTGAGATCGTTATGGTAAATCATAGCTGATCTTAGCCAACTGCTCCAGAACTAATGGATGACTCCATATATCTTGTGCCAACTAACTCAATTCATTTGACATCAACATACTGAGTAAAACAATGTATTAATTTTTATATGAAATCCTTTTTTAAATGAATTGCTGGTATAAGTTTTTTAAATCAAAAGCATCATTAAAAACCAGCACTAGTCAAGCACTGATTATAGTAATCGTTTTATTATTAAATTAATCATTGCAACCGCAAAGATGCAGCTGCAATTGAGATAGGTATC
>CAYVSL010000004.1:0-93415 GCA_964454125.1 uncultured Kangiella sp.
ATTAGATATACTTTCAGCAGCGGAATTCTTGTTGTTGAGTGGAAGAACGTTTGAATCCGCACGCTGGGTTCTAACGAGGGGGAAGACCGGGTGACTGGTAATTATTGGTCATAAGATTTCACGATTTTATGGCCGTTTTGCCACACTGAAAGCATAACAATTTTTTATTTTACCAAATTGAAATCTGAAGCTTTACCAAACGGTATCATAAAATTTACCTTCATAACTCCCAATAAGAAAAAGCCAAAACCATTTTCTACGATGGTTTTGGCTCGTTAAAAAAACTAGTTGACGGAGGCTATGATACTTGCTGTTTAATCAGCTCCTCATGACTTCGCCAATGCGGCTGAGCTAATACGCTATTCACATGGGCGATGGTGGCGATTTTCTGCGCCTCTCTAGCCGCATCAATTAAACTGCCATAACACAAGTTCCGGCACAACCTTAAATTACCTTGCGCACTTCTTATGATGAGTTCTTTTTCTAAGGTTTCGATGTGCTCTCGTAAGACTGATTTACCCACATCAGGCTCTCCAATAAACACCGAGAGCCCTCCTTGCTAGGCATGGATTTTTATGAAAGAGGCTGAGCCTAATGCCGAATGTGGGAGGCGGCTGAGTGTTCATAGTTACCGGAATATGTACTTGTGCTTCAACTGATTATTCTAGGTTGAAAATTTAGAGTTTTGGTAACACTCATTTAATTTTAAAATGGTGGAATTTTAGATTAACTATTTCTAGTCTGTGCCAGACTAGAAGGCGGTGCTAAATGAACACGACCTAAACATCTTTTCAGCTAAGTCTTGTGATACTAAAGTAAAATTTAATTGATCTCCCGCTTTCAATTGCCCCAATATCGGTAAGTCAGTACTAATTACATTGGCGATTCGAGGATAACCACCAATCGTTTGACCATCGACAGATGAAATAATGGGCTGTCCAGAAGGCGGAACTTGAATACTACCTTGCGATAACCCGCAAGAAGTAATTTCAAGCTGTTCTTCAAACTCTATCGGCTCTCCGCTTAGTTTTATTCCCATTCGATTGCTCTCAGGCGTGACTTGGTACCTTTGAGAAAAAAACTGTTCAGATTGTCGTTGACTAAATCGATCGGATTCAACCGACTGAGTGCACCTTAAAAGATAATTACCTGAATAAATAACTTCATTTTTTGCGGCTATCTTTTTGTCGGGTGAAAGTGAACTCGATGAAATCTCCAAAAGGTCATCGTCGTAGAATTGACGATTTTTAAAACCACCGAATTTAGCGGTCAAATGGGTCGAATAACTTCCTAAAAGAGGCGTTATTTGTAACTGCCCTGAAAATGCAATATAAGCCCTTGCACCTTGTTTCAGTCGATCAAATTTTAATACATCACCTTCCTTAATTTGAATCGTTTCATTGTTAAATACTGAATTGTCGTTTAGATAAAGATCAAACTGTGCGCCGCATACAGCAATCGTCATAGATTTTTCGAAACGAATTTTTGGTCCAATTAAGGTCACTTCAATGACTGCTGATTCAATCGGTTTATCGACTAACCAATTGACTAAATTCATTGAATTATTATCCATCGCGCCACTATTAGAAACTCCCCAATGCATTAAACCATGCCTGCCAAGATCTTGAATGCTAGTTTGTAAGCCTGCTTTAATAAAATGCATGCTCATTAGTTTGGCTCTTTATATTGTTTTTGCAGTTCGAGGAATTTTGACTGTCCAACGGAGATAAATTTTATTTTATCTAGAGGCAATGCAATCGCAGGGTTATCTCTAGTCGGGTCAAACATTGGTAAAGGAGTGCAGCCGATAATATGCCAGCCACCTGGACTCTCGACCGGATAAATACCGGTTTGTCCGCCTCCTATTCCAACCGAACCGGCTGGAATTCTTGTCGCGGGATTATTTTTTCTAGGGCAGAAAAGTTGAGGTGATAAGCCTCCCAAGTATAAGAAGCTAGGCAAAAATCCCAACATATGCACTAGATAGGTTTTACTGGTATGTATATCGATGACTTGTTGTTCCGTTATTTGGCAATACTTGGCAAGTTCAGCTAGGTCTTTTGCATATTCAAACTCATAACAAACCGGTATTTCTAATAGTCTCGACTGATAATTTGATGGTTTAGTCGGCTTATTTAAAATATCCGACAGTGTTTTTTTTAGATTGTCTTTAGATATTTCTAATAAATTAAACAAGACAGTGACGCTTTGGTAAGCTGGAATAATGTCGAGATATTTGTCTCGAAATGCATTTCGAATTTGCTGTTGCAGACTGACTATTTTTCGGGTCAAATTTTCACTGGGCATTTCGTCAAAAATAATGGTCAAACCTGAGTCACCGTTATCGACTATTTTGTACCAAAGCGAATGGCTATGGGTGACGTTCATTTGATCTGTACACCAGATTTTGACATTGCCCTATAGACTGACTTAGCGATTGCCAAAGCGTTTGGATTATCGCCGTGCAAACAAATACTGTCTACTTTAGTTTTGATCGTCTCTTGTTCAATTGTTTTAAATGGTTGATTGGTAGCAAGGGCGAGCGCCTGTTCAACGACATTGATTTCACTTTTTAACACAGCGCCTTCGGTACTTCTAGGGGTTAATTTCCCATTGGATAAATAGGCGCGATCCATAAACCCTTCTGCGATAAAACTAATATCAAGTGTTTTGCAGGCTGCTTTTAAGTTTCCATTGGCCAATCCGAGTAGTTTCATTGATGGATAATATTTCTTACAAAAAATGGCTAGTTCTTCAGCTAACCGACGATCCGCTTCAATATCATTATAAAGGGCACCATGAAACTTAATGTGGTTGAGCCGAATGTTTTTCTGAGTTGCTATCGTAGAAATTAAGTCGATTTGTTGTTTCAAAGATTTCTCCAATTCTATTTTAGGCATGGAGAGAGAGTGGCGTCCAAAATTAATTTTATCCGGATAACCAGGATGAACGCCAACTTTTAATTGATGTTTAGTTGCATTAGAAAGAGAAGTCGTTATGGTTAATTCATTACCAGCATGGCCGCCACAGGCTAAATTGCAACTGGAAATGTATGGCATTAACAGAGCTTCTTTTTCACAATCGGTTAACGTTTCACCTTCACCAAGGTCGCAGTTGATATCAATGTGAAGAGGTTTATTTGGATGGGTCATTTTTAAAGCAAACCAAAGGCCGACATTAAACTTCGACCGCTTAGCAGTAAAGTCACTAATAATACCATCAAACCCAATATATTTTGGATCCTAGAATTTTTGAATTTGCCCAGTCTTTCGGTGTTCATTACCCACAATAAAAACAAAGTCACAATCGGCAATAATAATCCGTTGGCAACCTGAGCAAACCAGATAATTGAAATCGGTTTATAGCCAGAACTTGCTACAGCGACCCCCATTACCAAAATAGTCAACCATATGGCCTTAAAGCTGGTAGAGCTGAGTTGTTTGTTTAAGTTTAATACGCCACTAAGGGTAAAAGCCGCTGCTAGTGGCGCAGTGACGGCAGAAGAAATACCGGCAGCAAATAGACCGGTAGCCATCAGTATCTTAGAAAATTGGCCAATATAGTGGCTCTAATGAAGGGGCTAAATCAGCTACAGAATGCAACGCTAGCTGTCGTCCAAAAAAAGCGGTTGCGGCCGTTGATAATATAGCCATAGAGATCAGTCCGCCCAATGAAACTGAAATAAACAAATCTTTCCTCGCTTCAGATAATTGAGAGGGATTTTTCCATTTTTGATGAGCGCTGGCCGAATGTAAAAATAGGTTATAGGGGACAACTGTCGTGCCGACTAATGCAATCACTGTCAATGTTGCGCCATCGGGGATCGATGGATTAAAGAGTCCTGAGAATATTTCGTTCAAATCTGGTTTGGTAATAATAAAGGTCGAAATAAAGGCTAGGCTCATTAATCCGACTAATCCGATCAGAGACTTTTCGATGACTCGATAATTACCGCTCCAGAGGAGAGTAAAAGCCAATGTGCCGATAATCAGTGGCCAAAAATTGAATCCCTGAGGATGTTGATTGTTAAATAAACTGGCCAGCCCCAAACTTGCGCCGGATATATTACCGCCCTGATAAGCAGCATTACCGATCGCAATCGCTGATACAACCAACAATATACCAAAAGCACGTGCAGTCGGATTTGATAGAGACAGTCTTATATTTTCAGCTAATCCTTGCTGAGTCACAATACCTAGTCGGGCTGCCATTTCCTGTAATATCAAGGTGGCGATCACTGAAAATAATAACGCCCATATCAGCGCATAGCCAAAATTGGCTCCCGCAAGACTGGCGGTAATCACTGTACCGGGACCGATAAAGGCTGCTGTCACTAAAATTCCGGGTCCTATTGGTGGTAACTTCATAAAAAATGGATCTCAAAGGCTAATGATATTTTTTTCTAAAACCATATTAATAACATATCTAAGGATGGAAATAACCTTTCAATTCCACCGGTTTGATGGAGGTCAATTTAGAGATCAATCGATTGTGTTGGAAAAACGTCGATATCAGCTGATATTTAAAAAGGCCAACAAAACTAAATCACTTTAAAATTCAATAAGATACAAACAAAAACTGGCAATTCCTTGTAAATGATATAGTATTTCATTAGAATCTTGCCGGAAAATCCAATCAACTGGTGGAAAATATCAGTTTGAGTGGCTTATACCGCTGAATTTGCAACAGAATTTAAAGCCAAAATTGCCCTGTGGGCGAAAATTTCACAACAAAATAATTGTTAATAATAGAACGACTAATATCTGACCGGTCGATGGGGAGACTATCCGAATGAGTAATGATGGTGTAGATTTAGGAAAACGCCGATTTCTGACTTTAGCGACTGCCGGAGTGGGCGCGGTTGGTGCGGGATTTATTGCGGTACCTTTTCTTGGCTCATGGAGTCCGAGTGAAAAAGCCAAAGCGGGTGGTGCGCCCGTTGAGTTCAACTTAAATAAAGTAGAAGTGGGCCAAATGGTTAAAGTCAAATGGCGTGGTAAACCAGTATTTGTGGTAAGACGCGATGAGAAAACCCTGAGTGCGCTTGCCGCAAATAACACCGAATTGAAAGACGCTGATTCCATGATCGACGGCACCAAGCAACCGGCTAATTTAGATAAAGCCACACGTTCTATACGTCCCGATATTGCCGTTATCGTCGGTATTTGTACCCATCTAGGTTGTGTGCCTCAACATAAAAAAGAAACTGAAGTCGCTTGGGGGGGGGGGTTCTTCTGCCCATGTCACGGATCTCGTTTCGATTTAGCGGGTCGTGTTTTCAATGGATCGCCAGCCTCTACTAATTTAGAAGTTCCTGATTATAAGTATCTGACAGACAATAAGATTCTTATCGGTGAATCTGAAGAACAGGGAGAAGTATAATGGGGATCATGGCTCAGTTTATGGTTTGGATCGATGATCGTTTCCCTGCCACCAAAGTTTGGAACGAACATTTAGCTCAGTATTACGCCCCTAAAAACTTCAACTTCTGGTATTTCTTTGGCTCTTTAGCCATGTTGGTCTTGGTCAATCAAATTCTGACAGGGATCTGGCTAACAATGAATTACAATCCGTCTGCCGAAGGGGCTTTTGCATCCATCGAATTTATTCGTCGCGACGTTAAGTGGGGACATTTACTACTGGGTATGCACGCAACTGGCGCTTCAGCATTTTTTGTAGTGGTTTATTTGCATATGTTCCGTGGTTTGATTTACGGGTCATTTAGAAAACCAAGGGAGCTGGTATGGATCTTCGGCATGATTATCTTTGTATTATTGATGGCAGAAGGATTTATGGGTTATTTACTGCCTTGGGGTAATATGTCTTATTGGGGCGCACAAGTAATCATTAATCTGTTTAGTGCGATACCGATGGTCGGTGAAGACCTGGCTATTTGGATCCGTGGGGATTTTATTATTTCCGGTGCGACCCTGAATCGATTTTTCGCGCTACATGTCGTTGCACTGCCGATGGCATTATTATTGATGGTATTTTTACATATTGTTGCGCTCCATAAAGTGGGTTCCAACAATCCAGACGGCATTGATATCAAAAAGTTAAAAGATGAAAAGGGTATTCCTCTTGATGGTATTCCTTTCCATCCTTATTATACAGTGAAAGATATTGTCGGTGTGGGTGTGTTTTTATTGATTTTCTGTTGGATCATTTTCTTTAATCCGGAAATGGGCGGCTACTTTTTAGAAGCGCCAAACTTCACTCCAGCGGACCCTTTGAAAACACCTGAACACATTGCGCCAGTTTGGTATTTTACCCCATATTATTCAATCTTGAAGGCTGTCCCAAATCAAGGATTAGGAGTAATCGCAATGGCTGCTTCGTTAGTCGTTCTTTTCTTCCTACCCTGGCTCGACAGAAGTCCAGTGCTTTCAATGCGTTACAAGAGCCCTATATTTAAATTGGCATTGGCTTTATTTGTGATATGTTTCTTTATCTTAGGATACTTGGGAATGAAAGCGCCCAATGAAATGAGAACTTTGGTAGCACGAATTTGTACAATTTATTATTTTGCATTCTTTGTTTTAATGCCTTGGTGGAGCCAGTGGGGCACAACAAAGCCAGTACCAACGAGGGTGACACACTAATGAAAAAAGGATTAAAATTTTTAAGCGCGTTGACCATGGTTGGCTTATCCGTTTCGGCATTAGCCAGTGAAGGGGGGCTCGTTCTACCGAATGATGAAATGCCAAGCTACTCTGAGCACCGCTTAACCATGTCGATGCAAAATGGTATGCAGATTTATATGAATAACTGCATGGGTTGTCATTCTTTAAAGTTTCAGCGATATAATCGCAGCGCAAAAGATCTGCAAATTTCTGAAGAGCTAATGATCAACCATTTGATGTTTACCGGTGAAAAAATTGGTGATTTGATGACCAATAATATGCCTACGGTAGCCGCAGAAAAATGGTTTGGTACTGCGCCACCAGATTTATCTTTGATCGCTCGTTCAAGAAGTCCTCAATGGTTGTATAATTATTTGCGTGGTTTTTATGCAGATGACAGCCGACCTTATGGGATCAATAACTCTGTATTTAAAGACGTTGGGATGCCACACGCGTTGCAAGCATTGCAAGGTATTCAGGACAAGACCGAAGAAGTGAAAGGGCTTGAAAATGACATTGCCTACGCTCATGGTGATATTGCGAGTGCAGGTCAAAAAATTAAAAATGGCGGAAAAAAAGATGAACTGAATAAGATCATTTCTGAAGCGGAGCACTTGATCCATGAAAAAGAAGCTCTAATTGCGGAGCTATCTCAACAGGGTAAATATTTCACTCTGATTAAGGAAGGCGAATTATCCGCTGAAGATTTTAATTCTGCCATGGTCGATTTGGTCAATTTTTTAGAGTACATTGGTGAGCCGATCAAAAGAGAACGAAAAGGTATGGGCGTTTACGTTTTACTCTTTATCTTCTTTTTTACTGCGGTCGCCTATTTACTGAAAAAAGAATACTGGAAAGATGTTCATTAGTTAGACGTTTTTAGAGTATTTCGCCCCCCCTCCTCCTAGCCTCCTTCTTTCCAAGGGGAGGGGGGCTGATTTTTGAGTTGAGTATTTTTATTATTTACACAAATTATTTTGGAGAGCCTGTATGGCAACCGTCGCAAAACGTTCGATAATGACCTTGTACACTGGTTCCGATGATGTTTATAGTCATCAGGTTCGTATTGTACTTGCCGAAAAAGGTGTTAATTTTGAAGCGATCGAAGTCGTTGACAGTCGCCAACCACCTGAAGATTTAATTGACTTAAATCCCTACAATACTGTTCCAACTTTGGTGGATCGAGAGTTGGTTTTGTTCGAAGCGCCTATCATCATGGAATATCTGGATGAACGATTTCCTCATCCTCCTTTGATGCCAGTATATCCTGTCGCTAGAGCACGCTCTCGTCTGATGGTTAGAAGAGTTGAGAAAGATTGGTATAGTTTGATGAACACCATTTTAGGCGGCAAAGAAAAAGAAGCTGAGCAAGCTCGCAAGGAATTGACCGAGAGTTTATTGACCTTGGCTCCGGTATTTTCTGAAACACCTTATTTCTTAAATGAAGAATTTTCGTTAATTGATTGCTGTCTTGCGCCACTATTGTGGCGTTTACCGGTGATGGGAATTGAATTAACTGGACGCGGTGCAAAAGAAGTTACCAACTACATGGATTTGCTTTTTGAACGAGAATCTTTTCAAGCGAGTCTAAGCGATATAGAAAGAGAAATGCGTCTGTAGTAACGGTTAGTTTATCTTTAAATTATGCCACCTCACGTTGGAAAATGGGTATTGATTTATGTGCATATTTTCCGCCTTGACTTGACCGAATTTAGAGGTAACTTGAACAACGATTGCAAAATTGTTTTTCTATTTTTGTAAAATTCATGGAGTTTTTTGGGTGACAAATATTGGCGTTATAGACAGTCAGTTTAGTTCTAACAAACCTTATTTATTGCGGGCTCTTTACGAATGGATCCTCGATAATGACGCGACCCCTTACCTTTTGGTTGATGCCAGTAAAAACGATGTACAAGTCCCCATACAACATGTTAAAGACGGTCAGATCGTTTTGAATGCCTCTCCTGGAGCTATTCAGGGTTGGTTTGTTGACAATACGGCTATTTCTTTTAGTGCGCGTTTTTCCGGTAAAGCGCAATCTATTTATATTCCTATGAAATCGTTGTTAGCGATTTATGCTCAGGAAAATGGTTTAGGAATGGCGTTTCCGGAAGAGCCCAATGATGCTATAGAGGGATCGAAAAAAGACGTTTTATCAATAGATGAAAATATTGACAATGAGGTAGAAAAAATCAAAACAGGCACTAAAAAAAAGCCGTCTCATTTAAAAGTTATAAAATAAAAAACATTTAATTTTTTTGCAACTCGAAACTCTCAGCTTAGTTTTTTTCTATTTTTATGATTTCAAAAACCTTGATCACCCGCGTTACTCCATCGATATTACGAGCGATTTCAACCGCTTTTTCAGCCTCGCTATCACTTACCAGTCCGAGTAAAAAGACTTCACTATTTTCGCTGACCACTTTTATTTTTCCAGAGGGGAAATTCTCAGTAAAAAGCATCGATGTTTTGACTTTCGAGGTTAAATATTCATCATTTCGTCTGGCAAAAAATGAAATCGGAGCTGCGATCTGAATTTGGTTGTACACTTTGCGTACTCTCGGAATTTTTTTAACTTCAGTATAGGCTTTTGATTTTAAGCTAGCGGTTGGAGCCTGACCGATTAACAAAACAATGGTATTGTAACTCACTACATCAATATTCGTGTCTTTCCAGATCTCATCGTTTTTGAATAGGGTTGCAATGGTTTTGATTTCGATGTTTGAATCTTCCAATTGAGTTGGAAGGGTTCGCCGGTCCTGACTAGCGGCAGCGCCAGCTCCCGCACCAGCCACCATTAGCCCGGCGCAACCTGAAAGTGAAAAACAGGCTAGGATAATAATTGTCATGGCTAATTTCATTTTCATTCGTTTTCTCCAAAAAGCTGGTTGTCAATGAGATCGCACAGGCTATGAATGACGACTAGATGAACTTCCTGAATGCGGGCGGTTGAATTAGATGGCACCCTAATTTCAACATCATTTTCGCTGATCAGGCCCGCCATTTCGCCGCCGTCTTTGCCGGTGCAGGTGATAATTAACATATCTTTGGCTAGCGCTGAGCGCATTGCTTCAATCACGTTTTTAGAATTTCCACTGGTGGAAAAAGCGAACAAAATATCTCCCGGTTGGCCAAGCGCCTTGACCTGTTTGGAAAATATTTGATTAAAATCGTAGTCATTGCCTACTGCGGTTATGGTACCTGTGTCAGTCGTTAAGGCAATGGCTGGTAGTGGTGGCCGCTCTCTTTCGTATCGGTTTAACATTTCGGAAGAAAAATGTTGAGCATCTCCCGCAGAACCACCATTGCCACAGGTAAGGATTTTACCCCCATTGAGTAACGTTTTTACCATTAGCTCGCCTGCTTTGGCGATTTTTTCCGGCAAAGCGTCGGCTGCCGCGATTTTGGTTTGAATGCTTTCGGTAAAATTATTTCGTATTCTTTCTATCATCATTTTATTTAGTAAGTTGCGAGTTATGAATTACGAGTTAACAGCTTAAAATGAGCCAAAAGCCCCTTTTATCCAATTATAGCTAAGCTGATTAAGACTACCAGTTATTGCGAAAACATCAAAACGACAAGCCACTTTATTGGTTAGTTTATGTTTCTGCAAATAGTGACTGGCTGCTAACATGACGCGTTTTTGTTTCTTTTTGTCAACACTTGCCAGTGACCCACCATAGGCCGTTGATTTTCGATAACGGACTTCAACAAAAACTAAATCCTGATTATCGCGTGCAATAATGTCAATTTCTCCCATTTTGCATAGGTAGTTTTCGGTGACGATTTTCAGTCCCTGTCGAGCCAGTTGCTGGGCGGCCCGCTTTTCTAAATTTTCGCCAAATTCTCTTTTATTAAACCCTGCTTTGGGCCCGAGTTCATTTTCAAACAAATCCAAAGCCAAATTCGCTTATTTAGTCGCGTTAATTTTTATGAAACTAAAATCAAAGGTTTTATTAGCATCAGATTGAGACAAGGGTTCTTTATCGTCATCAAACACCGGAGGTAATCTTTCTTTAGTGACTTCCGGTATTCCTTTATTGAATTTTGCCCAAGTTAGATAACGATGCACCAATCCTTGTTCATCGACACCGATTTCACCGGATAGACCGTACCAGCGGTAGGCTGGAAACGCCTGTAAACGCGAGATTCTGGACAAGATCTGATAAGCATCAAATCCAAGTGAAAAGAATCTGCCATTTTCATTTTTCAATATATCTGGATTGATAGATTTAATCGCTTCTCTGGTTTGTAAAATATCGCTTTGTTGGCTGATATATAAAGGAATATCCGAAAACTCGATGCCATTTAAGTCGTTATCTAATTGCGGTTCCGGTTTTCCCGAATAAACCCGCTTGGTGGAAATGACCGGCAAGTCGAGTGCAAAATAAAAGTCGATAAAGGGTTTTATCCGACGCGCTTGTTGTGGTCGTGACAGCATAAATATGACATCGGCATCTTGACGTCGTCGCATCTCAAACTCTATATTTCTACCTAGTATTTTTTCTAATTGACGTTTACGATCGATACTTGAGTCGACTCGTAATAATTTTTGTACATCCGTTTTGAGTGTTCTGATGTCATTGTAGGTTTGCATATCAATCAGCTCTCCGCCCAATCGTTCAAAGTATTGTTGAAAAGCGGCTTGAGCCCGTTTTCCTCTCTGATTGTTCGGTACGAAAGCAATGGCTTTACGATAGCCATTTTCCCAAGCTCTGTGGGCTGCCTGAATGGCTTCGTCTTCGATAGACAATACAAATTGGAAGACCATCTGATGGCGATCTGGTAGATTACTAGTGGTATTTAATAATAAAATAGGGGTTGTCAAAGCATCCTGAAGGACAACCTCATTAATGGTTTTTTTGATCAGAGGTCCAATCACAAAATCGGCACCATCAGCGATTGCCTGATTGTAACTGATTAAGCCGGATTGAGACTTTGAGGTATCATAAAAACTGATGGTAGGAGTTGTTTGGGTGTCTTTTGATTGATAATGAGCTGCTACAATACCGTCATGAACCATTTTTCCCGAACCGGCAAACCGGCCACTCAATGGCAACAAAATCGCAATTTTTTGGGGGTTAAGTATTTCAGCCGTTGCCACTCTTTGCAGGGTTTTTGGTTGCACAACCATTGCCGGATGCAGTGGGTATCTTTGTTTCCACAAGGCCATCTTCTGTAACAAAAGATCCGGCTGTTCGCCCCATTTTTGGTTAATATGAACAATTTCCAGCCAACCATTGACTCGTTGAGAATTAAAATCTGATATTAGCTGTGCTAAAAAACCTGTATTGATCTGGGTGATTGCAAACCAAATTTTTTCATTATTTTCGGCTAGGATATCAGCCTGATCGATTAAATCATCCAGTGCTATTCTCTGTTTGGCAGACTCAAAATAATTGTGGTTAGCCAAATAGCTATCTGACAAAGTTTGGAAGTATCGAATTTGCCATTCAATTGAGTGCAGGCTTGGTTTATTGACGGCGAGTAAATGCTTTAGCGAAGCCTGTTGTCTTTCTTCTGCTTTATCCTGCAGAATTAAGTTTTCGGCTAACAGCGCCTCCGCATAAAATAAATGGTAGGTGTCCTTACTCTTGCCATCTAAATGGCGTTTGTTGATATGAATGAGGAGTTCAAGGGCTTTGTTTGCTCTTTTATTGGCCAGTAAAATCCCGGAGGCTTGCACTAAAAGCGGGTTTTTTTGGTTGGGCTCCGCCTGATCGGCTTGTTTTAGGATCGCATCAAGGTTTTGTGAGGCGTCGGCCAATTCGTTTGAGCTTTGGCGAGTATTGGAGCCACAGGCAAGCATTAACCACAAGATTGCTACAAAGGGCACTATTTTTACACAGTGGATGATATAATTATGCATAAACAAAGCTCAATAAATAAAAAATTATCAGGTGTACACATCGACATGTCAGCCGATCTCCATCGTAAACAACATTTAACTCGAAAATCTGACCAGCAAGGTACATTGTATGTGGTTGCCACGCCAATTGGAAATTTGCATGATGTTAGTGATCGAATGCGTCACACTTTGGCCAATGTTAGCAAAATTGCTGCTGAAGATACCCGACGCACTAAGCAGTTATTATCGCATATAGAGGTTGGTACGCCATGTTTTTCCCTGCATGATCATAATGAAAGACAAAAATTGGACTGGATCGTTCAAATGCTGGAGGCGGGTGAGTCGATTGCTTTGGTTTCAGATGCAGGTACTCCCTTGATTAGCGATCCGGGATATCCTCTGGTCAGTGCTTTGAGAAGCAAGAATATGCGGGTTGTTGCTATTCCAGGGCCTTGTGCCTTAGTCACAGCTTTATCCATTGCCGGACTACCAAGTGATCGATTTATTTTTGAGGGTTTTCTTTCGGCTAAATCTTCCGCACGATTGAGCGCATTGAAGCAGATTGCAGAAGAAACTGCCACGAGTATTTTTTATGAGTCATCTCACCGAATTAAAGCTTGCCTTGTTGATATGAAAGAGGCTTTTGGCGGGCAAAGACAAATTGTGATTGCAAGAGAGCTGACTAAAACTTTTGAAACAGTACTTGATGCTCCAGTAGACAAGCTCATTGAAATATTAGGATCTGACCCTAATCAAAGTAAAGGTGAGTTTGTCGTCATGGTGAGAGGTGCAGCCAAGAAAAACAGTGAGTTATCAAAAGAATCAAAACGGCTGGCGGTTAAATTAGCAGAATATTTACCCAAAAAGCAAGCCGCTAAAATTGCTGCTGAAATGTTTGGCGACAAAAAAAATCGAATTTATCAGTTTTTGTTGGATAATAATTAGCCACCACCTAGCATTCTTTCCACGACGCCAACCGATTTTTTAGGATAATGGGATATTGCCCAACTTTTGATTGAGCGCCACTCGGGATTTCTTAGCTCTTTACATAGAATTTACTTTTATAAGGTAAAAACTTGTTAACATAGTGGCTATTGAAGTCGCATCAGTGATTACTTCAATATTCATTGCAGAGAAGAAAATGAATCAATCAAATAGTATTCTTATCGTTGAAGACGAAGAAGCCATTCGTACCGGTCTAGTGGATGTATTTATTTACCATGGCTACGATGTTGAATATGCCGCTGATGGTGCTAAAGGCTTAACAATGGCTCAAACAGGTCGTTTCGATCTCATTATATTGGATGTGATGTTACCCAGTATGAACGGTTTCGACATCTGCCAAACCATTAGGCAAAAAGATAAATCTCAACCTATCATTATGCTGACGGCTAAAACGACCGATGAAGACATTATTCAAGGGTTATCCTTGGGGGCTGATGATTATGTCGCCAAACCTTTTTCAGTTGCTCAATTAGTCCTTCGGGTGCAAGCAGTATTGCGTCGTTCAGATAAATCAAACTCTCCATTAAAATTTATCCATCTTGATGAAAAAAGAATAATTGATATTCTTAATTTATCGATGCCAATAGGTGATAAAATCGTCTCCTTTACCCGCCGTGAAATGCAGGTACTTGAATATCTTCAGCAAAACCTTGAGCGGCCAGTTTCTCGCGAAGAGCTCTTAACAAAGGTTTGGGGGTACCAGCCGGATATGGATATTGAAACCAGAACGGTAGATATTCATATCGCCAAAATTCGCAAAAAAATTGAATCCAATCCAAAAATGCCAGAGTTTCTGGTGACTGTGCGTGGCGCTGGTTATAAAATTATTATTCGAGACAGCGCGCTAATACATTCGCAAAAGGCTTAAAAATGCATCGAATGTCTACTCAAAAAATGCGCTGGCTTTTTATCTCTTTTTTATTGGCACTAGCGATCCCTTCAGGAATATTGAGTTATAAGGCTTATCAGCAATTACGTTGGCAGGCGCTTCATCAATATCAACAAGATGCACAAGCGCTAGTAGAGCGGATTGACCGCTCTCTGGCCGAAGCCATTGATAAGGAAGAATCTCGATCGGATACCGATTATACTTTTTTCGTTTTAGCGGGTTCGCCGGAAGCTCGTTTTATTCAACGTTCGGAGCTTTCCAAATTTCCAGTTAAGTCCGATATTGGAGGTGTTATTGGTTATTTTCAAATTGACGAGAAGGGGGGGTTTAGCACGCCGGTTTTACCATCATCACATGTGCAATCTGAGGTTCAACCACAGCTTTATGGAATTAGCCCACAAGAAAATCAGTTAAGGGATCAACTTGAGGAATCAGTGTGGAGTATTCTGTCACAAAATAAATTAGTGGGAACGACTAACAAAAAGCTACCAGATGAGCTTGTTCAAGCGGATGAGATAACCAGTGGCAATGTATATTTAGGAAAAACAGATGAATTAAGCGAAGCTGAAAGTTATTTATCATCCACTAGCCTCTCACAAATAGATGATGTTTTGGTCGAGAGCTCACGACCCCAACAAACCACGAGTAGACGGCGATTTTCTGAGTTAGCCGTAAAGGAGAAAAAAAATAAACTAGTCCGACAAAAGTCCCAAAAAACGGTTAAAAATTTTCTTAACCAGAGCCAAATTCAACCTTCAGTAGGCCAAATTGAGTCGCCTGACAATCAGTATCAAAATAGCACCAAAACGCGCAAAAAGCGGGTTGAAAAAAAATACAGTCCACAACAGTCGTTAGCGATGGCGGAAAAGCCCTCCAAGCGATTGGATCAAGATAAAATTCAAATAAAACTATTTAAAAGTGAAATAGAGCCTTTTAAATTTAGCTTGCTTGAAAGCGGTCATTTTGTTGTCTATCGGCAAGTCTGGCGTAACAATAAACGAATCATCCAAGGCGCGGTGTTGTCAGCGAAAAACTTCCTGAATATCGCAATAAAAAAGCTTTATTTGCAGTCTTCATTGGCCGAAATCGCCAGATTAAAGATCTATTATGCTGCTGATCTGATTGAAACATTTAGTGGCAAACAAAGTGATCTGAGCCGCAAAGTCATTAACTCCCCGTCAATGCAAAATGAAGTTTTATCAGTGATAAGCCTGAGTGAACCCTTTGCTCAATTTTCTCTAGATTTTAGAGTCGAGCGGGTGCCCATTGGGGCGGGCGCTACCTTTATTAAGACCGTGGCGGGAAGTCTGCTATTAATACTAATTCTCGGTACTTATTTTCTTTATCGGTTAGCACTAAAACAGTCTAATTTAGTACAACAACAGCAAGATTTTGTTTCTTCAGTTAGTCATGAATTAAAAACACCACTGACTTCGATTAGAATGTATGGTGAAATCTTGAAACAAGGGTGGGTTAGTGACGAAAAAAAAGAAGAATATTATGATTACATTTATACAGAGTCTGAACGGTTATCACGATTGATTGCTAATGTGTTACAAATTTCCAAAGTCAGTCATAATGCACTCGATGTTAATTTAGTTGAGGTCGAAATTTCTGAATTGGTGAGTTTAATTCGCTCAAAAGTAGATTCACAAATTGTACAAAGCGAATTTTCACTAGAAGTATCAGTTGATCCAAAATTGAAATCCTGTTCGATGTTGGTCGACAGTGATGCTTTTGTACAAATTATTATTAATCTAGTCGATAATGCCATTAAATATTCTAGCAAAGCTGAAAAAAAACACATTGATATCCGATTCAATCAAAGCGGCAAAAATCGCATCGAAGTCTCTGTCAGAGATTATGGCCCTGGAATACCTAAATCACAGATAAAACAGATTTTTGAGCTTTTTTACCGAAGTGGTAATGAGCTTACTCGGGAGGTGACCGGAACAGGTATTGGTTTGGCTCTAGTGAAGGAATTAGCCTTTACGATGGGTGCGAAGATTGAGGCAAATAATCGTCAACCTGGCGTAGAGTTTGTGCTTGGTTTTTCCGCAGTTCGTCAGCCCATTACATCTGATTAGGCATTATTTTCAGTATAAATTCCCCAATATGCCTGATTTACTAAAAATATCGTAAATTTCCTCGATTCTTTGCATTGATATGCTAGCCAGCAACAACCACTTTTGGTATGATGCCCCGCCTAAATTTTGAGCAATATCATTATTTATTAGATATCAAAATCGTTTATATTAGCCAACCTAGAGGAAATTTGAGTGGATCGTGAGGAATTAGAGTTACAGTTAGAGGTTTGGAAAGACTTAGCAATTAGCAAACAAATGTTAATTGGAGCCGCAGCTGATGCTCTTGGTATCAATTCTGATTGCAGCATGGATGAAATCAAAGCGGCTTTTGAAAGTGCCACTAAACGAGCGACTGAAGCAGATGCGACGGTTGAAAAAGCCCAACAAGATGCCCAAAAAGCCGTTGCAGAAATGCAAGCCAAAGTTAAAGCAAGCGATATTGCACACGCTAAAGCGATGGAAGAAGCTGACAAAGCTCACGACGCCAAGCAAGCAGCGGATCATCGAATGAATGCTGGACGTGAAGCCAATGCTGATGCGCTTAAAAAAGCTAAATCTGAAATCGTAGAAAAGGATAAGGCGCTTAAACAAATCAAAAAAGTATTACATGACTCACCAGAAAACGTCATTAAAAAGTTAAAAGTGTTAAAGAAAGAAAAAATGGATGAGTCAAATCTTCGCAAAAAAGCCGAAGAAGATGCCAGAAAACAAAAGAAAGACCGCCAAAAAGCAGAGCAAGATTTTAAAGACTTGGAAGATTCATTATCTCAATGTGCGACCTTAGTTGAACAGACGCGAGAACTTAAGACATTTAGCGAAGGCCAGTATGACCAATTAAAAGAGTTAGTTGAAGATAAAAAGACTCTCGATAAAGTACCTTCTTTAGATGAAGATTTACTTGCTGCTGTTGAAAAGCTGGCCGGTAAAGAAAATGATGAAAAGACAGAAGATACTAAAAAAGGCTCCAAGGCCAGCAAAAAGAAAAAGCCAGCTCGTAAAAAAAACAAGCGAAAATAAAATAGGATTGACTGAAAAAAGCGACGATTAAGTCGCTTTTTTTATGTTAAAATCTTGCCCTGAGGGTCAACCGAACAGTCGCCGCTTATCATCCTTGTGATTGAAAAGGGGAGGAAAGTCCGGACTTTAAAGAGTAGAGTGCCAGGTAACGCCTGGGCAGTGTAAACTGACGGCAAGTGCAGCAGAAAGTAAACCGCCTGCTAATACTTGCACTAATTGAGTGTTGGTATTAGTCGGTAAGGGTGAAAGGGTGCGGTAAGAGCGCACCGCACTGGTGGTAACATTCAGTGGCGAGGTAAACCCCACTCAAAGCAAGACCAAATAGGGTTCCGTATGGTTGGCTTTGGCTAGCGATTGAGGCGTTACTCGCGCTGGAACCGGGTAGGTCGCTTGAGCCATGGAGCGATCCATGGCCTAGATGAATGACTGTTCAAGACAGGATCCGGCTTATAGGTTGACCCTCTTTTACTTTTCAGATTGCCTCTAAATGGCGCCATCTCTGCGTTAGAAAATACTTATTTACTTGCGTAAACGCGTATTTTCCGCCTTGATATAACACCATTTAGAGGCAATCTGAAAAGTAAAAGCTCATTCATTTAGAATTAAATTCAAATTGCGCCGTCTCCGCGTTTTGGAAAATCCTTATTTACTCCGCCCTTGGGGTAAAATTATCGATCATCACAGCATAAATTTAGCCAATATACCGCCATCAGCCGTTAAGATATCTCAAATAGAGTTAATTTCCCCACACTTAAAGTAATACATTAAGTATGCAGCTTAAGCTTATGAATTCATTTCTTATTAAATTATTTACCTAGAGTGTTCCTTGTCTTTCATCGCTAAGTCATTGTCCTGTAAGCAATAATTGTCGATTTTTTGCCGGTGTTTTGCTTGACAAAGCACCGTTGGACTACCTATAGTTCACACTAGTGGAGAAAAGTGTCTTTTTGTGTCTTTTTGTGTAGCAAGGTTATTTATCGCAAGATTCAACCTAGTATGTCAAAAAGGAAAGTTCGTTCAATTGATCATTGAGCGTCCAAAATAGGGGAATATCCCCAATCACAGGATTAAAAAAGTGTTTCGCGGAGCAAATTCAATCAATTTAGATTCAAAAGGGCGGATTGCTGTACCAGCAAAATATCGTCAGTGCATTACTGAATCTACTGCTTCCCACATGATCATTACCTGTGACCCCTATGATAACTGTTTATTGATCTTTACCCTAGAACATTGGGAAAACACAGAAGCTGATCTCCAATCTCTCTCCAATTCGAAACCTCTCCACAGACGGTTAAAACGCATCATGCTATCTCATGCAACGGAAGTTGATATGGATGCAAACGGACGACTATTAATACCGGGTGTTTTGCGCGAACGTGCGAAATTGCAAAAAGAACTGATGTTAATAGGCCATGGTAAAACATTCCAGTTATGGGATGAAATTCAATGGCACAAACTGGTTGAAGAAGATATGGCCGTCATGTCTAGCGATGAGCTGGATAGCGACGATTTGCCAGATCTTTATTATTAGACGATGGAAAACTCGAATCCACATACTAGCGTTTTGTTGCACGAAGCGGTTGATGGACTGAATATAAAACCCGATGGAGTTTATTTGGATGGCACTTTTGGTCGTGGTGGGCATAGTCGCCTGATTTTACAAAAATTGAATGAAAATGGGCGGTTAATTGCTATTGATCGAGATCTGCAAGCGGCAGAAACGGCAAAAGATTTTGAGAAAGATCCTAGGTTTAGCTTTTTTCATCAGGATTTCGCCGATATTCGTAGTCTTTTAGAACCCTTGAACCGGGTACATAAGATAGATGGTACCAATAAGACAGACGAGACATTTCAGCTGGATGGAATATTGTTGGATTTAGGTGTTTCGTCCCCTCAGCTTGATCAGGCTGATAGAGGATTTAGTTTTTCTAAAGATGGTCCTCTGGATATGAGAATGGATACCAGCAAAGGAATATCAGCAAAGGGTTGGGTGAATAGTGCCTCAGTAGAAGAAATGAAAAAGGTACTGAAAGAGTATGGCGAAGAAAAATTTGCCCTAAGAATTGCACGGGGTATTGAGGCCTACCGTGAAACGCAGGAAATTAATTCAACTTTGCAGCTAGCCAAAATTATTGATGAGGCTTGCCCCGTTAAAGATAGGTTTAAACATCCGGCGACGCGCAGTTTTCAGGCGATCCGGATTTATGTAAATGATGAGCTAGGACAACTACGCGATACGTTAAAAGATATGTTTGATTGTTTGTCGACGGGCGGACGAATGTCGGTGATTAGTTTTCATTCTTTAGAAGATCGGATTGTTAAGCGTTTTATTAAAGAACAATCACAAGGAAAACCGTTACCAAAAGAAATTCCTATTTTGGCAAGCGATATAAAAACTCGATTTAAAAAAATCGGCAAAGCGATTAAAGCAAGTAAGGCCGAAGTTGCCGTTAATCCGAGATCACGCAGCGCTGTGCTTAGGGTTGCGGAAAAAAGATAAAATGTTGATAGATAGAGGTAACAAACAAGGACCAATCAAGACAAAAGCGATGGATAAAAAACCTTCGCTAGCAAAAGAAATTTTTGCCGATCTACTACTAACGCACTGGTTTTTGAGTAGTTTAGTGGTTTTTTTTATCGCTTCAGCGATGTTGCAGGCAAGAACCAGTCATGAAACACGAAGAGCGGTGGTCAAGTGGCAGAGCCTGCGTGAGGAGAGCCAGCAGCAACAAATAATATGGCAAGCACTGCGTTTGGAAATGAGCAGTTTGACAGAGGCAGATCGTATTTCGCGTTTGGCCAAAAAGCAGTTAAATATGATTGAAGTAACCAGTGAAAGAGAAAAAATAATTAGTCTGTAAATAAAAACAGTTCCCAAGTTTTAAAGGGGGAAATCATTGAAGTTTTATAGGAGAATTTAAAGAAATTATGAAAAAGACCAGAAAGATCAATACGATTCCGCTATGCAGTATCAGGTTTTACCTGTTGTGCGGAGTATTGTCTTTTGGTTTTGTCGCCGTAATGGCCAGAGCGGTCTATTTGCAAGTTGATGAATCAGAAGCTCTCAATTTTCAAGCTGATTCGCGCAGTATTCGAACTAAGGGGATCGTTACTTATCGTGGCAATATCGTAGATAGAAATGGTGTAGAACTGGCTAGTAGTGTTCCGGTTAAATCGGTGTGGATGGATGTTACTCAAATCATGAAGAAGTCGCCATTATTAGATGAAAGCGAGTGGAATAATTTGGCAATTATCGCGCAAAAAACACCTAAAGAATTTAAGCGCTGGATCAGTCAACGAAAAAGCCGACAATTTGTCTGGGTTGCTCGTCATCTTGATCCACAAAAAGCCAATATCGTTGCCAAACTCGATCTCCCTGGTGTTTATTTACAAAATGAATCACGCCGTTATTATCCATCGGCTGAAATTTCTGCACATCTGGTGGGTTTTACCAGTGTTGATGATCAAGGTCAGGAAGGATTGGAAAAATCTTATGACGAGTGGTTAACCGGACAGGCAGGCTCAGAGAAAGTATTGCTTGATCTACAGCGTCATGTTATTGAGCAAAAAAGTGTCATTACCGAAGCCAAAACCGGTATGGAACTTCAGTTAAGCATTGATGCTCGCATTCAAGCGATTGCTTATAAGGCGCTGAAAACCGCGGTACTAAAACATAAAGCCAAGGCTGGCGCTTTAGTGATGATTGATATCCAAACTGGTGAAGTATTGGCGCTTGTCAGCCAGCCTTCTTACAATCCAAATCGTTTCGATTTACGCCGGCCTGAGCTCATTCGTAATCGGGCCTTTACCGATAGCTTTGAACCGGGTTCAACCGCAAAGCCTTTTACAGTTCTTAGCGCATTAGAGGCCGGGGTCGTCAATCCAGATACCAAAATTGATACTTCTCCAGGAAGGATCAAAATCGGCTATAAAATGATACCGGATGGAAAAAATCACGGTGAACTGAATGTCACTGGCATATTGCAAAAATCGAGTAATGTTGGTGTAACCAAACTTGCGATGATGATGAAGGATGACGACTTTCTTCGCTCATTCTATAGTGTTGGTTTTGGTGTGGATACCGCCAGTGGTTTTCCTGGAGAAAGTCCAGGAAAATTTCAAATCAGACCTAATTGGAGTAAGATCGAAAAAGCGACATTGGCTTATGGTTATGGATTTACGGTAACCCCCGTCCAATTGGCACAAGCTTATGCCATCCTTGGTTCGCACGGGATTAAAAGACCTTTATCATTAATAAAACTCGACCAACCCTCTACAGGGGAAAGAGTACTGACTGAAAAAACCACAAATCAGGTTGTTTTGATGATGGAAACGGTGGTTAACGAAGGAGGTACTGGCCAACAAGCCAGCGTTGAAGGATATCGTATTGCTGGCAAAACCGGAACGGCCCGAAAAGCGGTCGCCGGTGGATATGGTGACGAATATTCTGTTTTTTTCGCAGGTATTGCACCAGTGAGTGATCCTAAAATCGCAATGGTTGTTTTTGTCGATGAACCGGGAAGCGAAAATTACTATGGCGGTCAGGTTGCTGCGCCTGTTTTTGCAAACGTTGCCAGTGATACCTTGCGGTTGCTCAATATTAAGCCGGATAAAATTCAACCATCAAAAAGTCAATTGAACATCGCAAAATATGATCAACAGGGGAGTGCTGATAATGGTTAAACTCCCCATATTAAAAACATTATTAGCGAATATTTCCAGTATTCAGGTGGCGGTTGATCGAGAAAATATCTCGGTTGGCCCACTTCGTCTTGATAGCCGTAAGATCCAAAAAGGTGACACTTTTGTTGCTGTAGAAGGTTTTCAAAATGATGGCCGAGTTTATATTCCAACAGCGTTAGATAATGGTGCTAGTCTAGTTCTTGCTGAAGCCAATAAAAATGCAGAATTTAAGCAAATGTTTGCCGAGATCGCAAAGGATAAAATGATCTGGATTGAAAATTTGAGGGATAACTTGAGTGAAATTGCTGCTAACTATTATGGTCAACCTTCTCATGATCTGAAAAATATTGCGGTGACAGGCACCAATGGAAAAACCAGTTGCAGTTTTTTAATTGCCAAAACATTGCAAAAAATGAATTTCGAGTGTTATTTGATGGGGACTCTAGGCGTTGGCTGTTGTGGCTCACTTAGAGAATCTGCCAATACTACGGCAGACGCCATTACCTTACAAAAAGTTCTTGCTGAAGCGGTGCATAGTGGCGCACAGTTTTCTTCGATGGAAATTTCATCTCACGGTATCGACCAAAATCGAGCTGCGGCTGTGACATTGAATACAGCTATTTTTACAAATTTGACTCGTGATCACTTGGATTATCATGGATGCATGGAAAACTACGGAGCGGCAAAAAGAAAATTATTTCTACATCCTCATCTCAAAAATGTGGTGCTCAATATGGACGATCGTTTTGGTCGACAACTTGCAAAAGATGAAGATATTACTGCTACCAAGTGGCTAGTGACCACCAAATTGCCAACCTCAGGTGCTAATTTAAATCGATGGATTTGGGCGGAAGATGTTGTTTATTCTCTACAAGGAATGCATGCAAAAATATTTACTCCCTGGGGTAGCGGTAAACTCGATTCACCGTTAATTGGTAAGTTTAATTTGTGTAATTTATTGTTGGTGGTTGCTGCGCTCGGATCTATATTAAAAGACTTACCATTGATACTCTCAGTACTCAAAAATGTTCGTTCAGCAGAAGGAAGAATGGATACACTTGGAAATGCCAACACTCCTTTGGCGGTTGTCGATTACGCGCATACTCCGGACGCATTGGAACAAGCTTTAATTGCAATTAGAGAACATTGTGTTGGTTTGATCTGGTGTGTCTTTGGTTGCGGTGGCGATCGTGATCCCGGTAAACGACCTATGATGGCAAAAATTGCGGAAAAGTTAGCCAATAGGGTCATTGTCACTATGGACAACCCTAGAATGGAGTCTTCTGAAAAAATCAAAACCGACATTTTTACTGGTTTTCGAAAACCTGAAAAAAGTGAGTATATTGAGGATCGGCAACAGGCTATCGACCTAGCTATCGGTCAGGCGCAACCGGGCGATGCCATTCTGATCGCTGGAAAAGGTCACGAGGATTATCAAATTATAGGTAAGGAAAAAGTTTTTCATAGTGATAAAAAAGTTTGCCAAGCTGCATTGGAGGCGTATCAATTATGATTACAACCTCAATGTCGGAAATTGCCAAAACACTTGGTGCAAAAATGATTGGTGATGATGTCAATATCTCTACGGTTTTCACCGATAGTCGAAGAGAGAATCCGAACGGTTTATTTGTAGCCTTAAAAGGGCCTCATTTTGATGCTCACCGTTTTGTTAATGATGTGCTGAAATCAGGTGCCAATGGCGTGGTTGTAGAGCGACGGTTTGAAACTAAAAAAACTCAAATACTTGTGACTAATACTCGGCTTGCACTGGCTGAAATCGCCCGCCTTAACCGTAATAAAAGTCGAGCTAAATATATTGCAATTACCGGTAGCAGTGGTAAAACAACCGTTAAAGAAATGGTGGCATCCATTCTACAATTATCGGCCAATACTTTTGCAACCATTGGCAATCTTAATAATGATATAGGTGTACCTTTGACCTTGTTAGATATTGATCAAAATATTGAATACGGTGTTGTCGAACTGGGAGCCAATCATGCCGGTGAAGTGGCATTTACCGCCGATATTACACGCCCCGATGTGGCATTGGTTAATAATATTTCTGCTGCTCATCTGGAAGGATTCGGGGACTTACACGGCGTTGCAAATGCAAAACGGGAAATATATTCTGCACTTTCAAAAGAAGGCATCGCAGTACTAAATGGAGACGACTCCTTTTTTCAATATTTTCAAAAGAAAATCACCACTAAAAAAATCATTTTCTCGATCGATGAAACCTCTGATGCTGACGTAATAGCAAAGCATATTCAGTTGAATGATGATCAGTCATCAACCTTTGAACTCCATTACAAGCAACAGTATGTACCAATATGTTTACCTATTGTTGGACAACATAATGTAGCCAATGCACTCGCTGCTGCCAGTTGTTGCTTGGCGGTTGGAATTTCTCTACCGCAAATTGCCGAAGGGTTAAAAAATGCGCCAGTAGTCGCAGGTCGACTTGCCATCCATCAACTTAGCCTAGGTAGCCGAATTATTGATGATACTTACAATGCCAATGTTGCTTCAATGAAGGCAGCAATTGATTTACTCAGTCATTATCCTTCACCAAGAATATTGGTATTAGGGGATATGGCCGAACTCGGTGAATCAGGTCGACAATGTCATCAACAGATTGGAAAATATGCTAGGCAGGAAAGTATTGATAAATTATATAGCTGCGGTGTGTTATCACAACTTTCGCAATTGGCTTTTTCTAAAAATGACGACGTTTATCATCAGACTGAGCCAAACCAATTAACGCAAGATTCGACCGAACGAAGTCAACATTTTAGCCGACAAAAAGAACTCGTACAAAAACTAAAACAAGAAGCGATTGCAGGTGTGACCATTTTAATTAAAGGGTCTCGCAGTGCACATATGGAAAATGTCGTTCAAGCACTAATGGAGGGAGATGAGACAACAAGCTTTCATAACGAACGTTCAAAACCTCAGTCCTCAACTATTTCGGACTCTAGTGTCGCTTCCCTACAAGGGGAAATTTAATCATGTTGTTATGGCTAACTGATTATTTGCAACAATTTCATTCAGGTTTTAACCTGTTTCAGTATCTGACAATACGAGGGATCTTGGGTGTAATAACGGCATTCTTGATTTCATTAATGTTAGGTCCATACATGATCCGTAAATTAAGCATCAAACAAATTGGTCAAACAGTGCGAGATGACGGTCCTGAATCTCATTTGATCAAAGCTGGTACACCGACTATGGGCGGGGCATTGATATTGGCTGCGATCGCTATTTCCACCTTGTTGTGGGCTGATTTGGAGAGTCGATTTATCTGGACGGCATTGCTAACCACTTTAGGTTTTGGGCTAGTCGGTTGGGTGGATGATTATCGAAAATTGATTTATAAAGATCCCAAAGGATTGGCTTCTCGTTGGAAATATTTCTGGCAGTCGGTGATTGGTTTGGCTGCAGCCGTTTATTTATTTTACTCAGCGCAAAGTGATGTTGAAATTACTTTGATCATTCCTTTTTTCAAAAACATCGCGATTAATATGGGCGTGATGTACATTTTGTTTACTTATTTTGTCATTGTGGGGACCAGTAATGCGGTTAACTTGACCGATGGATTAGATGGGCTGGCGATATTACCGACGGTACTCGTTGCAGGAGCACTCGGTGTATTTGCTTATTTGACCGGTAATATCAATTTTTCAGAATATTTATCCATCCCCTATGTACCCGGAACGGGGGAGCTGATTATTTTTTGTGGCGCGATTGCCGGAGCAGGTTTAGGTTTTCTTTGGTTTAATACTTATCCCGCACAAGTATTCATGGGTGATGTAGGTGCGCTCGGTTTAGGGGCGGCGCTTGGAACTGTCGCAGTAATCGTTCGGCAAGAATTTGTTTTATTTATTATGGGTGGCGTTTTTGTGGTTGAAACCATATCGGTTATTTTGCAAGTGGCTTCATTCAAATTAACCGGTAGAAGAATTTTTAATATGGCACCACTACATCATCATTACGAACTGAAAGGATGGCCAGAGCCTCGTGTGATTGTGCGTTTTTGGATCATCTCGGTTATTTTGGTACTAGTGGGGTTAGCCACTTTAAAAATTAGATAAAATAATATTTGGCTATGGGTTACGAATAGAAAGAATATGAAACATATGAACGCAAAAGGGAATACACACATTATATTTGGATTGGGACAATCCGGGTTATCCTGTGCGCGTTACTTTGACCGTATTGGGCAAAATTATTTATTGTTGGACACTCGAAAAAATCCACCAGATGAAAAAGAAGTTGAACAACTGAGTCACTGTCAAGGAGTTCACTTTGGAGAAATTGACGAATCGATATTGACTGATTGTTGTCAGCTAGTGGTGAGCCCCGGTATTTCCTTACAAATACCATTGGTTAAAAAAGCAAAAGCTCTCAAAATCGACGTGTGTGGCGATGTAGAAATTTTCGCTAGAATTTGCAACAAACCAATTGTAGCGATCACCGGTTCGAATGGAAAGAGTACAGTGACTGACTTAACTGACCAGTTGATTAATGCCTCGGGGATCAAAGCGCAAAAAGGTGGAAATATCGGACTGCCTGTGCTGGATTTTTTACCACAAGATACGGCTGAAATATACGTTTTAGAGTTGTCCAGCTTTCAGTTAGATACGACTGACTCATTGGCGCCAGAGGTTGCTGTACTCCTCAATTTAAGTGAAGACCATTTGGATCGTTATTCCGGTTTCAAGCAGTATTGTCAGTCAAAACAAAAAATTTATCAGCGGGCAAAAAATAAAGTATTTAATTTGGATGATGAAAGGACTCATCCAGAAAATATTTGCCAAAATGATTTGGCATTTTCGATGTTGATACCGGAGAAGAAAACAAAGCTTCGTTTGAGCTTTATCAAGCCTCTAGTAATGGATGAGGGTTTATTATTGAGTTATGAATTGGTGGTCAATCAAATCGATATCATCTCTAGCCGATTACTCAATCTCGCAGGTAAACACAATTTTGCCAATGTACTCGCCAGCCTGAATATTCTAACTTGTTTAAATATTCAAATAGACAAAAACGTTCTACAGGTTTTACAAGAATATAAGGGGCTTAAACATCGTTTTCAGCTAGTTAAACGAAATGACCATTGTGAATGGATCAATGATTCAAAGGCGACTAATGTTGGTGCGACTATTGCTGCACTCGATAGTCTTGATTTAGACTCTGAAACTCAGTTAATTCTGATTGCCGGTGGTGATAGCAAACAAAGTCAACTGGGTCCTTTAGTTCAGCCTCTTGAAGACAAAGTGAGTGCATTAATCTTGATGGGTAAAGATGCCGAATTATTCGCTAAGCTTAGCTCTAATATCTCTTCCTATTTAGTTGAAAATATGCAGCAAGCTGTTTATAAAGCCAAACAGCTGATTGATGGCAAAGCGGTTGTTTTACTTTCACCGGCTTGTTCTAGTTTAGATATGTTCAAAAATTTTGAAGCTAGAGGTGATGCGTTTATCTCAGAAGTGAGGGCTTGCGCATGAGCCACTCTTTGTGCCAGCCGAATAATCTTGTTAGTCAGGAAATTTGGTATGATCGAACTTTGATTTCGGTGGTCATTATATTAATGGCGATGGGGTTGATCATGGTGACGTCAAGCTCCATGCATTATGCCCAGAATATTTTTTCAGGACGAGCGTATTATTTTGTTAATCGACATATGATTTATCTGTTGATTACCTTGTTGGCATCAGCTTTTGTTTTAACTCAGCCCATTATTAAGTGGCAAAAATATGGGCCTTATTTGCTTGTCTTTGGGCTTGTATTATTGATTTTGGTTTTATTAGTAGGCCGTACAGTTAATGGTAGTAAACGAACACTTGGTTTTGGGCCTGTGACTTTACAAGTGTCCGAATTAATAAAGCTTTTTGTGGTTGTTTATGTTGCCGGATATCTGGTTCGTCGTACCGATGAATTACAAACTCAATTTAGAGGATTTATAAAACCATTAGGCGTGTTAGCACTGATCTCTGCTTTGCTATTATTGGAACCCGATTTTGGCGCAACAGTGGTTATTTTATCCACCAGTTTGGCGATGTTATTTTTGGGTGGTGCGCGTTTGTGGCAGTTTATCGGCTTGACGATCACCGTTGGTGCAACTCTTGGAGTGATTGCTATTAGTCAGCCCTATCGAATGCAACGGCTTCTTACTTTTCTCGATCCTTGGTCTGATCCATTTGGTAGCGGTTATCAGTTAACACAATCTTTGATTGCATATGGGCGAGGCGGAATTTTTGGCCAAGGATTGGGTAATAGTTTGCAAAAATTATCCTATTTACCAGAAGCTCATACGGACTTCGTGTTTGCTGTTTTGGCAGAAGAATTAGGTCTAATTGGGGTCTTTATCATATTGGTTTTATTCTTTATTCTTTTTGTCAGAGCGATGAAGATTGGACGAATTGCATTATTGCAGCAAAGGGCTTATTCGGCATATTTAGCTTACGGTATTGGATTTTGGTTAACTTTTCAGGCATTAATTAATATTGGTGTGACTAGTGGTGCGTTGCCAACTAAAGGATTGACTTTGCCTTTTGTAAGTTATGGCGGTAATAGTTTGTTGGTTTGTGGTGTTGCGATTGCTATTTTGCTGCGGATCGATTTTGAAAACCGACTGGTTGACAAGAAAATATTATCCATAAAAGATGCTGAACTGGAAATTTCTGGAGATAAGAATGGCTAACTTATCGACATCGAATATTTTACCAAGAGTTAGTTTTAACGCATTGATTATGGCCGGAGGTACTGGTGGGCATATATTTCCTGGTCTCGCCATAGCACGAGAACTACAGAGCAAAGGTTGGAAAACTAATTGGTTAGGTTCGATTGGCGGAATGGAAAACCAAATAATCGGCAGTACTGATATACCGCTAAATTTGATTTCAATTTCAGGGCTGCGGGGAAATGGCATAGTAGGGTGGTTAAAAGCGCCTTTTGTGTTGTTAAAAGCGATCTGGCAAGCGGTTAAAATCATTCACCAAATAAAACCGGATGTGGTGATAGGTTTTGGTGGTTTTGCTTCGGGACCAGGTGGAGTTGCGGCTTTTGTGTTAAGAAAGCCTCTGTTTATTCATGAGCAGAACGCGGTGGCAGGCATGACTAATAAGATCTTGGCAAAAATAGCTCAAAGGGTTTTTTTGGCGTTTCCAAATGCCATGCAAGTTAGAAAAAACTGTCAGACAATTGGTAACCCACTTAGACGTGAAATTGTGGAACTTGGTGAGAATAAAAAAATCGAGCAACATCGATACGCTAAAACAAAACTCAATCTTTTGGTGATAGGCGGCAGCCGAGGTGCAAGGATCTTTAACCAGATTTTACCCGGAATATTAGCACCGTTAATCAGCTTGAATAAAATATCGCTTCGTCATCAAAGCGGTGCTGGTAATTTACAAACGACGTTAAAATTTTATGCAGAAAAAAATTTACAAAACGGTGATGATTTAAAAGTGGAAGAATTTATTAGTAATATGAATGAAGCGTATCGATGGGCTGATCTGGTCATCTGTCGAGCGGGTGCATTGACGGTCTCCGAAATCGCTGCTGTTGGCATTGCGGCTATTTTTGTACCATTTCCATATGCCGTTGATGATCATCAAAGCAAAAATGCACTTTGGCTGGTTGAGCAAGATGCAGCCGTATTGATAAGTGAAGCGGAACTTTGCAAAGAACAGGCTAGACATACCATAGTGGCATTAGTTGAGAATTCTAAAAAATTGAAACAAATGGCCAAACAGGCCAAAAATGTTGCTTATCTCGATGCGACTCAACGGCTGACTGAAGCTTGTGAATGGTTAGTGAAGGAGGTGGCATGACTAATCAATATTCTAGTCACTCAGGTGATTTTATTGCCAACGTCCCCGAAATGCGAAGGATCAGACGAATTCATTTTATAGGTATTGGCGGTGCGGGTATGTGCGGCATTGCCGAGGTGTTGATTAATCAGGGTTACCTAGTAACTGGGTCTGATCCGGTAGACGGAGTGGCAACTAAAAGACTGAAAAAATTAGGTGCAGAAATTTATCACCGGCATACAGCCAACAATGTTTTGGGCGTTGACGTGGTTGTGGCCAGCACAGCAATATCGAATGAAAATACGGAAATTGAAGCGGCTCGATCGCGCCGTATTCCAGTCGTGCCTCGTGCTGAAATGTTAGCAGAATTAATGCGATTCAGACACGGTGTGGCGGTCGCTGGAACTCATGGTAAAACCACTACCACTAGTTTACTGGCAACTATTTTTGCAGAAGCCGGACTCGATCCTACCTATGTGATTGGTGGATTGCTAAATCGATTGGGATCTAATGCAAAGTTAGGCAAGAGTCGATATTTTATTGCCGAAGCTGACGAAAGCGATGCGTCCTTTTTGCATTTACAACCAATGGTTTCAATCGTGACTAACATTGATAGAGATCATATGGATACATACGGAGGTGATTTTGAAAAGGTTAAAAAAACCTTTATCGAATTTATTCATAATTTGCCTTTTTATGGTATTGCCATTTTATGTGGTGATGATGAACCCATTAGACAAATTATTCCATCATTGATGCGTCCTTATGTGACTTATGGATTTGGTGATGGCATGGATTATCAAGCGATTGATGTTGTGCAAAAAGGGGTCGTTAGTCGATTCAAAATTAAGCGCAAAGGTAAACCGGGGTTAGTCGAGATTACATTGAATATGCCGGGTCGACACAATGTATTAAATTCATTGGCTGCCTTTGCTGTCGCTAACGAAGATGGGATTAAAGCCGTAGTGATTGCTGAAGCGCTCAAAACTTTTTCCGGCATCGGAAGAAGGTTTCAAAGTTATGGTCAATTTAAAACTAGCAAAGGTCTGCTGGAATTAGTGGATGATTACGGTCATCATCCCACGGAAATTCAGGCGACCATCGACGCAGTAAGAAATGGCTGGCAGGATAATCGGTTAGTGATGGTTTTTCAACCACATCGATATACAAGAACGAGAGATCTATACGATGATTTTGCTAATGTTCTAGGCACGGTGGACGTATTGATTATTATGCAGGTTTACCCCGCTGGCGAGGCACCCATTGTAGGTGCTGATAGTCGTTCGCTTTGTCGTACTATCCGTCAGCATGGTGGTTTGGACCCGATTTTTATTGACGAACCGAACAGCTTAAAACCAGCCTTGGCAGCTATAGTGCAAGACGGCGACTTGATCGTCACTCAGGGAGCAGGAAATGTTGGTGGTTTAGCGGCCCGTTGGGCAGAAGAAAATATGCAATTTATTGATCTGGATACCAATCAGAAATAATTTTGAAAAAAAATGACAAATACGAATAAATTTGATTATGGCAAAGTTGCCGTCCTGATGGGCGGTAATAGTGCTGAAAGGGATATCTCTTTGTTGTCAGGTAATGCTATTTATCAAGGTCTACTCAACTGCGGTATTGATGCGATCAAGATTGATACCCAAAAAGAAGTCTATCAATCACTAGTCGATAATAATATCGAACGGGCTTTTATTGCATTGCACGGTAGAGATGGTGAGGATGGTGTTATTCAGGGCTTCCTAAGAATGCTGGGTATTCCATTTACTGGTAGTGATACCGCTAGTTCAAGTCTTGCGATGAATAAGCTGTTATGTAAAAAAATCTGGTTGCAAATGGGGTTCACTACCGCAGAGTTTGCTGAAGTTGATTCACAGAAAATATTAAATATGACAGATGCCAAGCAGATTATTACACAATTAGGTGAGTCGTTATTTGTTAAACCTATCCGTGAAGGATCCAGTGTAGGCATGTCAAAAGTCAATGGTTGTGATGAACTAGTCATTGCTGTGAAAAAAGCACAGCAATATGACTCGGTGCTGATCGAAAAATTTATAGATGGTCGAGAGTACACTGTTAGTATTTTAGGTGGCAAGCCTTTACCGAGTATTAGTATGGTGACACCGAATGAATTTTATGATTTTGACGCGAAATATAATGCCAATACTACAGAATATTTTTGCCCAAGTGGACTTAGTTCGCAGCAAGAAAAAAATCTACAAAAAATGGCGCTGTCGGCATTTAATGCACTCGGATGTTCTGGGTGGGGTAGGATCGATTTTATAAAAGACAACAATACCGATGAATTTATGCTGTTGGAAGCTAATACCGTACCCGGTATGACGGAAACATCATTAGTGCCTAAAGCAGCACAATCTGCGGGTATTGATTTTTCCCAGCTGGTACGGAAAATATTAGATAGTAGTTTTTGCAACGATCCGTTTTGTAGTAAACAATATTACAAAAATATGATGGAGTTGGGGGATTGTCATGGTTAAAAAAATGGCAATCAAAACTTATCAAAATAAGCCAAAAAAATGGTTGCGGGTCAGTATGCCTAGATTTTTCATGCCGATGTTTAAGATAACTTTGTTACTTGGTTTATTGGCAGGAAGCGCTTTGTTAGTGAACAATATTTCAGGTGTTTGGTCTGGGATTTTGCCTGTTAATAAAATAGCCATCGTTGGAGAAGTCGAACACCTTGAGCAAGCTCAGTTAGCTAAAATTTTGTCAACAAAAGAATTTTCGGGGATGTTGTCAATAGATTTGCAGAAACTACGTAACAAAGTGATCCAGCTGCCTTGGGTGAAGGAAGTTCAGATCAGAAAAATATGGCCAGATACATTAAGTTTTTCAGTGGAAGAGTTTCAAGCAATTGCGCAGGTAAATCAAAGTTATTTGACTGATGAAGGCGTACTAATCGAGCGAGGGAGTTACATCACCAGTCAACCTGTTTTACAGTTGGATATTGACAGTGCACATATGGAAAAAGGGCCAGAGCTATTGATATTGTTAGAAAAATTACAGCAAGTTCAAGCTAGATTAGCTAAACATCAGCTGCAAGTTGATAAGGTAAAAATCAGCGAAAATAACAGCTGGTTAATACAAATAGAAAATAAATTTCTTATAAAAACAGGAAGAAAGAAGCAGCTGGAAAGGATTGAAAAATTTGTTCGGATTTACGCTGTAATTAAAGACAAAAAATTATTGGAGAGTATCGATTTGAGATACAGCAATGGGCTAGCAGTAAAATTTTCTAGCACCTTGTCCGAACCTAAAAATGGGTAACTGAAGAGTCGATAAATTATGTCAAAAACAATCGAAAAAAAATTGATCGTCGGGTTGGATATTGGAACATCCAAAGTCGTTGCTATTGTGGGTGAAATTAGTCATGAAGGAACAACCGATATTATCGGAATTGGCAGCCACCCTTCCAATGGGCTTAAAAAAGGGGTGGTGGTTAATATCGAATCTACCGTACAGTCTATTCAACGTGCTGTTGAAGAGGCAGAACTAATGGCGGGATGTCAAATTCATTCTGTTTTTGCGGGGATTGCGGGTAGTCATATTCGTAGTTTAAATTCTCATGGCATTGTTGCAATAAGAGATAGTGAAGTTAATTCTGCCGATGTGGAGCGAGTGATTGATGCCGCTAAAGCGGTGGCAATTCCAGCCGATCAACGAATTTTACATATATTACCGCAGGAATTTATTATCGATCATCAAGAAGGTATTAGAGAACCTGTTGGAATGTCCGGAGTTCGCTTGGAAGCTAAAGTGCATATGGTGACTGGCGCGGTTAGCGCCGCGCAAAATATTGTTAAATGTATTCGCCGATGTGGGTTAGAAGTCGATGATATTATTTTAGAGCAACTGGCTTCCAGTTATTCAGTATTAACTGATGATGAAAAAGAGCTAGGAGTTTGCATTGTCGATATCGGCGGTGGAACAACTGATATTGCTATTTTTACCGAAGGAGCTATTCGCCATACAGCGGTTATACCTATTGCGGGTGATCAGGTGACTAACGATATTGCAGTCGCTTTAAGAACGCCTACCCAACATGCAGAGGAAATCAAAATTAAATACGCTTGTGCGCTTAGGCAATTAACTTCTCTGGAAGATACTATAGAGGTTCCTGGAGTCGGTGACCGTGAACCCAAAAGAATGTCCCGACAAACCTTGGCCGAAGTGGTTGAGCCAAGATACGAAGAGCTATTCAATTTGATCCAAGCCGAGTTAAGACGAAGTGGTTTTGAAGAAGTCATTCCGGCAGGAATTGTATTAACAGGTGGTTCTTCCAAAATGGAAGGACTGATTGAGCTGGCTGAAGAAGTGTTTCATATGCCGGTCAGGCTGGGTCTGCCACAAGGTATTAGTGGATTGGTTGATGTGGTTAGAAATCCAATTCACGCGACGGGAGTTGGTTTGTTACTTTACGGTCAGCAACAAAATGTACACAGTAATTCATTTGAAGAAAAAGCGCTCACATTGGGTAGTTTGTTTAGTCGAATGAAAAACTGGTTTAGTGGTTTTTAATACAGAAAGATATGGGCTACGGGCTACGAGTTTAAAAATTAAGAATTTAAAAGTTAAAAGTTAAGAGTTAAGAATTTAATTTGAAACCTGTGTCTTTTTCAGGTTACCTCTAAAATTCGTCAGATCAAGGCAAAAATTGTGAGCATAGTGGTTTATGTGACCATTTTTGAACATAGAAATGGCGAATTTTAGAGGTGAGTTGAAGAGATACAATATAGACAACCTAGAAGGGGAATATCATGTCTAATATGTTTGAACTAGTGGATAGCGTGCGAAACAATGCCGTTATTAAAGTGATTGGCGTCGGCGGTGGTGGAGGCAATGCGGTTGAGCATATGCTAAAAGCCAATGTTGATGGCGTTGAATTTATTTGTGCCAATACTGATGCGCAAGCGTTAAATCGTTCGTCAGTACGAACCTCCATCCAAATCGGTGGAGCGATCACTAAAGGTCTTGGTGCTGGGGCCGATCCAGAAATTGGCCGTCAGGCGGCTCTAGAAGATCGAGAAAGAATAGTTGATATTCTAAATGATACTGACATGGTGTTTATTACCGCTGGTATGGGGGGGGGGACCGGAACCGGTGCGGCGCCTGTTATTGCAGAAATTGCAAAGGAAATGGGAGTACTTACTGTCGCCGTAGTAACCAAACCATTCTTTTTCGAAATGAAAAAGCGAATGACGGTTGCTGAGACGGGTATTGAATATTTACGACAACATGTGGATTCTTTAATCATTGTTCCTAATGATAAAGTTTTGAGTGTTATGAAGGGTAAAAAACTCACAGAAGCTTTTAAAGCGGCCAATGATGTTTTACATGGTGCAGTGCAGGGAATTGCTGAATTAATGACTTGTCCTGGACTCATTAACGTCGATTTTGCCGATGTCAGAACTGTGATGTCAGAAAAGGGGATGTCGATGATGGGTAACGGTGTCGGTACCGGTGAAGATCGTGCGATCAAGGCGGCTGAACTAGCGGTATCCAGTCCCTTACTTGAAGATGTGGATTTGCATGGTGCAAAAGGTATTTTGGTTAATATTACTTCTGGCGAAGATATGAGCATCGATGAATTTTCTGAAGTGGGTAGCGTTGTTCAGGACTTTGCTGCAGAGGATGCCACAGTGGTGATTGGAACCGCTATTGACCCAGAACTGAAAGATGAGATCAGAGTCACTGTGGTAGCAACAGGGATTGGTCAGCTAGATCAACCGGTTGCCCAGGTAAAAGTCGACAACACTCGAAAAGCGGATGGTACTAATGATTACGAAAAACTACAGCGACCTACTGTACTACGTAAGCAGGCCGCTCAACCTAAGCAAGTGGTTGGCAGTGATATGGACTATCTGGATATTCCGGCATTCTTGAGAAAACAGGCTGATTAGAGGTTCTTTTATCGCGACAATTAATGTAGGGAAGCAAATCAAACTCTTTGGTTTGAATCGTCGATGTTTATTGATGTTTTGGCTGGCTAATCTGAAACTACCCTTCTATCGGGATTAGCTAGTCATTGAATCGTCTTTTCTCAATTTGAGATGAATGGGTGGTGAGATGTCACAATATATTGATATTATGTTTGTGTCGTTTGTGATAGTATTCACGAATTAGAGAGCTTACTCATCCGATGAGTTGTTAACAGCTTGAAAAAGCTACATAAAAGGTAAAAATTGTGTAGGCCAAAAAGGAAGATTGCGTCTAACTGATATTTCGTTTTTGGAGAATAATCCTAGCATGATAAGACAACGTACCTTGAAGACCGCCATTCGAGCCACTGGTGTAGGCTTGCATACTGGCAAAAAAGTTTATTTAACATTACGACCCGCCGCAGTGGATGCTGGTATTATTTTTCGTAGAGTGGATCTTGATCCAGTCGTCGAAATTTTAGCAAAACCAGAAAATGTGGGTGATACCTCTCTCTCTACCTGCCTGACAAACGGCAATGTTCGTGTTTCAACCGTTGAGCATTTATTGGCTGCGATGGCGGGTTTAGGGATCGACAATGCCATTATTGACGTGTCGGCACCCGAAGTACCTATTATGGATGGTAGTGCTGGTCCTTTTGTTTTTCTTCTGCAATCCGCAGGTATAGAATTGCAAGAAAAAGCTAAGAAATTTATTCGAATCAAAAAACGTGTAGAAGTCTCAGATGGCGACAAGAAAGCTATTTTTGAACCTTTTGATGGATTTAAAGTGTCTTTTGGGATTGATTTTGACCATCCTGTTTTTCAAAAGAGCGCTAATTTTTCCGAGGTTGATTTTTCAGCCACTTCTTTCGTTAAAGAGATCAGCCGAGCAAGAACTTTCGGTTTTATGAACGATATCGAGTTTTTGAGATCTAAAAACCTTGTTCAGGGTGGTAGCATGGACAACGCTATCGTATTGGATGAGTATCGGGTTTTGAACGAAGATGGTTTGCGTTACGATGATGAATTTGTTAAACACAAAATATTAGATGCGATTGGAGATTTGTATTTACTGGGCAATAGTCTGGTAGGTGCATTCACTGGGGTCAAGTCTGGCCATGCACTAAACAACCAGTTGTTGAGGGCATTGGTTGCCGATGAAGCGGCTTGGGAAGTGGTGACATTTGAAGATAATGACGCTGCACCGATTTCTTATATCATGAAACCTGGATTGGCTGTTTAATTTTAACTAGTCAAAGAAGTACACCCAAAAAACCGAGCAATGCTCGGTTTTTGTACATTTAATTATCATTTTTGGTTAAAGAACTATTGGGGTTGGACGATAAGTTCAATGTTAGCAAGGCTGATAAAGCCGTTTTGCCTAAAATACGAAATTAAGTCCGGCAGTTGAAAACGGAGCTTATTGGCCCAGACAGGACTGTCTACGGCAATAATTAATGTACTTTTGCGAATGTTAACGACGCGACAATGTTGTGAAAGTATTGGATTAATAGTCTGATGTAAGCTATTGTTAATAGTCTTGATTTTGGTTAACTGATCCATCAAAGCTTTAATATCACCTTGTGGTTGATTGATTAAATGGTGAACGGTTTTTGGTCTTTTTGCGGCCATAGGTATTTAGCTCGAGATAGAGGACTTAATTTAGACACTATAATTCTATCATTTTTTCAAAGATGGTGAGAGTTCAGTCGCTAACAATAACGATAATAAAAACTCTAAGAATTTAAAGATAGACAGATAAAGATAGATAAAATATGAGTATTACCATTCTAAAACGTTCCTCGCAAGGTATGCGAAGCGTCAAATTAAATAACGGATTTCTATATACAATTACTTTTTTTCTCATCGCTTTACCTATTGTGGCGGGAGTGAGTGGTTACTACTATGCAACCACTCTCGACAAAGCGGCTAAAGTAGAGCAGGTCACCATTGATAACTGGCAGGTTGAAATCCAAGATCAATGGGCTGAATTAGAAGCAGCCAAACAATCTTCTCAACAACAGATCAATGCATTAACGGCAAGACTAGGAATGATCCAGGCCCATGTAAGGCGACTGGACGCTGCTGGAGAGCGGATCTTGACTATTGCGGGTATTGACGCCAGTGAATTTAGTTTCGGTAGCTCACCCGCTATTGGCGGACCAGAAGAACTAATCGATGTTGCACCAAATGCCGGTATTGATTTAGATGCGTCTTTTGATCAAGTGAATCTTTCTTTACAATCTCGCGAACAGCAGCTAAAAGTTCTTGAATCGCTGTTGATGGATAAACACATGGGTGTTGAACGGTATATTTCTGGTAGACCGACCCAAAAAGGTTGGTTGTCTTCTTTTTACGGTGAAAGAAGCGATCCTTTTACCGGCAAACCTGCTTGGCATGCTGGTATCGATTTTGCGGGTACTGAAGGAGACAGCGTGATAGCGACTGCCGCTGGAGTGGTATCTTGGGTCGGTAAACGTTCGGGATATGGACTGTTGATTGAAATTAATCATGGAGACGGTCTGGTGACGCGATACGGGCACAATAAAGAAGCTGTGGTGGAAAAAGGCGCTGTGGTTAAAAAAGGACAAATAATCTCTAAGATGGGCAATACCGGGCGTTCAACAGGGGCTCATGTACATTATGAAGTGATCAAAAATGGTAGACCAACTAATCCGACTCGTTATGTTAATCGACGTACTAAGGGCTGAAGATCGCTCCAAAATTTTTTTTAATCCCAGTAGGTGTACTTAAGAACTTGATAATAAGTCCTTTAGTAATCGATTCATAATATCTTTATATTGCTTTTCTTTTTCCAAGCTGGTTTCAAATACCGCTGATGATTCCTTGGTTGCCAGCATAATATGATCGAGAAGCACCTTTTCCTCATCTTCCAGTAAATTAAATTGAATAATATCGGTTTGAATATTGGCCTCCATTTTGAGAATAATATTTTCAAAATGTTCAGATAGTTCAACATTATCGTTTTCGATTTCCATTACCATATTGGCAATAGTGTCGGCAGTAATTTTCATAGTGATGGCTTTTTGCTTGTTACTTCTTTCGATGGTTAATGCTTTTACTCTGGCATCTACTCCGTTGAGTAATAAACACAATTGATCTTTCAATACTCCGTACTTTATTTCATCATTAATCGGCATATCTCTGATCAAAACAGAAAAATGATCATAGTTAAAGAAGGTGCGATTTTTCCAGCTGTAAATACGCTGTTGATCTTTAAATGCGATCAATATTTTTTCTTCTAGTGGTTTTTGTTGTCCGTCATCGCGATAAAAATTATTGGTATGGGTAAAAAATAATACACTGGATTTGAGTGAGAATTTTGCAATTCCTTGAAGCAAAAGTGTAGCCAGTTCATCCAGATTTTTGGTCAGGTAACTCTGTTCATGAAAGCGTAATATTTCGCCGAGTTCGGAACTAGTGGTCATCGCTTCAAATGCCATTTTTTGCGCACCTGACATTTGCTCTTGCTGGTTTTTTCGTTCATGTTTTGAGTCCAAATAATGTTGTAGTTTTACCCCGAGTTCTTTTAATTTGATTGGTTTGGTCAAATAATCGCTTGCACCTACATCATAAGCTTTGAGGACATTTTGCTCCGATATTTTTCCGGAAATAAAGATGACTGGTACATCTTGGTCTAAATACTCATTTTTGAGTTTCTTACAAATATCATAACCATCAATCTGAGGCATACCGATATCCATCAGTACAATTTCCGGTTGAACGGCGAGCTTTTCTTTAATTGCAGCCGTACCTTGTTCAGGAAATTCAGTGTAGAGAACAACCTGATAATTTTCATCGGTTAAATAGTCAACCAGTAAATTACCTAGTTGTTGATCATCTTCGAAACAAAGAATGGTGCCTTTACTTTTTATATCTGACATATAAATTTCCTGTAATCACAATTATTTCAACATGAGTGTCATTTCTTCAGCGGTGACCGGCTTACTAAAATAATAGCCTTGTGCGATATCACAGCCCATTTCCTTTAATAATTCGAGGTGTTGCAGACTCTCAACACCTTCCGCAACTACTTGCATGTTTAGTTCATGGCCCAGCATAATGCAAGTTTTTACAATCGCTTTTGCTTCTTCGTCTTGTAGCATTGACATGATGAAGCTTCGGTCAACCTTTAGTTCACTAAAAGGAATTTTATGAAGTTGCGACAAAGATGAATAGCCGGTACCAAAATCATCAATCGATAAACCAATGCCTTTGAGTCTTAACCGGGTCAATATATCAAGGGAGGTGACTAATTCACCCATTAAGGCGCTTTCTGTTACTTCGAGAGTTAACATGGTTGGATTAAGTTTATTATCAGCAAGCAGTTCACTAACCTGTTCTGGCAAGGCCAAACTAGTGATATCATCGGCTGAAATATTTACCGATATAGGTAAAGAAAGACCTTGTTTTAGCCATTCTTGTTCTTGGCTGACGGCTCTTCGTATAACCCAGTGGGTTAGTAGATTCATCCATCCATTAACTTCAGTCATTGGAATGAATTCATCGGGAAAAATAAGCCCTTTTTGAGGGTGTTGCCAGCGAATAAGCGCCTCACAACTAATTATATTTTGTTTGTTAATGGCATATTGAGGCTGGTAGTATAAAACCATTTGTTCATTTTCTATCGCGTAGAGTAGCTCTTCAGGATCGATACCATTGCCAATTTTTGAAAGATGCCTATTTTTGGGTCTACCTAGTTCTTTACAATACTGTATCAATAATTTTTGGAAATTCCCCAAGTGAATGGGTTTATTTAACGAACTTATGATTTCCAGATTATGGACTTTTCCCAGCTTTTCAGCTGAATGTAAAACGCCTATGTCGTGACCGCTAATTAATATTAGGGCCGGCGGATTATCAATGGTCGCAAGCCGTCGCATAACCTCAATGCCGTCCATTTCTGGCATATGTAAATCCAGTACTAACAGAGAGTTTGGGACAAATTGGGTGACCTGTTCAAAAAAAACTTTAGCTCGATCAAAGCATTGTGCGTGCATATCTACATCTTCGACCATATCATTCAAAAGAGATAGCATTTCAGGTTCATCATCGAGTAAATAAATGACTGGATATTCGCCGGGCTGAGATATTTTTTTCTGATTCATCACTATCTTTTCTCCAGCTGTTCATGATTTAAATTAAATAGTGCTCGCTTTATTTCTTCAGATTTTCCCTTAGCATAAGGCTCAATAATGGCATCCATGGACTGAATATGCTGTACCAACCAGTCGAACAAGAATTGATAAAGTTCGGCAGGATTAAGTTGGTTTTGCTGTGCTTGTTTAAGCATTTGTCTCATTTGTTTTAGCAATAAATGGTGGATCTGTTTATGATTCTTTAAGTCTGGGAAATTACACGCTTCCATGACCGCTTCTTCGCGAACAAAATGCTCTGTGCAAAAATCAGAAAGTTCTTCAAGAGTGCTTGAGTAATCAGTTGCTTCCTTGGTGATTTGTTGATTTACCTTATTAAATAGGTCTATTAGTATTTTGTGATCTTCATCGATAGCCTTAACTCCAATATTTAACGAGTTCGTCCAAGTGATTGCTCCATCATCTTGCGGACGAGTGTTAAGTACTTCCAATGGATTATTTTTTCCGTCTAATAATTTGCGTACGCAAATGGCAAGTTGTTTTTGATGGTAAGGTTTTTTTAATAACTCAGATGGACTATGGCTTTGCGTGCTATAATTGTTTTCAGCTTTTCCAGTATAGCCGGAAGTTAATAATATTTTTATTTTCGGGTGTTCGTCTGATATTTTTTCTGCCAACTGATAGCCACTAATACCGCCAGGCATAACTATGTCGCTAAATACTAAATCAATATTCGAATGAATAGACAACTGCTCTAACGCTTGAATTCCATTTTGGGCCGTTAAAACTTGATATCCCAACGATTGTAGATTTGTTTGTGCTAGCTCAAGTAAACCGGGTTCGTCGTCAACGATTAAAATGATCTCTGATCCTTTAAGATTTAGTTGAATGTCTTCGTTTTTTTGAGCAGAGGATATCATTGGCTTGGCTTCGAGATCCCCTAAATTTCGTGGTAAAAATAATTTAAAAGTGGTGGCTTGCTGCCGTTTTGAATCAACTTGAATATATCCCCCAGAGCGTTTAACAAAACCAAATACCATTGCGAGCCCCAAGCCCGTTCCCTTGCCTTGAATCTTAGTGGTGAAAAAAGGTTCGAAAATATTTGGAAGAGTCTCCTTTGCAATGCCTTCACCATTGTCACAGATAGACAGTAATATATATTCTCCCGGCGTAGAGCCTTCATTAGAAAGGCAAAAAATTTCATCTAGTTCTGCATTTGATGTTGAGATAATCAGTTTCGCTCTTTGCCTAATTTGCATCGCATCGTGAGCATTTCTTACTAGATTGAGTAGGACATCCTGTAGATCACCCCGATCTATTTGGGTTAACCATAAATCAGGCTGCAACTCGTAGGAAATTTCAACGGAGCTGTTTAATATATGACGAATAACATCGTCCATATTTTCTATTGTATGGTTGATGTTTGATATTTTACTTTCGGTCACTTTGTTTCGAGAAAAACCAAGTAATTTCTTGGTCAAGTCTTCAGCTCGTGATGCCGCTTTAGAGGCTGATACAATGCGTTTATGCGCTCTTTGGTTATCTTCGAATTGACTGTTTAACAAATCGAGATTGCCAATAATGACACCCAGAATATTATTAAAATCATGAGCGATACCTCCGGTTAGTTGACCAATCGCTTCCATTCTTTGAGCTCTCTGTAAAGCCCATTCGGCTTTCCTTTGTTGAGTGACATCTGAGATGATCGTTATAAATCCAGTTACGATCCCTTGAGAATTTTTTTGGTAGTTCCATTCGATTTCGAGTGTAATGATCTGGCCATCTAACCTTTTTCTTTCGGTAAGGTAAGACTCAGGTTCAGGTTGATCCCTAATAACATCTAAAAGACGATTCTTAAGATTGTTTTTACTTTCATCATCTATTTCAAACTCCCAAAAATATCGCCCAACAAAATCATCCAATTCACCGCCCATTATTTTGCAATATGCAGGGTTGCCAAAAGTGATTATTCCCCGGGTATCGAATTCTTGTATTCCATAGGGAATTTGATTAACGAGGGCGGTCAGTTTGTTTTTGCTTTCATTCAGTTCTATTTCGATTTTTTTTTGAACCGTTATGTCACTATGAGTTCCAACCATGCGGGTTGGATTGCCTTTATTATCATAAGCGACAAACTCCCCCTTGGCCCTTATCCACATATATGAGTCATCTTTTCTTTTATAGCGAAATTCGGTCTGATATTTGAGCTGTTTACCTTCGATATATTGATTTAAAGTTTTTTGAGTATGCTCTAAATCATCGGGATGAATTCGTTTTTCCCATTCAGAAAGATCGGCTGGGTATTCCTCAGAGCGATATCCTGCCATCGTATAATAACGGTCATCAAAAAGAGTATTGTTGGTGACAAGATCCCAATCCCAGATGCCGTCGTTCGCGACAGACATAGCGAGTTGAAATCGTTCCTCGCTTTCAATTAGTTTTTCTTGGGCGATTTTTCGTTTGGTTATATCGGTCCTGATCGCCACGTAACTTTGTGGTTTTTTATTATCGCCTATAAAAGGTACAATGGTCGTTTCAACCCAGTAGATGTTGCCATTTTTAGAGCGATTGCAGATTTCACCGTGCCAGACGCTCCCTTTTTCAATCGTTTCATACATATTCCTAAAAAATTCTTTGGGATGAACATTGGAGTGAATGATTCGGTGGTTACTTCCAATTAATTCATCGCGAGAATATTCAGATATCGCACAAAATTTATCATTAGCATAAGTAATAGTACCAGCAACATCGGTGATATCTACGATGGAATGTTGGTCCAATGCATATTTTTGTTCTGCCAATTCTTTTAAGGCTAACTCAACATTTTGAGTGCTTTGTTGTAGTTTGTGCTCGTAGAGTCGACGTTTAATGGCCATTTTATTAAGTACAGCCGATAAATCAGCGAATTCGCCATGACCATTGATGTGTAGTTTATTCGTTTGTGGCTTTTTCGAAAAATTTCCAGTGGCCTGTTTGATGTGTTCAAAGGGTAACAATATGTAGCGCTTGATAAAAAATAACAAAATGGCCATAGCGACCAATAGTAAAAAAGCTGAGGGAATTACTGAATTTTTAACATGCTGCCAGGCTAAATTCTTACGTGATACCAAGTCATATTCGAGAAATAGAATGCCTTTATTGAAGGAGCTGATTTCGCCCTGACTTCGTTCTAATCTGAGAGGAAAATATGCAAGGATATTTTTCTGGTCTGATGATATTGATATGATCGGTTGCCAATCGGCTTTAACTTGAATAGCCATGGCTGAGTCGAAATGTTTTAAGTGGTTGGTGTGACGATTAATGAAACTTGGGTCGGTGGCGTGAATAACGTTATTTTGATCGTCGGTAAACAGTATTATTTGGTAGTAATGATTGATCTCTCTTGCAGACAGCGCTGTTTTGGCATCATCAAGGTTGTTTTTTTTCAAAGCTTTTTCCATTTCCCGTTGAAGGCTGGACAAGTCTTGCTTAATGTCATTAATACTTGATTTTACAATAGTTGATACAGCGACTGTGTACGACTGCCAAGTGAGCGCGGAGACTAGCAAGCAAAACATACTCAAAAATAGTACTGGTAACCATATTTTTAAGGATATCGATTGAACCCTTTTCATTCCTGAGTACCCGGTAAAAATCGTGTTGCAAAAATAAAGCGAATGATAAATCCAATTCGTTTTTTAAAAAATCGATAGTCCATTTTTATTTTCGCACTTTGTCCAAAATTAATGGAATGAGTTGTCGGAATTTTTCATATTGATAGAACACATAAGTCGAATTTATCAATCTTATTGACAAATAGTCATGATCTTCAAGTCAGTATAGGACGAATTTTGTCATTTTGCGGTATTTATAGGTTGAATTTCCAGAAGAGCATTTCAAGCCAATCCGTTTTGTACGAAGAGAGTGGGAAAGAGGGAGGTCACCATCAGGCGCCCCTGTATCAGACTAGTTGTGTAATTTCAGATATCGACTATCTTTATAACTAGTTGGGGGTATTGAGCGTAAGAAATTAAAATCCAATTAACGACAACACTGGAGTCAGTGGAGTGATCAACTCTATCGATGAATAAATCGCTAAACAACATTCAAACTGAGATACTTGCTCGAAAACTGGCTTTGCTGGCGGTTTTTGCTATCTGTATCATACCCATTGTCGCTAACCTATTGGGAATTGATTTTGCATCTAATCCTATTTCGATGACTGCCGAAAAACTCTCTTCAGATGAGCTAAAACCAGATGATTTTTTTCATGCCGTTTCTGGGGGGGTACATCATGCTCTTCTAGAATGGAGCGCTGTTACCATAGCCCTTCTGGCAGCTTTGGCTAGTTTTATTCATTATTGGGTAAAGAGAGATATCACCATCCCGATCATCGGTATGGCGCTATTAAGTGCTGGAATGGTCGATGCGTTTCATACCCTAGCGGCAACCCGAATTATTCATGCTGAGGCGCCGAATACTGATTTTATTCCTTTTACCTGGGCTATTTCTCGTATTTTCAATGCGGGTACTATGATGACGGCTGTATTGGTGAGCATGTGGTTCACTCGTCGCTCATCACAAGGAATTCAAGCAGAACAATCGGAAAATAAATATGGTTTTTTGACCATTGCCATGGTTAGTGGATTATTTATGGTGATTGCTTACATCGTTGTTCATCAGGCGGCGATTAGCAGTGATTTACCAAAGACTATGTATTTTAATGCGTTGATTAAACGTCCTTTTGATGTGCTGCCTTTAGCAATGTTTGTCTTGGCAGGCGCATTAATTTGGCACTGGTATCAACAAAGTCAATCAATGATGCGATGGGCACTCTTAATCAGTATTGTGCCAGAAATTATCAGTCAACTTCATATGGTATTTGGTTCAACCGTTCTTTTTGATAATCATTTTAATGTTGCTCATTTTTTGAAAAATATTGCCTATGGCTGTATATTTTTGGGTATTTTGATCGACTTGGTTAATACAGATCCCGAGCGGTTAATGAAAGAAAAACGATTGCAAAATAAAAAAACTATTGAGCCCTGCCATCCTCAAGAACAAATAAAGAAGATGCTAAAGGTTGGTTATGCCAAAAGACCTTTATCGGTTCAGCTTCCAATTGCAGCGTTTCTACTATCACTTCTTGTGGCATCGGTGGTTGGTTTCACCTTTTACAATGAAACCACACGAATTGCCATTGAAACTAATGAAAGATATTTAGTCGAAAAAAACAGGCAAATACAAACCACTATTTACGCGCTTTATAAAGAGCATTTTGACCACTTAACGCTGATCAGTAAATTCCCGCAATTACAAAGGATAGCGGCTAATCTGGATCATGATAAGCAGGCCGATGTATCAGTAGATTTATCAGATTTTGAATCACAAATATTGGAAATTGTTAAAAAAAGGAAAATATATACTGGGATAAAATATATCCAACTCAATACAAAAATGGAAATTTCTGCAGTAGTACAAGTTGGTGATGGGGTTAATCTTATAGATAAGAGCGAATTGAAGTTCTATCAATTTCTGCCATTCCTGAACAAATTAGAAACCTTGAAACACGGAAATATGATGTTTTCAAGTATTGAATCTTGGGACTTAAAAAATAGAGAAAATAAAGGGCCGTTGAAATACAAATTGGCTCTGCCTGTTTATCAAATTGAAACTAATAAGGTTTTAGGTCTGGTTATTTTGCAAGTCGACTTCAAACGATTTACGCAAGTTTTGGCCAGCCTAGCGACAAAGGATATTGACCTGTTTATGGCTAATGATGAAGGCGTTATTATTGATGCACCACCAATGAGTCAATTTCCAGAACGAAATAATCGACTGCTAACCATTTTTCCTCAATTAAAAAATATCAAAACTAATAAATTCGGTTCGGCTTTACTGGAAACAGAAAGGTTGAATATTAACAATCATTCAGTACACAGTCTTTATCAAGTTTTCAAAAATAGTCAGTTTGGTGAAGGTCATCTTTTTCGCTGGGTAATCAGGCCTAGTGAAGACCGCCTTGTTGACGCGTTAGAGCAGATTAAGAACCGTTCTTTTTGGATCTCCTTTGGTTTAGCCTTTTTTGTCTTGGCAGTTTCTTTTCTGGCATCTCGAAAAATTACCGGCCCTTTGACTCAAATGATAAATGCTATACGCGGCTTTGAAGAAAACGTTGAGTTAGAAAATTTACCTATTGGTGCAAATGATGAAACCGGTGTATTGGCAAGAAGTTTTCACAATATGCAAATTTTAAAGAATTTTAAGGATGCTCAGGTCAAAGTGCATCAATACGCTTTAGATCAACATGCCATAGTGAGTGCGACTAATATCAAAGGAGAGATTATTTTTGTTAACTCTAAGTTTGAAGAAATTAGCGGATTTACAAAACAGGAGCTAATGGGGCAAAATCACCGTATTTTGAATTCAGGTGTACATGAGAATGAATTTTTTGAGCAAATGTATAAAAAATTAAAACATGGTCAAGTTTGGAATGGTGAGATCTGCAACCAAGCAAAAAATGGTTCGCACTATTGGGTTGATGCGACAATCGTGCCTTTAATAAATGAAACAGGTAAGCCGCATCAATATATTGCCATTCGTACCGATATCACGGAAAAGAAAAAATGGGAACAGCAATTGGTTAAGGCGATCGATGAATCTGAAAGTGCGACACACGCTAAGAGTGAATTTTTTGCCAGTATGAGCCATGAGATTAGAACTCCCATGAATGGTGTATTGGGCATGTTGGGTTTAATGATGCGCACCGAGTTAACTAGGCAACAAAAGCACTATGCCACTTTAGCTCGTTCTAGCGCAGATTCTTTGCTTGCTATTATTGATGATATTCTGGATTTATCAAAAATTGAAGCTGGAAAAATTGAGCTTGAAATATTGGATTTTAATTTACGAGAGCAACTAGGGATATTTGCTGAAGCAATGGCATATCGAGCTCAGGATAAAGGGCTTGAAATGGTTCTCGATGTTACCGGTATTGAACATTCCATGGTGAAAGGAGATCCGGTACGTTTGCGTCAAATTTTAAATAATTTGGTTGGTAATGCAATTAAGTTTACTCAAAAAGGTGAAATTTCAGTAATCGCATCTCTTCAAGCTGATGGTAATGATGAATGGATTTTTAATTGTGAAGTCAGCGATACAGGCATGGGGATCCCCGATGATAAAGTCGGGTCACTATTTGATTCGTATTCACAAGTCGATTCATCAACTACAAGAAAGTTTGGAGGTACTGGACTAGGGCTTGCTATTGTTAAACAACTATCTAAGTTGATGAATGGAAAGGTTGAGGTGAAAAGTGAGTTTGGTAAAGGTTCACAGTTTATTTTTGAAGTACGTTTTGCGGTGAGTCAGTCGTCTCAGTTGGTCGTTCCTAAACAAGATATTCAGGGAACTCGGATCTTAATCGTTGATGATAATCCAACCAACTTGGAAGTTTTGTCTGGACAATTGGAGCATTGGGGAGCAGATATAGTTTCTGCTGAGAGTGGTAAACAGGCACTTAATATTTTGCAACAACAGCATCATCAAGATAACAATAATTTTGAGATAGCGATTCTGGATATGGGAATGCCTGACATGGATGGTGCAGAGTTAGGCCAAATAATTCGCAGTACAAAAGACTATGACTCTATCAAATTGGTCATGATGACTTCTATGGCTGGCAGTGGCGATATTAGCAAATTTAAACATATTGGATTTTCGGCCTATTTCCCTAAGCCAGCCACAACCGCTGATCTATTTCATGCGCTGCAAGTTTTGGTAGAAGACGGACCGACTCTTGCCCAACTTGATGGAATGGTTACTAACTATAATATTACTAATATGACCAGTACTAACGTTTTTAGTAGTGCGTTAGTGTTGTTGGTTGAAGACAATCCAATCAACCAGGAAGTAGCAATTGGAATATTGGAAGATATGGGGGTTTCGGTTGACGTGGCAGAAAACGGTCTGCAAGCGATAGAAAAACTGCTTGACCATCAAAAAAATTACGGCTTGGTGATCATGGACTGCCAAATGCCAGAAATGGATGGTTATGAAGCAACAAGAGAAATCCGCTCGCGAAAACACCATGTTAAAGATTATAGAATTCCAATTATTGCAATGACTGCCAATGCACTAAAAGGTGATAGACAAAAATGCCTAGATGCCGGAATGGATGACTATTTAACTAAACCCGTTGATCCCAACGAGCTGGAAGAAAAATTACGCCATTGGTTGCCAAAAGAACAGCAAGACCATCGACTGACATCGACAGAGCAAGAGACTAAAGAAGATGATCAATCAGAATCGCGTTTATCAAGTGACCCGATTTATTCAAAAAAATTAAAAAATTTAATCGCTGAAGGCAATCAACGAGAACCTAATGAGAGCCTAATTTGGAATTACGATTCATTATTAACCAGAGTCCGAAATAACCAAAAATTAGCGAGTAAATTAATCCAATTATTTTTTCATGATTTGCCTGATTTATCAAAACGGCTTCAATCGGCTATTGCAGATGAAAACCTAGAAGAGATTATTGCCCATTCACATCGGATCAAAGGAAGTGCTGCTAACTTGAGTGCGATGCTTCTTTCTAAAACGGCGGCAAAAATTGAAACTTTAGCAAGAGAAGGAGATATAAAAACAATCAAAGCGATAACTAATGATTTTATGGGGCAAGTCGACGGATTGATCGAACGGTTGGCAAAACGCATGTGAACCTAAAATAATCAGTTGGATTCGTAGAAAGAGCGCTATCCCGCGGGAAGCAATGATTTTGTTAGCCTTTTTAACGAGGCAATATGATATTGAGTATTAACTAGAAAGAGCAATTTATGGATAAAATTATTCCTAAGAATAGAGATGATCAGTATCAATACACGATTTTGGCGATCGATGATGCAAGTGATGTCTTAGCTTTATTGGAAAGTGAGCTATCAGAAGAAGGTTATCGAGTTCTACTGGCGGAAACAGGCGCGATTGGGTTAGAGATCTTGAGGATAGAAAATGTCGATCTTGTCTTACTCGATATTTTAATGCCTGAAATGTCGGGACCACAAGTGTTAAGAACAATCAAGCAGAAAAAAGAATCAAAAATTATTCCAGTGATTATGCTTTCGGCCTCTGAGCAATCTGAAGATATTGTGTCTGCATTAGATTTAGGTGCCGACGATTATGTCGCTAAACCTTATATTCCGGAAGTATTATTTGCTAGGATCAGAACTTCACTTCGATTGTTAGAAAAAAACCGTGAATTAGAAAAAATGGCATCCATTGATTTTTTAACCGGACTATACAATCGTCGTCAGTTTTATCGTTTGTCCAATATCGCGTTAAACAAAAATAGCCGGGGTGAGTCCTGGCTAACCATTGCACTAATGGATATCGATTACTTTAAAAATGTTAACGATACCTATGGTCATGATATCGGTGACAGAGTACTAGTCGAATTTTCCAGAATATTATCAGAACATTTCAGAGGTTACGATATTATCGGACGAATTGGTGGAGAAGAGTTTTGTGTTTGTTTACCTGATACTGATATCAGAAAAGGGTATCTAGCCTGTGATCGATTTAGAGAAATAGTGGCAAATAATACCATTCCAGTAGAAATTGATGGGAAATTGATTGATTTAAGTACTCATGTAAGTATCGGTGTCACCAGTATTAAGCAAGAAGCCGATCTGGAACTACTAATTAAACAAGCGGATAGTGCACTATATTTCGCAAAAAATAGTGGCCGGAATAAAGTATGTGAATATCAATAGCCACAATAATGTAACTATTCAGCGAGTTGCTAATTTAAACGTAATTTTAGAGGTAAGCTGGATAGTTATCAATAGATTTAACTGAACAGCTAGGAGCCAGTATGAAAGAATTTACGATTATGATCGTTGATGATGCCAAAGACAATTTGCTTTTACTAGAGATGATGTTGGAGGAAAAATATGAGATTGTTCAGGCTGATTCCGGACAAGCCTGTCTTGATCTTATTGCGGGTTCGTTACCAGACCTTTTGTTGTTAGATGTCAATATGCCGGATATGACCGGTTATGAAGTTTGCATGGCTTTACGTAAGAACCAGGCTACAAAATCACTGCCAATATTATTTGTTTCTGCCATGGTCAATACTGAGGAAAGATTGGCTGGTTTTGAAGCTGGTGGTGATGAGTACATTAATAAGCCGGTCGATGAAAAAGAATTGGTTGAAAAAATCGAGTTTCAAATGACGGGTATTCAAGAAAGGAAAAAATCCGATCAAAATGCCTCTGATGCGATGAAGGTTGCAATGGATGCTATGACTTCAAGTAGCGAATTAGGGCAGTTGATCAATTTTGTGAGTGAAGCACAAAGTGCAGATACTTTAACCAAAATGGGAGAAATGATTGTCGAAGTTTGTGGTTCTTTTGGACTCAAAGCTTCTGTTTTTATTGATGCTGAAAAATCGTTATTTTTTGGTTGTGAATCAAATAGTATCGAAGCAAAAGTATTAGAGCGTTCGTTAAGCTCCAAGGATAGAATTATTAATCTAGGAATACGTACCATTGTGAAAAGTGAACAGATGTCTCTTTTGGTCAAAAATATGCCTGTTGATGATGAGAATCGCTATGGACGATTTAAGGACCATTTAGCGGTTTTAGTCAGTATTTCTGATGGACGCCTTCTCTTTATAAAATCGCAAATGGATATCGTCGGGCAACGCAACAAAGTGCTCACAAAAATCATCGTGCAAACAGAAAAACAGATAAAAAATCTTAATACTAAAATTATTGAATATGATAAGCGTAACCATGAAATTATGATGGCGATGATCACTGAGCTTGAGTCAACGTTATTCAGTTTAGGTTTAGATGAAGATCAAGAAGATAAACTCATGAAACTGGTTTACAGTACTACTGATAAACTAGATGGTTCCAAAGATCTTGCTGATGAGCTACAAAGAGAATTAGGTACTGTGTTGGAAGGACTTTACGAAATATTGGCACAAAATGACTATCAAAAATAATCGAAAAACTGAGTATGATATTTATTGGCTTGGAGCCGGTGATGAGCTTGATCTTTCCAGAGTCGAGAAACTGCATCAAAACAACCTGAATGTCGTTGCTTTTTCTGAGTTTAAATCACTACAAGGGGCAACTGTAAAGCATAAACCTAATCTTTTAGTTATTGCAAACTACGCTGACGTAGCTAGAAATATAGATTTCGGGTTAAACATCAAATCAAATCAAGACGGAAATGAAATCAATTTTCTACTGATAACAGAATCGTTGGATAAGGAAACTAAAGACTATTTTTATCAGTCCGGTGGAAATGAATTATTGTTGGAACCTGCCAGCCTTATTGAAATATTTTTTAGAATTAAACATTCAAAATTTATTTTTGATCAAAAAAACAATGCCAGTATGCAAATTGCCAAAGCTAGCCAAATGGCATTGTTGGCGATGGAAAATAGCAGGCTTCTTGATAAAACCATTAATTTTGTGCAATCCGCCGCTCGTTGTAACGACTATGAATCGATGGCAAAATGCATATTTAGTGCGGTTAAGGATTATTCTGATTCAGCCATGGTGGAAATGACTGGAGCAGAATCATTTTATTATTTTGGCTCCCACGGTGCCATTGATCCGGATTTAAAACAACTATTACTCAGTCAGAAAAATGAGACTCGCATTGTTTATTTTGAAAATACTTTGCAAATGAATCATGACTATTTGATTTTGATCGCAGAGGGATTGCCAATAGAGGATAGCGTGCGAATGGAACGTATTGCTGATAATCTGGCAATTCTCATTGATACCGCTGATCGCTTTGTTTCAGAGCTTCTATTGCGTGAACAGTCGATCGCTTCAGAATTGGCCAAGCAACGATTTATCAGCACTATCAGTCATGAGTTAAACACTCCTTTAAATGCTATTATGGGATTCTCTAAACTGATTGCGGCGAAAGGTCCCGACGAAATATTAGGTGACAAAGGTGTCACAGCGCTTAATAGCATTGGGACCAATTCAGAGAAAATGCAGGAAATTATCCAAACATTGATTGATATTACTGGTGAACAATCAAAGCTGAGCCAGCTAAGCAAAGATGAAATAGAGGTCAGTAATATTATTTTGCATCTCAAAAATAGCTGTTCACCATTGGTGGTTGGAAGGCCGATTAGACTTATATTTCCACGAAAAATTAATATTCAGCTAAAGTCTGATCAAAAGCATCTAATAAAAATGTTGTTTAATCTGATCGACAATGCGATAAAATTTACCGATAAAGGTGAGGTGGAATTAGAAGTGAGTCAGGCGCTAGATAAGCGACGAGGTAACGTGATTCAATTTTGTGTAAAGGATACTGGCATAGGTATCAGTAAAAAAAATGCTAGTAAGTTATTTAAACATTTAGGTCAATTGGACGTTGGTCATGACAGAAAACACTATGGAGCGGGACTCGGATTATTTTACGTGCAAAGTTTCGTTAAACAACTTAACGGCAAAATAGAGGTAAATTCAATAGAGGGCAAAGGTTCTGAGTTTACCTTAACAGTGCCGACAAATTTAGAACAAATATCAGATAATACCGAATTGTTTTAAAGGTAATCGTCGATATCGTTTTCCACTGGCACTGTAGATTGCATTACACAGCGCTGGTGCAAAAGGAGGAACGCCCGGCTCTCCGACCCCCGCAGGTCGGTGTTCGCTTTTAATAATATCGACATCGATTTCTGGTACTTGACTCATTCTGGCCAATTGGTAGTCGTGAAAATTACTTTGTTCGACAACGCCATTGTCAGCGGTTATTTCACCATAATAAGCGATGGAGGTTGAGAAAATTGCAGCCCCTTCCATTTGCGAGCGAACCCGATCGGGATTAATGACTTTACCGGCATCAACTGCGTAATAGATTTTTTCAATTTGTACTTTACCTTTTTTCATTGAGACTTCAACCACGGTTGCAATGTAACTGCAAAAACTTCGATGTGCCGCAATACCAATGCCATGACCATTAGGTCGTTTATTGCCCCAACCTGCATTTTTTGCAACGACATTGATGACGTTTTTTAAGCGTGCGGTATCAATGGGGAAATCATCAAAGTTTTCGCCATAGTTACTGTATTGACATTCATCCTTGCTTAGATCTATATGTTGATCTTTGCCAATTAGCGACAACAAATAATCCTTTGAATCGACACCTGCATGCACGGCCATTTCATCTGCAAATGAACACACGGCAAAGGCATTGTTAATATTGGTCACTGAACGTACCCAACCGATCCGAACAAAAGTATCACTCTCACCATTGGTTATTTTGATATTGGGTAAATCGAATGGCATATCCGCTTGTCCTAAGTTGGCACTGCCAGCTTGCTTAATATTGGGATCAAATATAGTGGAAATTGGGTGATTGACCATACTATGATACCAGCCAGTGGGCTTTCCGCTTTTATCAAAACTGGCCGAAAGTTTTTGATAGCTCGGAGAGTGATAATAGCCATGTTGAATTTCATCTTCTCGGGTCCATAGTACTTTAATTGGAAGCTTGGTTTCATTGGCAAGATAAACAGCCTCGGATACATAGTCTGGTTTCGATTTTCGGCCAAAGGCTCCGCCCAATAAGGTCACATTGATCCTTACTGATGAAGCATTTCGCTTGGCGATATCCATTACCTCCATCGCATTTTGTTGCGCGGCTTGTGGAGTTTGAGTACAAGCCCAGACATCAACACCATCTTTGTTAATCATGGCAGTTGCCGCTGGCGGCTCCATGGTGGCGTGAGCTAAACCGCCAACGTAATAATCGTGACTGATTAGGTGGTCGGCGGATTGTTTAGCTTTTTCCCAATCACCTCTATTTCTAGCTGTGTGCGGAGGATTCTCCAATGCTTTGATAAAGTTGTTTTCATAGTCTCTGGTATTGTAAGTGGCATTGTCACCATTTTCCCATTCAATCACCAGTTTATTTCGACCTTGTATTGCGGCCCAAGTATTATCTGCGATGATCGCTATTCCGCCCAACATATTAAACACTGCTGGAGCTGATAGTGGCGGCATCTCAACAATTTTGATCACTCCAGGCACTTTGAGGGTTTCACTGGCATCATAGGTTTTTACTTTGCCAAATAATACTGGCGGCCTAGCGATTACTGAATATTTCATTCCATCCAGCTCGACATCAAATCCGTAAATCGCTTTGCCTGTGACCATTTCTTTAGCATCAATCATTTTCATATTTTCTTTGCCAACATAACGATGCTGAGCTTCAGTTTTTAGCTTTAAAGTTTTTTTATCAGGAATGGGCAAAGTTGCTGCAATTTCGACTAGTTTGGAAAAATCCAGAGTTTGAGAACTTCCTTTCAGCTTTGCTTGATGATTATAAATAGTGACTTGGTCTGGTTTAACTTTCCAAACTTGCGAAGCCGCTGTTTGTAACATGGTGCGAGCAGTGGCACCGGCTTGTTTTAATCGATAATAAAATCGTCTAACGCTCCGAGAGCCATCGGTATTTTGGCTGCCATATTGAACATCGCCGAGCGCCTGTTTTACAATCACCCGACTCCAATCACATTCCATTTCGTCGGCGACCAATAGAGGTAATGAACTTCGGATCCCTTGCCCCATTTCTGAGCGGTGAGAAATGATGGTGACAGTGCCTTTTTTATCCATGGAAATAAAAACATCGGGAGAAAATTCATCGCTATTTTGAGGTTGACGGTTAATGCACGATACTTGCATACCGATGACTAAACTTGACCCGGTTAATCCCAGTCCCTTGATAAATCCCCTTCGACTAACATTTCTTATTATGCTCATATTTTTATAAATATTGGTTTGATCTATTTCATTGGGAATTACGCCAATTTTATTGAGAAAGTTCATTTTATTTTACCTCTCTGGCAAGTTTTGCTGCTTGATGGATCGCTGAGCGAATTCGTGGGTAAGTACCACATCGGCATAGATTTCCAGCCATTGCTTGATTGATCTCTTCATCAGATGGATGCGGATTTTTTTCGAGTAGGGAAGCTGCTGACATGATTTGACCACTTTGACAGTAACCACATTGCGGTACATTTAATTCCATCCATGCTTGTTGTAAAGGGTGATCGGCATTGTCTGATAGGCCTTCAATGGTGGTCACTTGCTTACCGATTGCGGCAGAAACGGGCAGTATACATGAACGAGTGGCTTCACCATCAATATGGACGGTGCAGGCACCACAAAGGCCTTTACCGCATCCGTATTTACTGCCTGTTAGTTTAATGATGTCGCGTAATGCCCATAACAGTGGCATGTCTGCTGAGATATCGAGTTGATGTTTGTTACCGTTTACGGTGAGTTCAATCATTGTTGTTCTCCGTTTATTTTATATGTATACACTTGATAATATTTTCAAATCATCCTCAGTATCTAAATCAAACGCTGCATTTTCCAATAGAACTGTCATGATCTGTTCTTGATTTTTTCTTAATATATCCCGTGCTCCTTTTTCTTTTAGCGTCATTAAAGCGGCAAAATACCGTTTAGGAAATATCGCAGGAGCACCTTCAATGACCATTTTAGTTTTTTTATCAAAATATTGACTGGCAATTATTTTATCTGGTTTGGTTTGCCATTGTTCAACCAGTTGATCATAGTCTACTTTGGTTAACCGATATTGATCACATAATAGGATCATTACCGCATTAACTTTTTTCTCAAAAAACTTAGTCGCACAAGCTATTGAGCTACCCATGCCTTGTGGCCAATTTTTATTAACTAGTATTTTGCAATCTGCAAGGTGTAACTTCATTTCAAACCTATCCGCATTATATCCAAGAACACATACAGATGTCTTACTTAGTCGCTGTGCAATATTAACGGTTTTTTGCAGTAAATTGATTCCAGCGATTTCTACCAATTGTTTTGGCTGACCTAAGCGAGAGGAATTTCCAGCGGCAATAACGATTATTCCAAGTTTTTTATGTGATGATATTTTCAACGGGCAGGATCTCGATAACAAAAATCAAATTGTAAACAGATAGAAATAAGTGTAATTTAACTTAACTTGGTGCGTCAGAAAAGCAATAAAGCTTAATTATTGAGGATTTGATAGATGTCAGTAAAAAAAATTTTAATTATATTGTCTCTCGTTACTTTAATCATTACCAGATGTGAAGCCGATAACTATTCAGACACCGAGAGGCAAGCTCAAGGATCGGTAACCGATAGTCTACAGCAAACCAGTGAATATCAAGGTACCGATTGGACTTTGAACAATTTGGCTGGCGAGGCGATCAGCTTATCGGATTATCAAGGCAGGCCGATATTATTAGTATTTTGGGCTACTTGGTGCCCTTATTGTAAAAAGCTATTGCCAGGAATTGCCGAGCTTAATGAGCAGTATGAGAGCCAAGGATTGAAGGTTTTAGCGGTGAATATTAAAGAAGATTGGAAGCCTGAAGTTTACTGGCGAAATTTTGGTTATAAATTCGATACGGTTCTAGAAGGGGATGAAGTGGCTGAAATGTATGGCATTAACGGAACCCCGAGCATTGTGTTTATCGCTCCTTCGGGCAAAGTACTCGGTGTGCAGTCGTTTTCTGATCCCCATCATCCGCTATTAGAAAGGTTTGCTAAAGAAGGGATAGCGATGATGGGTAAATCGAAATAGAGGCTAGGAGCTGCTTATTTAACAATATTCAGAATAAGGATTTTCCTGACTAAAGGAAAGTTGTTTTTCAAATTTGGAAAGCTCAATTCCCTTATCGGTCATCACTAAATCATCTTCAGTCATCACTTCTGAACCAAAATGGTATATCGCTTTAAATTCACCGTTAATCACCGACTCATCATAGGCTTTAGCGGTTTGTGTCACTTTTTCATTCAATAGATGGTATTGGGCTAATCTGGCTGGGCCGTATTTCTTTTCCAACATTTCCATAGTGGTTTGCGGGCTAAGGATCAGACCTGTTGCATTATTACCACCAAATCCTTTTGAGTTAATAATAGCCGCCTTCATTTGAATGCCTTTTTCACCGACTTTAGTGTGATCAATGCAAAAATGCAGGTTAGAATCAAATACATCGTCCGCAATTTTATCAATCGTATTAATGCCCGGGATCACACCGTACTCCCAAACCCCTAAAGTGGCTGTTAATTGATCGCCGCCAGCAGGACCGAGAGAATGTCCTACGTAGGATTTGATTGCGGCTACATTCCAATTTTCAATGCCAAATGTTTTGGCCACTTCGTTAAGAATATGGGATTCGCTAACACGATTTTGCGGAGTACCGGTACCGTGCGCTTGGGCAAAGGTTTGTTTGATACCTTTTTCTCCCAGAATATTTTTTGCCAATGACATCGCTTTGGCAACCGTCACGTAGTTGCCAATTCCGGGGGATGAAATCGACTTTTTATTGGCATCAGCATTAACAAACACATCGGCAACCGAGGCATAAACTGTTGCGCCTAATTCGAGAGCTAGCTCATCATCCATTATGACAAAAAATTGGGAACCTTCGGAGATTGTAAATCCGGCATTTTCTGCAAAAGGACGGGTGGCTCGACGATTATCAACAAGTTCTGTACCGTCCAATTCGGCTAACTGTAAGTCTTCTGACAGCGCGCCCATAGCTTTAAACCCTTCGATGATTTCTGGTTCAACCGGTGCTTCTGCACTGCCAACAATAACTACCCTAGCAAGGCCCGATTGAATATCTCCGATCCCTTGTCTTAGGTTATACAAAAAGGTTGCACATGCGCCTAGGTTTGTTCCGGTGGAGCCGACACTATTGATTATATAGCTATTAATAAAATCAGCAGGCATTTGAGATAACATTAATGGCATTTGCTTGGAGCTGACGCGACCCCCTTTCAACCAAGCTTGCGCCAAGCCGCGACCACCAAAATCATCTTGTTGACCAATGGCTGAACCGGCATAAACTGATACTTCATCCGGTTGAATATGACGTAAAATTTCTTGCCAATCTATACCAATCGACTGGATGGCATCTGAGGCACCATAAACCGTTAATTGTAAACCCTTGGGCTGATTTCTAGAGGTATATAATATCGCCGGATCAAATCCGGTTGGCAATTGCCCTGCACTGGTCACCGCTGAACGGTGCTTTTCCGGGATCATTACTTCCAGCTCACCTTCGATGGTAACATTGAGACGACCTTTTTCTAGTTCTTCGATATGCCAGTTATCCGGAATGTGTTTTGGTAATTGTCGTTGGCTGATTTGAAAGTGAATGGTTTCTGCATTCGATTTTAAATTGGCTTTCTTATGAATATTAACTTCATCTAAATCGAAGGTCTGTTTTTCAATTTTTCTGATTAAAGTTTGAGACAACAAAGTCTCTTTGTCGGTATCAACGGGTTGATTGGTCAGAGCAGCAAGTCCCTTAAACATCGGCGCTGTGTCCGATTCAGGCAATGCCTCGTGCACCATTCTGCGATAGCTATGATGAAAGGAACTACGACCGGCAGCATTAATACCACCAAAACCAACAATAACGGGCAACTTTTTCATAAATACATCTCTAAAAAGAAGGGTGGCTACGATGGGTCGTTCCCCTGTTAGGGTAACCATTTTTCGATAACCATTCAGAATGAGCGCTAGTATAGTGGTAAAATAGAGATGATTGTAGGATAATATTGCCATCAAATTAGACTAATTGGCCAAATGTTAAGCCGAAGACATAATGCATCCTTCACTTTTTATATGTTATCCAAGAGCACTATTGACCGGGTTTAGCCTGCCTATGGAAATGATTAGTTCGGCAAGATCAATCGCAAGGATTGGTTGCGGCAACCGATTAAAATGGGAATGTCAGGTTGTTTCTGCTTCTACGAAAGGCGATCAACCGATACAATTAACCAACGGTATCAATATATTAGCAAACTATAATTTAAATACCGCGCCTAAAGCACATACTCTGTTTGTTCCACCGATCTGGGGCAAACCAGGGGTCGTGATTGCCAAAAATCCCCAATTAATCGAATGGTTACGTCTGCAACATCAACTTGGTAGTCAAATTGTGGCCACGGGGACTGGTGTTTGTTTATTGGCTCATGCCGGTTTACTAGATGATAAGGTGGCTACCACTCACTGGTACTATTTTGATGAATTTGAAAAGAGATATCCCAAGGTAAATCTTCAGAGACAACATTTTATCACTCAGGATGGCCCAATCACTTGTACTGGGAGTATTAACGCATTAGTTGATTTGACCCTATATTTTATTGAGAATCATTATGGTAAAGATGTCAGTCAAATTATTGAACAGCATTACAGTCATGAAATTAATCGTACTTATGATAAACCCTGGTTTGCTAGAGGGGCGAGTCGTCATCCAGATGAAGGTATTGTCGAAGTCCAACAATGGATGCAAATGCACACTTCGCAAATTTTTGATCTTCAATCACTCAGTGAAATGGCTGATATGAGCCGTCGTAATTTCTCTCGCCGCTTTAAAAGTGCAGTGGGTAAGTCGCCTTTGGCTTATGGGATTGATTTAAAAATCAAAGCTGCGCAAGACTTGCTCAAAGAAACCAATCTAAATCATCAAGATATTGCGGATCATTTAGGATACAAAGATAATGCCTTTTTTGCCAGACAATTTAAACAAAAAACCAAACTAACACCGGGCGATTATCGAGAAATGGTGAGAGGCAAATTGTTTGACATTAGTTGAACCTAGAAAAATCAGTTGAAGTTGAAGTTGTGGAAATAAGGCAAATTCCAATAATATCAACTAATCTTATATTCACCACTTCAAAATAAGAGAGCGAATAAATGAGTACGTCAGAAGAAATTGATATGGCTATAACGGCCCACGCTTCTTGGAAGCAAAAACTGAGGCATGCGATAGACACAGGCGAATGTGGATCAACTCCCGAAAAAGTAAAAATGGATAATAACTGTGCTTTTGGTAAATGGTTACACGAACGAATTGAGCCATCTGCAAAGACTTCAGACTATTATACTAAAACGGTAAGTTTGCATGCAGAATTTCATAAACATGCCGGACATATATTGGAACTAGCATTAGCTGGAAACAAGACGGAAGCGACCGGTTTGATGGGGCTTGATTCAGGTTTTACCAAAAATTCAGGTCAATTAACTCGTATTTTAAAGGAATGGCAAACAACTTTATGACTTAATCTAAGCCAGTCAATAATCTTATATTCCCTTTTTATACTCATCTGGTAATTCATCATAGGGCTGGCTTTGTCAGATGACCACTTTAGTCATTGAATCTTCCATCAGAAAACACTAATATGGCTGGCATAAATAACCCTTTATTGTTGAGTATTAGTGATGAATCTAAATTGGCTGTTTATCTTTATTATCATGTTTGTCAGTCAGAGCGTGTTTGCCGCAACGCAAGCAGACAATCGTACTGCGGCGATCATCGATGATCAGATTATCACTAATCAGCAGATAAATGATGCGATCGCCGATAAACTCTACCAAGCCGAAATGAAGGTATACGAAGTGAAGGTAAACCAGTTGAATAATATGTTATTGACGAGGTTGATCGCGTCTCATCCACTCAATCAGGGAATGGAACCACAGGATTTTTTGGATAAACATGTTATTAAAAAACAAACAGTATCAGTATCGGAGATAGGAAAATTTATTAAATCTAAGCGAATACCGGCTGAACAGGTTAATGCAGAATTAAAAGCAAAGGTGGTTGAATACATCCAAAAGGAAAAGGCTCGCATTGATGTTTCAAAATGGTTTGCCATTCAGCGTAAAGAGCATGATGTGGTGATCCATTTGATTAAACCAAGGCGGCCGAGAATTAATATTCCTATTGGAGATGCACCCGTAAAGGGGAACAAAAGTGCTAAAATTACCATTATTGAATATTCCGATTTTCAATGTCCTTATTGCGCTGCGGCTGAAAGCAAAATCAAACAACTGCAAAAAGATTACCCTGGCAACATAAAATTAGTTTACAAAAATTTCCCACTAGGGTTTCATGGAGAAGCATTTACAGCTGCTGAAGCGGGTTTGTGCGCGCGCGAGCAATCGGATGATTATTTTTGGCAATTGCATGATGTGATGTTTGCCGATCCTAGAGGGCTCAAACGAACCGGACTGAAAAACAAAGCGACAAAATTAGGGTTGGATGTGGTCCAGTTTGAAAAATGTATGGATGATAAAAAATACTTCAGTAGTATCAATCGAGACATCGCTGAGGGCAATAAATTTGGCGTTAACTCAACACCGATATTCTTTATCAATGGCATAGTGGTCAAAGGAAATAAAGCCTATAAAGAATTTACGGATATTATCGATGCCGACCTCAACGAATAAAAGTATTTTTGCATCGATAAGTCATTCATAGAACTTATTAAAATATCATTGAAACGGGTGTAGATCTGCCTCTGCGCATAAAATCAACCACTTAGAACGAATTATTTCTCGAATGAATAGGGTCACCCATTATTGGCCCTCCCCTTATTGCTGATTTAAGTTGTAAAAATGAGTATGCTCAAGATGAAGGTTTAATCAAGTCTAATGGTTTTATCCAACCCCATGTCTAACTCATCATCTTAACCAAATGGGTTAGCAAAAGGCTTTATTAACATCAAGCGCAACTTGATCACGCAATACATAAAAACACGCTCTTGCCAATTTGTGTGCGATTGTTTTAATGGCAACCGTTGGATTGGTCTTAGTCGATTTCTTCTGATAATAACTTTCTATATGATTATCAAGTCGTTAGTTGCCACATACATCAAGTTGAGGTTAATTAACATAAATCACTCACATTTAAAATGGGTTCGCAGTGGCGAATCCGAAGCTATAAGCGAAGAAATATCCATGGCAATGTACTCTTTGATTCTTTTTCCACCACTTAAACTGATCCGATAGAGGGAATGCTCATCCCCAAAGCCAACTAAATATTCCACCAGTGATCAGTGCATAAACCAATCCATCAAATATGAATTTGAAGGTGGTTTTCCAGCTCCGACTATACCAGACAGAATTTTGAATTAATGCTAATGCATATCCACCAAATGAGGCTGCGCCAACCATACGCATGACCGATAAATATTCAGCATCAGCGGCTAAAGAATGGGCTGCGATATAAGCCGAAAAGATGCCAACGATTAAAGAATAAATAAACCAGTTCAGTAAATTTTTACCCATTGTAAAGGGGCCTTTTGGCATTGCTGTGATCATGCCTACGGGGCCTTGGTTCATTTTTTGTTGTAATTCTTCAGACTGCATGTCTTTGTTACCACTGCAAAAGGGGTACATATATTCACCTGGCGGAATATCGAGCGCACCGACGTCTTTTAAAAATTGATCTTCATTGGGGAGTTTAGAAAAATTGTTGTGGTGATAACCAAGTAACATATGAATAATCGAACTTGCCACGAATACACTAATCGCTGAAAGCAGAATGGGAAGCCATAGAGAGATAATTGTCATTGTTGTTTCCTCATTGTTTGGGCTAATAGTATACATGCAAATGTCCCAAGGCACTCTTGATATCGGGAAAAATTGTCCCCATGTTAATCCGGATCGCTATAAAACCGACAATGTTAATGCCAGTACGGGATGTGGGGCTAACTCGCACTGCCTTTGCCTGATCATTCACTAGAGTTAAAAGGGTGAACAAGGTACAATTCCGCGATTAAATCTATTGTAAATGAACAATTAATGACCAATTTCTAGCCTCTATTCGCTAATCCGGTCAAAAAATAACCACTTTTAACCTTGATTACTCTAGGTTCGAACAAATTAGGTAGTTTTATCCATGTTTGGAAACGTTTTAACAAAAATATTTGGTAGTCGAAATCAACGACTGATGAAGCAAATGAATAAACGAGTTGATAGCATTAATGCCTTTACCGAGCCTGTCAAAGCACTTTCAGATGAAGAATTAACGGCCTCTACTCAAAAATTTCGTGAACGGTTAGAGCAAGGCGAGACGCTTGACGATATTCTGGATGAAGCCTTTGCGGTGGTTCGCGAGGCCGGTGAGCGAGTACTGAATATGCGCCATTTTGACGTTCAGTTGATTGGTGGCATAGTGCTCAATAACGGCAAAATTGCTGAAATGAAAACTGGTGAAGGCAAGACCTTAGTGGCGACTTTAGCAGCCTATTTGAATGCATTGTCCGGTGAAGGCGTACACATTATTACTGTTAATGATTATTTGGCACAGCGAGATTCAGATTGGATGGGGCCTTTGTATCAATTTTTAGGCTTGAGTGTTGGCGTTATTCTGTCTGGACAAGATACCGAAACTAAACGAGCGGCTTATGCTTGCGATATTACTTTTGGTACCAATAATGAGTATGGTTTTGATTATTTGCGCGATAACATGGCTTTTTCAATTGAAGAAAAAGTCCAAAGGTCGCTAAATTATGCCATCATCGATGAAGTGGATTCCATCTTAATTGATGAAGCCAGAACACCCTTAATTATCTCCGGTGCGGTTGAAGATAGCTCTGATATGTATCGAGCGATCGACAAGCTTATTCCAAGCTTAGAGTTGCAAACCGATGAAGAAGATCAGGAAAGTGGAGATTATTCTGTTGATGAAAAAGCCAAGCAGGTCCATTTAAGTGAACGTGGCCAGGAAAAAGTTGAAGTTCTATTGCTAGAGAATAAATTATTGGGTGAAGGGCAAAATTTATATAGCGCTCAATCAATCTCTTTATTGCATCATATTAATGCGGCGCTCCGCGCTCACGTTTTATTCAAGAAAGATGTTGATTATATTGTTGCTAATAACGAGGTGGTGATTGTTGACGAGCATACAGGGCGTACCATGCCCGGTCGACGTTGGTCAGATGGTTTGCATCAGGCGGTTGAGGCCAAAGAGGGAGTTAACATTCAAAACGAAAGTCAAACTCTGGCGTCTATTACTTTCCAGAACTTATTTAGACTCTATGACAAACTTTCAGGCATGACTGGAACCGCAGATACTGAAGCATTCGAACTTAATCAAATTTACGGATTAGAAGTTGTGGTTATGCCCACCAATCGCGCGATGTTAAGAAGTGATCTGGGCGATTTAATATTTTTAACCAAACAAGAAAAATACATGGCAATTATCGAGGATATTCTGGAAAGGCGTGAGGCCGGACAGCCGATTTTAGTGGGTACCGCTTCGGTTGAATCCTCTGAAATTTTATCCAAAGTTCTTAAAGATAAAAACATAAAACATCAGGTGCTTAACGCAAAATTCCATGAAAGAGAAGCGGATATTATCGCGCAGGCGGGCCGTCCCGGTAACGTGACAATTGCAACCAATATGGCTGGTCGTGGTACTGACATTGTTTTAGGTGGCAGTTTACAAGTAGATTTGGACAAGCTAAAGAAACCAAATGATGACCAGATTGAAAAATTAACCACCGAATGGAAAGAGCGACATCAAACAGTGATTGATGCAGGTGGTTTAGCGATTATTGGCACCGAGCGGCATGAATCTCGGCGTATCGATAACCAGCTTCGAGGTCGTTCCGGCCGTCAGGGGGACCCGGGTGTTAGTCGTTTTTATCTTTCATTGGAAGATGATTTAATGCGAATTTTTGCATCCGATCGCATGGCTAGTATGATGCAAAAAATGGGATGGGAAGAAGGTGAAGCTATTGAGCATAAATGGGTTTCTCGTGCGATAGAAAATGCGCAAAAGAAAGTGGAAACTCGTAACTTTGATATTCGTAAAAACTTACTCGAATATGACGATGTGGCCAATGATCAGCGTAAAGTGATCTATGAGCAACGATCGGAATTAATGTCGACTGAAGATGTCTCTGAAACCATTACCTCGCTTAGAGCAGATGTTGTTAATACAGTGATCAATCAGTATATTCCCCCACAAAGTATAGACGACATGTGGGATATTGAAGGATTGGAGGATCGATTAAAATCTGATTTTTTAATCGAACTACCGATAAAAAAATGGCTGGATGATGATGATAATTTACATGAAGAGCCTTTACGTGAAAAAATCCTTGGTTCTTTAGTTGACGAATATATCGCAAAAGAGCAACAAGTTGGCGAAATAGTGATTCGTCATTTTGAAAAATCAGTCATGTTACAAAACTTGGATAGTCATTGGAAAGAACATTTAGCATCCATGGATTATTTACGCCAAGGAATAGGTCTTAGAAGTTATGCACAGAAAAATCCAAAGCAAGAATATAAGCGTGAAGCATTTGAGTTGTTTTTTGAAATGTTGGAAAATATCAAATTTGATGTGATTACCATTCTTTCAAAAGTTCAGGTGAAAGATCCGGAAGATGTGAATGCCGTTGAAGAACAAAGAAGAAGAGAATCGCAAGCAAGTAAAGTCACTTATCAACATGATCAAGGCTCTGCGATGCCCGAGCAACCAAAAGAGGATGCTGAAGCTCATACGCCTTATACCCGTGAAGGTCATAAGGTCGGTCGTAATGAGCCTTGTCCTTGTGGTTCGGGTAAAAAATATAAGCAGTGCCATGGTAAGTTGTCTTAAGATACAGCAACTAGGACGGGATTAAAATCAAGACAATAATAAAAGTTTCTGCTGGTATTATTTTTAAGGATCATCAAGTCCTAATCGCCAAACGCCCAGACCATAAACACCAAGGCGGTCTTTGGGAATTTCCCGGAGGTAAGATTGAGCAAGGTGAAACACCTGTTGATGCACTCAGACGAGAACTGAAAGAAGAGTTGGATTTAATCATTGGCAAACCAGAGTTCTTTCAGGAAATTCAGTATGAGTACTCGGAAAAAGCGGTTCATTTGAGTTTTTATCGAATTGATGATTATGATGGAGACGAAAAAGGAAATGAAAACCAAGAAATTCGCTGGGTTGATATAGGAGAATTAAAAGGATATTCTTTTCCGAAGGCCAACCAACCGATAGTGAATAGATTGTTTTTAGAACTTAGAACTTAGAACTTAGAACTTAGAACCTTTCACTTATTTCTCCATTTTCGCCTTGTTTAGTATAACTTGATTTCGATCCGGGGTAATTTCATAACAATAATCCTGAGTGCCTTTCCAGCTAATGTCTGTCACGATCCCGTTTTTATCATAGGTGACGATCCGACTACACACATCATCGGTTCCACCCAGATCAAATAAAGTGAGTCCAAAACCGATAGAGCTATGTCTGGAATAGGAACCTGAACCAAGGCTAATTGCAGTGTTGCCAGGACTGCTCTCTTTATTGAGCCATTCGGCATAAAAATGACCATTGATTTCCTGTTTTTTAGTGGGTACCCCCCAATATTTGATCAGCTGTCCAATGTTGGCGTTTTTCCATGCATGGACCCGATCATTCACTTGTTTGATTGGAATGCTGGTGCATGCTGTCAATCCTAAATACAACAAACTGACTACAACAATATGGGATTTCAGGTATTTATTAATCATGATCCATCCTTATAAGCAATTTGTCTGGGCTAAGACTTTGATCTTTAGTAGAATAGCGTCCAATCTTAGCAGCTATCTATTTAAACATCGATGATCGAGTCCACATCTATAAGAGAAAGAATTAAAGACCTCCAAGGGCGTAAAGATACGCTTAGGGGGTATCTTTGACTATGATATTAAGAAAGAGCGACTAGTTGAAGTAGAACGAGAATTAGAACTACCTGACGTTTGGAACAAGCCCGCTAGGGCACAAGCGCTGGGGAAAGAACGCTCTGATCTGGAAATTGTGGTTTCCACCATCGATAAATTGGATGAAGGTTTGGCAGATTCTGATGATTTACTGATGATGGCGGTTGAAGAGAACGATCAAGCCAGCGTTGATGAATTAGTCGCCGAATTAAATGATTTAGATGAGCATTTGGCCAAATTAGAATTTCGTCGGATGTTTTGCGGCGAAATGGATGCGGAAAACGCCTATATCGATATTCAATCAGGTTCTGGTGGGACCGAAGCGCAAGATTGGGCAGATATGTTATTAAGAATGTATTTGCGTTGGTGTGAAAGCCGTGATTTTAAAGCCGATATTATAGAATTGTCCGACGGTGAAGTGGCGGGCATTAAAAGTGCCACAATCCAAGTGAAAGGCCAATATGCTTTTGGTTGGCTAAGGACTGAAACCGGCGTGCACCGACTAGTCAGAAAATCGCCGTTTGACTCGGGTAGTCGACGCCATACCAGTTTTGCTAGTGTATTTTGTTATCCTGAAGTGAAAGATGATATTGAAATCGATATTAATCCAGCTGATCTACGGGTCGATACTTATCGAGCTAGTGGCGCAGGCGGACAACACGTTAACAAAACCGATTCTGCGGTGCGGATTACTCATTTACCCACTAATACAGTGGTTCAGTGTCAAAATGACCGCTCACAACACAAAAACAGAGATCAGGCAATGAAGCTATTGAAAGCTAAATTGTATGAATTAGAAATCCAAAAACAAAATGCCGAAAAACAGGTGATGGAAGATGCAAAGTCGGATATTGGTTGGGGTAGTCAGATCCGCTCCTACGTTTTGGATCAATCGCGAATAAAAGATTTAAGAACAGGTTATGAATCCACCAATACCCAGGCGGTTTTGGACGGGGATTTGGATGGATTTATCGAAGAGAGTTTAAAGGCTGGGTTGTAATATATAGGTGCTAGGATATTGTCGGTTAATGGATGAAGGAACTCCCACATTCAGTCTTTCAGTTTGATCGTGTATGCTGAGGTTCGCAAGTTCACCCACAACTTACCCATTAAGACTTTGAATTTAAGTTATAAAGTAAAGAAGAGTAATCATTAATTATGAGCAGTCAAGAAAACAGTAATAAAACGAATAACGAACAACCAATCGAAGATAACAAACTGATCGCTGAGCGAAAAGAAAAGTTATCCGCTATCCGCCAAAATTGTCCGTCTAATGGTCATCCGAATCATTTTAAACCAGAAAATTATGCGCAAGATTTAGCGAGTGAATTTGGTGATAATGACAGAGAAAGTCTTTTAGAAATGAATCACATTGTTAGTATTGCCGGTCGCGTGATGGCCAAACGTGGACCTTTCTTTGTGATACAGGATATGACCGGGCGGATCCAGGCTTACGCCAGTAAAGATGTTCAAAAAGAGATTAAAGCCAAATGGAGCGGGATAGATATTGGCGATATTATTGGTGTTAAAGGCCAATTAAAATTATCGGGTAAAGGTGACTTATTTGTCGGTATGGATGAATACTATTTATTAACAAAATCCTTGCGTCCATTGCCGGAAAAACATGCGGGACTAAAAGACCAAGAAATTAAATATCGACAAAGATATGTTGATTTAATGGTTAACCAAGAGACTCGTAATAACTTTTATATTCGAAGCAAAGTGATTGAAGGTATTCGTCGCTTTTTGGTTGAACGAAATTTCATGGAAGTTGAAACACCAATGCTACAAGTGATCCCCGGCGGTGCTGTGGCAAAACCATTTGTCACTCATCACAATGCCATGGATATCGATATGTATTTGCGTATCGCACCTGAGTTATATCTTAAACGATTAGTGGTTGGCGGTTTTGATCGCGTTTTTGAAATTAATCGCAATTTTAGAAATGAAGGATTATCTACCCGTCATAACCCAGAATTTACCATGTTAGAGTTTTATCACGCTTACGCTGATTACAATGACTTGATGAATTTAACAGAAGATATGATCCGTACGGTAGCGCAAGATGTATTGGGCACAACAACCATAACCAATACTACAAAAGATGCCGGTGGAAATATTACCGATAGCGTTGACTACGATTTTGGAGTGAGTTTTGAGCGTATTTCAATGGTGAATGCGATTTTAAAATACAATCTGGAATTTGATGAAAGTGTTTTCAGAAATCCAGAAAATAATTTCGATAAGATCCGCGAGTATGCTAAACAAGTTCATGTAAAAGAACCGGCGGTTGATGGTATTTGGGGGGCTGGCAAGTATATTTGTGAAATTTTTGAAGAAACGGTTGAGCATTTGTTAATTCAACCGACTTTTATCACTGAATACCCTTGGGAAGTTTCGCCGTTGGCCAGACGTAATGATGAAAATTCGTTTATTACGGATCGTTTTGAATTTTTTGTTGGTGGCAGAGAAATTGCCAATGGATTTTCTGAATTAAACGATGCAGAAGACCAAGCGGCACGATTTAGAAAGCAAGTGGAAGAAAAAGAAGCGGGTGATGATGAAGCAATGCATTTTGATGATGATTATATTAATGCGTTGGAATATGGTTTACCTCCGACAGCAGGCGAGGGGATAGGGATTGATCGATTGGTCATGTTATTTACTGATTCGCCGACGATTAAAGATGTCATTTTATTTCCTCATATGAAACCACAGGGGTAATAGTTTCAAAGAAGTAAGGATTTCATAGAGGCAATACTCCATCAGATCGCGGTTGATTTTTTTAATTTAAATATCAACCAGCCTTCACCCTCAAGTTTGTTCAACGAATTAAGACCGCTAAAAAAAACGACTAAACATCAGTATAAATTGGGTTTAGCTAAGAATATTTCGGATAATTGCTTTTTGTCTGGTCAGAGCACTTGCGTTTTACCTGTTAAAGCGGGTAGGATTGGGCTATTCAACTCTCGAAAGGAGTCGTTACAGGAGCGAGTATTAGTTCGGAGCAAGATCAAACAGAATAATAATAAACATAACTATTAGAACCAATAGCGTAGCCGTAACAGGCCGATTTTTTTTAAATCGTAGGATTAGAAGTAGAAAAATAACAGGAGATCTGTATGAAAAAAATAAATTATTTACTCTCAATAGCGACTGGTGTCGGTATTACTGTTGGAATATTAGGGTGTGGCGGTGATGGGGTGAATCCTCCTTTGCCGGAGCAAACACAAGCCGTTCCATTGAGAATGATTGCAGTATATGCACCTTCTACGGGTCGTTTACCCCTGCCAAACGATTTGCTTTTTGGTGGCTCAACGGATTTAACACTGGAAATTCCAGGTGTGGTTGACGAACAAGATTTTTCTAATCCTTTGGCAGCCGTTAGCTCGTTAGACGGATGGTCAGCGGTTGCTCCCTTTTCGATTGACTTTTCAAGCAGAGATGGAGATCTGAGCATCGATGCGGCGAGTGTTGTTGGTGGCAGTAGCGTCCATGTTTATAAAGTGAATGTTTTAAGAGCTGATGTATCTCCCGGCATTCCTGCCCCAACAGGTCCCGTTACCAGTGTAGAAAGAGAATTAACCGCTAATTTGGAATACGTGGTACAAGCAACCAGTGCAACCACTGTTGCGATTATTCCAACGGTTCCATTTGAACAGCAAGCATCTTATATGGTTGTTCTGACTAATGATTTACAAGACAGTGACGGAAACCCCATTTTACACGACGCGCAATATGCCATCGCTCAATCAGCCACACCGATTGATCCTAACTCTAGTGTGGCAGGGCTGGAACCTGTTCGTCAACTGGTGAATGCCATGGAAGCCGCTGCTTACGCTGTCGATGGTGGACCTGTTGCTGATAGTATTATTATGAGTTATCAGTTTACGATCCAGTCAGTTGGCGCAGTCATGCAGTCTGCTAAAAAGGCTTATGTCGATGGTCCTATTGCTACCGGTTTAGGTGAAGGTCAAATTCCGGCAAGCAGTTTTAGCAGTTTAGGTACTGATACCACTCCTTTCACTGGTGTCGGTGCTGCTGATCTTTATAAAGGTTCTATTTCTGTAAATTATTTGTTGAGTGCTCCTACCCCGGAAAATCCACTTGCTCCAATGAATACTCATTGGAAAGCATTAGAAATGCTACCTATAGGTCCAGGTGGCACTCTTGTTACTAATCCATTTGGTGATAACTTGAGTTATGCTAACTCTTTTCCTAGAGCCAATGGTGTGGAAACTATTCCTTTACTGGTTTCTATGCCAAAAGAAGCAGATTGTCCAAAGCCCGGCGAAGGTTACCCTGTCACTATTTTTCAACATGGAATAACGGGTAACAGAACCAATATGCTCGGTATTGCCGATTCGTTAGCGAAAGCGCCAAGTTGTCGAGCGGCTGTTGCGATGGATTTACCGCTGCACGGTATTGCTGCAGATAACCCTGTTCATTTGGGGTTGCAAGAAGCATCTGGTGGATTAGTTAGTTTATTTGAAGATTACACTCCAGAGGGATTAAGAGAACGAACCTTTGGTGTCGATTATATTAATAATGAAACAGGTGTGCCGGGTGCAGATGACATTGTTGATCCATCAGGCGCCCATACGATTAATTTATCTTATTTGCTTGTTGCACGAGACAATACTCGCCAAGGCGCTTTGGATCTTTTATATCTAGAGCAGGTAATCCCTTATATGGATGTTGATGGACAACCTGGATTTGATTTTGATGCTTCGAATATTGGATATATTGGTCATTCTCTTGGTGGTATTGTTGGAACCAGTGTGCTTGCTTATTCTGGGACTAATCAGTTTTTAGGTGCCGTGACTCCTGTCATTAGTGCTGGTGTTTTTGCCAATCCCGGAGGCGGAATAATGAATTTGTTGAATGCGTCACCAACTTTTGGGCCTCGTATTCGGACTGGTTTGGCGGCAGCATTCGGATTAACTGAAGGGACGCCGGAGTTTAATGCTCAGTTAGCTTCATTTTACTTTGCGGCTCAAACGGTGCTTGATGCAAGTGATCCGGTTAACACTGGGGCTCATGCGGTAAGTAACAATATTCCAACCTTATTATTTCAAAATTTAGGAGATAGTGTCGTTCCTAATTCAGTTGCAACCGCTCCTTTGTCCGGAACAGAACCTTTATCTCGATCTTTGGCCTTGACTATTTTGGCGGCTACTGACGCTGGCGTTGTAGAAGGAAGTCGACTCTTTAGTAAAATCAATGTGGGCGGCCATAGTTCTTTTCTAACACCTGATGAGGCAACTGTTGAGATGCAAACCCAAACGATTACTTTCCTAAATTCTAGAGGAACATCAGTATTGGTGACTGATCCTACTCTTTTGGATGAATAGTCGTCAGACAATTTATAATTGATAAAGAGTAGCCAATGAAAAGCCTCCGAGAAATCGTGGGCTTTTTTTTATGCTTATGTAAATTGTAGGGCACAAATGAATGGTAGATCGAGGGCTGCAATACACCTGTATTGGGGGAATTAAAGTATGTTTAAAAAATTTATTTTTTTGCTATTGACGGTTGCTATTTTTGGCGTGGTAGGAAGTTATTTCTATCTCAATGCAAAAAATCCGGTTAGAGAGGGGGAACTAAGACTTGAGGGGCTAAGCCAATCAGTCAATGTCTTATATGATAATTACGGTATCCCCCATATCACCGCGAAAAATAATAGAGATCTTTATCGTGCATTTGGTTATGTACACGCACAAGATCGCCTCTTTCAAATGGAAATGAGTCGGCGATTATCTCAAGGCAGATTATCCGAAATTTTAGGACAAGAATTTGTCGGTGTTGATAAGCTATTTAAAACTTTGGGATTAGAGCATTTCGCTAAACAATGGATAACGGCCATTAACAAGCGAGCAGATCCCAATATGCTGACGATTATGCAAAGCTATCTTGATGGTGTAAATCAATATATGGCAAATGGTTCAACACCTATTGAGTTTGAGTTAATCGGTATTCCTGCACATCAATATACTCTAGAAGACATGGCATCTATTGCCGGATTTATGTCATTTTCTTTTGCTCAGGGATTAAGAGATGATCCACTGCTTTCTCATCTTTCACAAAAGCTGGGTGAAAATTATTTGAAAGATATGGGAATTCTCTATACGCCGGGTTTTGAGCAAATACCCGTTGATCCAATAATGACAAAAAGCTTATCTATTGAAGTTAGTCAAATTGTCGAAAATCTTCAATTTTCCGGTCTTTTTCATGGCAGTAATAGTTGGTTAATTGCACCTAAACGAAGTGAATCGGGACGTGCTATTTTAGTTAACGATCCTCATATTGGTTTTAGTCAACCTTCGGTTTGGTATGAGGCACATTTAACGACCGACTCAATGGAGATCTACGGACATTTTCTTGGTTTAGTGCCAGTACCGATGCTGGGTATGACTAAAGAGCACGCTTGGGGGTTAACCATGTTTGAAAATGACGATATGGATTTATATGTTGAAAAACTAAACCCTGAAAATAGTGATCAGTATTGGGCGATTGACCATTGGCAAGATTTTGAAAAAAGAGCCGAGGTGATAAAGGTTAAAGATTCAGAAGATGTAATATTAGAGTTATTGACCACGCGTCATGGGACGGTGGTCAATCATATTTACGACGAGATAGATGGTGGTAAATATGGTTTAGATAAAGTGGAGCAACCAATAGCGCTTTGGTGGGCCTTCCAAAATACAGATAATCAAATGATGGAAGCTTTTTATCATTTAACAACCGCCACCACATTGGAAAAGGCACAAAAATCAGCCGAGATGATCCATGCACCGGGCTTAAATTTAATGTATGCCAATAGCAATGGCGATATAGCTTGGTGGGCCAGCGCAAAATTACCGATACGACCCGTGCACGTTAATCCAAAATTTATTCTGGACGGTGCCAGCGGTAAGGATGATATTTTGGGTTTCTATGATTTTTCGCATAATCCCCAACAGGTTAATCCCGCATCAGGCATTTTATACACGGCTAATAATCAACCCGCCAATATGGGGGATGGTCTAGTTCCAGGCTATTACGCTCCAACCGACAGGCCTACCCGGATTGCTGAATTACTAGCCAAAAAAGAAAAATTTAATCCAGAAGACATGAAAAAAATGTTGATGGACAATACCACACTCAGTGCAAAATTCTTCCAACAGATTGCCGGTCCTATCTTACAAAGTAAACTATTGGCATTAAATGAAATAGAAACACAAGCTCTAAAATATTTTGTTAGCTGGCAAGGAAATCATTCATCAACCGAAATCGGTGCTACCATTTATAATCGATTTAGAATTAATTTGATGCGTTTAATCATGATGGATGAGATTGGTGAAGAATTATATGATAATTTTCAATTTGGTTTTTTAATGGATCGCTCCATATGGCATATTCTTGATAATGAAGAATCTCTTTGGTGGGATAATATTGATACCAAAGAGTTGGAAACTAGAGAACAGTTAGTGGTCCAGACGTGGCATCAAACAATAAGATTTTTGCAAAATCGTTTTGGAAACGATGTGGCACAATGGAGTTGGAAAAATGATATAAAAATGGTGCATGAACATCCTCTTGGAAAAATTTCACCTCTAGATAAATTCTTCAATGTTGGTCCACTGACGAGCGAAGCTGGTGTAGAAGCCATTAATAATTTAATGTTCAAAAGTGATGGTGATGAACTAAAAATTATTGTGGGACCATCAACCAGACGAGTGATTGATTTTGGCGATATTGAAAATAGTTGGGGGATCAATCCAACAGGCCAGTCCGGGGTAGTGACAGATCTTCATTATCAAGATCAAGCGATTGATTATTCCAAAGGGAATTTTCGCCATCACTGGATCAGTCAACAACAGATTCAGGATCATTTGGAATCGGTGCTAACCTTGATGCCTTGATAGGCATTATTACTGATCATGATCAATTGCGAATTTCCTTCCAATAAATAACTCGGTCACTGCCTCGGTAGTAACCAAAATTCAATCGTGCACTGGCATTGTCTAAAATAATATCGGCATCCCAATCAAATCGTAACCAGCTTTGAGTGGATAGATCCAATTCAACCAAAACGCTGCCAAAATTATTATTGCCGGGAGGACTAAACCAAAGTCCATTGGATGGGGCGCTGATCCCGTTGATGAAGGATTGAAAAAGTATTGGCGCAAAAATGCTCGTTTCGCCATTATTCAATTGATCGGTATAGCTAGATAGATCAAAAATCACATTACTATCAATATAAGTAGAACAGTTGTCTTGAGTATTAACACTCCACCGAGTTCCATCAAAATAGTCAGTGAATAATGGCATTTCAAGGTTGTCTGTTTCTGGGCCGTAGCTGTCAATTATTCTCATTCGACCAAGCCGAACTTCAAACGCATTGGAACTAACAACACCGCTAGTAACGCTATCAGAATCAGTCACGCTTAAATCAAGCCTTAAACTAAAAGGACCAGCGGTCGCATCATATTGGTAGTCAACTGCGGGATCAACATAATTACTAACACCATTAACAAAATTGAGGGCCGCGGGTGAAAAATTGACTCTACCACTTGCGCTGGAAGCTATTGTAGTATTATATCCTACCAGCGAAATATCGGATGCGTTAAGTTTGGCAAAAACGCCAGCATAGTTTTGAGTGGTTCCATTCGATAGATTTTGAGCGATGATATTCCCTGAAACATCAAAAGCCTGGCCATTTTTATCCAGCCCTAGATTAGTACCATCAAAAAAGCCAGCATAGGTAAAGGATCCACATTGCTCAATAATGACAGGGGGGCTCATCAACAAATGATCGGGAATAAAGCGGCCAATATTGATGCGCCGGCCGGTTACATTTTCTCCACCGTTCATAAAATCCGTAGATAGCGTATCAATTTGAAGAATGCCTACTTCATCCCAGCTTTGTGAAAAGGTATAGGTCGCCTCATTAGGTAAGCCATCTGCAATAAAACTTGCAAAAGAAATATTAGTGGTTGATAACAGTCCGTTTGAATTAGTGATAACAAGCGCTGTGGGACTAAGGTTGATCAATCCAGGGCTTATGGCCGAAATATTTGGCGTAACTCCGTTATCGCTTAAATCGCCGCCAGTATCAGGTATGGCGTTAGCATCTGTATCGACAAATGGATCGGGGATACCATCATTATTTAAATCATCCGCTGACTGCCACAATACGCTGCGTAATGTCATGTTAAAATTGGACCCGGCGGAGGCGAATATCGCATCATTTGCATCGTCTGCAAAAGGGGCACCGGTTACTTGAATATCAAAACCAAAAGGCCGTACCACGAAAGGGCTGATCCCACCAATAATTTCATCCAGATTGCCACTCGGGGGATCGCCCACGTCGATTTCATCTTTAGCACTAATACTAATTTGTCCGACGTCATCATATTGGGTGCTAATGGTTGCAATACCGGCGGTAAAAACAACGTTTTGCGACGAGGCCGTCGCTTCGCTGATAGCAATATTAGAGCCATTGACGGTGATAAATGTACTACTTGTAACGGGATTACTGTAGGTGGACCAAAAATCAATCGATTGGTTGCCGGTATATTCTTCGATCACGCCACATTCCGCTTGGGCGGGAGTTTGACCGGCGGCCGTCAAGATAATGTCAAAAGGGCGACCTGCAATCTGAGTGGTGATTGGTGACGGCGTAAAGACAAATCCAAATGGCCTGAAAGTAATATCCCCTTCGCTATCGTCATCGGTAATGCCATTTTCTGACACACCAATGTTGGTTGTTTCTGCTACGGTATTTTCAAGATAAAGTACCACACTGCCAAAGTCTGATGGGACAAATTCGTAAGTGGCAAATCCGTCATTATCTCCCGCTGTGTCAGTGAGTGTTCCAAGTGCTGGGTCACTACTGAAACCAGTGTTGTCGACTACAAACCAGTTGCCGTTATTCGTTGATAAATTGATATTGATGGTACCTGTGTAATTGGTCATTACCGAATTATCAGTATTTTCCGCTCGGATAGTGATCGCCTCTCGCAGGCAGTTGATCCCTGCGCCATCATGTAGAACTCTGAAATGATCGGGACCACAGTTTTTGAATCCAGTGATCACCACGTTATCAATATCAATCCGTTCGCCCCCCCCTCCGTATGCATTTTCTATTCGAAAGCGAATGCGTGTATTGTTCGACATAAAGGGTGTCAGATCGTAACTGAAGTTACCAGAGAAAGAATCACTAAAAGATTGCAAAACGGTATAACTGGCGCCACCATTAGCGGATGCAGAAATATCGAATCGATCACTATTTTCCAGATTGCCCGCAGTCGCTAAATCAACACTGATAAAGGCTGATAGATAGGAACTTAGGTCTAACTCCCGTTCCAAGCTTGGTTGACCTCCAGAGTTTGGGCGGTCATCCATGGTTAGTTCACCGCCAGTAATGAATACATTACCGCCAGTAGCAGAGTTATCATCATCGGTTTCAATCCAGTCACTATTCCACGGGTCGCTACCGGTGCTATTATTATAGGTGGCGGCGTTAAAACTGTCCTCAAAGGTTGATCCACAAATCGCCGCATTGGTGCAAGGGTGCGTATCATTCATTACTTGATTAACCTCTGCCGCGGTTAGAAAGTTTTCGTAAATACGCACTTCATCTATTTCACCATCAAAAAAGCGCGAAGCGATATTCAGATCCTGACCGACTTGCAATGGATCATTGTTAATATCTAGACTACCGGTTCTTGACGAGCGAGCTCGTTCAACCCCATCAATATAAATTACCTGCTCACCACTTCGCCAGGTGATAGCGATATGGTGCCATTGATTAAGGCTTAAACTGGGTCCTGTGGTTGTCAATGTTGCCCAACGCCACCACCAGAAAATTTGCCCTGATGTGTTTATATGAAATTCGTAATTTTCATCTTTGGATAAAATGGATTTTAATCCGGACGAGGGGATAACGTTGGTATTGATCCAAGTGGTGACGGTCAGGTTATCTGGAATATCCAGCAAAGAATCACTGGTAGAAGTGTCATCATTCAGTTGAATAAAACTGATAGAACCATTAAAAACACCATATGCGCAAGTCCCAGGATCGCCGCTGATGGCAGGATCAATATCATCAGTAATGGCGCTGAACGCTGTTAAATGTAGATCATTACCTGATGAATCAAGCACTTCACTATTAGTTCCATTCCAAAAAAGTTCATCAAATCGCCATTCACCTATTAAGCCAGCGATGCTTACAGCTCCACAAATATCGCCGTAGTCCGCATTGTTTACTGCGCTTGAGTCAAAGCTTACTTGACTGGTAAAGCCTAAAATACCATTATTAGCACTTAATGCGCCAAACAAAAATGATTGGCTGAATAAATTACTATTGCCTTGTGCATAAACAATGGCTGAAGTGGTTGTCGCATTGCTAAAATTAACATCACTGTAACCATATATTAGTAGCAGGCTAGGGTCGCCACTGTTACCAGAAGAAGGTGAATTAACTAAGGTGTTGGAATTAATCGTAAAAGCATTTTCAATAAATAATCGAGCAGTACCGGCCCCTACAACGTTAATAGAAACATTGGAAGAATTCACCAAAAAATTGCTGATGTAGTAGTCTCCTGCGGATAATTCAAGTGTTGCGCCTGCAAAACTAGTATGACCTTGTAAGGTCAAAGATTGAATGTGGTATTCGGAAAAACTAGCACTGAAATTCAGTGTGCCTCGATTATTGACTTGAACCGTGGTGTACTCATTGGTGCCGGAATCGCCGAGAGTTTGTGTTTGATTGGGCAGTACCGTTAGGGAGGTTGTCCCGGAATTACTAGGAAAAGCACCAAGATTTATTTTATCAGCGGGAATACCTGATGCGCTACATTCACCTTGTAGATCACAGGAATCGGTATCAAAAGCTGATTGGCTGATCGCTGGCGTTGCAAGCTGGTTGTCTGGATTATTCAATAAAATAGCATTAAAATTAAAATTGACACTTCCACCAGCATCATTACTTTGAATACCATCTGGGAAATTAACGCTGCAACTGCCAATCACGGCATTGGCATTGGGTAGGGATACTAATAGTAGCAATCCAATTACAGCAGGCAAGGGGTTAGAGACTTTTGATCTGATGCGATCTTTGGCAGGTGATTTATTGGTTTTGACCAAGTATGTTGTGCCGGTATTATTGCTCATCGTTTAAGTGAACTATCCCGCTAGTGCTTGTTTGGCGTCATCCATTTCTTCAGCAAGTTGATCCACTTCTTGCACTTCGACTTCACCAGACAATCCCAGTTTTGCAAATGCGGGAACGGTTGAAGTATCTAGATCTTTAAAGGGGTTATTTTCTTCGCTATAACTTTGGATTTTGGCGACTGTGACCACGTCCACGTAATCAGCGGTTGGGCCAGAATCTCGGGTGAAGTCGGTACAACCTATGGGCACGTCCATTAGTTCTTTAGGAAATTCCCAAGCACGCATAATTGCTTTGCCCACTCTACCATGTAATCGGCTGATGATTTTATCCAGCACCTCCTCTTTTTCAAGTATTTCTGGATTGTCTTCAGCTAAAGTTAGGATAGGTAGTATCCCTATTTCATGCACCAACCCCGAGAGAGTGGCTTGGTCGGGTTTCAATTTAGTAAAATGACTGGCCAAAACATGGCTGATTGACGCTACTTCTAATGAATGCTCCCATGCGCGCCTGAGTCGTTTATCTACCGAATCATGGGTGGCTTGAAACATTTGCTCCATGGCCAGACCGGTGGCGAGGTTACGGACAAAATTGATACCCATGCGAGTAATGGCCAATTGTAAATTATCCACCACCACAGCGCCGCGCATTAACGGACTATTGGCCACTTTGATAATACGAGCGGCTAGTGCGATGTCCTGACCGATCACCCCGGATAAAGTGGCTGAATTTACTTCAGGATCGCTTACCGCATCCCTTATTTTTAGCGCAACTTCGGGTAATGTTGGTAAAATGAGGCGGTCATTTTTGATTGCATCGACCAACTCGTTAAGGAATTCTTGTTCTAGGCTCATAATTTCTTTCTTTGTGTTGCAACATCTGATTAAACGAAGCACATTATTCTAGGTTAAATTAAGTATAGGCTAATTTTATGATACAACGGATGTTTTTTAAGGATATATAACAATAGCGGATTTTTACTCGATCAACAGGTAATCTGGTAAAATATGATGATCAGTCATGTTCAGTTGGAAACATCAAAAAGAGGATACAGGCTCAGCCTGTATAGGATTGTATTGAAACTATTTGCCAACCCTATTGACGAGTTTTATGATCGGTTTTAATGGGTTGATTTGAGCTAATGAAGTAATAGCTCGTAACCTAGGTTAGAATTTAGAAAGGTATTGTTTTCATCAGCACTATCTTTCACTAAAGCGAGTACTAAACTTCCAATGCCTTGCTGACTAATACAGCAGATAACTTCAGCGACTTTTCTGTCGTCTTGATGTAGTTTTTCCAATGGTGCCAGATCAATGATTTGATCCGTTTTTAAAAGTTGTAAATGTTGTTTTAGTTTGCCTTTATATTGCATTCTGGCGATCACTTCTTGTCCGGTGAAACAGCCTTTTTTAAAATCCACAGCCGATAAATGAGGTAAGTTCAGATTATGGGGTAAAAATTTCTCACCGCTATTAGCGGTTAGCCATGCAATGCGATTAGATGCCAGTTGCCAATACCAAAGGCTGTCGGAGTCTATCACTTCAGTTTGAGTCGATCCGGCATAGCTGGCAAGTGATGTTGATTCTTCTTTATAAAGGACCGCGAAATTGATTGCAGGAATGTCGATTGTTGGCTGTTTGAATTTTTCTGCAGAGTTTTTACTGATCACCAATATGGATGATAAATCATTGGTCAGATTGATATCCACTTTAAAAAAAACGGCATATTTTCTTAAATGTTTAACGGTCGATTCAGCGATTTCTTTGGGTAGAATAAATCGAAACCCTTCGGTAATTCGGTGAATATGAAATAAAGAAACCACACGGCCTTTCGGGTTGCACAGTGCTGCCAACGGGGCACTATCGGCTGGTATTTTAGACACATCAATGGATATTTGCCCCTGTAGCAATTTATCGCTATCGGTTCCAAGTAAATCAAAGTAAGTGTAACTTTCCAGCTCAAATATTATATTGGTATTATTCACTTTGGGATCCATTTCAGACGTTTGATATCAGTGTTATTTTAACCTGCCACTTAGGGGAAATACAATGCCAGCAAAGATTATGATTAATGTTTCCAAATCAAAGTGCTTTGGTAGCGCTAGGTCAAACTGTCAGATTTTTCCACATCGGGATGAGATTGATTATCCTATACGTAACTGTAAATTATGGGCTATCCAATTGATGTCGTAACCAAGCTTTAGCAAAACGCAGATCGCGTTCTAGCGTACTACTTGAAAGATCGAGTATTTCTGACATTTCATCATAAGTAAGACCGCCAAAATAATGCAACTCTAACATTTTGGCTTTACGAGTATCTTTTTCCGCAAGAATATTAAGGGCTTCATGAAGATCAAGGATTTCTTCACCCACTTCGGGGGAAACCACGATAACATCATCAAGTGGCAAAGGTTTTTCATTGTTGCCGCGTTTTTCAGTATTTTTAGCTTTCGCGTGATCGACTAATATTCGTCTCATCATGCGTGCGGCAAGCGAAAAAAAATGATTACGATCTTGCCAATTAACATTAACATTAACGTCAACAAGTTTAGCAAAGGCTTCATGTACTAAAGCGGTTGTTTGTAATGTGTGGTTGGGACGTTCGCCACGAAAGGCGTTGGCGGCAATTCTGTGCAAATGCTCATACACTAACGGTGTTAGCTTATCTAAACTGGCTTTGTTTCCTGCAACCCAGTCTTGCAGCAGTCTGGTAATATCTTGATTGACCAAATTAAGATCTCCTTATTAGGATTTCTTATCATATATTATTGGTCAATGATTACAAGGACTTAGATTTTTGGTTATTGCTTTAACGCTTCTGCTTTTTTATTTTCATTAGTCGCTTCGTATAGTTCAATCAGTCGGCGAATGGAGCGTTTTGTTCGTGGATCGTCGTCTCCGCGAGTTTCACGAAAAATTTGTAGGCATTCAACTAATAAGACTTTTGCTTTTTTGTATTCTCCTAACCCCATTAATGCCTCTCCTAAAACACCTTTAGCTTCGGTCACTAAAAGGTGTTTTTCTGAAAAAGATTCTCGACGAAGGGAAAGAACTTCTTGATAGATATCTTTTGCCTTCAAATATTGCTGTTACTCTAAGTAGACTAATCCTAAGCCGCCGAGAGGAAATGATCGATTGACATGGCGTTTGGCTAGGCCGACGGCATCTTGCATATTAATGGACAACTGAAATTGTTCTATAGCCTCTTCTAGCTGACCATTGTTTTTTAACAATGTCGCTCGATTATTATATGCGGCCCCAAGGCTAGGATGTGGTCCAGAGTAGGCGCGTAACATTATTTCAATAAAAATTTTATTTGCCGCTATGGCCGCATCACTCTCATCCATATCGGAAAGCAGCTGGCTATAACTATTCCAAACATGAGCCACCTCGACATGATCGGGTCCAAGAATTTTGGTTCGAGAGTCAATGACTTCTTTGTACAGGGACTTCGCTTCTTCAAACCTTCGACTATTTCGCAATAGCCCGGCGAGTTCGCGTTTTGTGTTGTCTATTTTTGGGTGAGGGCCATCATTATATAATCGTTTTTGTATTGTTAACGCATTCCGTAAAATAGCTTCGGCCTCATCACTGCGACCTAGTATTCGATAAATTCCGCCAAGATTTTTCATTGTTTCGGCAACATATTCATTGTCGCCACTAGCGAGTCGTTTACTCATGTTGAAAGCGTTGAGGAAATAACTGAGAGCCCTTTCGTAATCGCCCTTTGTTTGTTCAAGAAAGCCAATGGCGCTGATGGATTCGACAATATCAAAATAATCATCACCCAATAGTTGCTTTCTAGTATCTAAGGATTCTTGATATAAAGGTTCTGCAAGATCGTATTCCCCGCGATATTGATAAAGGAATGCAAGAGCTAATTTGGTAGTTGCGACATCAAGGTTATTTTGACCCAATAATTGTTGTTGCTGAACTAACGCCTCGCTTAATAATTTTTCCGATTTTTTTCATCGCCCAGTTTGTAATAAACTTCGCCGAGTACTCTTCGCAACGTTTGTTGAACTATCGGTTGTTTGACGAGTTCTGTTTGAACTCTAGAGGCACCTGCATCTAATAAATCTTTTGCAGATATCTTTTCACCCTTTGATTCAGAAGGGTCTGAAATTTCGAAGAGCCCCGTTACAAAATCTGCAATCTCTTCTGCTTTTTGTCTTTCAACTATTGCGAGATCCCTTTGTTTTGCTAACTGAACAGTATAAAAAATAATTAAAGTCACTAAAGTTACAAATGCCACACTGCCGACTATCGCCGTTGGACGATTCCGTTGAATGAGTTTTTTAAAACGGTATATTGCCGAGTCTGGCCTAGCGAGAACCGGTCGTCCATCGAGGTGCCTTTTAATTTTAGCCGCAAATTCACTTGCTGATGTATAGCGTCTATCGGGTTCTCGGTGCATCGCGGTTAAACAAATGGTATCAAGATCGCCTTTGAGTTGTTGTTGTAGTCGTTCGGTTTTTACACCCCGTAAGATGCCGATTTCTTCAAGGTTTCTGGAATGATCATTGTCACGTCGTTTGAGGGATATTTCGGTTACCGCTTCGCTAGGTTTGAGCGGCTTGGTGGTAAGTACAGACTCCCGAAATTCCTTTGGCGTTTGCTGGGGTTCAAAAGGTCGCTGACCTGATAAAATCTCGAAAAATAGGATGCCTAGCGCATAAATATCAGAAGCGGTGGTAACCAAATCGTTAGTTAATTGCTCAGGGGATGCGTAAGCTGGAGTATGCAATTGCATTCCCGTTTGAGTAAGTGTTTGGCCGTTGGAATCATCGAGGAGTTTTGCAATTCCGAAATCAAGAAGTTTGAGATCGCCATCGTTGGTTACAATAATATTGGACGGTTTTAAGTCACGATGGACAATCAAGTTTTTATGGGCATAATGAACGGCGTTACATACTTGCCTAAAGAGTATTAGTCGTTGCCGAATAGTCAGTCGTTTTTGGTCACAATATTCATTGATTGGTATACCATTAACATACTCCATAGCAAAATAAGGTCGACCATCATTGGTAATACCGCCATCAAATAATTGGGCTATATTGCGATGATTTAATCGAGCCAAAATTTGGCGCTATTGACGAAATCGTTGTATAACACTTTCCGTATCCAATCCTTTTTTTACTAGTTTTAACGCAGAGCGTTGTTGAAATTCACCACCTTGCCTTTCAGCTAAATAGACGCTGCCCATTCCACCAAAACCAATTCGTTCAATGATTTTCCAGTCATCAATTACGGTTCCTAATATTTGTTCTTCTGTATCATTAAGCGTTAATGTGAAAGGTTCCTTCTTGGATACAATGTTCTCTGCATCTGCCTTAAGTAAATTTTCGACGGCTTTTCGTAATGAAATGTTATCTTTACAAGTTTCATCAAGAAATTGATTGCGCTTAGCTTTTGAAGTCGACAATGCTTGTTCAAAAATAGATTGAAGTTTTTTCCAATCGGACTCAGACATATTTGATTCAGACATATTAGACCCTTAGACTTAGAAGTTAATATCTAATCGCATGTTGAAGATTCGTCGAAAAGAATCTTCTTTATAAATTCGGATGTTGAGTCTGTAGGAAAAATTGAATAAGTATCTCAAAACAATCATCAATATTTTATACAGACATTCTTAGGTTCAGTAAAAAATCGCATGGCTTCTAATCCACCTTCACGTCCCATACCAGAGGATTTCATTCCACCAAATGGTGTTCGAAGATCCCGGAGTAGCCAGGTATTGATCCATACGATCCCAAAATCTAGCTGAGTGGATAATCGATGACATCGGGAGATATTCTGACTCCAAATAGAGGTTGCCAAACCATATTCGGTGCCATTGGCTTTAGCTAAAACTTCCTGCTCTGTTTCAAAGGGTTGGATAGTGCAAACAGGACCAAAAATTTCTTCCTGATTAACCCGACACTCTGATGATAGTCCCTCGATTACAGTCGGTTCGATAAAATAACCATGCTGGCAACGGCCTGCAATGGTTATTTTATTTCCACCCGTTAAAATGGTTCCGCCTTCTTCTTTTGCTAGTTCAATATAGGAATAAACCTTGTCTCGATGTTGTTTGGAAACTAAAGCACCGTGTTGAGTGCTCTCATCTAATGGATCGCCTATTTTTAATTGACTAATCTTTTCAACAAATGCCGCCTTAAATTTTTCATAGATTGATTTTTCAATATAAATCCGTGAGCCACACAAACAAATTTGTCCCTGATTAGAAAAAGCGGCTCTAGCGACTTCGTTTACTGTTTTTTCAAAATCAAAAGCTGAAATGCAAGAGTCAGCGAAAACTAGTGTGGGGTTTTTCCCACCTAGTTCAAGAGAGAATTTTTTTAACTTAGGAGCTATAACACTCGCAATTGCTTTGCCGGTTGAACTACCACCAGTAAAGCTGATGGCTTTGATTTTATCGTGTTCGACTAGTGGCGATCCAATGGAGGGACCAGTACCATGAAGGATATTTAGCACGCCTTTAGGTATACCGACTTCAATGCAGAGTTTGGAAAATATGTAAGCGGTCATTGGTGTTATTTCTGATGGTTTGGCAATGACACAATTACCACTGGCAAGTGCTGGGGCAATTTTCCAAGTGAATAAATAAAGAGGTAAGTTCCAAGGGGAAATACAACCAACAACACCGATCGGTTGTCGTAAAGTATAGTTAACTCCAATCGCTCCCATATCATGACATTCGCTGGAAAACTGAGTGGCAGCATTAGCAAAAAAACGGATGTTAGCGGCGCTGCGATAGCTATCTACCGTTCTGGCAAAAGCAATTGGCTTGCCGTTATCTATCGCTTCGGCTTTAGCTAGTTCATCGCTTGCGGCTTCAATCGCATCGGCGAGTTTCATTAACAGTATTGAGCGGGATTCGTGTGGTATATTCGCCCATTCTTGCTTGGCTTTTTCGGCGGCTTTTACTGCCAGCTCTAAATCTGATGAATCGGATTCCGGGGTCAGGGAATAAACTTTGCCGGTGGCAGGTTCATAGTTGTCCAGATAGTGATTGTTGATGGGGGCGACTAATTCGCCGTTGATATAATTTTTAATTTTTTGCATTTTTAAAACCTCTTAAAAGACTTTTTCACCACGGAGGCACGGAGAAACGGAGGAAAGACTAAAAGTCATCCTTGGCCAATACATTGTTCGCGGCTCACCCTGATGTCATCTCGAGGATAAATTGTTTAAGATATCGAAGGTCCATCAATCGCCCAGGTTCTTTCAGAATGACAAGGGCGAGTCGTTTCAACTAAAGAATACTATTCTTCTAAATATTTTTACTCCGTTTCTCCGTGCCTCCGTGGTGAAAATTTTCTTTAAATCTTTACAAACAACTAGTCCGTCCGCCATCTACAGGCAAACTCACTCCGGTGATATAACCTGCCGAGGGTGATGCTAAAAATGCGCAAGCATCGGCAAATTCTTCGGCCTCACCAAAACGCCTCATTGGAATAATGGATTTTTCTTCTTCTTCCATTTCTTCAATGCTTAAACCAAACTTAGCGGCCTTATTTTTAATGATCGCTTCTAAACGAACGGTATTGGTTGCGCCCGGTAAAAGGTTATTGACGGTAATTCCAAAAGGCCCCAATTCGTTCGCCATGGTTTTTGCCCAGCTGGCAACCGCACCGCGCACTGTATTAGAAACACCCAGATTCGCTAAAGGCTGTTTTACACTAGTGGAAATAACGTTAATGATTCGGCCGAACCCCGCGTTTTTCATCCCATCAATTACCCTTTGTGCGATTTGATGATTATTAATCAAATGTTGATTAAAAGCGGCTAGAAAAGCGGCACTTTCAGCGGTATTGGCTGGTCCGGGAGCGGAGCCGCCAGTATTATTGATCAGTATATGAAAATTTGGCACAACCGTTAGATGTTCATCCAATGCACGACTGACTTCGTTAGGGTGGTTAAAGTCAGCGCAAATGGCAAAATGTTCTTGTGAGCCATTGTTCGATAGTTCAGATTTAACTTCATTGAGTTTGTCCAAATTACGGGCAAACAAGGTGACGTTAGCGCCCATTTTTGCCAGTTGCACAGCGATGGCTTTTCCCATCCCTTGTGAGCTGCCACAAACTAAGGCGTTTTTGTTTTCCAGATTTAAGTTCATTTTTTGTTTTTCCTTTGTATTCATTGATTGCTTTCTTAAGTGAAGAAGATCTTCTACTTTTGGCGCGGGGTACGCCAAGCGTACCGCTTTTGCAAATTAATATTACTTGCCTTCAACTTGCCTCAAAATTCCATCGACATCCAACTCACATTTTTTCAATAAATCATCTGGGTCACCGTGTTCGATAAATTCATCGTGGATGCCAAGATGCTTAATCGCGACTTGAATATTCTGAGAGGCTAAAAACTCACCGACGGCACTTCCCGCGCCGCCTGCTATTGCATTTTCTTCCAAGGTGACTATTTGAGAGTGAGTTTTACTTAATTCTATAATTAATTTTTCATCCAGCGGTTTAACAAACCGCATGTCGACTACTGTGGCATTAAGCTGTTCGCCTACTATTAGTGCATTTTGTAATAAACTACCAAAGGCCAATAAAGCGATTTTTTCTCCCTGTTTGCGAACGAGCGCTTTTCCTATTTCGATAGCCGCTAATTCTGTTGTTGGATCAATTCCGGTACCAGAGCCGCGAGGATATCGAACTGCGGCACAACCAGGATATTCAAATCCGGTGGTTAGCATACTGCGGCATTCTTTTTCATCACTGGGAGCCATAATAATGATATTGGGAACACAGCGCATAAAACTGAGATCGAAGCTGCCATGGTGAGTAGCGCCGTCGCCACCCACTAAACCGCTTCGATCGATTGCAAACAAGACGTCTAATTTTTGTAATGCGACATCGTGTATCAATTGGTCATAACCTCTTTGTAAAAAGGAGCTATAAATGGCACAAACTGGTTTTGCGCCTTCGCAGGCCATGCCAGCCGCCAATGTGATTGCGTGTTGTTCAGCAATGCCTACATCAAAATAGCGGTCTTTATATTTACGGGAAAATGCGATCAGATCCGAACCTTCCCGCATGGCCGGTGTGATCCCCATTAATCGATCATCTTTAGCCGCCATATCACATAACCATTGTCCAAAAATATTAGAATAAGTGGTTTTCTTTTTAGCCACGGGTAATTTTAAATCTTTTGGATTAAAAATAGGCACCGCATGATAAGCGATGGGATCTTCTTCAGCTGGAGCAAATCCTTTGCCTTTGGTGGTGACTACGTGCAGTATCTGCGGACCTTTCAATTTTTTAATATTCCCGATGGTCGTCAATAAGGTAGGCAAATTATGACCATCGATTGGCCCAATATAATTAAAGCCTAATTCTTCAAACATGGTTCCTGGCAATACCATACCTTTCATATGTTCTTCGACACGATGGGCCCAGTTGGAAATTTTTGGCATATTCTGCAATACTTTTTTACCACCTTCTTTAAAGCCTGAATAAAATTTACCCGATAAAACTTTGGCAAGGTAATTATTTAAGCCGCCAACATTTTCGGAAATCGACATATCGTTATCATTTAAAATGACCATTAAATTGACGTCTAAATCAGCTGCGTGATTAAGGGCCTCAAAAGCCATACCAGCAGTCATTGCGCCATCACCGATCACCGCGACTACATGACGTTCATCACCTCTTGCTTTTGCCGCAACGGCCATACCTAGTGCGGCGCTGATGGAAGTGCTTGAGTGACCCACGCCAAATGCATCATACTCACTTTCAAATCGGCTGGGAAACGGATGCAATCCATTGGTTTGACGAATCGAGCGAAGGTTTTCTTTACGTCCAGTAAGTACCTTATGAGGATAGGCCTGATGGCCTACATCCCAAATGATTTTATCATTGGGGGTATCAAATAAATAATGTAACGCGACGGTTAATTCAACCGTGCCTAAACCTGCTGCAAAATGTCCACCGCAATGGGCGATGCTATTGATTAAAAATTCTCTTAGTTCATTATTTAGTGTTTGTAACTGGTCTTTCTCAAGCTCTCTGAGTGCTTGAGGTTTGTCAATATTGACTAATAAGGGGTAATTTTTTGGATCACAAAGCATTGTTACTGGGTCCGTATAAGTTAGTTTTTTCGAGTGACAATGTAATTGGCAAAATCGGCCAGTCGGTCACTATTGAGAGGGATTCTACCCAGCGCGTCAAGGGCGCGGGAGGCTAATTCATTGGCTCTTTGTTTGGCCCCATTTAGTCCTAACAGCGCTGGAAAAGTGAGCTTATTTTTGTCCAGATCAGAACCTTGAGGTTTACCAAGCGTCTTGGTGTCGCTTTCAATATCCAAAATATCATCTATGATCTGAAAAGCTAATCCAAGACAACGGCTGTAAGTATTTAAATGGGTCAATATTACCTGATCTTCACAGGCACTGGCTAAGTAACCGAGTTTGACGGATGCATTAATTAGCGCTCCGGTTTTCATCTGGTGCATGGACTCCAAAGTTGCGATGTCACTTTTGCTATTAGTCATCAAAAGATCAATCGCTTGCCCGCCTCCCATACCGAGTGAGCCACTAGCTTTGCAAAGTTCAGCTAACATCAATAGTTTTTTATTATCGCTTAGATCCGATTGTGGTTGCATGGTCAACAATTCAAATGCCAGAGTTTGCAGAGCGTCGCCTGCCAGTATCGCGGTTGCTTCATCAAATTGAATGTGGCAAGTGGGAATGCCGCGTCTTAAATCGTCGTCATCCATGCAGGGTAAATCGTCATGGATCAACGAATAGGCGTGGATTAGTTCAACGGCAATGGCTGGCATATTTAAGTTATTGATCTCTACTGCCAACATTTCACCAGTGGCGTAGACTAATGCTGGCCTTATCCGCTTGCCAGGGTTCAGTGCTGAATAGCGCATTGCCTGGTGTAAGTTTTGTGGCCTAAGTTGACTACTAGGGAGATGTTTGTCAAGCAGTTGGTTAGCTCTGTCTTGAGTTTCTCTTAAAAAATCACTGTGCGGCATAATAAATTTTTTTAAACCTTAGGGGGTTATTCAAAATTTTCTAATTGATCATTATCTTCATTGAGCAGCAAAACTTTTTGCTCCGCCCGATTAAGCATTTGTTGGCAATCTTTAGTGAGTTTAATCCCCTTTTCAAATTGAGTGAGTGAGTCATTTAGCGGTAAATCACCTTTTTCCAGATGATTGACGATTTCTTCCAAAGCTTCCAGTTGAGATTCGAAAGTCGATTTTTTATTTGCATTCATAAATATTACCGGCCAAAAATTACAGTTCAGGCTTTCAAACCTAGGCTAATCCCGTTTGAAAGGTTTTTTCTATTTATCAAGCGTGTCTTTGAAAATAGTGCGCTATTGTCTCGCATTTTCGCTTTGAAAGGAATTCTTTGTCCATTTTTAAAAAGAAATTAAGGTGTTCACTGGAATTGTGGGAAATCTTGCCTATTCTTTGAGTATGGCTAAATAAATTGCTCGCATTTAATGGTTGGCAAAATTGTCCCGAATAAATTGGGATTGATAATAATAGAGGTTACAAGATTTGGATTTAGGCACGCTGGTTGGATTAATAGGCGCGATTGCGATGGTTGTAATGGCCATGGTTCTTGGTGGTTCGATTATCACATTTATCGATGCACCTTCCATTTTAATCGTGGTGGTAGGCACTCATTTTGTGGTTATGATGACTTATTCGCTGAGTGAGTTCATAGGAGCCGCTGGTGCGGGTATGAAGGTCTTGAATTTTAAGCCTATGAATAATGAAGAGCTAATCACTCAAATCGTCAATTTGGCCGATATGGCACGTAAAAGTGGTTTGCTCGCTCTGGAAGGTGCAGAAATTGAACATGATTTTCTCAAGAAGGGCATTGGGTTATTGGTGGATGGTCATGACGGTGATGTGGTAAGAGCGATCTTGGAAAAAGACGTTCGTATGGCTTCAGAAAGGCACTCCCTAGCAGGTTCTATATTTAAGTCGATGGCCGATATCGCTCCCGCCATGGGAATGATTGGTACCTTAGTTGGTTTGGTCGCAATGTTATCTAATATGGATGATCCTAAATCAATTGGACCGGCAATGGCGGTGGCATTATTGACGACTTTATATGGTGCAATAATGGCCAATATGGTGGGTATTCCGATCAGTCAAAAGCTGGAAATGCGAGATAAAGAAGAAACGGTTTCTAAAACGTTGATGATTGATGGATTGCTCGGTATTCAGGCCGGTCAAAATCCACGGGTCATTGAGCAAGTCTTACATGGTTACCTTCATGAAGGTAAGCGCCCCACAGCAGAAGATTAAACCATGAGTGAAGAAGCTGAATGTGACTGTCCTCCCGAAGGTTTACCGGCCTATATGGGAACATTCGCCGATCTGATGGCATTGCTAATGTGCTTTTTTGTATTGTTATTGTCTTTTGCGGAAATGGACGTCTTAAAGTTTAAGCAAATTGCAGGCTCCATGAAAAACGCTTTTGGGGTGCAAAGCAAGGTCCATGTACGTGATATTCCTAAAGGGACTAGTATCATTGCTAAAGAATTTTCTCCCGGCAAACCACAGCCCACCGTTATTGAAGCGGTTATGCAGCAAACCATTGATATTACAAAAGAAACACTTGAATTTGATGAGCCGGATGAAGACGATCCAGAGGAAGGGGAGGGCGTGGAAAGCAATAAAGGCACAGGTCAGGAAGATAAAGAAGCGGCCGCCAAAGACAAAAAAACGGATGCCGAAATTATAAAAGAGGCCCAGCAAGCTGCCCAAGCAGCCGAAAAGGCCGCTGCAGAAGCTGAAGCATTAGCGCAAGATATTGCCATGAAAATGTCCGAAGAAATTTCAGATGGACAGGTTGAGCTATTAGCCAAAGGCTCTTACGTGGTCATTAGAATTAGAGAAAAAGGCTCTTTTGCTTCTGCTTCCGATAGTATTGAAGAGCAGTTTTTACCGGTGATAGGCAAGATCGAAAATATTTTAGCGGATACCGATGGTGAAATAAGGGTGGCGGGTCATACGGACAACCTGCCAATCGATAACGAGTATTTTCGTTCCAATTGGGAACTGTCGGGAGGCCGGGCTGGCTCGGTGACCCGAGAATTGCTAAGAAGTGGTTTATTAAGTAAAGAGCGCTTTGTCATAACGGGTTATGCTGATACCAAACCAATTGCCGACAATGCTACCTTGGAAGGTCGGGCCACTAATCGTCGGGTGGAAATCATTATTGTACAAGGTGAACAACCTGAGGGAACTGTTGTAGGGATCGGTATTGATTCCCCTGAAGAATAGCAGCAAAAATGCTAAACGCTTAGCCTGAAGGCGGTGATTTTAATGAGCCTAGACCCGTGATACCTAATTTTTATCAGCTTTCCATTGTTTGACGGCACTTAAATCAAAGATCCAGTCTTGGTATTGATTACCACGCTGCTTGATGGGCATGCCATCACGGATCCAGCGCTCAATACTGGTGATGGTGACATCCATAATGCTGGATAATGTATCTTTACCTATGATTTGGTCATCCGCTGAAAATGTTGTGGAATCATCGACGATTGACTTGTTGTAACGCCTTTTAGCTCGACGTAAGTAATTTGAACTTCTCATTACCAATTTCCTTTTTAACTTTACCCTTATACTATAGATGAGTTTCGGAATTAAAAGGTTGAGACTTGTCCAATATGAAATGGTGCGACACGAAGTCGCTTGAAGAAGTTGTTCC
>CAYVSL010000005.1:0-43772 GCA_964454125.1 uncultured Kangiella sp.
CAAATCGTTCGACGTTTAATTTGGCAAAAAGTATGATGGAAGCGGCGACGGCTACTGTTAGCTCGCCACCTGAATCAAAATCAAGGTAATGGTTAACAACGAGATCCATACCTGTCGTGGTTGTATCAACGGCATTGCTAAAGAATTGAGCTTTCGTGACATCCTGTGCATTCAATGCATCAATCACTAATTGGTTGGAAGGGGTTACTTCATTTCCCGTGAGCGACGATCCGAGTACAATCCGATCATTGAGTGTGATCTGGTAGAAATCGAGTGTAAACGTTAATTGGTTTATCGGGTTGTATACCATTCACATCACTATGGATTTTATCTCTTTCGTCAAGAAACTTCGTCCGTTTAGCAAAGCCAATAAGCTTGATATTGAGTCGATGGATGGTGCATTGCCAATCCATTCTACGGAAAAAATTTGCGGTGCTAACTTTTCTTCCAATAATGCTCCGCCCAATTGGCGGTCTTTTGCATGATCAATTTTGATCCAATATTAACATTATCCAGAATTTGCTGATTAAGTGCTTCCAATTTTGGATCAATGTCAAATGAATTATCTTCGGCAATTTGGATCAAATTAGCTTTTCGCAGCACACTAATGGTGGTTTTAAACAGGTTTTTGTCAAAAGATTCCGGGGCGTTAAGACTATATAAAGCGGCCAATCTTTGTGCCACTTGTTGACTGTGTTTTTCCAGTTCACGGCGGCTCATGCGGCCTTGACCAACCTGGGTTGATAGTAGTGTTAATAGGATGCCATATCTAAGCAGTGTCGGTTTTACCAGCTGGGCAAAACACATTAATTGCTCGAAGGCTTGACTCGATGCTTCTTTTCTTACGATTTGGTTATCTTTTTGTTCTAATAATCCTATTTCACAAAAAGCATCGATGACCCGTTCAAGATAACTAGAAAGGTGTTGGTTACTCCAATGAATAAACAGCTCTTGTTTTACAAAAGGGAATAATATCTGACACCTTTTAATCAGGGTGGATCGAGCCATTTTTTGATTGTTCACAAAACAACTAGCGACCAGGGAGTAGCCAATAAAAACATGCAAAATATTATTGCGATAATAAGTTAGAAGAGCAGCGGTTTGTTCATCGGTGGTAATAATATCGCCCATCGGATTTTTTACTTCAAAAATGGTTCCGAGTGATTTGGCTTGTGCTATCAACTTTTCGCCACTTTGCTCCGGGATTTGAGTATTGTCGCTGTAAGGCACTTTTTGGGCGATCACCAAGAGAATGTCCAATTGTTTTATTAACTCCCTTTTTCCAATAGCCATTCGCTCTGTGGAAAGCAGAACCAGAGCGACAAGGCTAATTGCATTAACCGTTGAGGCTGCATTAATTTTTTGCATAATGAGCTCGGATAACTCTGATACTTGCGGAGAGAGCCAGTTAGGTTTGGCGCCCACCTCGCCTCGGTATTGATGCCAATCAGGTTGTTTTTCATCCAGATATTTATTCAGAAATATGGGCTCCGCAAAGTTCAGGTAAACTTTACCGAAATTTTGTTTGAGAGTCTTTCTGATCCCTAACAGTTGACCAAATGATTCCTTCTTTTTTTCTGCACCTCTTAACTCATTGAGGTAACTCTTGCCTTCGAACATTCGTTCATAACCGATATAAACGGGGATAATCACTACGGGTTTGCGGGTGCCTCGAAGTAGCGATTGCATGGTCATTGCTAACAAACCCGTTTTTGGAGGGAGTAGGCGACCCGTTCTACTGCGGCCGCCTTCCGGGAAAAATTCCAAAGGTATTCCTCTGTCCATCAACTGAAAAATGTATTCATTAAATACTGAAGTATATAACTTGTTACCACCAAAGCTTCTGCGTAAAAAGAATGCACCGCCCCGCCTTAATAATGGGCCAGCGGGCCAAAAATTGAGATTAATACCTGCTGCTATGTGAGGTGGAACTAATCCTTCATGATAAAGGGTGTAAGATAATAATAAATAATCAATATGGCTACGATGGCTAGGCACATAAATGATTTCGTGGGTTGACGCTAAATTGCGGACCATTTCCGAATTTCGAACCACTACCCCATCGTATATCTTATTCCATAAATGAGTGAGCATTGATTCCATAAAACGAACCGCTTTATAGGAATAAGCAGAAGCAATTTCCTTGGCATATTTTTCGGCCAGCTTAGTTGATTTTTTGAGGGTTAATTTTTTACTTTTTGCTTCTCTTTTGATGGCACCTTTGACATTATTACTCACTAAAATATTGGTAATAACCTGACCACGATTGGTTATTAACGGGCCCATTGCCGCTCTGCGTAACCGATGAAAATGAACCCTTAGGGTTCGAGTCAGTTTGGTAACTTGCGCATTGACACTAATATCTGAGTGAGTTACCTGATGCAGGTCGATAGGTTTAGCCATTCTTACAAAAGTATTTCTGCCTTGAAAAATAAACAGAAAAAATTTGCGTAGCGGGTTAGCACTTTCGGTATCGGTAAAAATAAGTTTTAACAATGAATTTTCTTTACCGGGGTTTCTTCCCCAGTAGATCGACAATGGGATTAGCTGATGTTTTTGCTCAGTATCATTTACTTGTTGCTCTAATAATTTTAGGAATAATTGTTGATATTTTTTAATTGGCTTACCGCCTAAGCCCAGTATGGTTTTACTTTGTAGAAAAAATACCGCACCTTTTTCAATTTTTTCGCTTTTTGAATGGATTATTTTTGGGGGGGGTAAATTGAGTTGTTTAGCTTTGGCTTTCAAGATCAAAAAACTGCTGGTTGAACGTCGCTGTAGTACGTAAAAGATAGGTGCGTCAGGATCGATCCCCAACTCTTTTATCGGCTCATCGGGCAATAATTTACTATTAACCAGCAATTTTAGTGGCAGTGATACGAGATTTTGATAAATACGGGTAAAAAACATAAGGGGTTGGATTATCCTAAATAAAGCTCTGGGCGGATCCCATTAGATTGGTGTACAGTTTGTTATTTTAAGCAAAATATGGGGTTGATGCCAGTAGTTAGTTTTTATACCAACATTTCTATCGGCTGTGGATGGCTTAAGAAATCTCTTGGACTAGCACTATAACCATAGGCCCCCGATTGATAAATCACCACTAAATCTCCAATTTCGACTTTGGGTAGGTCATATTGATTGGCCATTAAATCCAGTGGTGTACATAGCGGTCCTACGATCTGTACTGGACATTGGTTTTCATGATCCATCTTATTGCCTATCGCTACGGGATAGTTTTTTCGAATCACCTGGCCAAAGTTACCTGAGGCCGATAAATGATGATGCAATCCGCCGTCGATGACCGCAAAGCTAGTTCCTCTTGACGGTTTTATGTCAGTGACTTCGGCAACGTATACTCCTGATTCACCGACTAGATATCGCCCCAGTTCCATGACGACTTCGGTTTCTTTAAACTGATCCTTAAAGTGAGAGATATGTGTAACCAACGCCTCGCCAATACGATCAATTTGTAGCATTTGTTCGCCCGGAAAATAAGGAATACCTAATCCACCACCAATATTAAGGGTTTGAATTGGCATATCACACCTCCGTTGTAAGCGGGTGGCCAAAGCAAAAATATTTTGATGGGCTTGTTTGATTGAGTCAGCATTGAGGTTTTGTGAGCCGGTAAAAATGTGAAGCCCTTGGTAGGCAAGATTATTTTGTTTTATTCTTGCCAGCATATCACCAACTAATTCGGCGTCTATACCAAACTGTTGAGCGCCACCCCCCATTTTCATACCCGATGATTTGAGTTCGAAATCAGGATTTACCCGTATCGCAACCCTCGCTTTTATTCCCGTTTGTTCACAAATTTGAGTGATTCGATCAAGCTCGGTAAAGGATTCGATATTAATGGTGACTTTACTGGCAATCGCCATTTCTAATTCTTTTAACCGTTTACCCGGTCCGGCAAAACTCATTTTTTGACAGGGCATACTGCTGTTTAATGCGATATTGAGCTCTTTACCGCTGGCGACATCCAAACCATCCACCTGATCCGCGATAAAATCAACCAGCGCAGGCATGGGATTCGCTTTCATGGCGTAGTGGAGTTTAAGATCATTTGGCATTGCAGAGCGAAATTGACTAATTTTTTTTGAAATAACGCTGCGATCATAGGCATAAAAGGGCGTTTGACCCGCTCTTAGTTTGAGATTGGAAAGACTGATCCCATCGATCAGTAATTCTCCGTTATGACTCTTAAAGTAAGTCATCGGAATATGTCTAATTGTTTTTTTTGTTTTCACAATTGTTCGCGGCGGGGACGCGCGCTCCTACGGTTGGATATCATTTTCAAAATTAGATGAATCGATTTTGATACTGAGTACTCAGCAGCTTTCGGTTTATTTTACCATTCGGGTTTCTTGGAAGCGAATCCACCAACTGAATAGAATGAGGTTGCATGAAATTGGGGAGATTTTTTTGACAATAGGTAAGCAGCTGTTGATGGTTAAATTCCTTTTTATTACTCGGTTTGATCACCAGTAAAATGGCTTGCCCCAAACGAGGATGAGAGATACCTATGGCGGCGACTTCGTTAATTAAATCGTGTCCATGTAATGTCTCTTCCAGCTCCGCAGGGCTGATCCGATAGCCCGAACTTTTAATCATGTCGTCCTTTCTACCGACAAAATACAGAAATCCATCGTCGTCAGTTTTTACCTGATCACCGGACCAAACGACGATTTCGCCCCCATGTTGATGATGCAAATGAGTCGGAAGCGGTCTGAATTTTTCCGCTGTTTTCTCCTTTGCCTGCCAATAACCCATTGCTACATGTACACCTTTATGAACTAATTCACCTTCCTCATGGCTTTTACATACTTGACCTTGAGAGTTAATGACTAAAATCTCGGCATTGGGGATCGCTTTGCCCATAGAACCAGGTCGATTAGCGATCTCTTTCGGGTCGAGGTAGGTGCTTCTAAAAGCCTCTGTCAGGCCGTACATTAAAAAAGGGGACGTCTTCGGTAAAACGGACATAAGTTGAGACAGCGATGTACTAGGCATTGCTCCACCGCTGTTGGTGAAGTATCTTAAGCTGTTGCTAGCTTCTTTTGGCCAATCTAATTCTGCTAGCTGGATCCATAAAGGTGGCACAGCGGCTAATCCGGTGATCTGATATCGGGCGATAGCATTGATCACATCTCGCGGCATTAAATATTCGAGTAATACAACACAAGCGCCGGATAAAAATGCGGTGGTTAGCTGACTCAATCCATAATCAAAACTGAATGGTAAAACCGCGAGTAGCCTATCATCGGCTGTATTGTTCAGATAATTTGCGACGCTCTTAGCGCCCTCAACCAGATTTGTATGAGATAAGACGACTCCTTTGGGTTGTCCGGTACTGCCAGAGGTGTAAAGGATGGCTGCCATATCTTGCGGATTGGTCTTTGGATATGCTTGTTTGGATTGTTTTTTATCCGTTTCTTGTTGCGACATACAATCTTCCCAACGTAGGCAATTGGGCGGACAATTTTCAATTTTGCAATCGGTAAGGATGACGGTGTGCAGACAATTAATGGTGTTAAGCGGCTTATGTAGTTGTTTATAGCGACTATAGGAAGTGATTAGGACTGATACTTGGCAATCGGCTAAAATATATTGGACCTGAGCCGCTTTTAATAAAGGGTTGACTGGTACAAAGACGCCTCCCGCTAAGGTGGTTGCAAATAAACCGATCACTGCCTCGAATTGTTTTGGTAGATAAATGGCGACTCGCTCGGTGCTTTGCAGACCTTGTAAAAGCAATCCGCGAGCAGCATTGATGACCTTCAGATTTAACTCTTTATAACGAAGCGGTTGATTTTTGCGTTGTAGCGCAATATTGGCAGGTTTTTTCTGCGAGGTTTTCGCGATGAGTTGATGGAATGTTGTCGGCATACAAATGAAATACAGCTTTCGATATTCTGAATTTTGCTATTTTACCTCATCCGAGCCCTTAATTACTTCAGTAATCTATCATTTTCAGCAATAAGATCTACGCGGTTGTTTCGATCTAAGGTAAAATTGCGCGAAATAACCCATTTGATCTTCCCGAAATAAATTTTCCACGGCTTAGTGGCTTAAAAGGTAGGTTAAAATCTGTCAACAACTTACCGGGATATTTAACAAAGGCGAAAACATGAGCGAATCATCCAATGAAAACTCGGTTACCCAACCGACTAATTTTATTAGAAATATCATCGATAAAGATCTGGCCTGCGGTAAGCACACGGCTATCCAAACGCGATTTCCACCTGAGCCGAATGGTTATTTACATATTGGTCACGCCAAGTCTATCTGCATCAATTTTGGTATTGCAGAAGATTATAACGGCTTATGCAATCTACGATTTGACGATACTAATCCAGCCAAAGAAGAATCAGCTTACGCTGAAGCGATTGCCAAAGATGTTCAATGGTTAGGATTTAATTGGGCAGGCGAAATTCTTCATTCTGCTGATTATTTTGACAAGCTTTATGCTTTTGCTGAAGAACTGATCGAAAAAGGCGTTGCCTATGTTTGTGAACTGAGCATGGAAGAAATGCGTACTTATCGAGGGACTTTGACTGAGACTGGAAAGAACAGTCCATACCGAGATCGTTCAATCGAAGATAATCTGGATTTATTTCGTAAAATGAAAGCCGGTGAATTTGAAGATGGCAGCATCGCATTGAGAGCTAAAATTGACATGTCATCACCAAATATCAATATGCGTGACCCCGTGATTTATCGGATTAAAAAAGCTCACCACATTCGAACCGGTGATAAGTGGTGTATTTATCCTACTTATGATTTTACTCATGGTATTTCGGACGCCATCGAAGGTGTGACTCATTCACTTTGTACTTTAGAATTTGAAGATCATCGTCCTTTATATGACTGGTTTTTAGACCATGTTACGATTGATTGTCATCCCCAGCAAATCGAGTTTTCTAGGCTTAATTTAGAGCACACTATAACCAGCAAACGTAAATTGAATCAGTTAGTAGTAGAAGGTGTCGTGGATGGTTGGGATGATCCTAGAATGCCGACTATTTCGGGTATGAGGCGACGTGGATATTCGCCTGCAGCTATCCGAGACTTTGTTGCTCGCACTGGCGTGACCAAAAAAGTTCATATGGTAGAAATGAGCCTGTTAGAAAATAGCGTCCGCGAAGATCTTGGTGACAATGCGCCGCGCGCGATGGCCGTGTTAAGACCATTGAAAATTACGATTACTAATTACCCCAACGATAAAATTGAAGAGATTAATGCGCCACGCCATCCGCAAAAAGAAGAGATGGGAACTCGTAAAATTCATTTCAGCAAAAACTTGTTTATCGATCAAGCAGATTTTAGAGAAAGTGCGAACAAAAAATATAAGCGATTAGTTTTAGGAAAAGCGGTTCGCCTCCGCAATGCTTATGTGATTACCTGTGATGAAATAGTCCATGATACCAAAGGCAGTATCATCGAACTGAAATGCCGTTATGATGAAAATACACTGGGTAAAAATCCAGAAGGTTATAAACCGAAAGGTGTGATCCATTGGGTGTCGGAAAGTCATTCTAAAACGGCCAAGGTACGCCTGTACGATCGACTGTTCAATGTTGCTAATCCTGCGTCGCAAGATGATTTTTTAAAGGTAGTAAATCCTGATTGTTTAGAAGTGATCAAAAATGCCAAAGTAGAAATCTCATTGACGAACGCTAAACCGGAAGAGGTTTTTCAATTTGAAAGAGAAGGATATTTTTGTGCGGATCGTTATGAACATCATGCAGATCAATTAGTTTTTAATCGCACCGTGACGCTTCGAGATAGTTGGGCCAAAATTGAAGCAAAAGGATAATTCTAGGTTTAAGTGCTAGAAAAAACTTTGCCGGATTTTGTCTCGACCTAAAAAATAACATTAATAAGGGGTACGATTGTTAAATGAATTTCTTTTGTTAGCAACCGCTCATCTTTTTGCAGTTGCCAGCCCCGGCGCAGATTTTGCGGTGGTGATCAAAAATACTTTGCGATGCGGAAAGATTGCCGGTCTGGCTACTGCCTTTGGGATCGGATTGGGTATCCTCGTTCATCTTGTGTATACCCTTTTGGGTGTGGCTATTATCCTTGCTCGATCTGAGGCATTATTTAGCATAGTCAAATATGCGGGTGCGGCCTATTTACTCTGGTTTGCGTATCGAAGTTTTCAATCGAAAAAAATCGACAAAAATCCGCTCAATGCTCCGAGGCATATTGAGCTTAGTATTTTTCAAGCGCTCAGGCAGGGTTTTGTTGTCAATGTACTTAATCCAAAAGTGACTCTATTTTTTGTAGCACTTTTCACTAACATTGTGAGTCCATCGACTCCGTTGTGGATCCAAGTAAGTTATGGCTTATGGTTGTCTATTTACACAATGTTTTGGTTTGCTATGATCGCTTGGGGATTTTCCAGACAGGCCGTTCTAAACTGGTATCAGCAACATGGTCATTATATTGACTGGGCGATGGGGGTTGTATTATTGATTATTTCGATTCGTCTTGTTATTTAAAATCAGAATGTAAACAGCTGAGATCTCTTTTAGGGCTATAGGTTCCTTCAGGTATGTGCTGCCCTCGGATTTAAGTTACAAATCAACACAAGTGCATTATAGAAGCCATTTATAATCGAAATGACAGTCTTAAGATCTATTCTAAAAATTGAATTGAACTAGATGATGTCGAAATTACAAAAATTCTAAGGCAAACTAAATCGGGTCATGTATTAGGGATGCAGCAAGAAGATGATTCTAGGTTTAACATTTCGTAAGGGCTTTTCCAGCCTTTTTGTTCCTTAAGCCTATTCAACCAGTTCTCAACATTTTTAGGAACTTCTACCTCTGCTTCATTTGCATACATCAAATAAGCTGATAGTGAAAAATCAGCAGGTGATATCTTATCACCTAAGATAAACTGTCGATTATCATTAAGCTCATTATCAAGTAAATTTACATCATGACTATATCTGGCGAGCAGCCAATCATATGCTCCCTTTGATAATTTAAATTCTGGGTGTTCTTCTGAAAATTTTTTATCAGCTCTTAACTGAGGAAGACACATACCAATTTTATTTGCCTCCCAAACAAGCCATTCTATATTTTTTTGCCTTTCTTCATTGCTGTTAAAAACGCCATATTTATCAGCCAAATAAATAATGATCGCATTGGATTGGATATAATATTTTTCATTATCAATTAGAGTTGGTACTTCTGAGAACTTTGAAACAGTTAAGAATTCAGAACCTCTAGTTTCTCGATTTGAAAAAATATCTACATATTCATATAAATACTCAATACCAAGCCAATCTAAGAAAAATTTAACTTTTAAAGAATGTCCAGAATCAGGATGGCCAAATAATTTCACATTTTCTCCTTATAAGCTAACGCCTTGCTCAGCGGTTGTTCAAAGTAGCGCGTTTTTTCGAAAAAAATAAGCGCCGCTTTGAATCGTCTACTGGAGCTATTTGTGTACGCCCGACATGGATATTAAATCACTTACCTTGAGTCACATTATTTTGCCCACTTAGAAAATTATTATGTGCATTTTTTATTTAATACTTTCCAGTTTTTAGCTGTACCTATAATATAAAATATACCATAAACCAAGCAAATAATGGAAGTGATTAACATAAATGCAGGCCTTGCTTGGATTTCATTATAATAAGGATGATCAATATAATTAATTACAATAAAACCGAACAAAGCCCTAACCATTAAAATTAGAGCTATCAAAATCAAACCCGTTTTTAAAAAAGGTAATTTTTTAATTATTCCAGCACCAGAAAATGCATACGCAGACCAAATAAATAAAATAAGTGCAATGCTGGCCGTTGCAATAATGGGATACATCATTCCTTTTTCTACCATTTGGGCCATTCTTTCACCAGCTCCGAAAAAGCGATACCAATTAGGGCCACCTATAATTATTCCTAGGTGAAGAAATGCACCTAATGCACTTAGTGTACCTGCAACAATTAATGATTTATTACCACTGAACATGTTGATGACTCCTTGTATGCACGCCGAGGTCAAGCGTGCACTTTATTAGCATTGCCTACACCGATTTAAAATAACGGCCAAGTTTTGGCCACTATTTTTTTGTTTATGCCGTGTTAGTCTGGCATGTTTTCTTTATTTTGTACATTCTAAAAATGGTTGAATTTAAATTTGATTGTTTCAGAATATACGCCTGTTAATTCACGACGAATTCTCAACGGCTTTCGGGGCTTTCTAGTGGCTATTTGATAGGCAAACACAGTGCTTGCATTTTTTGATTATAGGTTTTTGCGTATTTGAGCGCTTTTTCTCGATATGCGCGATGGGTTTCTCCACCTAAAGTATCGCCAACTCCAGGTAAATATTTTTTCCCACATTTTTGGCTGGCTATTGCCTGCTTTGCTGGTTCAATACCTGGCATAGGTGTACCACGAGTGGCAATGACCAACATACGAAAATCTTTTTTATTGACGGATTTAAGAAAATCTTTACTAACATCGGCTGAGTCTACCCATTTAAGTGCATCGATAGCGATGATATCTTCAGCTACCAATGGTGGATCGGTCGGTATAAGTGGCTGTAACTCTTGTTGGTTATTTTTTTTATTGGCTGTCGCTTCACTATTTTCTCTTGTTATTTCTTGCGATGAAATATTATTATCTGTTTTTTTAGTTGATGGTTCTAATGACTCCTGACAGCCAGCAAGAGTCAATAAGGCCCCAATTAGTACTGCATATGTTGCTCTATTTTTGTTCATAATTTAATTCTTAAATTTAAAAATAAGGATTTGCTTTTTAAGAGTTTACATCCTAAAGCCTGATTGGAGTTTAGGAAAAAACAATCAGGCTAAGATAAAGATGCAAATTGGGTTTTAATATCGGTGAATATGACGTTTTTGAAAACCGAACAAAATCAAAATTAGCAACCACAGCGCATTAATACTACCACCACCACTACTAGGTTTTGGGTTGACAGTAATATTGCCATTGGCTGTGGCGGTTGCTCCGTCATTATCCGATATGGTATAAGAAAACCTATCACTTCCAGTAAAACCGCCAGCCGGAGTGTAAACTAAAGTCAATTGATCAGCGGCGATCACCAAAGAGCCTGTTCCAGTATAGCTAACGCTGCTAATCACAACTCGGTCATCGATATCAACGTCCGAATCATTATTCAATACGCTAAAACGGTTGTTTGAGGTATCTTCAGTGACAGTATTACTGTCATCCACTGCGATCGGCACATCATTTATCGAATTAACGGTCACTACAAGGGTGAGCGTATTGCTATCGAGATCCCCATCACTGACCGTCACAGGTACATTTAAATTACCGTTAAAATTGGTGTCAGGAATAATCAGGTTGTTGTTGACCGTAAAATTATTTCCGTTGTTTAATTCAAGTGAAAAATCAACGCTGTCAACATCAACCACGACTAAGTCATCAAGGCTAATGGATAGTGAATTATCTTCATCTGTGGTGAGAGTATTTCCCGCATCACTAATACTCGGTACATCATTGACAGGTGTGACTGAAATGACTAAAGGGAATATAGCGCTTTGCCACTCTCCATCGTGTACCGTAACATCAACCGATAGATCGCCGTTAAAATCGACATCGGGAATAATTTCTGTTCCGTTGACAATATAATTGTCGCCGGTAGCAACCGTCAGGCTAAAGTCATCGGGATAGATGCTGTCTTCGTCCGTGACCGTCAAGTCATTCAGGGTAATCGTTATAGACTGCTCTTCGTCGGTCGATAGGGGTTGCTGGTTATTGATAACGGGAATGCCCGCTGATTGAGTAATTGAAAAATTAATCGGCGATACATTAAAAAAACTTCCATTAGAACAACTTACTTTGACTCTAGCCATTTGAGCGTCAACATTCGGTAAAATGATCGCTTCACTGCCATCATTCGCAGTATTTTGCAGCACTACATCATCAAAGGATATACCTCCATTAAGAGAAATACTAATGTCCACTGAGCTACAATTGACGTCACCGCCATTGGTATTAGCAACATTCCAATTGGTTACCATTGGAAGGCCGCCATTTTGATTTGCATTAGTTGCAGGTGTTGTTACAACAAAAGGACCAGCGGTATTGTCGACACTAACGGTTGTACTATCCATACTCACTCCACCTCGATTATCACGAACGGTTAGTTGAAAATTCATCGTGCGATTGGTGGTTGGTAGTACTTCATTTATTGACATTGTACCGTTTACTAGGCTGCTGAGTTGAGGAAATATTCGGCTCGGATTGCTGTTAGGTAAAAAACTTTGAAACAATGGTCTGCTGCCATCGTCAATCATCTCGGCAGCGCTAGAGGTCTGTGCACCGAGGTCCATCTGCTCCCAAGCGTAACTAAGATTAGCCACATCGGCAGCATCAGCATCACTCGCAACTCCTGTCAATACAAAGGGTGTTTGCATCGGAATAACAACATGATCACCCGCATCAACCGTTGGGATGTTATTGTTCAAAGAGGTGACTGTGCCGCAACTAGCACCGCCTGAGTTGGTAATATAACGACGGATCTCATCAATGCTATTGCTGTGGAATAACACAGAACTGCGGTTTTGTAGATTTTGCTCACCACAAATTCCGGCATAGGCCATAATCGTCGAACCACTGCCTGGCTCAAAAGCGTTACTCGATGAACGATTACTACTGCCACAGCTACCTGCACCACCATTAAATGTATGATTTCCTCCAAATTGATGACCCATTTCATGAGCAACATAATCAATATAAAATGCATCATTAATGGGGGAGCTTCTGCCTGTTACCCCGTCAGCCTTTCGACTGCCACATACGACTCTTAACCCTGCAAGCCCACCACCCCCAGTATTAAAAACATGTCCAATATCATAATTTCCGTTGCCGATGGCATTATCAATAACAGCCTGATTTGAATTAATATCATCGCTGTTGTTGGTGAAAGGATCGGTTGCCGGGTCGGTGAAGATCAATAGATCATTGTTGTCTACTAACATGAGTGAAATTGCAAGATCACTCATGTAAACCTGATTGACTCGGTTAATTGCCGTGACGACCTCACTTAAACCATCCGTCACCGTTCCGCCGTGAAACTGGGTATATTCACCGGCTGCGCTCACAGCCAGACGATAGGTTCTAAGTTGGGTTCCAAAATCTACGGCGGCGAGGTTTTGGTTGGCGGTAGAACTTTCGTTTAATCGATCATAGACAAGTACTTCATCTGGAAGTCTTTGCTCGGCCATTGCCGTTGCGACTTTAGCGTTGTATATCCGATATATTTCTCCTTTATTACTAGCGGGATCGATAAACAAACGACTTCCAGCGGAATTGAACATTGCATGAAACCCATGTGGCGTTAGGTCAAATCTTCCAGTATTTGCGGGATTATCAACTTGATATCCAGTAAAGGTCTTAATCATTGGATACTTTGCGGCTAATTTTGGCGGTAAAATATTGGATTCGTTTAAAATAAAGTCAGCCGTTTTTCCGTTTAGCAATGGCAAATTAATCAAGATGTGATCACTGTCATCTTTATTCTCGGACTTATTCAATTTAGCTAATGCCACTTTTTCAAGTTGCTTTGACAATAAAAACAGGTTCAATTTAAAAAGTTTATGGGGGTAAGGTGGTACTGGGCTAATGAGCTCGGTTGAGTCGACTTGATCGGATATATCCAACCAAATTGACTTATCCCGTTGAGATGAACTAAATGGTGATATTTTTTCACTTGATAAGGTAAGCGTCGATAAAAATATTGACGAAATCAATGTGGTTGAAACAATCCATTTATTCGAAAGATACCGTTTTTTCATTTTTTATTCTCAATGTTAAGTATTCGTTTGATACAAACACGCTTTTTCACTCTGGAGCATATCTGTGGCCGATTTTATCTTACTATTTTGCTCGCTAGAGGATTTTGCCTGTTGAGGTAAAGAAGTCCACCCAGTCTTAGTAACTTAGCAAACCATTTAGTTTTGTTCTGTGAAATAATTGACACAATCGTGCAAAAAATACTAAAGAGTTCTCGTTTTTGGAATATTGTTATCGCTAAAAGGAAATATTGAATACAAAAATATCAATTTCGATGTTTGTATTCGTAGAAAATAATCCATGGCAGTCAATGATTTGCCGACAATTTAACTCGTTAGAGAATTTATGAATAGCCAGTCGAACCACAGATCAATTGACCCGAGTTAGAATAGTATCAAGTGCTTCATTGTCATTGTTCAACTTGGGATAATCCAAGGTGTAATGCAAGCCGCGACTCTCTTTACGTTTCATTGCGCACTCGATAATGAGTTCTGCAACAGTAATTAAGTTACGAAGTTCAAGCAGGTCACTGGTGACCTTGAAATTGGAGTAATAATCTTTAACCTCCTGTTTAAGCAATTGAATTCGTCTTTTGGCTCTTTCCAGTCGTTTTGTGGTTCTTACTATGCCAACATAGTTCCACATTAAATGACGGAGTTCATGCCAATTATGGGAGACTACGACTTCCTCATCGGAATCGGATACTTGGCTTTCATCCCATTTGGGGATATTAACCATTGAATGGCTAACTCGATGATTTCTTTTAATGATATTCTCAGCAGCCGCTTTGGCAAACACCAAACACTCTAGTAGGGAATTGCTTGCCATCCGATTGGCACCGTGTAGACCCGTAAACGCGACTTCTCCGATGGCATAGAGTTGGTTCAAGTCAGTTAAAGATTGTTTGTCCACAACCACGCCACCGCAAGTATAATGAGCTGCTGGCACGACCGGGATTGCTTCCTTGGTAATATCAATATTAAGTTTTAATAGTCGTCGGTAAATGGTTGGAAAATGGGATTTGATAAATGCCGATTCTTTATGACTGATATCCAGATAAACACAATCTACACCCAGTCGTTTAATTTCATGGTCAATCGCGCGAGCCACTATATCGCGCGGAGCTAATTCTGCACGATCATCGAATCGTTGCATAAACCTTTCGCCATTGGGTAGTTTTAATAGAGCCCCTTCACCACGCAAGGCTTCGGTGATTAAAAATGAGTGGGCTTTGCTGTGAAAAAGGCAGGTGGGATGAAATTGGTTAAACTCTAGATTAGCCACTCGGCAACCGCTTCGCCAAGCCATCGCAATTCCATCACCGCTAGAAATATCAGGATTGCTGGTATACAAATAAACTTTGCTTGCCCCGCCAGTGGCAAGCACAATGTACTTGGCGCTAAAAGATTCTACTTGGCCTGTCTCACGGTTAAGAGCATATGCACCGTGACATTGATTACTCTCACCGATTATGCCTAGACTATGAGTGGTGACTAAATCAATGGCATTATAGTTTTCAAATAATTGAATATTATCGTTTTTGATGATTGCATCGGAAAGAGTTGTTTGAACCGCTTTACCTGTCGCATCAGCCGCGTGTATGATCCGTCGATGGCTATGTCCTCCTTCGCGGGTCAGGTGATATGCGTGTTCATTTTGAAGGTTGTCTGGTGTTGCATCGTCATGAGTACTAAAGCTTACCCCGCGATCAATTAACCACTGGATCGCTGCTTTACTATTTTCGACTGTATACTGCACAATATCCTCATTACACAGACCTGCCCCCGCTTTTAGGGTGTCATTAACATGAGATTCAATACTATCCTCAGCATCAAGTACTGCGGCTATACCGCCTTGGGCGTAAAAAGTGGCCCCTTCAGTTAATTGGCCTTTGCAAATAAGTTGAATGTTAAAATGATCCGCCAAGTGCAGTGCGCAGGTTAGTCCGGCGGCGCCACTGCCAATAATTAAAACGTCAGATTGGTGTTCGAGAGACATTAGTTGTCACTAAAGTTAGTTGTCATTAGTCGTATTTTGCGCAAAATTTTCGATGATTACCAATTATTTAAATTAATATGCGATCAATTCATGCAAATATTTCTGATATAATTCTTTTTATCAAAGATAAAGAAGATCGATACTTATTTGAACTAACTAGCAACAATGGGTGTCAATTTACTCAGCAATCGTTTTGACTGTTAAACCTAGAAAAATCAGTTGAAGCACTCTTTCTACGACTTCAACTGATTATTCTAGGTTAAAGAACAATAACGGAGTTGTTTGATTAATATACTAGCCAAATAACGCCATAAAAATCAGTACGCTATAATTGAAATAAGAATTAATGACAAAAAACACAGATGCCGAGTTGGTCGAAAGAGTACAGCGCGGCGATAAACGAGCTTTTGATCTTTTAGTGGTAAAATATCAAAGCAAGATACTTTCTATCATTAGCCGGTTTATCAGCGATCATGCAGAAATTAATGACGTCGCACAGGATGCTTTTATCAAGGCCTACCGAGCATTACCCGGTTTTCGTGGTGAAAGTGCCTTTTATACTTGGCTGTACCGAATTGCGATCAATACCGCCAAAAATTATCTAACTGCAAAAGGTCGAAGACCCCCTGCGTCTGATATTGACTCTCAAGATGCTGAAAGTTATGGTGTGGGAGTCGCCCTTAGGGAAAATGCCTCGCCAGAGCGTTTGATGATGAGAGATCAGTTAAAACAGGTGATCTTTGAAACTATAGACGACTTACCTGAAGATTTGAGGACGACTATTACACTGCGAGAAATAGATGGTCTTAGTTATGAAGAAATAGCTAATTCAATGGATTGCCCGGTTGGAACCGTTCGGTCACGTATATTTAGAGCTCGTGAAGCAATCGATGAAAAAATTAAACCTTTGTTTGATGGCCGGTAGGGCTTGTATTCTGTGAGGTTGATACTTTTTAGAGCGCTTTTAGATAAACAACTAATAAATAGTGACTGGATCGTGAACTAAATGTAATATCTTATGTCATAGAAGCACATAATTCTAATTCTGTTGGATTGTACTTGGAAATTTGCTGATATTTAGCAGAGTAGTTGTTTGTGGTAAGCAGTATAATTTGTAATTAGAGATAACTTAGCAGAGTATCAAATCAGAGAAAGTGTGGAGTGATATTTATATATGTCGAAGACAAATAAGTCATTATCGGGTTTACTGGATGAGCAATGTTCGTCTTCCGATCTGGATCATTTGCTTAATGATAAAGACGTTTCTGATAACCGCTGGTATCGATATAACGCTGTCAGTGCCATCATAAAAGGTGAATACTCAGTTCATGCCAATATGAACTTTTGTAAGGACATTAGTGCAAAAATTGCAGATGAACCCACTATTCTTGCAGCTCCACGCCCGCAACAAACTAAAAATAGATCTCAAACCAGAAATAGGGCTATTGTTACTGAAATGAGAAAAGTTGGAAGTGGATTTGCAATTGCCGCTTCAGTTGCTTTTGCAACCTTTTTTTCCGTACAAACCTTGCAAGTTTCTTCCGAATTATCCCCCGTGAATCAGAGTTCAGCCGAAATCAGTCAAATCAACGTGGAAAATCTTACGGCTAATAATGATTCAATGCCTAGTAGTCGCAATAGTTTGGAGCAATCGAATCTTGAGGCGTTTAACGAAGCATTTATGCTTCCCGCTCGATTATCTGAGAAAGGCTCAATTGCGCCATTTGCTACCAGCGTTAGTGGGAAGTACGTTAAAACGATCCGTATTTCTGCTGAACAATGGCAACAAATCTTGCAAAGAGCGGCTATCAAGCAGTCTCAACTTGAAGCTGCCGAAAAAGCAAAGTTTGAAGCCGGTGCCACTGAGATGAATGATCTCGATAGCGGCGATGGCGAATAGAAAACTCTAAATCATAATATTGGTTATAATAAGCCATTGTCAGCTAACGAGCTAAAAACCCCATGTTATATGAAACCGGACTTGTTTCTAATCTTATTGGTGAGTTGGCCGTTGTTCAAACACAAAGCCAGATGGCCTGTGCGTCTTGTCAAGTTGTTGATACCTGCGGTAATGGGATCGTTGAAAGATATCTTTCGGGTAAAGTTTTTTCCTCCGAAGTTTATAACGATCTAAACGCCAAAATTGGCGATAAAGTTGTTCTGGAAATTCCAAAATCGAGTATCACCAAAGCGTCTATCATTGTTTATGTTATACCTTTATTGATTTTCATTTTAGCCGCTTTAATGACATCTTTATTTTCCGATAGTGAAAATATCATCATCTTAATGAGTTTAACGGGGTTGGCATTAGGTTTTGTTGTCACAAATTTTTACAATCGACGTCGACCAAATAGCGAAATATATTTGCCAAAAATGGTCTCAATTGTTCATACTGCTTCTGTTGGACAATCTAGCTCCGTTAATCAATATCGGCTTAACCTAGATTAATCTCAGTTTAACTATTATCAAAATTCAAACAAAAGGAATAATCAATGACACAAAACAGAATTATTTTTGCCTTTCTGACACTGCTTTTATCCCCATTTTTTATTATCCAGAGTAGCTATGCGGCGCGACTACCGGATTTTGTGGAGTTGGTCGAAAAAGCTCAGCCGAGTGTGGTTAGCATTTCAACTACGATTGAGGTTAAGCGGCGAAATCTTTTTTCAAGATCGGCAGGTTCTAGTCGTGGACCGAGCGGATCGGGTTTTTTGATTTCTGAAGATGGCTTTGTACTCACTAATAACCATGTGATCGAAGGTGTTGATAAAGTGTTTGTACGTTTGCATAACGGCAAAGATCTGCAAGCCGAAATCATCGGTACCGATGCAGAAACGGATATCGCGTTACTCAAAGTAAAAGGTGAAGATTTCGAACCGTTTAGAATTGGTAAGATAGATAAAATAAAAGTAGGTTCTTGGGTGCTTGCCATAGGTGCTCCTTTCGGATTTGACCAAACAGTGACGGCAGGTATTATTAGCGCCAAAGGTCGAAGTGTTGGGGAGCAATATATTCCTTATATACAAACGGATGTAGCGATTAATCCGGGTAATTCTGGCGGACCTTTGATTAATATGAATGGTCGTGTGATTGGCATTAACTCTAAAATATTAAGCACCTCCGGTGGTTCCAACGGCTTGTCTTTTTCAATCCCCATTGATTTGGCTATGGACGTTGTTAATCAAATTAAAGATGATGGTAGAGTTCGGAGAGGTTATTTAGGCGTTAGTTATCAAGAGGTTAGCTATGAGTTGGCAAAATCATTTGGTCTAGATCGTTCTCAAGGTGCATTAATTACCGTTGTTTCCCCAGAATCACCTGCAGATAAAGCAGGCATTAAGACCGGAGATATTGTTTTAAAAGTCGATCAAAAATCGATCAAAAACTCCACTGAATTGCCATTTGTTATCGGTCGCTATCGACCGAATGATGAGGCAAAACTGTATATTGTTCGGCAAGGTAAAAAACTCAATTTAACGGTAACTATTGGTAGTAGAGATGGTGATATCGCGCAGTCTTCTCCGGCAAGTTCAACCAGAAAGAATAGTTTTGAGTGGGGTGGTGCTGAATTTAAGAATATCCCTGAAGAAATGACTAGTCGTTCAAATATCAGTTTTGGGGTCATTGTCAGTTCGGTTGAGCAAGGTGCCGTTTGGGACTCTGGTATTAGAGAAGGTGATATTATTCAGTCTATTCAGTTGAAAACGATTAACAACCTTCAACAGTTTGAAGCGGTTATTGCCAAATTGCCTGAACAGGGCAATATTCCTGTACTAGTGAATCGACCTGGTGCAGGCTCGCAGTATTTAATTGTTGGGCTGAGTGACTAAACATTTAATGATTGAGGTTTTATTAAGCCAATAAATATTTTGAATTGTTTGTTCATTTTTCGGCTGTTGGTCAATTTAAATTACAGCATAATGAGATCCCTATATTTCGGAATGATATACAAGGTATTCTCATTATGACACAGGCTAATGCTTCTCCTCAATCGCAACTAATTAAAACATCCGCGCTTAAACTGCCAGCGCGGCAGGAAATGTATCATGCTTTGCTCAACAAAGATCTTTCCTATGAAGGTATTTTTCTGGCGGCCATTAAAACTACCGGTATTTTTTGTCGTTCAAGCTGCTCTGCGCGCAAACCAAAAGAGCAAAATGTAGAATATTTTGCCACTTGCGCGGAAGCGCTTAGTTTTGGTTATCGTCCTTGTAAAGTTTGTCGGCCATTAGAGCCTTTAGGTAAAACGCCTGATTGGATAAAGTCATTGTTAAAAGAAATCTCAATAAGCGACAATATTCGCTTAAGAGACTATGACTTACGTGAAAGAGGAATTGAGCCCGCGAGGTTAAGACGTTGGTTTAAAAAGTACCACGGAATGACTTTTCAGGCATATTTGAGGGCACTTCGCCTTAATCAGGCTATCGGTCGGATTAAGCATGAGCAATCAGTCACCGAAATAGCGTTCGATTCGGGATATGAGTCGTTAAGTGGTTTTGCTGATGCGTTTAAAAAATTAACCGGGGTATCGCCAAAGTCGAGTAGATTTCAAACCTTGGTGACGATCACTCGAATATTGACGCCATTAGGACCGATGATTGCCGGGGCGACTGATAAAGGAATATGTCTGCTGGAGTTTTCTGATCGGAGAATGTTGGAGACTCAACTGAAGCGATTGACTAAATTGTTAAATGCCAATTTTGTTCCTGGTGAACATTCTCTTTTTTCGACGTTAAATCAGCAGCTTAGTGACTATTTTTCAGGAAGACTTCAATCCTTTGACCTGCCGCTTGATTTACCGGGAACTGAATTTCAAAAACATGTGTGGCAAGTATTAAGACAAATACCTTATGCTAAGACCCGCTCCTATCAGCAACAAGCTGAATGCATCAATAACCCCAAGGCGGTCAGGGCCGTGGCTAAGGCCAATGGAGATAATCGCATTGCTATTGTCATTCCTTGCCATCGGGTAATTGGTAAAAATGGCTCTCTGACGGGCTACGGTGGCGGTTTGTGGCGTAAACAACGTTTATTAGAATTAGAGCAAAGTGCATAAACCGTTTGCTTTTTTAGCAAAAAACTCCTACATTATCAGTTAGATAGCTAATTAACCTCAACTCTTATCCCGAGTTGGGGTTAATCAATTTAATGACTAGCGATTTTTTTACCTAGACAGATGGAGTTTTTAATTACATGGCAGCTAAAATTGTCTCAGTCGCACAAGCGAAAGGCGGTGTTGGTAAAAGCACCTTATGTGCTAACTTATCCGTGACATTATCCCAGTCATCAAAAGTCTTAATGATTGATTGCGATCCTCCACAGCATTCTTTGTCTGCTTGGTATCACGTGCGAGACAATTTATATGTTGAGACTGGATTAAGTTTGGCTACCGCTGCAACACCGGCGCAATTAAACTCATTAATCGATAAAAATAAAGTAGACTACGATTATATTTTGATCGATGGCGCGCCTCATGTAAATTCTCTTGTAAGGGCAATGTTATTACATTCCAATCTGGCACTTGTTCCACTTGCTCCATCACCAGTTGAAATCTGGTCTTTTGCGGCTTATGAAACTTTGATTCATGAAGCTGAAAAACATAATAAATCACTAAAAACCAAGATTGTCTGGAATCGAGTAAGACGGCGTGTCAAATCATCGGATCAGGTTATTGAATCCGTGAGTAAAGATTCAAAATTGACAGCATTAAAAAACCAAATTACTTTTCGAGTTGCTTATGTGGATTCTTTTGCTGAAGGCTGTAGTGTTTATGAGTGGAGCGACCCAGTAGCGGCTGCCGAAATCTGGTCGTTAAGTTCTGCCATTAAAAGAGTTTTGAATAAAGCGGATCCCGTTAAATCTTCCAAATCAATTGCTGCTCAGAATTTCATAAAGAAAGGGTAACACCTTTGAACCTAAAATGATCTTTGTGCTGGATCTGCATTTTTGAGCCAGTACGGGCTTAGAGTTAGAGAGCAATAAGCACATTTATTTCATTTTTTCTTTACGCCTTTGCCAAGCATAGAATCCACTAATTGCCAAAAGAATAACAATCACCCCAACTAAATCAGTCAGTAGTTTTCCTGGAAGAGAAAAAAATCGTCCGCTGTGTAAATCCTGGACAAATTTTAGTCGAGTAATTTGAGTATCCAAATATTGATTCTGCAAAAGAGTAAGTTGAGTTTCCTTAAGAGGGATAAAGGGTACAGAAGATTTCAATTTGAAATCTGATTGATCCCAAGAGAGGCTTTCTTGATCGAGAGACCAACTTTTTTGATTGCTTAAAATCAATAATTCATCAATATTATTTTGTTTTTTAGGTTGCCTAACCAGCTCTATTTCATCGATCGGGATCGGCAGTCCTATTTGTTTGTTAAGGGTTTCCACCAGCTCAAAATCTTCGGTATAGACATATATTTCAGTTCTGGTAGCCAAGTAAAATAAACCATTTAATTGAACAACTCCCACAAGAGATGCTGCCTGAGAAATAATTTGATTCTCACCCAAATAAATTTTACTACCAAGTTGACAGATATTGTTTTCTAAGTGATTGAAAAGTAGACATTGACCAGAACTTGGTGCCTTGACACCGTATAAATTAATCAGCCAGTCAGATTTGATATATCTTTTATGAAGTTCTAAATCATCGGAGTGATTAAGCAATATACCTGTAATGGCTAAGTTAAAGAGAAAGATGGCAACAGTAAAACCGATTCGGCGATGCCACTTGCGGAATAGATTCTTACGCCTTTTATCTTTTTGTTTTTTATGATACGGACTCATTATTTTTTATTCTTAGTTTCAAATTCGATAATCGCCAACTGATGTAAATAAATGGCTAGCTGAGCCATTTTTTTCATTGCGCTGACTGACATAGTTGCACCGGTTATGCCGTCAATATTGAGATCGAGTTTTCCATGTTCATCTAAACCAGCTTGTTCAAATTGCTCTGCGAATGCCGGAATATTAATTTCATGCCCTCGGCTTTCTCTGAATTCTAAAACTCGTATTATTTGGACTCGATTATTCATAACACTAATGCCAAAAGAAATAGGTCGCTCTTTTCCGGTTTCATTAAGAAACCAAATAGTGATTGGTGAATTCTGGTTGAATATGAATTTATAACGAATACGAAGTTTTGCATATTGGTGATCTAAAATTGATTTGATATGTGATTGGATTTCTTTTTTAAGCCAAATCGTTTTATTCTTGAATTCTGGATTTAGAATTTGTTCGGTCGATAAATGCTGGTTAACTAACGCAAGAAACTCACTTTGGCTCATATAAGTTTTTGCCAAAAGCGATGATGTAGATAATAGAAACGTCAGCAAAGCCATCCACTGGATGGTCTTTACAGACAAATTTATTAGAATATTTATTGGTTTAAATAAAATAATCATCTATTTTTTTATTGGAACTTAGAACTGATAACCAACCCCAAGATTAAATCCACTACCATCATGCGCACCGTTTCGGTTTTCAAAATCAAATTTAAACACAACATCTTCATGTGGCCAATAATTTAAGCCAAAATTGGTTTGCTTTTTTTCGGTATTGGCCGGATCGCCAGCGTTATTATCCCAAGCATTATAACGAGCAAACAAGCCAAAATTCGGGTTAATTTTATAGCTAGGTTCAATATAGTAGCCTTCCTGTACATCACGTCCAATAATTTTTGCTTCCGTGCTATCGATATCCCAAGTCGCATATAAAGTGCGAAGACTAAAATTGCCATTGTTATAAGCTCCATGGGCAGTAAACAAATTAGCAGCCGCACCTAAATCACCTTGAGTGACATCTGTTTGAACTTGATAAGAAGCAGACAATTCCAAACCGGGTATCGCTGTGTATTTAATTCTTGCCGTATAAGCTAAACTGTCCGCACTGGCTTTTGCCACTTTTTGACGACCGCTACGAATTAAGAACGACTTGCTACCATCCGTTGGCACGTTAAGCCCGGAGTGAATAGCAAAATCGGCGCTTAGGCCATCGCTAAATCGAGTATTAAATCCGGCACCAGCTTCCCACCAAGTGGCAGGGATAATGTTTTTTTCAACGGGGTTTCTTTCCACGCCATAAAAAGCGGGTGGTTCATGAGTTTCGTTAGTCATTCCAACGGGAACAAGAAAAACACCGGTTTTAAGCGTTGTATTTTCACTTAAATCTATCTCGATGTAGGCCTGTTCAAGTTCGACTTCACCAGGTTTTCCATCCCCAGAAAAAGCATGTTCGACTTCAAGTTCAGAGAAAAAGCGAATGGAGTCGGTGTATTCATGGCCCAAAAACATTACAAAACGATGAAAATCAATGCGTTCATTGTCTTCGATGTTGTTGTAATGGAGCTCACCATATCCGCCTACCGTGGTTTTGCTGTTGGATGTTTCTGTGAGGTTTTCTTCAATGACGGTTACAGTTGTTTCTATTTTCTCATCGTTTAACTCAACCTTTTTATCTGTTTGATTGAGTTTTTGTTGTAATGTTTCTATTTGCGCTTGCTGTTTTTTAAGCATATCCAGTAGATCCTGATTGCTGGGCTCTGCGGCATAGGCACTTGATATTGATAACAGACTAGTTATTACAATGGCGATATTTTTGACTTTCATTCTAATTCCTGATTGATTTTTGGTAGGTAATTTTTAAAGTAGGTGGACTATAGGATAGATTTTCTTTAAATGCAAATCATTCTCATTAAGAAATGCGAATAAGTTTGATTTAGATCAAGTTTTTCTAATTGATAGACATTTGATAGATTAAGACGAAAACACTACAAGATCGGCAACTTTAGAACGGTAAGTTTAGTCATCAGGAAAGACTGTTTCAGTTATACTATTTAGCTCATATTGCTGAAAAGGCAGCGTTGGTTAAGCATAATACTAATATGAATGATTATCTCGATAGTTGGAAATTACTTGCAGGACTTGGTTTATTCCTGTTCGGCATGCGTTTGCTTGAGATGTCATTAAAAAATCTTACCGGTAAGGGGTTTCGTAAGTTTCTACGACATTCAACCGATCAGCCAATCAATTCTGTTTTTGGTGGGATTATTGCTACGACGATTGTGCAAAGCAGTTCCTTGGTCGGATTAATCGTGTTGGCGTTTGTCGGTGCCGGTATCATTCCATTGGCTAATGCCATTGGTGTACTGATTGGTTCGAATCTCGGCACAACATTTACCGGTTGGATTGTTGCGACTTTGGGATTCAAGCTGAATTTTTCTATTATGATCTACCCTTTGCTAGCTGTTGGTGGATTAAGCTATGGCTTATTAAAAGACAGGGTAAGTCGCTATAGCCAGTTACTGATCGGTTTTGCACTGTTGTTGATGGGCCTTGATTTTATGAAAGATTCGGTTGTTGAGTTAACCGAACGTGCCAATCTCGAAATTATCAGTGGTTATCCACTCATTGTTTACTTGTTAATCGGTACACTTTTTACTGCTGTTATTCAATCTAGCTCCGCTGCGATGATGCTAACGCTTAGCGCTCTTTATGCAGAGGTGATTTCACTGCCGGTCGCTGGAGCTCTGGTGATCGGAGCTGATTTGGGTACAACTAGTACGGTTTTTTTAGGTAGTTTACAAGGTGCTGTAGCTAAGCGTCGCTTAGCAATGGCACATGTATTGTTCAATTTTTCTGTGGATACGGTGGCATTCTTATTTTTATATCCTTTGTTGGCGTTTATCAGTTGGATGCAATTAACCGATCCCTTGTATTCTCTGGTGGCATTTCACAGTTTATTTAACCTGTTTGGACTACTATTATTTTTTCCCTTTATTGGTCAGTTTTCCCACAGGCTAGAGAAGTGGTTTCCCGATCAAGAACAAGCGATCAGTCAATATATTCACAACGTGCCTCAAAGTGTTACGGATGCCGCTTTAGAGGCTATATCCAAGGAAACTCTACACTTGTTGTATTTGGTGGCTCATCTTAATTTGCGTTTTTTAGAGGTTGATCAAAAGACTATCTCTGAATTTGCTAGCGAATTTTGCTTGCCTAAAAGGTTTTGGTCCGCAGGTAAATTGGAGCAATATATGATGGTCAAAGGGCTAGAAGGAGAGATCATTAACTATGCCTTAAAAATAAAAATTAGGGAAGTTGAGCTTTCACCTCAGCAGTCAGAATCGTTGGCACACAAAGTGGATAACTTAATTAATGCGGCCCGTTACGGCGTCAATTCTGCCAAAGCATTGAAAGATATTGAGCAAAATTTAAGCGCTTTTCAAATGAACGATAATCAAGAATTTAGCGCTTATATTGATCAATTAAAAAATTCAGCCATTGCAAATAACCTATCGCTCATTTCAATCATTTCCAATTCGTCAGATAAAAAACAACTTGATGATCAACTTGCGTTGAAGAAAGAAAAACTGGAGAAATATCACTTTGATATTGTCACGAGTATTTATTCACAAGACAGAGAAATAAAGCTCTCCCCAATCGAGCTATCGACCTTGCTAAATGTCAATAAGGAAATTCAGACATCGGCTGAGGCACTAATTAGATCTTTTAGTCTGATCTAAAGTTTATTGAGTTTTAGTGACTTGATCATAAATCGAACCGGGTGAAGAGCATTGCTCAGCGTTGGGGATAAAGGTGAAATGCTGTTGGTCATAAAACTAACCAAATGCTGACTGGCCAACATTGAAAATAGTAACCCATGAGAACCATATGCTGTATTGATCCATAATCCTGGCAAGTTGTAATGGCCTATTTTATCCTTGGATAGCCGAGTTTGACCCAAGTTATTAAAGTCTTTTAAAAGTTTTTGATTATCAATTGCAGGACCTACTAGCGGCATTCGATCGTTTGAATGAAGACGATATCCTAAGGTGCCTTGCAATTTTATTTGGCTAATTTCATTTTTAGATAAGTAAGGCATACCTAAGTTTTTCAAAAATATTGATGCGCGGTTTAACATGTCCGTCTGGCTATTTTGGTTGAGGTGATCATCTTTAAAATCTTCAAAGGTGGTGCCTAATTGAAAATGGTTATTTTTTCTGGGGATCAAATAAATATTTTCCATCAGTGTGTTCTTTATTTTTTTTGCCAGTTTGGTTGATTGAAAATAACAAGTTTGCCCACGCGAGGTGTTTTTTGATGAAATGTTTAGTCTATCCAGTAGCAGGGAATTTGCACCGCCACAAAAAATAACTTGAGAATAGTGGTACTGTTTCGCTTTGCTAATTAATGTCCACTGATTATTTTGTTGTAGAAGTTCGATAATTTCCGTTTGTTTTATTATTGATAGCTGATGGCCTGAAATTTTGCTCAGTAGTCGTTTGCAAAAGAGTGGGATGCTAATGGTGGCAGCATCAGGAAATGATACGCAGCGTTCATTTTTTTCAAACAATTGACTCTTTTTTACCCAGTCAGTAATGGCTATTTTATGAGAAAGTTGAATTAATTTTTTAGCAAGAGTTTCATTTTTCATAAAGCGTTCAACGCCTTGAGATAATATAAAAATTCTCTTTTCTTGTTCAGTTAGGTGGGATAAAAAATTTAATAATGTTAAATAAGCTTGCCAATTATATTGACTGCTGATATTCATATCGCTGGTCAATTGCGGATGAAAAATACCAGCTGCCGCACCGGATGCACCTTGAGCTACATTAAGATTTGTTTCAAATAAATCACAATGATATCCTTTTTGAGTCAATGTATAGGCTGTTGTACATCCAGCTATACCACCGCCGATTATTGCAACTTTGTTTTCCTTAGATGGTGAGTACATGCCAGATTGTTGAATATTAAACCAAGGGCTATCATGTTTTAAATTGATGAATTTAGAATGGGTTTTATCGCAAAAAGGTGTTATTAAAACACCCGTTAACATTTCTCTTTTTTTAGCAAATCCTTTTATTTTACTTAATTCAAAGCCCGCTTCAATCAATGGGCGTTTTACTATGCCGGCAACACTGTAAGTTGCTAATCGTGTCCCCACTTTAGAAAGCTTTGCAATGCTTCTGGCATTTTTCAGCCCCCACATTGTGGTGTTTTTGGTCGGTGAAAAACCGTCCAGATACCAGTGATCAATTTGAATTTTGTTTTGTTGGTATTCTGATTCTTTGACTAGATCATTTAATGCATCTTCGACAGGCATCAATAATAACGTAAGGGTCAAATTCCATTGTTCAAAATAAATTTGATGTCGACCATAGGTTTGAGATGGGTAATTGTGGAGCAATGCTTGACTAAATTCTAATAGTTCGGGCCAAAGGAGGCTGGCCTTTTTGAAATCCGAAACAGAGAATGGTCTTTTTTCTATTGCCACATAATGTAGCTGTTGAGTGTTATTGGACTGGTCTAAATATTGTTTCCAATGACGGGCAGTATTCAGAAAGTTTAGGCCGCTGCCAAACCCCAGTTCAGCAATATAAAATTGCATCTGATTGGTATTTTTCCAGTCATGGCTTAGCTGATTGCCATCAATAAAAACATGCTGAGATTCTTCAATGGCTCCATGAACTGAAAAATAGACATCATTAAATTCGGTACTAAATGGCAATCTGTCTCGCCACTCTATCTCGGCGGCTTTAACGGAAGCAAATTTTTTTAAATGGGCACTAGACATGATTGTCCAAGGATTATGTTGATTAGATAGTCTCTGGTAGAAACGATTTTTTAGAACCTAGAACCTAGAACCTAGAACCTAGAACCTAGAACCTAGAACCTAGAACCTAATCCTTGACAAGATTCAAAAACTCGGACCTTGTTGCTGGTTTTTGCCTAAAGGCTCCTAACATCACAGAAGTGATCATGGACGAATTTTGTTTTTCCACGCCACGCATCATCATGCACATGTGTTTAGCTTCAACGATCACGCCGACACCAGAAGCTCCGGTCATTTGCATAATCGCTTCTGCGATTTGTTTAGTCATGTTTTCTTGGATTTGAAGCCGTCTGGCAAACATATCAACAATCCGCGCAATTTTTGAAAGCCCAATCACTTTACCCGTCGGCAGGTAGGCGACATGGCATTTTCCAATAAAGGGTAATAGATGATGTTCACACAATGAGTAGAGTTCAATGTCTTTGACAATCACCATTTCATCATTATCGGATTCAAAAATAGCGCCATTCACGACTTCATCCAGAGATTGAGTATAACCCCGGGTCAGAAACTGCATTGCTTTGGCTGCTCTTACCGGTGTGTCGGTTAGACCGTCTCTCTTAACATCTTCACCTAAATGTGTGAGAATATTTGAGTAGTTAGTTGAGAGTTGTTCAATGATTTTTGTGTCACTCATGAAATAATCCAAATGTGGTTTGAATAATTAATTTTGAATTATAGTTCAAAATGGGGACTTTAACCAAGCAAAACAATAGGATAGGATGAGGTTAGTTAAGTTTAAATGATCAAAATAAATTAAGAGATATAACCAATTTTTAGAAAGGAGCGTGTGTGGTTAAACCGTATCGTATTGTTGCAGATCAAAATATGCCCGGAATTGACGAGCTATTCGGCGAATTTGCGGAAATAACTTATTTGCAAGGTCGGGCGATAAATAATCAGCTTCTTAGCGATGCTGATGCGTTATTGTGTCGTTCGATAACTAGGGTGGATCAAACTTTATTGCAAAATACAAAGGTGCAATTCGTCGGTACCGCGACCATTGGTACCGATCATCTGGATATTGATTGGTTAGAATCTCAGCAGATAAGTTGGGCTAACGCGGCTGGTTGCAATGCGGCCGCAGTCGCCCAATATGTTTTAAGTGGTATGGCATTTTGGTGTAGAGCGAAACACCATGATATCAAACAACTCAAAGTAGGGATCGTCGGCGCAGGCAATGTCGGCACAGAGCTCGCTCGATGTTTCGATTTGCTGGAGATCCAATATTTACTTTGTGATCCACCGCTTGAGTCGCGAGGTGATGGTCGGTCACTGGTTTCTTTTGAAGAGATATTTAAATGTGACGTCATCAGTCTACATGTGCCAATCACAGATAATGGAATTTATCCAACCAGACATATAATCAATCAATCGAGACTAATTCAATTAAGTGAGAATCAACTTTTGATCAATGCTTCACGAGGAGCCGTGGTTGATAATCAGTCGTTAACCGAATATTTGTCGGATACAGATTCAAGCACTAAACCGGCTTCGGTTATTTTAGATGTTTTTGAAAACGAGCCTAACGTCGCTATGGCGCTGATCGATAAATGTTTTTTAGCGACGCCTCACATTGCCGGTCACACATTGGAAGGGAAAATGCGGGGTAGCTGGATGATTTATGAGGCTTTTTGTAAAGTATTCAAGATTCAGAATATTGATGAAGAATCCAGTTTATATCCACCAATGAATCAAATATCTTTAAATAATGACGATCTGGCAGAGGGCTTAGTCGCGTTGTATGATATTAAGTCGGACTCAGATGCTCTGCTGGTTGATAGCGAGCCTATGGCTACTCGATTTGACAGATTAAGGAAAAATGCCACCCAACTTGCAGATGGGACCACTCGAAGAGACTATACTGGTTGGCAGTTTTGGGGAGAGTATCGACTTCCCTTGTAGTCGTTTTATAGCTGTGGCACACTTTGCCCTGATTCATTTTCCCTAATGTAAATTTCCAAAACGAATCAAAATAATAATAAAGAGGTCAGTATGGAATTCGGAACAATCATCTCATTAGTGATCTATTTTTTAGTCATGCTCGGCATTGGTCTTTACGCTTTCAAAACATCATCACAGGATTCAGCGGGTTATTTATTAGGTGGCCGCCAGTTAGGGCCCGCTGTTACGGCACTGTCTGCTGGTGCTTCCGATATGAGTGGTTGGATGGTTATGGGATTGCCTGGAGCGATGTATTTGACTGGCCTTTCTAATATTTGGATTGGATTAGGATTGATTGCAGGTGCTTATGTCAACTATCTTATCGTTGCCCCCAGATTGCGCGCTTATACAGAACTTGCCAATGATTCGATTACTCTGCCGGAATTTTTTGAAAACCGTTTTGAAGATAAAACTCGATTATTAAGAATTGTTTCATCGATTGTTATTATTGTCTTTTTTACCATTTATACCTCATCCGGTGTTGTGGGCGGCGGTAAGCTATTTGAATCATCATTTGGTTTGAGCTATGAATTGGGTCTATATGTTACCGCTGGCGTGGTGGTTATTTATACATTATTTGGTGGCTTTTTGGCAGTCAGTATGACGGATTTCGTACAAGGCTGTATTATGTTTATCGCTTTGATATTGGTGCCTACGGCGATCTTATTTGATTTTGGCGGCTATGCGGCTATTAGTGATACGATAACTAATTTAAACCTGTCGCATATGGATTTTGTCGCTGGCACAACGGCTTTAGGAATAATATCCTCGGTTGCTTGGGGCTTGGGATATTTTGGTCAACCTCATATTATCGTGCGTTTTATGGCCATTCGTTCTGTGAAAGATTTAAAAATGGCTCGACGGATCGGAATGACTTGGATGATTGTTGCACTGGTTGGCGCGATGGCGACTGGATTTTTTGGCTACGCTTTCGTTGCTAAAACGGGCATTGAAATGGGAGACCCAGAAACGATTTTTATTGTCCTTTCGCAAGTACTATTTCATCCGTTAATTGGTGGCTTTCTATTGGCAGCGGTCTTAGCGGCGATCATGAGCACTGTTTCTTCACAATTACTGGTCACTTCCAGCTCGTTAACCGAAGATGTTTATAAAGCATTTGTCAACAAAGATGCCAGCGAAAAACAATTAGTATTAATGGGGCGAGTTTGTGTTGCACTGGTTGCTTTTGTAGCCATTGCTATGGCTTATAATAGAGAAAGTTCGATCTTAAATATCGTTGCCAATGCATGGGCTGGTTTTGGTGCAGCATTTGGACCTTTGGTTGTGCTAGGGCTTTACTGGAAAAGAATGACCTTCGGTGGTGCGCTTGCAGGCATTGTGGTTGGGGCTTCAACGGTATTGATCTGGATTTACGCGCCTTTCACCATTGGAGGTGAGTTACCCGGTAAAGTGATTTATGAAATTGTACCGGGATTTGTTCTTAGTACCGTTTCGATCATTCTAGTTAGTTTGGCTGGTAAGCAACCTTCACATTCGATGCAGGAGTTGTTTGATGTGATGGTCAGACGGGTTAGGGAAAAAAGTTAGTATCGGTTGGATAACTAACGCCAGCAGGTTAAGCCGCTTTAAATAATGTAAGGAAAGGCAATGTCAGATCAATATAACGTATTTTTTAGAGGTGAATTACTAGATGGTTTCGAATTAGAAGCCGTTCAAAATGCTTTTGCGAAAACATTTAAAATCAATTCCGAAAAAGCAAAGATATTCTTCAACGGAAAAAAGCATACGCTTAGAAAAAATATTGACCATAAAAAGGCTTATCAATTTAAAGAGGTATTAGCAGGACTTGGTGCATCTGTAGAACTGCGAAGAATTGCACCTCAACCTTCTTCTCCGGTGCAAGAATTGTCACTTGAACCGATAGCAAAAAATAACCCAGAAGAATCTACAGAGGGCGAAGTTAGTGCACCAAGCCATTCTGTGAATGTGAAAAATAGCCAATTTTTTTGCCCAAAATGCGGCGCAAAGCAAACCAAAAAAATTGAGTGTATTGATTGCGGTATTATCTTTGATAAATTTTTGGCTAGGCAATCAGGAGTGACAGTTAACGATAGTATTAATATTTCAAACCATTCTTCGACATCCTCTGTTAATCAGTCAATGGAGAAAATTGTGGCCGAAGACACAGGTGTTTCTGAGGGAAGCTCATTTAATACCACTGCACTTTTAGCCAGTATCATCACAGCAATTGTTGGCGCTTTTCTTTGGAAGTTCATTGCCGTGGCATTTGACTACGAGCTGGGATTGATTGCTTGGGGTATTGGAGGTGGAATTGGTTTTGCCGCAGCAACATTTGGCTCACGCGGTTCGAGCGCAGGCATTATTTGCGGAGTTTTAGCTCTGCTGTCTATCCTTGGCGGCAAGTATATGGCATATGAAATATTTCAATCTGAATTTGCTAATAACCTTTCGTCTTATTCCGAAGAGCTAAAAGAAGTCTATGAAAAAGAGAAGCTTATCGCTGAACTTTATACTACACAAGTTAATAGTGAGCAGTCAAGAAAGCAATTTATGGTCGATTATGGCTATACCGATTCTATCCTCCCTCAGCAAATATCTGACGATGAACTAAATGATTTCAATAATTATTCTGCTCCGAGGTTAGAGAAGCTATTCATTAGTTCGATAGACTATGAGACTTGGTTGGAAAATGGTTTTCAGGAGAGTATAACAGCTTACTCGACAATCGAATTGATGAAAGAAAGTTTTGGTTTGTTAGATATTCTATTTTTATTTTTTGGTATTGGTACTGCTTTTCGTTTGGCTAGTAATGAGTGAATTGATAAAATCAAAAAATATTTTATAGTCGATCTCTTACAAACAGTGCCGCAGATATCTTCTTTTATTTTATCTGCGGACATTCGATAATTCCCCTTCGAATTGGATGCAAAGGAAAACAATATGGAAATTATGGACAAAAAATTCACATTTGCACTTGCTGCAATTCCCCTCAGTCTGGTGAGTATATTCAGTTACGCCACTACTGATTCAAACGAATTGGATACTTCAAACATCACTTCGCCACCGCCATTGTTATTAGCTAGGAACTACAAAGCGGAGGTGGAAATTTCAAAATTCTTAATCAGCGAAAAACTTGATGGGGTGAGAGCTTATTGGGATGGGAGGCATTTAATCACCCGTGGAGGTCATATTATTAATGCGCCAGATTGGTTTACCAAAGATTTTCCCACTATTGAACTTGATGGTGAACTTTGGCTGGGGAGAAAACAATTCGAAAAATTGTCTGGTATCGTACGAAAGCATCAACCAATTGATGATGAATGGCACTTGGTCAAATACGTAATTTTCGACTTACCTAAAGATCTTGCTACATTCGAGCAACGCTATCTGAAACTTCAGTCTCTGAAAACCAAAACATCCAGCCGTTACCTAACGTTGGTTAAACAAATAAGTCTAAATTTCAAATTAGAACTTGATGAGTATTTAGCCCAAATTATGGCAAAGGATGGCGAGGGGTTGATGCTTCATCGCAAAGATTCTCTTTACCAGGCAAAGCGGAGTTTTGATTTACAAAAAATGAAGCCTTTCGACGATGATGAAGCCATCGTTGTTGCTCATATTAAAGGTAAGGGAAAATACAAAAATATGCTTGGAGCGATTGAAGTTATTAATAAAGAAGGCATCCAATTCAAGATTGGTAGCGGATTTAGCTTACAAGAGCGGCTGGATCCACCGCCGTTAAATAGTGAAATCACTTACCGCTATCGAGGTAAGACCAATAAGAATACACCAAGATTTGCTACTTTTTTGAGAATGAAGATTATTGAATAGTGCAACTGATTATTCCAAGTTTAAAATACTTTTCGCTTAATACCGGTTGAAGCCAAGATTTTGGTAGATAGCTCTTCAACGGAGCGGTGGGTTGTATTGATATGTTCGATTTTTAATCGTCGATACATGGATTCTACCTCTCGGACCTCGTATTGACACTGTTTGAGCGAAGCATAACGAGAATTGGCTTTTCGTTGGGTCCTAATATCGTGAAGACGATTGGGATTAATGGTAAGACCAAAGACCTTTTTTTTATATTTTTTTAATTCTTGCGGCAAAGAGAGGTTGTCCATATCATCCTCTGTAAAGGGATAATTGGCGGTCTTGATACCAAACTGCATCGCCATATAGAGTGAAGTCGGTGTTTTCCCACAACGTGATACGCCTACCAGAATAACATCCGCTTTATCATAATGACGCATGGTAATACCATCATCGTTATTTAACGCAAAGTTAACCGCATCGATTCTGGAATCATAAGCAGCGCTATTTTCGAGAGAATGAGTTTTACCCACCCGAAAACCGGAGGACTGTTTTAATTCATCTTCTAGAGGACCAATAAAAGTATGGAAAAAATCAAGTACTAAAGCACCGCTGTTTTGCACGACCTGTCGAATTTCTGGCGTCACAATAGTATCAAACACAATGGGGCGTTCACCGCTGTCTTTTTCAGCTTTAGCCAGAATTCGACAAACTTCATGAGCTTTATCAACCGTATCGATAAAAGGTAAGGTGGTTTCTGAAAATTCGGTCTCTTCAAATTGAGATAAAAGGGATTGGCCAAACATTTCGGCAGTAATGCCTGTTCTGTCTGAAACAAAAAACACTTTGCGTTTCATATTTGTCCACCATGCAGTAAAATACGTCCTCAGTTATTGATTTAATCATGCCGAGAGTCGTCAAGCAACCTCAACTAAAGTTATGTTGGAACAAAACAGTTGTTGTAATATTATGAGTTTCTTGATTTCTTGCTTGAAGCGAAAGGCATGAATAACCCATTGGAGCAAAAACGTGCAAGATAATGTACTTTGGTATGACGGCTTAGGAATGAACGATGTTGAGCGGGTAGGCGGTAAAAATGCTTCCTTAGGCGAGATGATAAGTAACCTGAGTAATATGGGAGTCAGTGTACCTAATGGTTTTGCTACTACGGCTGATGCTTTCAGGGAATTTATGTCGCAAAGCGGCTTGCACGATAAAATTCAAACCGAGTTAAAGATCTTAGACGTCGAAGATGTTGATGCGCTTGCCGTCACTGGCAAGAAAATTCGTCAATGGGTGATGGAAACGCCCTTTCAAGCGGAATTAGAAGACGCTATCTATAAAGCTTATCTCAAGTTGAAAGGCGATGCGAATGATGAATTTGCTGTAGCGGTTCGCTCTTCTGCTACGGCAGAAGATTTACCCGATGCTTCTTTTGCTGGTCAGCAGGAAACTTTCCTCAACGTTCGTGGTTGGAAAAATGTTAAATTGGCTTTAAAAGAAGTATTTGCTTCCTTATTTAATGACCGAGCAATTTCCTATCGAGTCCATCAGGGCTTCGAACATAGCGAAGTGGCCTTATCAGCGGGTATTCAAAAGATGATCCGCAGCGATATTGCTTCCAGCGGAGTCATGTTTACCATCGACACTGAATCTGGTTTTCCGGATGTTGTGTTTATCACTGGCGCCTACGGTCTTGGCGAAACCGTTGTTCAGGGGGCGGTAAATCCTGATGAATTCTATGTCCATAAACCAACACTTGAAGCCGGTAAACAGGCCATTGTCCGCAAAAATATCGGTGGTAAGGCGATCAAAATGGTGTATACCAACGACGAAGGCCATGGTAAATCAGTCAAAACGATTGAAGTTGAAATGGCACAACGTCAGCAGTACTGTATCTCAAACGATGAAGTGCAGGAGTTGGCTAAACAAGCCATGATTATCGAAAAACATTACCAACGCCCAATGGATATCGAATGGGCCAAAGACGGTGCTGACGGTCAGATATATATTGTACAAGCCCGACCGGAAACCGTGCGAAGTCGAGATGATGGAAGAACTATTGAGCGCTATGTACTTGAAAATACATCAAAAATCGTTGCAACAGGACGAGCTATTGGACAAAAAATTGGTAAAGGTGCCGCTCGACTGATCAGTGATTTGTCGGAAATGTCAAAAGTTCAGGTGGGAGATGTTTTAGTGACGGATATGACCGATCCCGATTGGGAACCCATCATGAAGCGGGCATCAGCCATTGTAACCAATCGAGGCGGCAGAACCTGCCACGCAGCAATCATTGCACGGGAGCTTGGAATTCCAGCGGTTGTAGGGTGCGGCAATGCGACTGAACTGATCAAGTCTGATCAAGAAGTAACGGTTTCTTGCTCGGAAGGTGATACTGGCAATATTTACCAAGGGTTATTGGATTTCAATATCAATCACAGTGAAATTGATAATATGCCAGACCTACCATTCAAGATAATGATGAACGTGGGTAATCCGGACCGGGCATTTGATTTCGCACGATTGCCACATTACGGCATTGGATTAGCTCGATTAGAATTTATCATTAATCGAATGATCGGCGTACATCCTCGTGCATTATTAGAGTTTGATCAATTAGAAGATGACGATCTTAAATCCACCATTCAAGATCATATGGCCGGTTATGACGATCCTGTGTCTTTCTACGTTGATAAATTGGTCGAAGGTATTTCTACATTGGCCTGCGCTTTTTCACCGGAAAAAGTTATCGTAAGAATGTCTGATTTTAAATCTAATGAGTATGCCAATTTAATCGGTGGTCATTTATACGAGCCGGAAGAAGAAAATCCAATGCTAGGATTTCGTGGAGCATCCCGCTATATATCGGATGAGTTTATGCAGTGTTTCGAGCTTGAATGTCGAGCCATAAAAAGGGTTCGCGAGGAAATGGGGTTGGTTAATGTTGAAGTGATGATCCCCTTTGTCAGAACAGTGGATGAAGCTGTACAAGTGATTGAACTACTAAAGAAAAATGGATTAAAACGGGGTGAGGATGGCCTTCGAGTAATAATGATGTGTGAATTACCGTCTAACGCGTTGTTGGCCGATGAGTTCTTGGAGTACTTTGACGGATTTTCTATAGGTTCCAACGATTTAACGCAGTTAACATTAGGCCTGGACCGCGATTCAGCCATTATCGCGCATCTTTTCGATGAGCGAAATCCCGCGATTAAAAAATTACTGAGTATGGCAATCCAAGCCTGTCGTAAGGCTAATAAATATATCGGCATCTGTGGTCAAGGACCATCCGATCATCCTGATCTCGCGATGTGGTTAATGGAGGAGGGGATTGATAGTGTGTCGCTTAATCCGGATAGCGTCTTGGAAACTTGGTTATTTTTAGCGGGAAAAGAGCAAGAGTAATAAAAATCTAAAAATTTGACGGTGTTTTAGTCTTTTCTCGTCACTCGTGCTTATTGCTGACTAACCCGAATATAGACTCGTCGATTGAGTGCTCTGCCACTGGCTTTACGGTTACTGGCGATGGGATTTCGTTCGCCATAGGGCAAGATTTTAAATCGGGTTGGATCGGCGCCTTGCAATGTCAGTAGTTCTTGGACTGCGGCAATTCGTCTTTCTGATAGCTTATGATTGTAATTTCGAGAGCCTTTACTATCGGTATAGCCGCTAATAAAAACGACTTCTAGTTTCGGATCAAAACGGATATAGGCGGCAAGTGCTTTAAGTTTGTTTTGGTAGATCTCTTTGACGGAATGTTTGGCGAAATCAAAACGCAATGTCATTTTAGCTAGTTCATTCAACTTGTAAGGAACCAAGCCGCTCAAACAGTTCAAAAATTCGTCGTAAGGTTGTTTAAATCCTACTGCCGACAATGAGACTGCAACCTGATCTTGAATGGTGTCAAAGCTTTGATATCGAAAGGTTGGAAAACGTCCTATTTCCAGTTCGTTTAAAAGTTTCCAGCTGGCAGTATCGGCCCCTTGAAATATATGATCGCCGGAATGAATCTTAGTGCTTCCTAAATTTCTAGCCCGTTGCTTTGGTAACCAAGAAGGGCTCAAGGATTGAATGGAGGCAATTTTGACTGCGGTGATAGGCTGTCTTTTATAACTTAATTTGAATTCTAAAGGTTGTTTTGTTCCCGCTTGTTTAGCAAAAAAAGCTTGCCCGTAAAGAGGAACGCTGTGAGATAGCTTGCACCCCAAAGCGTTCCCACTAAACTGCCAATCGGACTCGTTGAGTTCGGCTTCGTAGACTTTGTAACTGGCATTTGCGTAAAAACAACCCAAAACCAAAAAACAAGATATAACGAGTTTCGAAAAGTGATGATTAATCTGAAGCATTTGTCATAGCCCCTTATTTTTCAGTTACATAGAAAATATACATACTCGGTTATCGGCTCAAAAAATAGTGACTTAAGTCGTGCGCAGAAAATAAGTGATTATTCTTTTCAGTAAATGATAGAATTCATTTTTGTTTTGAATATAAGGTATATTTTCAAAAATGACTATGATGAAACGTCGTTTCAGAGGTTTTTTTCCGGTAATTATCGATGTGGAAACCGGTGGATTTAATCCGCAAACCGACGCTCTGCTTGAAGTAGCGGCGGTGACTTTAACCTTCGACGATCAAGGCAATTTGCATCCTGATGCGGAGTTTCATTTTAATATTGACCCCTTTGAAGGGGCTAATATGGAACCCGCAGCGTTGGAATTCACGGGGATTGACCCTACTAATCCTCTGCGGTTTGCTGTGGCTGAATCGGTTGGTTTGAAAGAACTCTTTTCGGAGATTAGATGCGCACAGAAAGAAGCTGAATGTCAGCGTTCTGTTTTGGTGGGCCACAATGCCGCTTTCGATATTTCATTTATTCAAGCTGCTGCTACAAGAATTAATGCTAAGCGAAACCCCTTTCATCCCTTTACTTGCTTTGATACCGCAACACTTTCTGGACTTGCGTTAGGGCAAACCGTTCTGGCTAAATCTTGTGAATTGGCAAACATAAAATTTGATAGTAATGAAGCACATTCTGCACTTTATGATGCCCAAAAAACAGCAGAACTATTTTGTTATATTGTTAATCGTTGGAAAAAATTAGGTGGTTGGCCTTTGGGAGACTAAGCAGACAAAGACTGTCCATAATGTTTAACAATCGTTCTATCACCCGTTGAATTATAAAGGTTATTGTCTGGATCAAAACCTTTGATAAGGTTAAAAGTGCGTTTGGTAGAGACGGTGACTAGCTCTATAAGACGAGCATTCACTTCGTTGCTAAAATTACACTGTTCAACAAGGTTCATTAGTCGCTCCCAACTCGTGCTTAATTCTAGATTTTGTAAACAGAATTTTTTGACCTCATTTAATTTAGGTTGGCTTGCTTTGCCTTTGCTAATAATGGCAAGGATCTGTTGATGATTAATATTTTTAACGATTTCATTTTTTTCATTGGACAAAGCGGCTAATTTTGTAAAATCTCTTTTTTCTAAAGCAAGCTGTTCGCAATTTAAAATATCATGCAATGACTGATATTGCTCTATCCATTGATTTAATAGTGTTTGATAAACTTGAATTTCTTTCATGATTTTCTCCGTATCGTCATTTTTCGATAATTAGGATGTATTTGATTAATGATTCTCTAACAATCTAGAACCTTAGGCATAGCCGCTAATAACCACCATAGCTGGATTCAAAATCAAGCATTTTATTAGCGACCTGTTGATATTTAATCTGATATTCGCCTTTTGTTAATTTCTCTTTAACGGGTGAAATGCGATCGGGATCTAATATTGGTGCTGATTTCATTTGTTCGATTAGCTGACTAATTTTTCCAGCTTGCCCGGTGATATTCACAGAATCAGAATTTGAAGCGCCGCCTTTTGTGGCACTACTCTTTGATTGTTTTTTCTCTGATTTTCCAGTTTTGCCTAACAGCGCTTTGGATTGCCCTGGGACCAAACTACGAATATCCATTACCATGCTCTTAATCCTAATAAACTATTGTACCGCGGTTAGAGTGACTTCCAGTTGACTCTTACCTATCACTTTAGCACTAAACGAACGTTTCGATTGTAAATTTCTTATTTTTGTGCTTTCACCGATTGTGGCATCAGCCAACGCAACACCTTGTAAATTAATGGCTAAATATTGATTTTTAGCAGAGATCTGCACAATATCTCCTCTACAAACCATGCATATGCTGTCTTCAAAAATGACTGAACCGGCTCTTAGATTACGTTTTGGACTGGTATTGACAACTTGAGCTTTAGTTGTTGCTGGTTGTTTTCTTAGCATCGCGCTATTGACTCTCTTAAATGCTATATCTTGCTCTGTAATAATCGATTTTTTTGCAATATTGTTTTTCGCCACGATCACCTGGGTAAATTGATCAACGCTTGCAGAGATAAATATTTTCCATAAAACAGGGCTAGAGCAACTAATGCCAACCGTGACTCTGCCCATTGGTTTTGAGCTTGGAGGCAAAAAAGCCTGCAATTTGTCGTTACAGTGACGTAATTTCAGTCTGGGGTCTAGCGATCCAATACTAATTGTTAATGATGGGTTATCGGCAGCATTTGTTATTTCCTCAAGGAATATTTTTGCCGCCAAACGAATATTATCGGCTGACTCGAATGATGATGTTGGTTGGGCACCTACAGAACTTGACAAAATATTGACAATAATAATCAAGGATAGCTCTATCAATCTTCTCAGAAATGTCTTTCGGTTATGTCTTACGGTAAAAAATATCATCTTTATCCTACAGTTTGGTTGATTTTTACTATACTCATTTAAAGAAAGTTAAATTCCTATGGTTATTTACACTGTTATCAGACTGTTAGCCTTGTTTGAGCACAAATGCTTAATGACGTTTACCTCTGAATTTGGTCCGACAAGATCGAACAAAATATGCGGTAAGTTGACTGATACAAAGCCAATGAATGACCAATAGCTTTCCTTAATATTTAAGATAAAAAGCAGCAATAACCATGCCACTAACAGACATGGCAATAGAAAGAGGAACTATCGATGTCCAGTATTCTTGACTCCGTCAATCAACGGACCCAAATGGTCGGACAAAACCGGTTAGAATTGTTGATGTTCAGTTTGGCCGGTAAACAACTCTATGGTATTAATGTATTTAAGGTGAGAGAAGTTATTCAATGTCCATCTTTAACTACTTTGCCAGGGTGCCATCATGTGGTTCGTGGGATTGCTCAAATTAGAGGCAAGGCCATTTCGGTGATCGATTTAAGTATGGCTGTTGGCGGTCCTTCGCTTGGGGAAGTTGAAAAATGCTTTGTTATTATCGCGGAATATAATCGTAAAGTGCAAGGTTTTCTGGTTAAAGCGGTGGAGCGAATTGTTAATATGAATTGGAGCGACATTCATCCACCACCAAGCGGATCCGGCCGTACTCACTATTTAACCGCAGTAACTAATATTGACGATAAATTGGTTGAAATTATTGATGTTGAAAAAATATTATCTGAAATTACACCCAACAATGCCACTGTGAGTCAGGAAATTGTCGATGAAAATATCGGTAAAGCACCACAAGATAAATTCGTATTGATTGCCGATGATTCGGCAGTCGCTCGTAATCAGATAAAACGAACCGTTGAACAATTAGGGTTTAAGACCAAAATATTTAAGGATGGTAGAGAGTGCTATACCTATCTGGATCATCTTGTAGCCGACGGTATTACTCTTGACGATGAAGTCATTATGTTGATTTCTGACATTGAAATGCCAGAAATGGATGGCTACACATTAACGGCGGAAATACGAAATAATGAGAAACTATCTCATCTTTGGGTAATGTTACATACATCTTTGAGCGGCGTATTTAATGAGGCGATGGTTGAAAAAGTGGGCGCTAATGATTTCATACCTAAGTTTAATCCCGATGAACTCGCAAGGGCCGTGCAACGGCGTGTAGATTTTGAAGATTAATTTGAGTTGAAACTGGATAAAAAAGACTAATAAATGGAAATTTCTTCTACCGATTATAATACGTTTTGTCAAATACTTGAGAGACAGAGTGGTATTTTGCTTGGCGACAGTAAACAATATTTGGTCGCCAGTCGTTTATCCAATTTTATTCAAGAAAACAATATCGCATCGTTATCCGACTTGCTTTATGAAATAAATGCTCCTTCCGGTAAATTATTGCTACAAAAAGTCATTGATCAAATGACAACCAATGAAACGCTCTGGTTTCGTGATAGTTATCCCTTTGAATATATGAAACGCCACTTGATCCCGGAACTCAATAAATTAGGTCGCTTCAGGATTTGGTGTGCGGCTTGTTCTTCAGGCCAAGAACCCTATTCTCTGGCAATGCTTTTGGATGAAATATCAACCAAATCAGCCACCGAAATTATCGCCACCGATCTTTCTCATCGGATTTTACAAAAAGCCAGACAAGGTATTTACCAACAAATTGAACTAAAACGAGGACTGCCTGGTAATAAATTGCAACGTCATTTTAATAAAATGGATGAAAAAAACTGGCAGTTAAAGCCGGATTTAAGAGAAAAAATCCGCTTTCAGCAGCTAAATTTACTTGGTTTGCCATACTCCGTTGGAAAATTTGAAGTGATATTTTGTAGAAATGTTTTAATCTATTTTTCTCAAGACAATAAAACCCGAGTGTTGAACGGACTGATAGACAGTCTACGGCCAGGAGGCTATTTATTTTTGGGCGCATCAGAGTCTTTAACCCGAGATTGCAAACCTATGGAAATGGTACGCTGTAATCCTGGGCTGGTCTATCGAAAAAGTTAAGTGCTCGTTTAGATCGAAAACCCGTTTAGATCGAATCGTCATCTAGGTTGAATCTTCCAATTGACAGGCCTTGGCAGAAAGAGCCTTCGTTGCCGCTTTTGCGGAATTCCATTGCCGCTATCTAACATCAATCAAATTCTTAATATCCCAAATATAGCTCGGCTTGCCGAGCATTAAACCCTTTCTATTCTTCTTTCCGAAACTGGCACAAGCCTTGCACTAATACAAATATAAATACAGCTACAAGTACAAAGTAATATTTCAAACTAAACGTTCCAACAAGAATATTACAGTCGTGGTTGCATTATTTTTACAATGTCTTTTACGAGTAATGAAATAACACTGATGAGTGAATAGGTATATTAAAGTATGGCGATCAGTTTTGACAAAGCGTTTGGTGTTCATGAAGCGGCTTTAAATATTAAAGCTCAGCGAGCTGAAGTGTTGGCTAATAATTTAGCGAATGCTGATACGCCAAATTTTAAGGCAAGAGATATCGATTTTAAGCAAGCGCTACAAATGGCATCAAGTCATCAGCAATCTGGGCTTAAGCGAACGCATGCTAATCATATTGATAGCAGTATCGGAACCCAAATACCCGGGTTGTCTTATCGAATTCCATTGCAACCGGATACTGGCGATGGAAATTCAGTTGAAGCACAAATAGAGCAAACTAAATTTGCAGAAAATGCTATGCAGTATCAAGCCAGTTTAACCTTTCTAACGGGGCGTATTAAAGGTTTAATGAGTGCGATCCGGGGTGAATAATATTTTAGAGTTTAGAGTTCGAAGATAAATTATTGATAAAGAGAAAAAGCAGATGAGT
>CAYVSL010000005.1:43872-92892 GCA_964454125.1 uncultured Kangiella sp.
TTTAGAGTTTAGAGTTCGAAGATAAATTATTGATAAAGAGAAAAAGCAGATGAGTCTATATAATATTTTTAATGTCAGCGGTTCGGCAATGTCGGCACAAACGGTTCGATTAAATACCATCGCCAGTAACATTGCTAACGCCGATAGCGTTGCCAGTAGCACCGGTGAAGTTTACAAAGCGAGACATCCTGTGTTTGCTACGATTATGAACAATACGATTAGTTCTGGCTACAGTAACACTAGCCATCAAACTGGCGGCGTTAAAGTTACGGCTATTATTGAAAGCCAGGCAGAAGCTGTAGCAAGGTATCAACCAGAAAATCCATTGGCTGACGAAAGTGGTTATGTTTACGCGCCCAATATTAGTTTGGTTGAAGAGATGGCTAATATGATTTCCGCTTCGCGTTCTTACCAATCGAATGTACAGGTCGCGAATACGACGAAGAGCCTGTTAACTCGAACACTTTCTTTAGGGCAGTAGAACAATCATTACAAATTAATAATAGATTTAAATATAGGTAGGAGCGCGCCTCTGTGCTGAGAGCGCAAGCAAACACTAAGTTGATTTAAAAATAGTTGGTTTAAAGATAAACCAAAATTAGCGAGATGAATATTATGTCAATCATAAGTAATTCAACAGAAAATATTTTTACCGATATTGGTATTAATGCGCCACCCAGTGCCGATAATCATGCAAGAAAAGAGCTGGGGCAAGCCGATTTTTTAAAGCTATTAACGGTCCAATTAGCCAACCAAGATCCATTAGCACCAACCGATAGTAAAGAATTTATTACTCAAATGTCACAATTTTCCAGTGTGGATAGCCTACAAACACTGGTGACTAAATTTGATGATCTATCAACCTCATTGACTTCTAATCAAGCCTTGCAAGCGTCTTCATTAGTGGGACGGCATGTATTGGTCCCATCTTCGGTTGGTCATGTTCCCGATGAAGCGACAGGCATGTCGGGCCAATTAAACCTCCCATCTCATGTTAACAATTTAAGGTTTGAAATTCGCGATGCTGCGGGGCAATTGGTAAGACGAATTGACGTTGGTGATCGTGAAGCTGGAGATATCGAATTTTTTTGGGATGGACGCAATGAAGAGGGTGATTTTTTAGGTCAAGGGCAATATGAAGTGGCTGCTTTTGGGGTGGTTAACGGAACCACAGAGCAAATTCCTACGTCTATTCGTGCTCAGGTTCACAGTGTTAATTTGGGCGGAGGCAGTGGCGGAATATTTTTGAACCTGACTGGATTAGGTCAAATTAATTTTAATGATGTTAAAGAAGTCGGTTAATCAATTTTTAAAGTAAATAAACAGGAGAGCAGTTATGTCTTTTAATACCGCACTAAGTGGTTTGAACGCAGCGCAAGCTGAACTGAACGTGACCAGTAATAATATAGCGAATGTTGGAACCACAGGCTTTAAAGGATCGCGGGCTGAATTTGCTGATATTTTTGCTACTTCATCATTTGGTAGTTCAAGTACAGCCATTGGTAATGGGACTTTACTTGCCAATGTAGCACAGCAGTTTGGCCAAGGGAATTTAGAGTTTACTCAAAACACTTTGGATTTAGCCGTATCAGGTGAGGGCTTTTTTATTCTTTCACCTAGCGAAACCAATGCGAATAATTTATTTACTCGTAACGGTGAGTTCGGAGTGGATAATAATGGATTTGTCGTTAACAATGCAGGCGCAAGATTGCAGGTCTTTCCGGTTAATTCAGATGGAACAGTCACTGCGACCAGCATATCGAGCACCATTCCTTTGCAGCTTCCTCAAACAGCAGGTGTACCCACCGTAACCAGTTTAGTTGATATAGGTGTGAATTTACCAGCCAGTGCAGCAGTATTAGATCCCAATTTATTTAATCCATTACAAGCATCAACATTTACTCAATCAACTTCTTTAACAGTATTTGATTCACTAGGTGAAAGTCACGTTGTTACTGCTTATTACATAAAGACCGGTGCCAATGCGTGGGGGGCTTATTACAATACCACTGACAATACAGGGACTACGCTACCGATTGACATTGCTGGAGGTACAGCGGGAGCTGGTGGTCAATTTTTTCATACCATGACTTTCGATAATTCCGGTGTGTTTCTCGCTAGTGTTCCTGATCCCATTATTACTTCTGCAATCGATTATGGCAATGGCTCTAACGCTTCCGGAACACTTAATTTTAATTACGCCGGAAATGGGTCCACCCAATTTTCATCGCCATTCACGGTTAATGTGCTTGAACAAAATGGTTTTCCAATTGGTCGATTAACCGGTGTTGAGATTTCGGATACCGGCGTGATCAGAGCCAATTTTAGTAATGGACAGTCAACGGCATTAGGAAAAATAGCGTTGGCAAGATTTCAAAACTCTCAAGGATTAGCGCAAAAAGGAAATAACTCTTGGGAAGATACCACCTCATCTGGAACGCCTTTAGTCGGTGAAGCGGTGACATCCAGTTTCGGTCAGATCCGTTCTGGAGCCATCGAAGTTTCCAATGTTGACTTGACCGCAGAACTAGTGAATTTAATTGCCGCACAGCGTAATTTTCAAGCCAATGCAAAATCTATTGAAACGGAAAATACTGTCACTCAAGCGATTATTAATATTAGATAGGAGAGCCAGCAACTCGTAACGGGATTTTAAATGGATAAATTACTCTACATAGCAATGACTGGAGCCAGAGAGTCGAGTTACTCTCAGGCTAAAACGGCACATAATTTGGCAAACGCTTCAACGACTGCTTTTAAAGCAGATTTGGCACAGTTTCGTGCCATGCCTGTTTATGGCGAAGGATTACCAAGCCGAGTTTTTGCAATGAGTGAAAGGCCGGGGCATCGATTGGATAGCGGAGGCAGAACGCCAACGGGAAGAGATCTTGATATATCAATTAAAGGTGAAGGATGGCTGGTTATTCAGAATGAAAATGGTGAAGAGCTTTTAACTCGCCGTGGTGATTTGAAAATTGATGCCAATGGTGTTTTGACCAATGGTGTCGACCAACAAATTTTGGGTGATGGTGGGCCCATTTCAATTCCGCCATTTGAAAAAATTGATATCGGACTCGATGGCACTATCACCATTCGTCCAGTGGGGGCCCAACCCAATGAAACGGCAATTGTTGACCGTCTTAGATTGGTAAACCCGGATCCAAAAAGCCTTTATAAAGATGATCACGGATTATTTAGAAGTAGCGATACAGACACTTTTGAAAACGATATTTCTGTCACTATTGAAACGGGAGGTCTAGAGGCCAGCAACGTGAGTGTGGTTGAAGAGCTGACCAACATGATCCAATTATCCCGTCAATATGAAGTGCAAATAAAATTAATGGCGGGTGTTGAAGAGCGAGGCCAATCATTGGATCGTTTATTGCAAACGTAAAAGAAAATACGAAAGAAAAGAAAATTATTTTAGTATTTAGTCGTTGAGGTAAAAATTATGCATCCAGCATTATGGATTTCAAAAACAGGTTTAGAAGCGCAAACCATTAACCTGTCAGTTATTTCTAATAACCTAGCGAATGCCGGGACCATTGGTTTTAAACGCGACAGAGTCGTTTTTGAAGATCTCTTCTATCAAAATTTTCGCCAACCAGGTAGTCAATCTTCTCAAGATACGGAATTACCCTCAGGCCTTCAAATAGGGACTGGCGTAAAAGTTGTTGCTACTCAAAAACAACATATTCAAGGTAGCTTTCAAACCTCATCCAATCAATTGGATATGGCCATAAAAGGGAATGGTTTTTTTCAAATACAAATGCCAGATGGCAGTATTGGTTATACCAGAGCAGGTAATTTCTCTACGGATGAAACCGGTCAAATTGTGACAGCCGGAAGTGGCTTTCTTTTAGATCCAGCCATCACTATTCCAGAAAACACTACCAGTTTAGATATCGCTTTAGATGGAACGGTTACCGTTCAGGAACAAGGTACGGCAGCGCCTACCAATATTGGTAATATAACCATTGCAACGTTTATTAATCCAGCAGGTTTACAATCGATTGGTGGAAATTTATTTCTTGAAACTGGAAGTAGTGGCACTCCGGTAATCGGTACACCAGGTTTAGACGGCGTTGGTGAGTTACTCGGAGGGCAGTTAGAAACTTCAAATGTTTCAAGTGTTGAAGAATTGGTGGCATTAATTGAGACGCAGCGAACTTATGAAACGAATGCAAAGGTCCTTTCTGCGGTTGATCAAATGCTGCAGTTTATTAATCAGACTTTATAGATTGAGGAATAGTTAGCAATGATTTTTCGCTTATCCACAGTGGTTGTCTTTGTGCTGCTTTCAGCATGTACAACAATTTATCACAATGAGATTGAAGATGATCCAGACTGGGCACCTAGTTACCCGGTGGGCGAGGCGCTTGAGATTAATCGCTCCGGATCAATCTACAATGTAGCGACGGCCAGAATGTTATTTCAAGATAAAAAAGCACTCAGGATCGGCGATATCATTACCGTTGTGTTAACTGAAAATACTCGCGCTACAAAAAATGCAGATACAGAGCTAAAAAAAGATACTAACGTCAGTACTACAGCGCCCAACATTTTTGGCAAAACACCTAATTTTGGTAGCGACACTCCCAATTTTGGAGTCGCGCTGACTAGTAAAAATACTTTTAAAGCTGAAACCGATAGTGCACAAAGTAATTTGCTTCAGGGAACGATCAGTGTGACGGTTCAGAAAGTTTATGCTAATGGTAATTTACTCATAAAGGGTGAAAAATGGATCGCGTTAAATCAAGGAAGCGAATTTATCCGAGTTTCCGGTCTTATTCGTCCGGAAGACATTACTAAAGATAATCAGGTTGACTCAACTAAAGTAGCCAATGCAAGAATTTACTACGGTGGAACTGGCCCGTTGGCAGAAGTCAATGAAGAGGGCTGGTTAAGTCGGTTCTTCAATTCAGGTTGGTGGCCGTTCTGAGTGCTAGGTGTTAAATGGGTAGAGTGTTGTTAGCATTTTTTGCGTCATACACTGGACTAAAATTGAATGTAAAGAGATATTTAATATGAATTTTATAAACCCTATTGCTCGGTTGTTTTTAACCATAACGTTACTCGTGCTGGTAACGCCCATTTCCGCAGAACGGATCAAAGATCTAACCAGTATTCAAGGGGTTCGAGAAAATCAGTTGATCGGTTATGGTTTAGTGGTTGGTCTAGATGGTACGGGTGAAAAAACAAAATATACCGAACAAACTTTCCGTACCATGTTAGCCCGATTTGGTATCAGTGTTCCTGCTGGAGGGCAACTTAAGCTTAAAAACACCGCAGCAGTTGCTATTCACGCCACTTTACCTGCGTTTGCCAAAACAGGACAATTAATTGATGTAACGGTCAGTAGTCTAGGCGAAGCAAAAAGCCTGAGAGGGGGCTCATTATTAATGACTCCTCTAAAAGGAGCTAACGGAAAAGTGTATGCCATCGCTCAAGGTAATCTGGTTGTCGGTGGTTTTGGTGCACAAGGTGGTGACGGCTCTTCGATTACGGTTAATGTTCCCACCGTTGGACGAATTCCCAATGGCGCGTCGGTCGAACAGACTGTAGCGACTAATTTTATGAATAATGAATTTATTACATTTAATTTAAATGAGCCAGATTTTACTACGGCGGTTCGATTAGCCAAACAGATCAATCAACTGGTAGGTAGTCAAACTGCACGACCGATTGATTCAACGAGCATTCAGGTTTCAGCGCCTAGAGATGCCGCTCAAAGAATTAGCTATCTTTCTGTATTGGAAAATATTCAGGTAAAACCGGCTGAAAGTGCGGCAAAAATTGTGGTTAATTCCCGAACGGGCACCATCATTATTGGAAAAAATGTCCATCTTAAAGAAGCGGCAATTGCTCATGGTAATCTAATTATAAAAATCAAAGAGAGCCAGGAGGTCAGTCAGCCAGCTCCCTTTTCTGAACAAGGTACGACCGTTGCAACCTTGGACTCTCAAATTGATATTGCTCAGGAAAATAATCGAATGTTTCATTTTCAACCAGGTGCTACCTTACAGCAACTGGTGGAGGCGGTTAATGCTGTTGGCGCTGCGCCGGGAGATGTGATGGCCATTTTGGAAGCGCTAAAAATCGCAGGAGCGATTAGCGGTGAGCTGGTGGTGATTTAGAGATGAGTAGAATAAAGCCATGAATTTCGTAGCCAATAATCAATCCAATGGTTCGAGTATTTTCTCGGACCTTCAGTCGCTTAATGGGATTCGAAAACAGGCAACCGTTGACAGTCGTGGAGCTATAAAAGCAGCAGCAAAAGAATTCGAAGCATTTTTTATGAATATGATGTTGAAATCGATGCGTCAAGCTGGTGAAGTGATGGGGGGAGATCCGTTATTTGGCAGTGAACAAGAAAAGATGTTTATTGGAATGCTGGATGAGCAAATGTCAGTAGAGCTTTCTCAAAAGGGAAGTTTAGGGATCGCCGATTTAATGGCGCGCAGTTTGTTAGGTGAAAATAACCATCAAACTAATTTAGAACCTTTCAATAAAATGGGTCGAACTGAGCGAGCGATTGCTTATCATCAAAATACCGAAGAAAAGAATATTCAAAAGCTTCCATTGGGAAAAAATGAAAAAACCTCATCTGCATTAAAAGGGGTCGAAAAAGTTTTGGTTGAAAATAAAAAAACAGGTTTGGCCCCATTAAAAAATGAATTAGTTAGCCAATCAATTAAGTCTACTAAAGTAGAGAAAAAATCGCTATTTGATAATGCGGCTGATTTTATAGAAAAACTGTTACCATATGCAGAAAAAATAGCGCAACAAATCGGCTTAGATCCCAAACTATTAATTGCTCAGGCGGCTCTAGAAACCGGTTGGGGGAAATATATTATGCACGATAGCCATGGACGACCTAGCCATAATTTATTTGGAATAAAAAGTAGTGCACAGTGGAAAGGTGCATCAGTCAAGATGGATACCTTAGAAGTTAAAAATGGTGAATTTGTAAAAACCAAGGATAATTTTAGAATGTATGATAATTTTGAAAAAAGTTTTGCAGACTATGTTGAGTTCTTACAAAGTAATCCGCGCTATAAAGCCGCCCTTGACGTTGTCAAAGATGCCAAACATTTTATTCAATCATTGCAATCGGCCGGTTATGCAACCGATCCAAATTATGCCAATAAAATATTGAGAATATATAAAACCGATATGAATTTAGTGCAACCGGGCAAAGCAGACTGATCTGCAAGTGATTAATCAAGAAAACTATCTAGTTTGAGGAAAAGAACATGCCAGTCAGCATTTTTGGAATAAGTGTATCAGGATTGCTTACCAATCAGGCAGCCTTGAATACTACTGCACATAATATAGCCAATGCCAATACCGAAGGGTATACGCGACAGCGTGTTTTTCAAACACCGCGATTACCGGAGTTTATCGGTGGGAATTACTTCGGTTCCGGTGTTGAGGTTGGACAAGTAAAGAGAATTTTTGAACAAACGCATCAGCTGGAAATTCAATCTGCTACCGCCGATTTTATGCGTTTAGAAACCTTCCTTGCTCAAGCTAATCGAGTAGATGGACTGTTAGCGGATAGCCAAAATGGACTCAATAGCTCGATACAAAACTTTTTTTCTTCATTGCAAGCGGTTGTAAACGATCCCGCCTCAGTTGCAGCAAGGCAAGTTATGTTAGGTCAAATGGAAGGGCTGGTATCAAAATTTGATTCAATTCATTCTCAACTTGAATCACAAGTTACTCAGGTAAATTCTAATATTGATGGGATAGCAAAAGAAATTACTAGCCTTGGCCAGGCCATTGCGTTATTTAATAACAAGATTGCGGGTTCACCCGGTAATGTGGCACCGGACCTGCTTGATCAAAGAGATCTTGCGATCACTCGTTTGAGCGAATTAGTATCGGTTCAAACCATCGAGCAATCCGATGGAAGCTTAAACGTTTTTATTGGCAGCGGCCAGTCATTGGTGGTGGGTTCTTTATCGAATAGCTTGGTTGCTAATGTGGATACTCAAAATCCTAGGAGCATGACTTTGAGTCTCGTTTCTGGATCTTCATCTATCGATATTACAAACAATATTTCTGGCGGACAGTTAGGTGGAACACTGACGGTTGTAGAGGAGATTATAGAACCATCGTTTAATACTTTAGGACGAGTAGCCATTGCTATAGCTGATTCTTTTAATCGTCAAAATAGTTTGGGTATGGATTTAAATAATAATATTGGAGGAAATTTATTTACAGACATCAATGATCCTGCTATTGCTATTTCCAGAGTGTCATCCGATTTGGGTAATACTGGTAACGTTAATTTGAGCATTGATATAGATGATCCATCATTACTTTCTGACTCCAATTTTACTTTATTTCTGCAAGGCGGCAATTATCAACTGATCGATCAGACAACCAATACAACTATTGCGACTTTTGCACCTCCTGCGGTAGTGCCTGATACTGTTCAAATAGCTTCTGTAGGGATCAGCATCAACTTTTTGTCCGGTGCAGCCATTAATGGTGATTCATTTGATGTTCAACCAGTGAGAAATTTTTCCAGCGATTTTTCTCTATTAATTACAACGGCAGAACAAATTGCAGCCGCTTCTCCTGTAAGAGGAGAGCAAGCTCAAAGTAATATTGGATCTGGCACCATTAGCGGTATTAATATTAGCGACACCACAACGGCACAATTTACGGGTGTTCCTAATGATCTTAATCCTCCGATCAGAATAGAATTTGATAGCCCGCCTGGTGTGCTTGGAGAGTTTTCTATTTTTGATATTTCTGGAGGTGCGCCAGTTCTTCTCGCCGGTGGAATTTCCGGTTATATACCCAATCAGGAAAATAATATGTTGGCATTGGCAGGAGCGCCTTTTAACGCATATGGTTACGAAGTCAATTTATCAGGAGATCCACAAGCGGGTGATAGTTTTGACATTAATTTCAATAATAATGGTTTTGGTAATAATGAAAATGCCGCTTTGCTAGCAGAGCTTCAGCAGGTAGGGAGATTGGATAATGGACAGTCAAATTTTCAGCAAGCATTTAGCCGTATTATTGGTCGAGTTGGCGTATCAACCCAATCGGCACAAATCAATCGTGATGCCGCTGAGAGTCTTCTGTTTCAAGCCAAAGAACGTAGAGAGAGTTTATCCGGTGTTAATTTGGATGAAGAGGCGGCTAATTTATTAAAATTCCAGCAGGCATATGAAGCCTCGGCACAAGTTATTAACGTTGCGAGAACCTTATTTCAAACAGTATTGGAAGCCGTGAGATAAGCGATGAGAATTTCAACATCACAAATAACCAGTGCTGGTATTCGAGAGATGTTATTGCGTCAGGCCGAACTTCAACATACGCAATTGCAGTTATCGACTCAGCTACGAGTATTAAGACCATCTGACGATCCAGTCGCTGCGACTGCGATAACGGCCTTGCAAAATGAAATCGCGCAACTTGAACAATTTAACAAAAACACTGATGCATCCAAGTCAGTTAACGAACTAGAAGAAGTTGTGTTATCGGGAGTTAACAATGTGTTATTTAGAATGAGAGAGTTAATGGTCTCTCTGGGTAATGGAACCTATGGTGAAGATGAGCTTGATAGCATTGGAGTAGAGTTACAAGAACGATTAAAGCAACTTCTGGGATTGGCAAACAGCCAAAATGCCAATGGAGACTATCTGTTTAGCGGTAGCAAAGTGAAAGTACAAAGTTTTACACAAGATATAAATGGCAATATAATTTACAATGGCGATCAAAGCCAAAGATTATTGAGATTGAGTAGCGGAGTGGTTGGGGCTGTTTCTGATTCAGGGTTTGATGTTTTTGTTGACACCAAAAATGGCAATGGTTTTTTTAGTGTCGGTTCCAATAGTGCTAATACAGGAAACGCGACAATTTCTCCGGGAAGCTATCAGGCACCACCCCATTTTTTGGCTGAACCCTATTCGATAACTTTTGGTGTTGATATAAATGGCGATACGACTTATACCGTTACTGGAGACAATACCGCTGCCGTTATCATACCGGCTACTTTGTACCAAGAGGGACAGGATATTACATTTAATGGAATTACCGTTGCGGTCAATGGAATACCAGACCCTGTTACTCCAGATGTGCTAAGTATTACACCGAGTCGTTCAGAAGATGTTTTTTCAGTGATTAACACCGCAATTAATGCAATCGATAATTTTAGTGAGAGTGATACCGGTCGAGCCCAATTTGTCAATTCACTGACTCATGTTCAGGAATCACTGGATCGAAATATGGCCAAGATTGATCTTATTCGCGGTAAAATTGGTGGGCGACTTAACGTGATAGACTCAGAGTTTGATAGTAATTTGTCACTATTAATCACCAGTAAAAGTAGCTTGTCTGATATTAGAGATTTGGATGTTGTGGAAGCATCGACTCGATTTTCCCAACAGTTGGTAGTGCTGGAAGCGGCGCAGGCCAGCTTTGTTAGAATTCAGGGATTAAATTTATTTAATTTTATTTAAAGTTCTTTTACTACTTTTATTGTGGCAGGATTCATTTGAAATAAATTTTCTAGCGGTAATAGAGTTTTCTTTATAAGCTTGTTTGCTCCAAAATGATTTCGCTTCTTGATTAGATGCAGTATAAGTACATTCAATATAGGCGATCCCCATACTTTTAAAACACTGTTCTATGTCGCTCACTAATTTATCTGCGAGATGATTTTTTCGATATTCAGGTTCAATCCATAAAAGTTGAATCACGCCTTTTATTGGGTTTGCCAAAAATCCATTGTCATTGATAATGGTGGTTGCTCCAATGAACCCAACAGGCTCTCTATTATCTTCTGCGATCAAAAAAAGAGTACGAGGATCGTCAAGCTCATTAGTCAGCCATTGTGTTAAATTACACTTGAAATTAATGTGAGATGCAATATTTCCATCGTCTTCATGTTGATGAAGTTTAAGTGTGAATTTGACAATTGTTTGTAGGTCATTGACGATTGCTTGCCGGGTCTGGATGTTTGAACTTGTACTAGCGGAAGCAGCAATGAGAACCATCTAGATATTATCCGATTTGTGTATGTCGATATTGCTGAATAGCGTCATGAGAATTTTTAAGCGAAAGTCCATCACTGATCAATTCTGATTTTTTATTCGCAATGAGTGCTGTAATCGCTTGGTCCGATTGGGTGATGTCCACGATAACTTGAGAAACAATCGAGTTTTCATCGGGTAGGGGAGTAATGTCAAAATATTCTCTCAGACTATCATCCCGAACACGACTTAAGGCAAGAGCTTCATCCCACAGCATTGACCCAACTAGTTCAGAGATTTGATGGTTGGTATCAATTATTTTTTGTAGAAGAGGATGCATGCTTATTTGTTTAGGATTTAGGATTTAGCGCAAGTGCTTGCTCACGAATACCACTCCATCCATCTCTGATGTTATTCATAACGCCTAAAACACTCTCCAGTTTATCAATACTGTTTTCAGAATTCGCTTCAATCAGGGTACGGGTGCAGTATTCATAGAGGTTGTCTAAGTTGGCCGCGATTTGGCCGCCTTTTTCTGAATCCAGACTTGCTTGCAATCCGCTAATAATCGAAATGGCCCAACTCACCTGTTGCCCTTTTTTTTCAATTTGTTTTTCGGACATAAAATATTTTGCTTTGTTGGTTTTTTCGATCGCTCCATCGATCAACATTTGAATTAACATATGTGGATCGGCATCTTCAATTCCGCTAGTTACGCCAACTTTGTTATAGGCTAATGCTCCAGATAGTCCCATTATTTTTTCCTCGTTTGTTTAATTCATATTGCCTTGATGCCGCTATTTTTTCTTACAACTATTTTTTATCTCGCGAAAATCCCGGTAGGTTTTCAAACTGTTGGGCGATAAAAGATTGCGTGGAATTAAATTGAGCAACAATTGCATCCATGGTCGCAAACTGTTTAGTTAGCCTTAATTGTAGACTCTCTATTCGTAAACTGAGAGAAATTCGATCATTAGCAATTCGGTCGAGTTGTCCATTAAGCGAGGTTTCTCGCGAGGTAATAATGCCACTACTATTTGTGTAGTTGCTGATTAAGTCTCTTAATTTAGTCGCAAAGCCATCTTCACCGCTAAACAATTCATCAAATTGATCAAAGTCAGAAGCAATGGCGCTATCTAAAATATCGTTATCTATTTCTAGTTCACCGGTTTGCGTCGATTTAATACCGATTGCAGATAGGCTATCAAAATTACCTGTGACACCGGATATTGTGGATGAAAATAAGTTTCTGATTTGTGATGATATTTGGCGTAATGTTGAGTCGCCCAGTAATATTCCAGGAGCATTATTATCAGCCGAACCAAGAGATTTAATAACCTCAGTGTAAGCGTTATAAGCTTCAACAAATCCGGTGATTAATGATTTAGTGCTCTCCGTATTAACGGCTATAGCCAAATCTTCAGTTGTACCGGGTGTATCATGTGCTTTTTTAAGATTAATAGTAATATCTTGGATAACATCGGTAAAAATATTGCTGCTGCTAGTGGCATTGATCCCATCAATAATAATGGCTGCATCACCTGCACTTTGTGTATTGGTAAGACTTGTCGATAAATCAGCTAATAATGCATCACCACTAAAGGTAACAACAAGGTCGTTGTTTAAACCTAACGTGTTAGAGTCAAAAGTTAAAAGGCTACCTGTATCGAGACCTTCTGTTACGTTATTTAACAAATTGACTGATACTAAGTCATTATCAGTTGCAGCATTAATATTATTACGGATATCTGATAAGGTATCGGTCGCTGAAACAGCAATATCAAATGTTTCACTCCCTACGGTAAAGGTTAAAGTGCCTCCGGCTCCAAATGTTGTGCTACTTCCTCCGGTAAAAATTTTGGATTTATCAAAGCTGCCTTGAGCGAGAGTTTGAACCTCTATTTTATAATCGCCCGCATTTGCTGTAGAGGTTGCGGTAGCAGTAAAAAATTGTGAATCTGAAATTGAAACAGAACGCTTGCTAAAACTTGATGACAAGCTAAGATCTAACGCTGCTGATTTTAGCTCATCCAAGGATGCTTTTAGCCCTCCGAGCCCTGTTAAAGTAACCGTTGTATTAACCTCAAAACGATTTAAGCTATTTTCTTTTGGTGCACGCTCTGCTGCGACTAGTGCATCAACAATACCTGCCGTATCGAGCCCTGAACCTAAACCACCAATGCTGATTAAACCCATGTATTGTGACCTGTTAAAATATTATTGATAACCGAATGTTTATGTTTGAGATCAAACACCTTTATTGTATCGGCGGCAAAATGTCTGATATGAATGTTTTTTTAGTATAATTTTAATTAATTTGGGGTCTCAGTTATAGCGACACAACAATAACAAGAAATAACAAAAAACCAATAATCAGACATACAAAAGCCTACTAAGATTACTAGCAAGATATAGACCAAAATGGCCAATTGACTTTTCTTATTGGTTCGGTAGGAAAAGGGGAGGGTTGCTCCCCTTCAATCAAACTTTCTCTTGTAACAAAACGCCACTATTACCGACTTGTTGTTCATTGAGATCCTTCAAACGTCTCGATAAATTAAGAAGCTCTTCAGGAGGGAACTGACGAATTAATTCGTCCGTTTCCTTATCGATAACCCTTACAATGGTTACCCCTAGCTCTTTATCGACTTTGAATTGCAAAGTGCGGTCAATACTCTGATTAAATTGTTGTAACGCTTCAATCTGATTTTCGACTTCAATATTTGCTTTCTCAATCCTTTGATCTTTAGTATTTCTAACCGATTCGACTAATGCCGGTTCGATTTTACTAACTTGTTTCAATTCCGTATCGAGATTGCTTTTTTTTAAACTACTTGAAGTTGAAGGCGCTCCACTCTGTGTGTGTGGCAAATTTCTGCCACTTTGAACAGAGCTCGGTTGAAAGTTGCCTGCTATATTTAACGTTGCCATAGCAAATTACCTCAAAAGGGCGGAAGAAGGCGTTAGCCCACTTTCCTGCCAAACATTAAATTGTAATACTAATAAATTCATAATTTAACGTTATCCATCAACCTACTGTAGAAGTGAAAGAACTGACTGACTAGAAGCATTCGCTTGAGCTAGGATCGATAATCCAGCTTGTTGCAATACTTGGTTTTTAGCGAGTTCAGCCGTTTCTGCAGCAAAATCAGTATCTCGAATACGTGAACGTGCAGCTGATACGTTTTCGATGATGCTTCCTAGGTTTGAAATGGTGCTAGATAAACGATTTTGAATCGCACCAAGATCTGCCCGATTGCTATCAATTTTTACGATTGCACCGTCTAGAACAGCAATGGCATTTTGTGCACCAGCTAGGCTCGAAATATCAATATTGTCGACAGAGTCAAGTGTGCTGTTTCCCGTTGCTGCCGCGAATAATTCGGCATCTGCTCCAGTAAAACTAAATGCTTTTGCGCTAGAAAGTGTTACTTCCCCTACACCAATTTGTTGCGCTGCTTCGGCAGCCGTCGCGATATTGGTACCATCGTTAGTGGTGAAACTCATAGTACCTGCAACGGTTGTAACAGAGGTTAAAGTTACGGTAATATCATCATCACTGGTTAATATCAATTGAGTCGTGTCATTGGAGTCAACGGTGGCTACAAGACCGGTACTGCCATTGTCGTTGATAGCTGCAGCTAGCTGGCTAACATCACTCTGATTAAAGTTAGATACAGTAATAGTCTGACCATTAACGTCAAAAACAGCCGTCTCTCCAGACGTATTAGCACTAAAGCTAGCAGTGACAACATTTGTTACACTTGCTGTTACGTCAACATTTGCGGCGGTTGTAGCTGTGTTAATTGCAGAAGCAACTGTTTTTGAAGTGGCGTTCAACGCAAAAGTAATCGCACTAGTTGTATTTCCACCTGCGGCAGAAATTAGAAGATCGGTTTCAGCGTTTAATCCGTTTACTGCAGCACCACTAACCAAACCACCAGCAACGGTTCCTTCTGTGTTGTATACTTGGTTTCCTAAAGAATCACCTTTAGCTGAGTTGATTGTAACGCCGATTGTTTGATTGGCTTGCGCACCGACTTGCAACTGAGACACACCAAAAGTACCGTCAAGCAAATTTCGACTACCAAAAGCAGTGGTATCTGCGATTCTATTGACTTCTAGTTGAAGTTGACTAACTTCTGCTTGTAACGCATCTCGTTGCGCTTGGCTATTTGTTCCATTTGCGGATTGAATAGATAAATCGCGCATACGCTGTAGGATGTTAGTGGTTTCTTGCAATGCCCCTTCAGCCGTTTGCGCCAAGGAAATACCGTCATTGGCATTTCTGACCGCTACGCCTAAACCGTTAATTTGAGAAGTTAAACTATTTGAAATCTGCAAGCCTGCAGCATCATCTTTCGCACTATTAATTCGTAAACCAGTAGAAAGACGTTGAAAAGTAGTTTGCAGCGCTTGGTTAGTTCTACCTAAAGATCGCTGTGCACCAATAGACGATACATTCGTCTGTATTACATTACCCATGATAAATCTCCTAAACCTTTGATATTTAAAACGGAGTTAGACAAAAAGCTGAGAACTTACGTCTAGTTTCAAAATTACAAAGTGCTTAAAATAATAGATAGATAAATAAAGGAGCGAGGTTCGAGGAGCGAGATGCTAGGTTAAATCAAAAGATAAAACACTAAAACCTAAACTCTTGAACACCACGGTTTATTGACTATCCGCGTGTGTCTTATATAAGACATTATATGAATTAGGGTTCTGAGAAACGTCTAATTCAAATATAAATTAGAGATCCTACAGGAGGTGATCTGTGAAGAGTGGCTCTTAAGTTTAAGAGCGGCCATCGCCTGAGAAACAATAACTTACGGTGTTCGCGCATTGCTGAGAACAATTTGCGTTCACTTAAGGTATCGGCGATGAAAATACCGACTTTAAATTATTTGTTTGAAAAGATTGTTTTAGGTTAAACAGGTCGCTTAAAATCTAGAAATTATTTCCTAGATTTTAAGCTTAAACACCTAAGGCTGTCGTACGGTAGGGGCTTTTGTGACTTTCATTTTACTAACCTTGTAGAAGCGTTAAAACAGACTGGCTAGAGGCGTTTGCTTGAGAAAGCACCGATAGTCCAGCTTGTTGTAATACTTGGTTTTTAGCAAGTTGTGATGTTTCTATGGCATAATCGGTGTCTCTTATTCTCGATCGAGCCGCAGCCACGTTCTCTATTATGCTTTGCAAATTAGATATAGTGGATGAGAGCCTATTTTGCACCGCACCTAAATCCGCACGATTTTTGTCGATTTGCTTAATTGAGGCATCTACCACTGATATAGCCTCTTGGGCACCGGTATTAGTGGATATATCAAGCGCACTGACTCTAATGCCCGCAGTCACATTACCCGCTACAGATGTGGTTCCAATTATGCCACCTGAACCACCGGTTGCCGTTGAGCCAATTAATGCGAATGTTGTATTAGTATCTGAGGTAGTAAAAGTAACATCACCTGTAACCCGTGTTCCTTCAGAAATGGCATCTAGGACGACTGGTGTTCCGCCAGCAGTACCTGATGAACTCACAAAATCAACGGTAAGATCTTCATTTGTATCGCCACCAGTATAAGCGGTAACTTGAATGCTAATGTCTGCGCCAGTTTGATCGATTATTCGAACGTAATTATTGGTGGTGTCTATTTCGACTTCTAAATTGGAAAGCGCGCCAAGTTGTTGAATGCCTGAACCTAAAGATGTTAACAACGCATCTTCATCGGCACCAGTAACCACGATAGAGGTATTACCGTTAATGCTTATGCTAAATGATTCATCACCATCTAAAGTTCCTGCAAAAGCGATCTGTGCGGTGGTCTTTGCATCTGCCGTTACATTGGGTACTTCGGAATTGATCTTATCAGCTATTTGAAGTGCTGAATCACCAGCCGCTATTGCCACTGCCGCTGTAGTAGAGTTTACTGAAAAAGTTAATGTATCAGCTACTACGGAGCTTAGGGTTGATGTCGCTGTTGCCGTCACTCGACTAGAAGCGAAACCTGTAAATCCTAAGTTATTTACTCCCAAATCATCAGCTCTAGCTGAGTTTATAGAGATGTTGATAGTTTCAAAAGCTTGTGCACCTACTTGAAATTGTGCACCAGATAATGTGCCAGTCAAAATATTTCGACTACCGAATCGGGTTGTATTGGCAATCCTGTCAACCTCTAAAACGAGTTGCTGCACTTCTGCGTTTAACGCTGCTCGTTCCGAAGGACCATTACTGCCGTTAGCACTTTGAATTGATAGATCTCTGATCCGTTGCAGGATATTAGTGGTTTCTTGTAATGCTCCTTCTGCGACTTGCGCTAAGGAAATACCATCATTGGCGTTTCGACTGGCTACTCCAAGACCATTAATCTGTGAAGTTAAGCCGTTTGAAATCTGTAATCCTGCTGCATCATCTTTAGCGCTATTTATTCGTAACCCTGAAGAAAGCCTTTGGAAGGTCGTTGCTAGCTTACTATTGACATTGGTTAAGTTTCGTTGTGCATTGATCGAAGAAACATTTGTTGATAATACGTTTCCCATTTTATTGACTCCTTAATCTAAGGCTCTTCAGCATCTTTAAAATGTCTGAACCTAGAAAATAATAAAAAATAATTGGGAAAGAAACACTGAGAATAAATCTTTCGGTAAGTAATCTACCGTCTGAGAATGGTTGATTTTCTCTAAGGTTTATTTGAGAAATAAACTTTAAAGAGAAAGAGAGTTGAGAGCTCCCGTTCAATCAAGGTATCGGCGATAAAAAAGGTGACTTTAAAAAAATCAACTGATTATTTTAGAATTATTAATATAAAACTTGGCACAGGGTATGCATTATCAAAACTAGCCAATATAAATATCGGTGAAATAAAATCATTACCCATGATCAATCTCCTGACGCTTATATCGGTCTTGTTCTTCGGAACAATGCTCTTGTCTAAGATCTAAGTTGCTGAGAACAGCTTATATCAAAGGCTCTAGCACGAAGCTTTAAGTCAGGTGGTTGCTGAGAACAGCCACCAACGCTTAACTTCTGTCGTACGGTAAGGGGTCGTTATTCGACCCCTTTTCTTATCTCCGGTCAATCATTTCCTAATGATTCAATTAGTTAATAATAAAAAGCGGAAATCATTGTCCGCTTCGATGATATCGATTTAACGGCTAATATCTAATTTGTTCATTCCACTAAACTCTATAGAATATAAAAATTCACCTGTTTGCGATAAGATATCTATTTTTATTGTTAATAAACCTAATAAAATGATGGATTAATGTCAATCGCTATAATATCAAATATTTTTATTCTAAAAGATTACTGCCAAAACTTTGACAAAGGGCGAATGCTCTACTAAAACTTAATCTATGTTATTAATTTACATAGGCTTTCGGTTAAAAATCAACCAAAAGCCAACACAAGAACCATTGTTTAGGAAACTTTAATGACCGAAATCATGCAGTTGTTAGTCATAGATGACAACCTTAAGCGCAGCCACGATGTAAAAACAATATTAGACTTTATTGGTGAACCTGCGATGGTGGTAACTTGCAAGACTTGGCAGCAAGGCTTTGAGCAAGCAAAACCCATACTGGGGATCTTTCTTGGAAAAATTGATTGTTATGCTGATATTGCTGGTTTTTTAAACGAAATCTATCAAACGGATCCACTGATGCCTGTAGTCATGTTAGACGATGTTGCGTTTTCTGGAGATCCCTCTGCGGACGGCTCTCAGCTAGTGGTTGGTAGAATTAACTGGCCATTACAACAAAATGAAATTCTTGAAGCTATCCACGCCTGTCAGTCTTGTCGCGAGGGTTCACATACTCCCCAACAACAGTTTAAAGCTCAGGAATTGTTTCGCAGCATGGTCGGTCAAAGTGCGCCGATGCAGGAAACTCGACGATTAATCGAGCAAGTTGCAGACAGTGATGCCAGCGTACTCATTTTGGGAGAGTCAGGTACTGGTAAGGAAGTGGCTGCAAGAAATCTTCATTACTTATCGGACCGGGCGGAGAAAGCTTTTGTTCCGATTAACTGTGGAGCAATCCCTGCTGAGCTATTAGAAAGTGAATTGTTTGGCCATGAAAAAGGCGCTTTTACTGGCGCATTGACCACTCGAAAAGGGCGGTTTGAGTTGGCCGAAGGGGGGACTGTTTTTCTCGATGAAATCGGTGACATGCCGATGCCCATGCAGGTTAAATTATTAAGAGTTTTGCAAGAGAGAACTTTTGAGAGAGTCGGAAGTAGTCAATCAATCAACGCAGATGTCAGGATTATTGCGGCGACTCATCGTCAATTAGATGTCGAGGTTAAGGAAGGTCGGTTTAGAGAAGATCTATTTTATCGGCTCAATGTTTTCCCCATTATCATGCCTTCACTCAGAGATCGAGTTGAAGATATTCCTTTGCTGGTGAATGAGTTAATTGCTCGGTTGGAAAATGACAAAAGAGGTTCTGTTAGGTTAAGTCCCAATGCTCTTCAATCATTGATGAAATGTAGCTGGCCGGGAAATGTCCGTGAACTCTCCAATTTAATGGAACGGCTATGTATTTTGTATCCATATGGCGTTGTCGATATCAAAGAGTTACCCGTTGATTATCAACATGCCGAAGGACTTAGTTGTTACCCAAAACCTGAACTTGCCGAAAGACGGCAAGGCCAATCAGATCTTCAAACCAGTGCTTCGCCTCAAATGGTTATTGTGGATAACAATGGTCCTATTGCGGCATTACCTGAAAAAGGTGTTAATTTAAAAGAGTTTGTTAAAAAATTGGAAATATCCTACATAGAACAAGCGCTGGCAGAAGAGGATTGGGTGGTTGCTAGGGCCGCCAAAAGGCTGGGGATGAGACGCACTACCTTGGTCGAAAAAATGCGAAAATACAGTTTACAAAAAGTGGGGTAAAAAGCCATCAATTTTTTTAGAGCTTAGCCCCCTCCCTGGCAATTAATTGACGCTACTTCGCTTATACTTCGAATAGTCGCTTTAACCTACTGATTTAAAACAAATAAAAAAACAGGCACGTAAATTGCTCTAAACAATCTAAGGATTTTAATCTGTTAGAAGTTTGACACCTTCTTGCAGAAGCCAAATGATTTAGCGAGGATTGCATGCCACAAAATGCACAAGACCATTCTGTATTAATATCAGACGTTTTAGTATCAGACGTTTCAATTTCAGACTTTGATTCAATTTCAGAGCCTGATTCAATTTCGACTAAAGCTCAGCGAGAGCGAATGGATTTTCAGCTAAATAAAATACGTTTATCGCAAGCGGCATCGCAACTTAACAACAAAGAAAACTGCGTTTCAAAATCTTTCGAGCGAAATTCAGATAGTGACTCAAGTTTTATTGAAGGTCATTTGAATACTCACCAAAATCATTTGAATACTGTTATGTCTGATTTGAGTCGATTGTCAAAATCTTTTGTTAATTCTTACCAAAATTTAGAAGGCCAAGTTGAACAGTTAAACGGCCAATTGCAGGATGTGAGTGAACAAAGAAGTGAAGCACTTGAAGAAAAACAAACCATTGCTGATCGGTTGCAACACCTGTTAGCAATACTGCCTTCCGGGGTGGTAGTGCTGGATGGAAAAGGCATCGTCAGAGAATGCAATGCAGTGGCAATCGATATTTTAGGGCGACCTTTGTTGGGTGAATCTTGGTTGAATGTCATCAACCGAGCGTTTATGCCACAAGCGGATGATGGACATCAAATATCTCTCAAAGATGGCCGTAAAGTACATATAGAAACGCGAGCTTTAGACTCTGAGCCAGGGCAAATGATCGTGTTGACCGATATGACCAAAACCCGCCAGTTGCAAGCGGAGTTAAGTCAACAGCAAAAGCTTTCCAGTATGGGAACCATGATTGCTTCATTGGCTCATCAGATCAGAACCCCGTTGGCGGCAGCTATTTTGTACGGTTCGCATCTCAATGATCAATCTTTAAGTGATTCAAAAAAACATCAGTTCAGTCAACACTTAATGGAGCGATTGCGCTTTATGGATCGGCAAATCAGTGACATGTTGAATTTTGTCAAAGGGGACAAAAAGCAAAAAAATCATTTTAAAATAGAAACTTTATTAAAATCTATCTACAGTGCTTGTGATGGATTTTCCTATCCGCTCGAAATTAAACACGAGATAGCGGAGGCCAAAAACACAATGATACTCGGTGATCTTGATGCGCTCGTGGGGGCTATTAACAACTTAGTTGATAATGCCATTGATGCGAGCAAAAACAACTCTCCTGTCATATTAAATATTACCTCGATCCAACAGGCCAGATTGATTATTGAAGTAAAGGATCAAGGTGAAGGGATTGGCGAGCTAGATCAAAAGAAACTATTTGAACCTTTTTACAGCACAAAGAGTCATGGTAATGGTTTAGGTTTAACGATCGTACAGGCTATTATTATTGAGCACGGAGGGCTTCTTCAAGTTGAATCAAACTTGGGAGAAGGTAGTCGATTTATTATTGATTTACCCCTTTGTTCATCGAAACAGCATCGATTAAGTAAAGGGTTATCAATATCTCAACTTGATTTAAAAAAGGAATGGGCAAAAAAAGAACCGTCTGCCAATATCGACACCGATCAGGAGCGTGTATATGACTGTTAAAATTTTAGTTGTTGAAGACGATTTTGCGTTGCGAAGCGCCTTGTCAGCAAGTTTAGAAGTTTCAGGATACAAGGTAACTCTTGCAGAAAGTGCAGAAGCCGCAGTGGTTATTTTAAATAAACCCAACGCTGTCGATATGGTGATCACCGATATTCAAATGCAACAAATGTCTGGTATCGAACTTTTTAAGCACATTCGTGAAAATAGTCATTCGTTACCGGTGATTTTAATGACCGCATATGGCGATGTGAGAGATGCAGTGGAAGTGATGAGACTGGGTGCATGTGATTATTTACAGAAGCCCTTTGAACCCGAAAAATTGACCACCTTGATCGAAAAATACTTGCCAAGATCTCAAGTTGAGGAAGTGATAATAAAAGATCCTCGGAGTATTGAAATTTACCAATACGCGAAAAAAATCAGCTCTACACCATCTAATGTTTTATTAACGGGGGCTAGTGGTGCTGGTAAGGAAGTTATGGCTAAATATATTCATCAAAATTCAGATCGAAGTAGCCATCAATTTATTGCGATCAATTGTGCAGCCATACCAGAAAACATGTTAGAAGCGACTTTATTTGGATACGAAAAAGGTGCTTTTACCGGCGCTCATCAGGCTTGTGCGGGCAAGTTTGAGCAAGCTCAGGGAGGCAGTTTGTTATTAGATGAAATTTCTGAAATGCCACTGAGTTTGCAGGCCAAAATTTTAAGAGTCATTCAGGAAAAAGAAGTTGAACGCCTTGGTGGGAAAAAACTGATCAAATTAGACGTAAGGATTATCGCCACGACTAATCGAGATCTTAAGGAAGAAGTCAAACACAATCGGTTCCGGCAAGATCTATATTATCGACTTAATGTTTTTCCAATTCATTGCTTGGCTTTAAAGGAACGACCTAAAGATATTTTGCCGCTGGCAAATGCATTTTTGAGTAAATACGATCGGGTTGATGTGAGAGGTCGGTTGGAATTCTCAGCCGAAGCGATCGCCAAATTAATCACTTATGACTGGCCTGGTAATGTCAGAGAGTTAGATAATCTTGTACAAAGAGTTGCAGTATTAGCTTCCAGTCAAAGCATTACAGTCAATGATATTATTTTCGAAGAAACTAGTCTTGAAGGGCGGCTTGCTACTGAATCCCTAGCGAATAATGGTATACCGGATAACAGTAACAATCAATTAGGTAGCGATATGCGTCACCATGAATATCAGCTAATTGTTGAGTCACTGGCTAAATGTAATGGAAAGAAAAAAGAAGTCGCCGAACGCTTGGGTATCAGTGCTCGAACTTTGCGTTACAAAATTGCAAGTATGCGTGAAGCCGGTTACTGCATACCCGATAAAAAATCTTTAGCATAAGGTAATTGTTATGAAAACATCAATGCAAACCAATCAATTATTAACGCAGATGCAACAGATCAGTAAACTTGCCAAGGCGGGCACTAATACTGGCATAAATCCGGTTGCTAAAAGTGGCAATGATTTTGGTGATCTATTTAGTAAAGCGATTAATAACGTCAACCAACTGCAAATGGAGTCGGGGCGATTGGCTAATCAAGTTGAAACTGGTGATGGTGGTGTTAGTTTGGTAAAAGCAATGATCGCCTCTCAAAAAGCGGGCATCGCCTTTCAGGCAACCTTACAAGTAAGAAACCGGGTGGTTTCCGCTTATCAAGATATTATGAACATGCCGATTTAAATGAAAGTCTTTGGCTGGAGCGAGAAGCAAGGAGTGAGGTTAAAGAGCGTCTTTATCTCGCTCAGCGTTCCTCGTTCCGGATCTTTAGTTTGGAGAAATAAATAGTGGCAGATGCAGCAACAGACTTAGTTCCGATTGAAACGGCAGCACCGGGTATTTTGCCTGGTATGAGCAGCCTTGCACCTTTAAAGCAGGTCGGTATTTTGATTGCTATTGCCGCTAGTATTGCGTTAGGTGTGTTTATTGCTTTATGGTCGAACGACCCACCCATGCGACCACTTCCTAATTTGGAAGCGGAAGCATCTATGGATGTTATTAATTATTTGGAGCAACAGGAGATCTCTTACAAGGTTTCCACTAGTGGCCGGATCCTAATTCCTCAATCTCGATTCAAAAGAATTCAAATGGAGCTAGGCGCGCAAGGCGTTGTGTTAGAAGACGCTAGTAGTCGCTCCTATTTGGATCAGGATACTGGGTTTGGTGTTTCTCAAAGAATGGAAAAAGCGCGTTTATTGCGCACCCAAGAAATGCAGCTCAAAGCGACGTTAGAGCAATTTAATGGCGTCAGAGCGGTTAAAGTTCATTTGGCGATCCCCAAAGAATCTTCTTTCATAAAAAATCGTCGTAAACCAAGTGCGTCTATCTTGCTAAACCTCTATTCTAGGGGATCTATATCCGAACAACAAAGTGACGCAATGGTGGATATGGTGGCCGGTAGTATTCCGAATTTGGAAAGAAGTCAGGTGACCATTACCGATCAGTTTGGCCGTTTATACCATTCAGGTTCAATGAGTAAAAGGCAGAGGGAAAGTTCCCGTGAGCTAAATATTGTCAGAGAAAGACAAGATGAAATGCGAAGTCGTATCGAACAGATCTTAACTCCCATTGTTGGTGTGGCTGCTTACACTGTTCAAGTTAATTTGGACATGGATTTCACGCAAACAGAGCAAACCATGCAGACCTTTAATCCAGACTTGCCTGCCGTAAGAAGTGAAAGAACCATTGACGATACGCGAAATTCTGGTGCGGCTCAGGGGGTGCCAGGGGCGCTGTCTAATCAACCTCCGGGTAACTCCAATATTCCTGCTAATGTGTCTAATACTAGTAGCAGTCAGAACTCGGCCACGGCCAATCGTCGGGTAGAAGCCGAGCGAAATTTTGATTTAGATACCACTATTAGTCACATTTTACCGCAGGTGGGTATTGTCAATCGAGTGAGTATATCTATTGGACTTGATTACATTAATGATGCCAATAATGCTGGGCAAAAAATACCTAGAGCAGCGAACGAGTTGGATCGTATTAATCGATTGATCCAGGCGGCCGTTGGATTTAGTGTACAAAGAGGCGATGTGGTAAGCGTCGAGTCTTTCCCTTTCGTCATTGGTGAATCATTGCCAGCGCCAGCGCCATTAGCTTTTTATCAGCAAGAGCTGTTTCAATCATTGGTAAAACCAATCACTGGACTTATTTTGGGTTTGGTACTTATTTTTGTCGTGTTAAAACCCGCATTTAGTAAGCTTTCAACGGCGCCAACCCCGTTAGTCGAGGCGGGCAAAAAACAAGACGAAGCTAATTTTGATGACTTGGGAAGTGGGTTGGCTGGCGGTGATGGACTATCCGGTGATCAGGTTACTTTAAGCGGCCATGAATCTTTAGAGCTACCGCCGCCCACGGTGGGAGAAGTCAAAAAATTAGAACAAGCAAAAGGGGTAGTGAGTAATAACCCAACGTTAGTAGCCCAACTAGTTAAAGGATGGATTGAAGAAGATGGCCGAGGATAATTTAGGTAATAATATCTCCGGAGTCGAAAAAGCGGCAGTATTGCTTTTGTCTTTAGGAGAGGAGACCGCTGCCGAAGTTCTGAAACATATGGGCCCCAAAGAGGTTCAGTTATTAGGTATGAGCATGGCCTCTCTAAAAAATGTTGGCAAAGGAACCGTTGAAGATGTGGTGGACGAATTTTTGGAGAAAGTTGAGGAACAAACTGGAATAGGGATCGGTACCGAAGATTACATACGTAGCACGTTGAAAGCGGCACTGGGTGACGACAAAGCTGGTGGTATCATTGATCGAATATTGGCCGGAGCCAATACTAAAGGTTTGGACACGCTTAAATGGATGGATGCACGTTCCGTTGCTGATGTCGTTCGTTTTGAACATCCTCAAATTCAGTCGATCATTCTATCTTATCTGGACCCTGATCAAGCAGCGGAGGTCCTAAAACTATTGCCAGAAAAGGTTAGAATCGACCTCACCATGCGGATCGCCGCGTTGGAAGCGGTACAACCAGATGCGCTGCAAGAGCTTAATGACATTATGGAAAAACAGTTTACCGGCAGTGGCTCTACTCAGGCACATGAAATCGGGGGTGTCAAAAAAGTAGCAGATATCATGAATTTTATGGACGGTACTAACGAAGCGCTTATTATGGATTCGCTCAAGGAAACGGACGAAGATCTAGCCCAACAGATCCAAGATTTAATGTTTGTATTTGACAATCTTGAGCAAGTGGATGATAGAGGTATTCAGGCGTTACTAAGAGAAATTTCGACGGATACATTAATTGTTGCACTTAAAGCCTGCGAGGAAGCAATCAAAGAAAAAATATTCAAAAATATGTCCAAGCGTGCGGCTGAACTAATGCGTGATGATTTAGAGGCTATGGGCCCTGTTAAGCTGAGTGAAGTTGAGTCGGCACAAAAAGAAATTCTTACCATTGCTAGACGCATGGCCGAGTCTGGAGAAATTACGTTAGGCGGTAGTGGTGAGGAGATGGTTTAATTTTAGCTACGGGCTAAACGGAATCTGATTATTCTAAGATTATATCTTTTACTCGTCACTCTTAGCGAAGCCTTCTCGTAGCTCGATTACTAATAATGAGATATCTATGGTATTAAAAGCAAAATCAGAAAACCCGATCAGACCGATGAGGAATGTCAAAGGATATCAGCCTTGGTCGTTACCTTTGATTCATGTGGAGCAAGGTAAAATATTTCGCCAACCCGTCGAAGAGAAAGAACTGGAAATTGAAGAAAAAACAGAAGAATTAATGACTGCAGAGGCCTTACAAAAAATAAAAGATCAAGCATATACAGAAGGCTTTGATAAAGGTCGACGAGAAGGATTGCAATCAGCTAAAGATGAAATTGATCATAAAACCCAATTGTTAAATGACTTGTTAAGTGAGCTCGCAGACCCTTTGCAACAATGTGGTGAACAAACTCAGCAGGAACTGGTTGAATTAGCATTTGCCATTTCAAGACAAATCGTTAGACGGGAACTCAAGCAAGACCCCACTCAATTAATTGCCATCATCAGGGAAGCGTTAAAACTTTTACCGATTGGTTCTAAAAACATTCAAATTTTGTTGCATCCGGATGACGCTTCGATTATTAGAGAGGTTTTATCGATTAACAAAGACTCGCAGGATTCACGATGGCAACTGGTAGAAGAACCATCAATGGAGCGTGGTGGCTGCTTACTAAAAACGGATAACTCCAAAGTGGATGCTTCAATTGATCGGCAAATCGCCGTTTTGTTTAGTCGATTGGTAGGTGGGCAACGATCGAGGGAAGCTGATGATCGATGAAAAAAGCGAGTTTGATGAACCCGTTGCGGATGAGCCAAAAATAGAGGATGAGGGCAATCATCTGTCAGCGGTCGAAAAAAAAGAAGCAGCCAAAAGCCTAAGTGATCAATCTCTAAGCGCATTTATCCATCAGTATACTAAAAAAATTGAAGAAGTGAATACCATCGTCGTGGAAGGTCGATTAACCCGTATGATCGGAATGACGCTTGAGGCTGTGGGCTGTAGTGTCAATATTGGTGAGAGGTGTCAAATTGAAACGAATACAGGTCGACTGGAAGATGCGGAAGTGGTTGGTTTTTCAGAAGATAAAATTTATTTGATGCCCATTGGTAGTATTCATGGTCTGGGTCCTGGCGCGCGAGTGATACCTTGTGGTCGGGCAGCCGAAATTCCGGTTGGTAATGCGTTGCTAGGTCGGGTCCTTGATGGTCAAGGTTTACCCATTGATGGCAAAGGAGCTATTCATTGCGCTTCGACTCGACCTTTAGCAGCGGAAACGGTCAATCCTCTAAATCGTAGACCGGTAATTCAACCGTTGGATGTAGGCGTTCGATCGATCAATTCAGTGTTAACCGTTGGGCGTGGTCAAAGAATGGGCTTAATGGCGGGCAGTGGCGTCGGCAAAAGTGTATTGCTTGGTATGATGACTCGTTTTACCGAAGCGGAGATCATTGTGGTTGGGTTAATTGGTGAGCGGGGGCGTGAAGTTAAAGAATTTATTGAACAAATCCTAGGTGAATCTGGCTTGGGACGAGCGGTTGTAGTGGCAGTGCCAGCGGACAATTCACCTTTGATGAGGATCCAAGGGGCGATGGCAGCAACCACTATTGCTGAATACTTCAGAGATCAGGGCAAAGACGTCCTATTATTGATGGATTCATTAACTCGATTTTGTCAGGCACAACGTGAAGTTGCGCTGGCCATTGGAGAACCTCCAGCGACTAAAGGCTATCCGCCGTCGGTTTTTGCTCGTTTACCACAATTGGTGGAGCGGGCTGGCAATGGCGGTAATAATCAGGGCTCCATCACGGCCTTTTATACGGTCTTGGCGGAAGGTGATGATCAACAGGATCCCATCGTAGATGCTTCACGGGCGATCCTAGATGGGCATATCGTATTATCGCGCGAACTGGCGGATTCCGGTCATTACCCAGCGATCGATATAGAGGGTTCAGTCAGCCGGGTGATTAATCAGATCACCAGTGAAAGCCATCGGGATGCCATCGGTCAACTCAAGCACCTGTATTCCAGTTATCAGCAAAATAAGGATTTGATCACTGTTGGAGCTTATCAAAAGGGGTCTGATCGGTTGATTGATGACGCCATTGATAGCATGCCACGGATCCGTTCATTTTTATGTCAAAACCTTAATGAAAAGGTTGATATGACAGACAGTATTGATGAATTACAGCAAATGATGACGCAATAGTCCCAATTGTTTACTAGACTCAAACAAGGATGGGATATTGGCGAAAGTTCTAAATCCTTCCAATGAGCTGTATTAAGGTGCTAAATGAATTCTTCTCAAAGATTAAAACCGATTAAAAAATTAGCCGATAATAAGGAAAAGGTTGCTGCTCAGAGTTTGGGTAAATCCGTTGAATACAGTAATAATCAACAGGACCGATTAGCCCAATTGGTTGGCTATCGAATTGAATATATTAGTGCGATGTCGGTTAAAACCCAACAGGGAATGAGTGGCGATCGATTGCATCAATATCACCAATTTCTAAGTAAATTGGATATCCTGATTGAGCAGCAAAAAGTAGTGGTTGAGCAAAGCGTTGCCCAGCTCTCTCAATGCCAGAGCAATTGGCAGTCTGATAATAGTCGTGCCACAGCTATTGGCAAGGCAATGAAAAGTATGAAGTTTAAGGAAATACGAACCGCAGATAAAAAAGAGTCGGCCCGAGTCGATGAAATGTCGACTCAAGCATTTTTGCGACGTAAAAATATCTAACCAATAACATCAGCTCAATAATCCGCTAACGACCAAAATCAAAACCATTAGCAAAGTCAAAACGATCAGCAAAGCCAAAACAACCACGAATATAAAATACTTAACCTAGCCTTGTTTTGGCTTTATATATATTTAAGGTTTTTGTCATAAATTCAACGGGATTATTAATTTACGTTAACGCTAACAATTTTGGGGCAAAAATTAGTATCTTGCAAAATATCTGCTATACCTTTATCTAGAGATAATAAATTTGATCTTGTTTTCGACTAACCTGTAAGGATATTAACTTGAGCGACAAAACCACCGTCAGTCTTGGAAATGCTCTCGATATTATGCACGCCGCTGGTATTAAAGAGCGCTTAAGTTCAGCTTTGGAAAAGAAACCGCATATTGTTCTAATTTCTGACAAAGTTGAAAGAGCCGATACCGCCGGTCTGCAATTGATCTACTCTTTTAAACAGATAGTAGAAGCTCGACAAAAGCAAATGAGTTGGAAAAAACCATCGGATGCACTCTTACAAGCTAGTGATTTATTGGGCTTAACCGAGGCTCTCGGGCTCATCGATTAAGAAGCTAAACCGTTACTCTGTAATTTAGTGAGAAGATTAGCAGCTGTTTGAAACGTTGCAATTTGGAGAATAATTAGATGACAAAAATATTAACAGTGGACGACTCGGCGTCAATGCGACAAATGGTCTCTTTTACTTTGAAGAGCGCGGGATTTGATGTAACCGATGCCTCAGATGGTGATGAAGCATTGGCAATCGCCAAAAATCAGACATTTGATGTGGTCATTACCGATGTCAATATGCCCAATATGGATGGTATTACTCTATGTAAAGAATTAAGAAGTTTGGCCAGTTTTAAATTTACGCCCATTTTAATGTTAACGACTGAGTCATCTGCGGATAAAAAGCAGGCCGGTAGAGCGGCGGGAGCAACAGGCTGGATTGTAAAACCATTTAATCCAGACCAGTTATTAGCGACAGTTAACAAAGTCATTGGATAACCAAATTCTTATCAGTCATTGTATTGCACAAAAGTAGATTACATTAGGACGATAAAATGGAAATCGATTTAACCCAGTTTCATGCCGTTTTTTTTGAAGAGAGTTTTGAAGGACTCGATGTTATGGAGCAAGAGCTGCTCAATCTCGAAGAAGATTCTGGCGGCAAAAAAACAGGCGATCTTGAAAATGTAAACACCATTTTTAGAGCAGCACATTCTATTAAAGGAGGAAGTGCCACCTTTGGTTTTTCCCAAGTGGCAGAATTTACTCATGTCATGGAAACCTTGCTTGATGAAATGCGTGAGGGCAGTCGAACCATAATACGTGAAATTATTGATTTATTATTAAAGTCTGTTGATTGCTTAAGAGGCATGCTTAATAAACTACAGGACGGAGAACCAGTGAGTAATGATTATGTGGAATTAGTCGACTACTTTAATCAACTACTAGCGAATGACTCTAATAATGCTGAGTCAAAAAATATTGCGGGAGTCAGTGATTTGCCTAGCGATAATAAGATTTGCGGTTGGTCAATTTACTTTGCTCCTGAACCCTATATTTTACAGACCGGTAATGAACCTATAAGGATGTTTAAAGAATTGCGAGGCATGGGGCATCTTGGGGTAAAAGCTGATTTATCAACGGTGCCGTCGTTTTCAGACTTAGACCCAGAATCTTGTTTTATTGCATGGCAGTTGGAACTCGAAACAGAGGTAGAAAAACTAGCGGTCAAAGAAGTTTTCGAATGGGTGGAGGATGATTGTAAATTAGAAATAAGTGCTACTGGTGGCTCAAACAAACATACCAATGAAACGCCATCAATAACGGAAAGTGATACCGCGAAAGAGGCTAGCTCAAAAGTTGAACTTGCTAAAACAGGATCTATATCGGTGCCGGTTCAAACCGACAAAAAGCTAGTGCCTATTAAAAATATCGAAGCTAAAAACAAGGTTGCGAAAAAAGCTGCGGCAACCGCTTCTATTCGAGTTGGGATCGACAAAGTGGATACTTTGATCGATCTAGTCGGCGAATTGGTAATTACTCAATCGATGTTAGGTGAGCTAGGTGATAATTTCGACATGAGCAAAGTTGAGCAGCTTATCAATGGATTAAGAGAGCTAGAGGCGAATACTCGGGAATTGCAAGAGAGTGTCATGCGTATTCGAATGTTACCCATCGGTTTTGTATTTAATCGTTTACCTCGAATGGTCAGAGATCTATCAGCGCAACTGGGTAAAAAAATCGATCTAGTGATTAATGGAGAAGACACTGAACTGGATAAAACGGTAATGGAGCAAATTGGTGACCCATTGACCCATTTAGTTAGAAATGCTCTGGACCATGGAGTGGAATCTATCGAAAAAAGATTAACCGCAGGTAAGCCAGAAACAGGGATCGTGACTCTTAACGCCTTTCATCAGGGTGGCAATATCATTATTGAAATTAAAGACGATGGAGCAGGAATTGATCCACAGATTATTTATGCCAAAGCTGTTGAAAAGGGCATGATAAAAGATGGTGTTGATATTCCTCAAGATCAAATTATTAGCATGATTATGGAACCAGGATTCTCAACTGCTGAAGCGGTAACGGATGTTTCGGGGCGTGGCGTGGGCATGGATGTGGTGAAGCGAAATATTAACAATCTTGGGGGCAGTGTCGAAATAACTTCGGTACTCGGAGAAGGAACCACTTTTACCATTCGATTGCCGCTGACACTGGCAATTCTTGACGGCCAATTAGTCAGAGCGGCTGATGAAATTTATGTGATCCCGCTGGCGACCATTATTGAGTCCATACCCTTGTCTGGTGTGCAAATCACCCGAATTGCAGGCGATATGCCAGTGTACAAAAATGAAGGTGAATATATTCCGATAGTTGATCTATGCGATGAATTTGAAATCCATCATGATAAACAATCAACTAACGAAGGACTGATTGCTATTGTTGAAGGGGAAAATCGAAAGATCGCGATAAAAATTGATGAACTATTAGGCCAACAGCAGGTGGTCATAAAAAGTTTAGAGAGTCACTATAAATCATTGCAAGGAGTTTCCGGTGCGACTATTTTAGGTGATGGCCGAGTCTCACTCATATTAGATATTGTCGGCTTATCAAAACGTTCAGCAGAAAAAGCAACAACACGAAGAGAACAAGTCGCTTAGAAAAAATACTAGGAATATAAAATGACATCAGAAATAGAAGATGTTTTACATCAACAAAGTCAAAACATCACGGCGATTGATCGAAACGTAGCAACGGAAGAACAGGGTAGTCAGTTTTTGAGTTTCAATATTGGCGGTGAAGAATTTGCGGTTAATATTCTCAGTGTACAGGAAATAAGAGGTTGGGAACGGCCAACTTTTTTACCTAATTCGCCAGTGTATATTAAAGGTGTTTTAAATTTAAGAGGCACTATTGTACCGGTGATGGATTTGCGTAATCGATTCCGGTTTAAAGGCGCAACCTATTTAGACACCACTGTGATTATTATTCTAAAAATTAAAGCTGGGGAAAAGGAAAAATTGATGGGCTGTATCGTTGATGGGGTTTCTGATGTTTTTAATATGGAGGAATCTGCAATCAGTCAGGTTCCTGACTATGCCAGCGGAGTTGATTCTCGTTTTACTGCTGGGGTGATAACCGTTGATGATCACGCTGTCACACTGCTGGAGTTAAGTAATTTATTAAATTTAGATCTTATCAAGCATCCTTATGCGGGAGTTTCTAATGGCTGAAGTTGCAACTAGTCAAGCAGATAAGGAAGTGCTTGAGCAAAGTGCGGAGCAACAATATTTAACCTTTTTAATGGGAAAGGATGAATATGGTGTGGATATTTTAGCGGTACAGGAAATTCATTGTTGGGTAGAACCTAGACCCATGCCCAATACACCTGATTTTATCAGAGGCGTTATTGATTGGCGTGGCACCATTGTGCCCATTATTGATTTACGGGTCAGATTTCAGTATCCCGAGGCATCCTACACCAATACCACGGTGGTGATCATTTTACAAACTAAATTGGCGAGTACAGATCAAGATTGCATTATTGGTATTGTGGTTGACGCGGTAGCTGACGTTTACGATGTAGCGCCCAGCCAGCTTAAAAAATCCCCCAGTTTGGGCAGTAAAATTGATACTAAATATATCAAAGGCATCACCAAAATCGAAGATTCTATGATCATCATTTTGGATTTAGCAATGTTAATTGATTTAGAAGAGCTAACCATATAGGAACGAGAGGTTAATGTTTATAACCTAAAAATAATGTTCCGAAAAAACAGGTGACTCATCATGCCAAAAAATAAGTTAACGGATACCACTCATTCAAGTGAAGGATTAAAAATGAACGAAATAGTAAAAGCAGATTTAAACAGTATGTTAGCTCAAGCATCTAACGCATCACAAACTGCGATGATGATGGTGGATCGAGACTTCAAAATTACATACCTTAATCTTGCAACTTTGGATTTGCTTAAGAGTTTGGAAACGATAATGCGAGGATTATGGTCAGATTTTGAAGCCACAGAAGATTATATGATGGGAAAATGCATCGATGATTTTCATCGCAATCCTGCTCACCAGCGCAAAATATTAGATGACCCTAATAACTTGCCCTATACGGCTAATATTAAATTGGGTGATCGAACGATTATGCTTAATGTGGCAGCTATTATGAGTTCTGATGGAGAATATATTGGTTCGAGTTTGGAATGGGCGGACATTAGTGAACAGGTTGCAGTGAGTAATGCCGTTGCACGAATGCAAGGTGCGATGGCTGGATCAGCAACAGCCACCATGATGGTGGATAGAGATTTCCTCATTACCTATATGAATCCTGCAACCCTCAGCTTATTGGAATCTCTGGCTCCAGTAATGCAAGGGATCTGGCCTGATTTTAAAGCCAGTGAAGACTATATGATGGGAAAATGCATCGATGATTTTCATCGCAATCCTGCTCACCAGCGCAAGATATTAGACGATCCAGCCAATTTGCCTTATCAAACTAACATTAAACTGGGCGATCAAACTGTCAGGCTTAATGTAGCCGCCATTATGGACAAAGAAAATAATTATGTTGGTTCCAGCCTTGAGTGGGAAAATATTACTGCTCAGATCAACGCCGAAATTGAAATAGGCCGATTGGTATCTGCTACTCAGGGAATGACCGCTAATCTGATGATGGCTGATCCAGATGGCATCATTAATTACATGAATCCTGCAGTGGAAAAAATGTTACGCCGACGCGAAAAGTCGATCCAAAAAGCACTACCAAAATTTGCGGTAGATAAAATTATTGGGACTAATTTTGATAGCTTTCATGCTAATCCGGCTCATCAGCAAAAATTACTACAACCGGAAAATTTGCCATACAGTTCGAGTATTCAGGTAGCGGAACTCCATTTTGATTTAATCGCTATTGCGTTATCGGATGATAGCGGTAATCATTTAGGAACGGCGGTAGAGTGGACGGATTCGACCGAAGTGGTTACCGCACAAAATCGTGTCGAAGGATTAATAGAACAAGCCGTACAAGGTAATTTATCGGAACGAATTGACGCGGCTGATTTTCAAGGATTTATGAAAGATTTAGCCAATTCGATAAACACTTTAGTCGATACAGTGAGTGAACCTTTGACCAATTGTCAATCGGTGCTTTCAGAAATGGCAACGGGGAATTTACAAAAAGAGATGGAAGGAGACTATCAAGGTTCATTTGGCGAGCTACAAACGGCGATCAATACAACCATTAACAATTTACGAAACATGGTTGGTGAAATCATGGAAGCAAGTAGTCATGTATCAACCTCCTCTCGTGAAATATCTCAAGGCAATACCGATCTTAGTCAACGTACTGAAGAGCAAGCGTCTAGTCTGGAAGAAACTGCATCCAGTATGGAAGAGCTAACCGCAACGGTGAAAGAAAACTCAGAAGCCGCTAATAAAGCAAATCAACTTAGTGCAACCACCATGCAACAAGCGGAAAGTGGCGGTAAAGTCGTAGAAGATGCTGTGGTGGCAATGAAAGAAATCAACAACGCATCAAGAGAGATTTCGGACATCATTGGTGTCATCGATGAAATTGCTTTCCAAACCAATTTATTAGCATTAAATGCGGCGGTTGAAGCGGCTAGAGCCGGTGATCAAGGGCGTGGATTTGCTGTGGTAGCGGCGGAGGTAAGAAATCTAGCTCAGAGAAGTGCTAGTGCAGCCAAAGAAATCAAAACATTAATTAGTAACAGTGTCGACAAGGTTAATCAGGGAACCGAACTGGTTAATGATTCAGGACAAAAACTGGCCGAAATTGTCGAGTCGGTTCGAAGTGTATCAGGACTCGTTGGGGAAATTGCCAATGCCAGTCAGGAGCAGGCCAACGGGATCGAAGAAATTAATCAAGCTGTTACGCAAATGGACAGCATGACTCAGCAAAACTCAGCATTGGTCGAAGAAGCCGCGGCGGCGGCAGAAGCATTAACTGAACAAGCTGGCAATATGCTGGAATTGATGAGCTTTTTCAAAACAGGTGATGAGAGTGGCGCGAAAGGCGGTCAAATCGTTTCACCAGTGAACAATAAAACAGATAAGACAAAACGCAAAGTTGTTGAAGATGATTGGGAAGAATTTTAATAGTAATAAAATAAGAGGTTCTAGTGACAATTGCTAAACCATTAGAAAAACATCGCGAATTTGATTATTCCAGAAAGGACTTTGAAAGGATTGTTAAAATAATCTACAAGGTCTCTGGGATCAGCCTTTCTGATCGAAAAGAAGATATGGTTTACTCTCGATTAGCGAGGCGTCTAAGAAAAGTGGGTAAAGTTTGTTTTAATGAATATCTTGATTTTGTTATGCAAGATGATTTGGAGCAAAAGGCTTTCGTTAATGCACTTACGACCAACTTAACTCATTTTTTCAGGGAAGAACATCATTTTAAGTATCTCGAAGAGGTTTTATTTCCTGAAATATTTGCTAAAAAACAAAAAAGAATTCGTTTTTGGTCGGCTGGTTGTTCAACGGGTGAAGAGCCTTATACATTAGCTATGGTATGGGAGCATTTACAAACCAAACCAAAGGATATCGATTTTAAAATCCTAGCAACTGATCTAGATACTAACGTTATTGAAACCGGTAAAAAGGGTATTTATAGCATCGATAAATTAAAACCTGTCGATGAAAAATATTTAAAGTGGTTTAGTCGACACCAAGACTGCAGTGCGACCCAAAGGCAGGTAGACTCTCAACTTAAACAATACATCCACTTTAAGCAATTGAATTTAATGCAGGACTGGCCTATAAATGGCCCATTTCAATTAATCATTTGCCGTAACGTTTTAATTTATTTTGACAGACCAACTCAGGAAAAATTGATTAAACGTTACTACGATTTGCTGGAACCCGATGGATGCTTGATATTGGGTCATTCAGAAAGTCTTGGCGCCAATAAAAAACTGTTTGATAATTTAAGTAAAACCATTTTTAGGAAGTTAGGTTAATGGCTGTTGGATACGAAAGAGAAAATTTACCTTCCTGTTGGCAAGAGTTTAATCATATTAATCGCTATTGGGATAGACACACGGGCATGTCCACTGCCAAAATACTACCGGGTGAGTTTTATGTAACGGCTCATAACGAAGCAATCACTACGATATTGGGTTCTTGTATATCAGCTTGTGTGAGAGATCCTAAGGCCGGACTCGGTGGTATGAACCATTTTATGTTACCTATTAGTCATTCAGCCAGCTCAGTTGAAAAAGCGGATGCTGCTCGTTACGGTAATTTTGCAATGGAACAAATGATAAACGATATTTTGCGAAATGGTGGGACGCGGCAAAATTTGGAGATCAAAATTTTTGGTGGCGGACGTGTTATGCGTGGTGTCACTGACGTAGGGAAAAAGAATATCATTTTTGTAAAGGAGTACATCAAGCTGGAAGGCTTGAATTTGTTAGCAGAAGATATCGGCGGTAACTATCCTCGCAAAGTGATGTATCATCCCAAAACGGGCAAAGTAAAAATGAAAAAATTACTCAATCAACATAACAATACCGTCGAATCAAGAGATGAGAGTTATTTCGACAAAATCACTCATCAGAAGACTGAGGGTGATATTGAATTGTTTGACTAATAAGGGGTTGACTACAAAAAGTACATAAAACATGAAAATAGACATAGCGAGCTGGAATGATGTCGCTGATGTTTTTATTATTCAGGTTTTTTCGTGAGCTTGTGTCAATCGTAGTTAGATAAATTTTTTAAGAGTTTTTATTGTAGTCTAACAAGGCCTGGAATTAGAATGTATGTCTGATAAAATCAGAGTGCTTATTGTTGATGATTCAGCTTTTATCAGAGTTTTATTAACAGAAATCTTACAAAGCGATCCCCAAATAGAAGTGATCGCCACTGCAGAAGATCCTCTTGATGCCCGCGAGAAAATCAAAAAGCATTCACCAGATGTTATTACGTTGGATGTTGAAATGCCTAAAATGGATGGCATTACTTTTTTAAAAAATATTATGCGTTTAAGACCTATGCCGGTGATTATGGTTTCCACATTAACTCAAGCAGGGGCTGATATTACTATTCAGGCATTGAAAATTGGCGCGTTTGATTTTGTCGGAAAACCGAGTACCGATGTAAAAAATAAGCTCACAGAATTAGCCGCCAATTTAATTGAAAAAGTTAAAGCTGCAGCTAGTTGTAATACACTTGCATTGGAAAAAACAGGCCATTCTAAGCAAGGTGTTTTGAAAGTTAAACAAGATAGAGGTCGATTTGAAATAATCGCAATTGGTGCATCAACCGGTGGCACCGAAGCGATAAGAGACGTTATTACCCGACTACCGGAAGGTCTTCCACCTATTGTTATGTCACAACATATCCCAGATACCTTTTCGACCTCTTACGCCAAAAGGTTAAATAAGGAATCAAAAATAAAAGTCAGAGAAGTTCGCTCTGCAACTCGTCTGGAGAGAGGTTTTGCTTATTTGGCTCCAGGCAGTCACCATTTAAAAGTGATGAAGAAGAGCGGTGATTATTGGGCCGATGTTGATGATGGCGAAAAGGTCAATCGACACAAACCATCAGTTGAAGTTATGTATACTTCAATTTTTGACTCAGGCATAACTCGTTGTTTAGGAATTATTTTAACCGGAATGGGTAAAGACGGCGCTGTTGGTTTGAAAAAATTACGGGAATCGGGCGCAACCACCATTGCCCAAGATGAATTCACTAGCGTCGTCTGGGGAATGCCGGGGGCAGCCGTTGCAATTGATGCAGCCGAATATATATTACCACTAGGTGAAATTGCTGATTTTGTTGTTAAAAATCAATAAATGATATTTTTGCGTCAACCTTTTTGAGTCTTCAAGTTAGAATAAATAGCAAAAATATGAAATAAATTAGTCAAAAGTAATATTTTGAACTATGATTATAAGCAAACAGGTACCATTAGAACTTATCAATAACCTGCTGAAATTCAAAGGTTATTTATCCGACTGATTTTTCCAAATAGAATCAGAGAATATATTTAGAGGAGCAAATTATGGCAGTCACTTCTGTTACTTCGGTAGACGGGGAATCGTTAACTATCTCAATAGAAGGCCGCTTTGACTTTAGTGCGCATCAGGCATTTAGAGATTCTTATGAAAAAGTCACTCCAGTCCCTGGTGAAATACTAGTGGATATGAAAGAAACCAGCTATTTGGATAGCTCAGCTCTTGGTATGTTGTTGTTGCTTAGAGATCACTCTGGAGGTGATTCATCACAAATATCACTTAAGGGATGCAATGATGATATAAGAAAAATTTTAACGATTTCTAATTTCGAGCAGTTGTTCAAGATTATATAATCCGGTAGGTTTATTGGGCTAGCTATTTTGAAAATACTCATCGCGGACGATAACAACACTGAACGATTAATCCTCTCCCGCGTTCTTGAGAATATTGGCCATGAAGTCGTTCAGGCGGAAGATGGTACAACGGCCATCACTCAATTTGAAAAGCATGTCCCTGCGCTGGTTTTTTTGGATGTGTTGATGCCCGGTTACGATGGTTATGAAGTGGCTGAAATCATCATCAAAGAATCAAGTCGGCCTTGGTTTCCCATTATCTTTTTAACCTCATTAACTGAAGCTAGTGATCTGGCTAAATGTATTGATGCTGGTGGTGATGATTTTGTCTCTAAGCCAATCAATCGGATTATTATTAAAGCAAAAGTAGATGCCTTTGAGCGGATCATCAATTTGTATGATACCGTTGCCGAACAGCGAGAAAAAATTCATTTCCATCACCAACATTTGGTTCAGGAACAGGAAGCGGCCAAAAAGGTCTTTAATAATATTGCCCACCGTGGTTGTCTAGAATCCAAGAATATTAATTACCATCTATCCCCAATGTCCATCTTTAATGGTGATTTAATGTTGGCCGCTGAACTACCCATGGGGGGAATGAGACTAATGCTCGCCGATTTTACCGGGCATGGTTTGCCTGCAGCAATCGGTGCTTTACCGGCATCAGAGATATTTTACGGTATGACCACCAAAGGTTTCTCAATATCAGATATGATGGTCGAAATGAATACTAGGCTATATAACATTTTACCTCGAGGTGTATTTTGTTGTGCCATTGTTTTTGATATTGATTCCCTAGATAATCGTCTGACTATTTGGAATGCAGGAGCGCCAGACTCTTATTTGGTTGACCAAACACAAAATAGCGTACAACTGATCCACTCAGCTCATCTGCCTCTTGGAATTCAATCACCACAAAAATTTGAAGTGAAATGTTCCGGTTTTGAGTTCACTGAGCATCATAAAATTATTGCAGTGACTGATGGGATCATTGAAGCAACCAATCAGGATTTAGAAATGTATGGCGAAAATCGGATGCTAGAGTGTATTAATCAAACAAAAGCAGACTCAAGTATTTGCGATAGATTATTAGCTGAGGTTGGGGAATTTTGTGGTGAATTAGAGCAGGCCGATGATGTTAGTGTCTTAGAAGTGGCTTTTCCTCGTCATTCGAATATGGCCGTTACATCGACCGCCAATTCAACGACAACGGCATCTGGTACCTCAGATTCTGTCGTCAGTTTAAAACTCCGTGGCAAATCACTCGAAAATTTTGATCCGATACCAATGTTTCTTCAGACATTACTGTCATGTAAAGAGCTATTACCTCATAGGGCGAGGATCTTCACGGTCCTATCAGAGCTGTATAATAATGCGCTTGATCACGGAGTACTGGGATTAGATTCGGCAATTAAAAATGATTCAGATGGATTTGCAAGATATTATCAACAAAGAGCCAAAGGACTCAAAGAGCTTGATGTGGGATTTGTGAGTGTTTCAGTCGACCACCGACCGACGGCCACCGGGGGTGAACTTATTTTTGAGCTAACGGATAGTGGAGCCGGGTTTGAGGTTGATAAAATCGTTAAGCAGGGTAGCAAAAACTATACTGGTCGAGGGCTGCCATTGTTAATTAATTTATGTGATTCGATAGAATATCTTGAAGGCGGAACCAGTGTTCAGGCGATTTATCGTTGGGATCATGATGATATACCCGACTAAATAAGGAAAACATCATGCCGTCAGTTTTAGATTTAGAGGTGCTAAATGAATTAGTTGATATTATGGGGGATGATATGGCGATGCTATTAAATTCCTATTTTGCCGACAGTCAAACTAAGCTCGACGAATTGGCTAAAATGGATTGGCGGACTGAGCAGGAGGCTATTTTTAGAATGGTTCACGCATTAAAAGGAAGCAGTCGTAACGTTGGCGTTGTTGGTTTTTCGGACATGTGCGAAGATATCGAATCTTTAGCAAGAGCTAGTAACCTTACCCAAGAGGATTTCGATCTGACAAGACTTAATCAGCTTTTTCAAGTCGCTTGTGCTGAACTAAAGGCGCGTTACTTGTAATCATCATCATCATTCATTTTCTGATCAATTTTATCCCTAATAATCTTAATTTCTATCTTGGCACCAGTATTGCATTTGCTTAAATCATTCAGACGTTTTACATCCAGTACTTAAACCTAGAATAATCCGTTGAAGTCGTGGCGTTATTTTTCGCGCTTCGACTGATTTTTCTAGGTTAAATAGGTACATTGATCAGGCACGAGGTAATCAAAAATGGCAGGGTTTGTAATAAACATTCTTTCTGATAAATCACTCGGTTTACCGGCTAATGCTCAGTCGAATACCGGTGGTGCTGTCGTGTTAGGACCGTTTAAACAGGTATTACAACAGACATCATCGCAGAGCGCCGATTTGACAAAATCCTATCTGGCGAGCAGTGATGGCTCCAAGAGCGGCAAAGATCTTCCGTATGATTTATCATTTTCGACGCAGTCATTCGCCGCAGGTTCTATTCTCGACGGTAATGATCCAACGTTAGAATGGTCGGATTTGCCCGATGAAAACAAAGCTATTCTTCAAACCGATATTTTCGGTGATGTCGCAGGGGGTGATTTGAGCGCTTATTTAATGAAAGAATCCGTCAGCCCTGAGCAAACTATGAGCCCTAAATCGGACACGAGTTTGGAGCCCGCTTTAAGTCCCAATACGTTAGTATCCATCGAACCACAATCCCGTTCAAATCATTCAATTTTTTTGCCAAAAATTGCTGACATAGACTCCGTTGAAAATTTGCAATCATCCAGTCATAAATTGGTTGTCAGTGGCCAAATCACTAAGAATATTTCTTCACTGCAAAAAGGAAATTTTGCAGGTGTTTCAATATCAGGACCGACCATTAACAGCAAAGCGCAAAATCAATCTGGCCAATCTATTGAACGGGTTGCCAAAATAATCGGAAAATTTCCATTAGCTGAATCGGCTCAATTAACGTTGGATGAGCAAAAAACAAAACCGATTGTGGAAGCAAGCCTACAAGGCATAAAATACTTGCAACCGATGAAAAATGGTATTTCGATTGATGAAGAGGATCCTTTAGAAATCATTAAACCTGAAATCTCAAAGCTCAACAAATTTTTGACCAAGTTGAATCAAGTGGAAGGTTCAAATAAAACCGATATCGGCCCAATAGCGGTTCAGCTGAAAAATTCAAATGGCTATCAACAAGCCATTACAGCAGCAAGCAGCAACACCATAGAAACGGCCTCTTCAGAACTCGATTCAATGTCGTCCGCTAATAAGACGATATTTGCCGCCAGTATCGAAATGACAACGAATCCAGCAAAGGATTCAAAAAATATTGCTGCTAATTCCGCGATCCAGTCGGGTTTATCTTTTAAAAGAAACTTTTCAGCCAATCTTGCTACACGAATACAATGGATATACCAACAGGCCATTTCTAGTGCCGAGATTTTAATGGACCCGCCAGAGTTAGGTCCTTTGAGTGTGAAATTAACTAACAACAATGGTGAAACCAGTGTGTTGTTTCAAGTTTCAAATCCTTCCACTAAAGAAGCCATTGAAGATAATTTGGCAAAATTAAAAGAGCTATTAGCTGAGCAAGGGATCAATCTTGGTGATACACAAGTTGAGCAACAACACAAAAATGATAAAAATGAAAATCTGAATGAAGCCATTGCAGATGATCCTTCACAAGAGTTTGAGCAGCAAAATGAACCATTAAACGTTCAAATTCAGCAAGGATTACTCGATACCTATATATGATCCTAAATTAATCAGTTGAATTACGAGAAATAGCGCCACCCCGCAACGAGTCTGACGATGCGAAAATGGGGCTCATCACTGGCAAGGTGACGATGCCATTTTTGATTACGTCATGCATGCCGCGGGATCGCAGTCTTTCCACGGATCCAACGGATCATTTAGGTTGATAATAAAAAACTTTGTCAGTCATCAAATCTCAAACCGCCGCCTACCTGAGCGCCATATTTTCGACCCAACAAAAATAAACCGCCAAAATTACGCCGCTATGATGATGTCTCTCTTAACTTATGGTAGTAACCTCTTGTAAAATAAAGAATTAATCGGATCGCCTCTAGTGGTATGAGAATTGCATCATCCAGTATATTAAGTTTGTTTATGCAATTATCCTAAAGTTTGTCCATAATTATTAGAGAGTACAATTAATTGAACGATCAACCCAAAATGTGTGGAGAAACTAATGGCTGAAGATGACCAAGATTTAGAGTTAGACCTAGAAGAAAGTGAAGGTGAAGACGGAGATGGAGAAGAGAGTTCAGGAGGCAGTAAAAAGTTAATTATTATTATGATAATAGCCGCTGTTCTTTTGATTGGTGGTGGTGCAGCTGCATTTTTTATGATGGGAGATGATAGCGCGGAAGTGACAGAGGGTGAAAGCCCTGATGATGAAGTTGTCGAAGAAAAAGGGCCGGCGATTTATGTGGGAGTCCCCAATGCAATCACTGCTAATTTACCTGGCGACAAACGTAGCAGAACAGTACAAATAAAAATGTCCTTTTTGGTACGTAGCGAAGAAGCTAAAGAACATATTCGACAACACATGCCACAGCTAAAAAATGACGTATTAATGCTAGTCAGTCAAAAAGACGCCGCGGCACTTAAATTACCGGAAGGTCGGCAAAAATTGCAGGCAGAAGCTTTGGCTACGGTACAAAAAACTTTGACTGAATTAGTGGGTGAACCAACGGTCGAGAAAGTGTTGTTTGTGAGCTTTGTAATGCAATAGATTATTCTAAGTTAATAAAAAATAATTACCAATAATAGAGAAGCTATGTCAGATTTACTAAGTCAGGACGAGATTGATGCACTACTTCATGGAGTCGATGACGGCGATGTGGAAGTCGAAGAGGAGTCGTTAGACCCCGGAGAGGCGAGAAGTTACGACTTTTCATCTCAAGACAGGATTGTACGTGGTCGAATGCCTTCGCTAGAGATGGTCAACGAAAGATTTGCCCGACACATGCGCATCAGTCTGTTTAATATGATGAGGCGAAGCGCTGAAATTTCTGTCAACGGTATTCAAATGATTAAGTTCAGCGAATATATTCATAGCCTATTTGTACCAACCAGTTTGAATATGGTGAAAATTCGCCCACTTAGGGGAACGGCTCTATTTACGCTTGAAGCCAAGTTGGTTTTTATTTTGGTCGATAATTTTTTTGGTGGCGATGGACGTTTTCACACCAAAATCGAAGGGCGAGAATTTACTCCCACGGAAAGGCGAATCATCCAGCTTTTGTTAGATCAAGCTTTTATTGATCTTAAGGAAGCTTGGGCACCTGTTATGAAGGTCGATTTTGAGTATATGGATTCAGAAGTTAATCCGGCGCTAGCAACGATTGTAAGTCCTTCAGAAGTCGTTTGTGTGTGCAGTTTTAATATTGAGTTAGACGGTGGTGGTGGTAATTTTCATGTCACTATTCCCTATTCGATGTTAGAGCCCATCAGAGAAAAACTAGACGCGGGAATACAAAGTGACCGTGATGAAGGTGATGAACGTTGGACCGATGCGCTAAGAGAAGAAATTCTCACCGCTGAGGTTGAGTTGTCAACATCGCTCGGTCAAACAGAAGTAAGTTTAAAGGATGTAATGGCTTTTAGAGAAGGCGATATTATTCCCTTTGAAATGCCAGAATATGTCGTGGTAAGAGCCCAGGATATGCCTTGTTTTAGAGCCACTTATGGCGCATCAAGTGGTTATTCATCAATTAAAATTATCGAAGAAATTTCGCGCGAACACATTATGCGATCAATGCTAGAGGATGAGGATTAAAGTAATGCCTGATGACAATATCCCAACAGATGATTCGGCCGACGATTGGGCTGATGCAATGAATGAACAAGAAGAATCCGAAGCGGAAACGGTTGTACCTGATGTTCTTGAAGAAAACATTGTCGCCGAAGGTAGTATTCAAAATGAAAAGCTGGATGTTATTCTTGATATTCCTGTTTCCTTATCGATGGAAGTGGGGCGAACTCAAATACCGATCAGAAATCTGTTGCAATTAACCCAAGGTTCCGTTGTCGAGCTAGATAGGTTGGCGGGCGAACCGCTGGATGTGATGGTTAATGGTACCTTGATAGCTCATGGTGAAGTAGTGGTTATCAATGAAAAATATGGTATTCGACTAACCGATGTGATGAGTCCTCATGAAAGAATACAAAAACTAAAATAGATCACATGTTTTTAAAGTAAACACTCCCTAACTAAAAATTTAGAAGTGGAAGAGAATCATAATCATGCTATCCAGTTTAAAACAAAATGGTAAATTCAAAATCCACTGTTTGGTTTTTTCTAGTGTTTATTCAAGTCAATTATTAGCCTTAGAAAAAAATAAAACACTAACGCCTACCGAGAGCCTGTTACCAATGTTAGGTGGTTTGTTGGCGATCCTTGCCATCATATTTATATTGGCTTTTATTTTTAAGCGATTCTCAAATTTTGGTCTTTCAAGCAAGAATATAAAAGTGATCGAAAGCCAGGTGATTGGTAATAAAGAAAAACTTATGATTATTCAGGTGCAACAACAACAATTTTTGATTGGTGTTACCGGTCATTCCATTAGTCAATTGGGTGAATTAAAAAAATTCGTTTTAGATTCAAAAAAAACGGCTGAAAAAGAAAAATTAAATATTCCTTCCGCTCCCAGCCAATTTGATATAACGGCACTACCTTTTGGTAAAATCATTTCGCAGCTTATTAACAGTCCTGCTAGACCATCCGGCGAAAAAAAAGCAACGCAAACATCAAGGCTTCAACAAAGAGAAATTGTCTAATGAAATCGATGCGCTTGCTATTTGTCATCGTGATTTCTATTTTTCTTCAAATATTTTTAAGTCAATCGGTAATGGCTGAAACAGGCATTCCTATTTTGTCTGTTGAAACAAACGAATCAGGAAATCAGGAATATAGTATCACGTTGCAAGTTCTCGGCCTGATGACCTTGTTGACATTTATTCCTGCTATTGTGATGATGATGACATCATTTATCAGAGTAACCGTCGTCTTTGCCATTTTACGGCAAGCGCTTGGCATGCAACAAACACCTTCAAATCAAATTTTAATCGGTCTTAGTTTATTCCTTAGCTTTTTTATTATGTCTCCAGTCATAGAACAAGTCAATCAGCAGGCCGTTCAGCCTTATCTGCAAGACTCGATCACCTCGATCCAAGCATTAGAAAAAGCTCAACAGCCTTTTTCTGATTTTATGTTCGGCCAGATCAGAGAATCAGACTTAATTCTTTTTATGGATTTATCGAACACTCCAGCGTTAGAAGAGGATGAAATGCCTCCGTTTAAAGTTTTGGTACCAGCATTTATTATTAGTGAATTAAAGACCGCGTTTCAAATAGGTTTTTTGTTGTTTATACCTTTTTTAATCATCGATTTAGTTATTGCCAGTATATTAATGGCAATGGGGATGATGATGTTGTCGCCGTTAATTATTTCATTGCCATTTAAAATAATGTTGTTTGTTTTGATAGATGGTTGGGCGTTAGTCGTAGGGACGCTAGCCAACAGCTTTACTTAGAAATAGCGCTATAAAATAAAAATATTTTTTAAAGGTTGAGAGTTTGGTTGCTTAGAACTTATACAGAGAATATCAATGTCACCAGAAGTCGTTGTCGAAATATTTAGAGGTGCGCTCTATATTATTATAGTGATGGTATCGGCTATTGTCGTTCCAGGATTAATGGTTGGTTTAGTGGTTGCCATTTTTCAAGCGGCGACCAGTATCAATGAGCAGACCTTATCCTTTTTACCTCGATTGTTAACTACATTGACCGCTATGATGTTTTTAGCTAATTGGATTTTTGCAACCTTGATTGAGTTTGCAACGGAACTTTATTTATCGATCCCTGAATTGATAGGTTAGTATTTGATGGGGAACGAGGAAAAGAGAGTTGTTAGACGAGCTAATGGCGAGAAACTGAAAAGCAAGAACTGCCGAGGTTGCCAATTGCAATGATCATTGAAGCTGAACAAATATTATCCACTATGGCGTTATATATATTACCCTTTGCTCGCTTGTCAGGTTTTTTGATGACGCTTAGTGTGATTGGATCAAGAAATATTCCGGCGCGATTTAGAATGTTGCTGGCTTTGTCAATTACTTTCTTGGTGGTCCCTGTCATTCCAACTTATGAAACCGTTCGTTTATTTAGTTTGCATAGTTTTTTGTTGGTGGCTGAGCAAACATTAATTGGAATAGTACTTGGGTTTGTGTCTCGCTTGATGTTAGAAACCTTTGTAGTGGGTGCGCAGGTGGTTGCCATGCAATCAGGGCTTGGGTTTGCATCCTTAGTGGATCCTGCAAATGGAAATAGCGTGCCAGCGTTAGGGCAGTTTTTCTTGATGTTAACAACGTTATTATTTATTTCAGTTGATGGTCACTTAGTGATGATTCGACTAGTAGTGGAAAGTTTTACTTCATTCCCTATTGGATCTTCACAAAACATCAGTGAGATGTTCATTCAACTGGTTAGCTGGGCGAAGTGGATTTTTGCCGCAGCCCTCATTATGGCGCTGGTTTCAATCGCTTCATTATTGATTGTCAATATTTCCTTTGGCGTTATGACCAGAGCCGCGCCGCAAATTAACGTATTTGCAGTGGGTTTTCCTTTAACCATGGTGACCGGATTGATATTAGTCTGGCTAACCTTGGCATTTTTTTTACCTCATTTTGAAAGACAGTTGACTCGTGCTAGCGGCTTAATTTGCGATATGGTCCAATTACAATGTTAGTCCGAAATCATAGGAATATTGATGGCTGACAATGATGCAGGCGAACGCGATGAAGCGGCGACCCCTAAGCGATTAAAAGAGGCTAGAGAAAAAGGCCAAATAGCTCGTTCAAAAGAGTTAACCACGGCGCTTATTTTAATGGCATCAGCCACTGCGTTATATAGTTTTTCATCATCTATCGGCTCTCAACTTGCTTCTATAGCTAAACGGGCTTTTTCTCCTGATCAAAAAAATATATTTGATCCGAAACAAATGCCAGCGGCCTTAGGTGAATTAGTGGCTGATGCAGCCGTCGCAGCCGCCCCCTTTTTTATCGTACTTTTTGTGATTGGGCTATTATCACCAATGCTATTAGGTGGAATGTCCTTTAGCTCAAAATCATTGGCACCAAAGGCTAATCGCATGTCATTTGCGAAAGGCATCAAACGAATGTTTGGAATGCATGCATTGATTGAGCTTATCAAAGCTCTAGCCAAAATATCAGTGGTTTTTGTGGTCGGTTATTTTGTAATGAGCAGCGCCTTTCCTTCCCTAGTTGAATTAGGTAATGGTAACGTCGAAGCCGGAATCAGTCAGGCCATGGATATTGTCAGTCGGAGTTTTTTTTTATTGTCCTTTGCATTAATTGCGATAGCCTTAATTGATGTGCCTTACCAGATCTGGAATCATGCCAAAGAGCTAAAAATGTCTAAACAGGAAGTCAAAGATGAATACAAAGAAACAGAAGGTAAGCCTGAGGTTAAAGGTAAAATAAAACAAAAGCAAAGAGAAATTTCGCAGCAAAGAATGATGGAAGCAGTACCGGAAGCCGATGTAGTTGTTACAAATCCTGAGCATTTTTCGGTTGCGTTAAAATACGATGTAATGAAGTCCGGTGCTCCCATCGTCTTAGCTAAAGGACAAGATTTAACCGCCATGCAAATTAGAAAAGTAGCACTAGCCAATGATGTGCAAATCATACCCATTCCACCGCTTGCACGGGCATTGTATTATACCACCGAAATTAATCAGGAAGTGCCGCATGGATTGTATTTGGCAGTGGCTCAAATTTTAGCCTTTGTATTTCAACTGAGAACATTCAAGGATGGTAATGGACCTAGACCGGATAAACTCAAAGATATCGATATTCCGCCTGAATTTAAGTATTAGCGAGTACTCCTAGTCATTTTTATTAAATCTCTTCGGGTTTTATTTTCCGCTGCTTGCTGCGGAAAGTCTTTTGACGTTAAGTAAACAGCATTCCTCTCTTCGCAAAGCGAATTCGATCCTAAGCGAAAAATCTTGCTGTGGGGTTGTTGATTTAGGTTTATATAAAATTGAGCATCCGGGTTAGTGTAGACAGATTAAAGTGATGGGAGAAAGCTATTCAACGTCCTTACTAATCTTTATGGGAATAGATAAACTATCACGTGCCATGTCTATAATAGGTAAATGAAGCCCCATTTCTCTACAAACAGAGCTCGCTTCATTTTTCGTTAATCC
>CAYVSL010000006.1:0-83995 GCA_964454125.1 uncultured Kangiella sp.
AACTACCAGATTTTGTTGGTGGACTTTCATGATTTACGCTGAATAGTTACATTTGATTTTCATCAAGTAACAGCGACATTTGCCTTGCGTTAATTATACGGTTTCATTTTCAAGGTGTGCATTCACCTTAATTTTACCTTTTGATGATTGATAAATCAGTATTTGAGAGTTATTTGATTTTTCCATAAATTAGTTCTTTATGTTGTTTATATTTAAGCAGGTAAATTAAAACCATGGAATTGTGGCTTGCTCTGCTCTTCTACTTAAACCATAACAAGTAAACACACCTTTAACTTATTTTATGCCCAACTAATGGATCAAAATTAGATGAAAAATACCTAAGCTAATTATTTTTCATCCAGAAGCTTTCGCTCTCTTTGCAACTCCTGCTGTAGTTCTTCTTCTGTAGGCAAAATATGCAAATATTTAGAAGCAAACAACTGTTTACTATCCGCTAAAACAGAGTACTTAGCTAAGGCCTCGCTTTTTTTGCTACATAAGATCAAACCAATAGTAGGGTTATCGCTTTGGTCTTTTTTGTGTTGATCGTAAATGCGTACATAAGTATCCATTTGACCAATGTCTTGATGGCTTAACTTGCCGATTTTTAGGTCAATCAATAAAAAACATTTTAATTTAAAATTATAGAAAACCAAATCGAGATAAAAATCCTGTTCATCAACACTGATCCTTTGTTGGCGCTCAACAAACGCAAATCCCTTACCAAGCTCCAACAGAAATTTTTGCAAATTATCAATAATGCTTTGTTCAATATCGCTTTCCAGCACATCTTGTGCTGGCAAATTCAAAAAATCTAAAATATAAGGGTCTCGCAAATAGTCCTTCTGCTCTATAGCCAACGATTGAGTTTTATGTTCGGCTTCTAATCTGGTTTTTGCACCATCACTACTGGACAATAATCGTTCGTAATATAATACTCCTATCTGCCTATCCAAAGCGCGAACACTCCAGTTTTGCTCGACCGCTTCATTCATATACCAAAGTCTGGCTTGTTCGTTTTCTATTGTTATTAGCATACGATAATGCGACCAACTCAATTCAGGGCACAGTGTGCCCTGAATTGGAAATACCTGATAAAGCAAACGCATTCTTCGTAAATTACTGATATCAAAACCTTTTCCAAACTCTGTTGTAAGCACCATAGATAATAGTTGCAATACCTGCTTACCATAATCCGCTCTTTGTTCCCCTTGCTGCTCATCCTCAACGATTAATCGTCCTGCCTGCCAATAGGTTTGTACCATAGCGGTATTAACAGATCGCTGAATTTGCTGTCGGCTAGCGTTAAGCAGTTGCCGTAAATCCGTTAATAATTGAGTTTTGATTAGGTTACTCATTTTATTTCTCATGTAAGTTGGATTTTAAAATCAGGAAGTTGATGATTTTAAAACCATGGGACTGTGGCTTGTTTTTTCTCTTCTCTCCGACTCAACCCATAACAGGTAAAATCCCCCTTAACTTCAGCTTGTATATCCTGCATTTCAATAAAAAGTAGAAAACGGTCTTTATCTGGCAACGCTGCATCAGGTTTCGACGATAAGCTAATTAAATTGATAAAAGGTAAGGTTGATCTTAGATCGTAGTCTTTACTTTTTTCTATTAAAAGTGCTTTTAATTCATCAATATTTTTATCGCCTTTATCAGCCTGATATTCTGCTCTCCTATTAATATCTTTAGCTATACGAGCCGCTGATTTGAATTGCTTACGTTTAAAGCAAACATGCTTCTCAATTTTACTACTATCAATAGGCTTAATTGATTTACAGTGAGTATAATCTTCCAGCCTATTTAATAAGGTATTGATATCAAGTTGTTGTAATTGCTCTTTTGTTTCAGAGAACAAACGCAGTGTATTACCTAAAGGGTATTCTTTATCACCATATTTAGGGTATTCTTTATCACCATATTTAGGGAATGACATTGCTACATTAGATTTTTTAAGCGTTTGTTGCTCCCCATTTCTCCCCTTAACCATTTCATTAGAAACAAAACTATTAGCAACAATGGCTAAATGCACTTGCTGGTAAACTTTGTGCCAAAGAAAAACTAGGTTACAGCCTTCATCCGGCATTAAAGTGATATCGAGATAATATTTCATCTGTTTTTCCTTTATTTAGTTGATTTACGACTAAATACACCACCACGAATTAAACATGCTGTGACATAACATTTATCTTCAAAAGACAATATTTCATTTTGTTTAGTTTCGTCATTTTCATTTACCCAATTAACCATTAAACTGTATAAATCTACTTTTTCAAACCTAAATGCAGATCCACGTTGAGTTACAGAGCCAAAAGGTTCAATTGCAATTGGTTTTTTCTCTTCTCCTTCTATAGATATTTTATCCGTGGGACTATTTTTTATTCCTGTTGCCATCATTACAGTATCGCCGTACCAAGTATCAATAGTTTTAATCGCGTTGCCTATTTTTACATCATGAATTGCTGCACAACCTTCGCGTTTAGCAAGTGTTTTTTTAGTATCTCCCATATTCATCTCTTCTGAAGGAAATACCTGTTGACCATCAATTAATTTAACAAAGGCTTGAACAGTGATAAAAGAAAACTGATCATCCCCTGTCGCTAACAATCCTTGTTGAATCACTTGAGTTAATTTTTGTAAATCTACATGCTCTTTATTTTTATCAAAATTACTTAAAGAAAAATCATAACCATTAAAAGTTAACGTCTCGTTTTCATTATTATTGCTTTTGCATTCCACCTTAATAATAACCTGTTCCGCTCCCACTCGGTTACGCCATAAAAATCGTCCATTGGCAATGTTATAGGCATAACGAAAAGCAAGCGTCTTCACTACTTCATTTTTATCTTGATCAATTTTCTTAGTAATTGATTTCTCAAAATCAGGCTTATTGCAGGCAAAAGGTTTACCCAAATTACCAATTATTCGCATTGAAAAAGAAATCTTTAACGTATTATTATTTGCACATAAATTAGCACCATCATTATCAGAAAATTTAGGGTTCGGTTTTAACATATCTTTCTCACTTGCTCCGTGAGAAGAAATTGTACCTCTATTTTTTCTTGTTCTTATTTCTATCGGTTGCCAGTGAACTTTACTTTTAATAACATTTCCTTTGTCATCTCTTTCTATCTCTGTGTTTTTTTTATCTGTATCATCAAAAGAGCCTGAAAACATTAATGCGTCTGATAACTCTAGCTTTCGCTCAAATGATAATAAGCTTGGTAAATTTTTTTCTTTTTTTGTTGATGTTGCCATGATTTTTTCCTTTAATGTTTTATTAATATTGAGGTTTATTTGTTTTATTTTGAGCTTGCTGAGTACTTTCTTGCGTGCATAAATACCAATCTTTTTCGTAAGGAGCATATCGCCAAATACAATCTTCTAATTTCTCAAATGAATCAGAGCCTTCCATACTTAACTTATGTACACTTAACCATTCACCAATAGAATGCACCGATTCAACAAAAGATACTTTCTCAACAGAGTCATCGTCATCTTTAGCCCTAATGCCTTTCACATCTGCTTTATCGTACAAAGCAGATATTGCTTTATAACCTGTCATTATTGGTACAAGCCAACCTGAATTAGGCTTCTTTAAGTACTCCCAATCAGCGAGTGTTTGTTCATCAGGTTGGTAATAAGCTTGCCATTGAGCCAATAAATCATCCTCACTTCCCTTTTTATCTAATATGGTAAAGTGTTCCTTTACACGCTCTGGAATATCCTCTTTATTATATGTCCTATCTAAGTGGTCAAGCCAAAGTTCCAATACTGACTCGTCTAACTTTTTAGTTTTTACTTGTTGCTGCAAATGCTGAAAAATCAGATCACACTTGGGTCTTGCTTTTCGTTTTAACGCAGAAAAATCAAGCCAAACCTCTAATAACTCAGTATTTGCATTTTCTTTTTGTAAATATTCATAATGAGCCGTTAAATAATCACTGCGATCTTTTAAAATAAAGCCGGGTAGCAATTTTCGTTTTAATTTTTGTAATTCACTACGTCCATCGTAGTCTTCATCAATATCTTTAATGCTTACATCCGCAATATCTAATATGGTGCCACCTGCAAGGCGTTGTGTTAAACAAAGGCTTTTTATCCAATCACAAAACTCATTGCCCTGAGCCGCTAAGTCACCTTCATAAGCAATTAATAAGGATACTGTCATATTCATTTTTCCCTCCTCAATAACAGGAGGTGTACCAACTTTATATTTTCCCTCTTCTTTGTGCTGGTAAGCTGGGTTACGACTTTGGCTAAAATGCACATCGCCAATAAAGTTTTTATAGTCTCCAGAGCCTTTAGGGAATTCTTTTCTTTCCACAGGTTGATAAGCATGAACTTGATGATTGTGTGCTATAACAGCGCACCCCAACAGGTGAATATCTTCATATTCATTTTTCTTTGAAATTTTTCTCGATAAGTTATGAGTAAAACCTAAAAAATTAGTTACTGCGGGAAAACCCCATGTAAAACCTGCTATAGCATTAGCATTTTGAACTTTCACTCGATTTAATAAAATGAATTGTTTCATACCCCCTCTCCCTCTAATGACCCTAACTCGATATTTTGATTAAATTCTCGCAACCGATCTTTCAATAAATCAGCCCACATACGGGTATGAGCCTGTTGAGGAGTGAACAGTTTATCTTCTCCAATTAATTTTTTATTAAGCCAATGAGCAAAATCTTGGCAAACAGTGCTTTGCCAGTCATTATTTTTTCTTGCCACTTGAAATGCTGTGTCGCTACGATGGGGATCTAGTAAATATTGATATTCAAGTTCCAATTTTATTTTCTCAATATTACTCCAGCCAGCAGTCAGTTGATAAAAAGTTGAAACTTGAAATAAAAATTCATCAATAACGCTATTAACCCAGTCATTAATCCATTTTTCACGCTTAGGGTCTTTAATACTTAATTCAATATGTTCAAAACGCAGTAAAAAATCGCGTAAGTAGTCAATGTCAGCTTTGATCGCCTTAATTGAAAAGCCTTTGCTAAAAAATATTTTTTGATTAATCGGTGCTTTTAGTTGAGTTTGCCATGTGGGTGGTTGAGCGGAAAAAAGAACTCCTTTACCACTTCTACTTGTATTTAACATAGAAATATTTTGGATATTTGCACCGCCAAATTTTTGAACAGCTAAATGAGGAAACTCAATAAGAGTTTCATGATGATATTTAGGTTTGTCTTTAGTTGAATTGATCTGCCTATGAATTTCTATTTGGTTTTTATCATATTTAGTGTGATTTATTCTATTATTAAACTCTTCCGCTAATGATGATGGATATAAAGGTATAAGTAAGTGATATAATAAGTTTTCTCCTTTTAACTCATTATCCACCAAAAAATACAATTGTTTAGTTTTGTCTGCTGAACGAATTTCTCTTTCTTCAACCAAATTTCTAAAACCATTAATGCATTCAGAAGGCACTTTTCCGTTAGGGAAAAAGGGGGCTAAAAATTCAAAATTATCACCTAAAATTAAATCTATAATGGCATTTCCCGATAATTGACACGCTAAAAATCGAGATATAGTAATATCTGCACCATTCTTATGGGAAAAATCATATATTAGATTTTTCTTGATTGATGCAGTACTGAGGTATCTATCGTCACTCTTTTCTTTTAGCTGAATACCTGCATTGTTTGCAGAGCTATGAATAAACTTAACGGCATGGCTAACTTTTATGGTTCTATTTCCTTGCTGAACATTTTTTTTACTGGTTTCATTTATCCAATCTTGAATTACAGTTAACGGCGCAGACTTTCTGAGATCTTGTAGTTTTTGATACTTTTGTTCTCTCGATTTATTTAATGACTTTAATCTTTTAGGGACTTTCTCTTTTGCTATTTCTTTATCTTTTTTACTTATATATTCCCTTGCTTTATAAAGTTCAGATTTGCTTACTTTATATTCGAAGAAGTTAACAATAACCTCTTCCCATGTTTCAAACTCTTTTATATATTCCGCCATATTATTTTCCTATCTCCTGATAAACACCTAACTGAGGATGATATTCATATTTATCCTCAGTATCGTTTTTATACTCTGTTAATCTAATTTCACCAAAACGCTTAGCCACTTCATTTAGGTCAATTGAAAAATCATGCACTAATTTTTCATAAATTGTATGCGGTGACAAATCAAACCAAAAATTATTTCCTTCAGCTACTTCTACTTCTGGATGATTCATATTTATCCTCACCAAACTTGGCTCTCCCAATTTAGCTGGGCGTACATTTTCATTTAACCATTGCCAATGGTATTCATCACCTCGTAGATACAGATAAAAGGCATTGTCTTTATTTGAGTCTCTAAATTTTTGTTGGTTTTGCACTTCACCACACCAATGCACTTTCTCCTTCCACCATACATCTGCTGATTTATCTAATTTATTTATCGTAAAAAGTTGCTCATTCAATGCTTTATGCTCTAGGGTATTTAAATTAAAATACTTTCCGTCATTTTCTGTTGGGTAAGAAACCAACTCTTTTATTCGTTCAATCGCATCAATTTTTTGATATTGGTGTGGTTCTAAAATATTTAATAGATTATGCTTGTACAGTTTTAATTTTGTTGATTCAAAACCAGGGCGATCAAAACAAACATCTTTTGCATTAAGCGCTTTATAATTTTCATTTAATAAAACAACATTCGCTGTTTGGGGGTAAATATCTTCTCTATGCCTTAATATGCGCCCTGCAATTTGGATAATAGAGCGCATTGAGCTTGGTTCTATAATTGCCCAATCATAATCATGATCACGCCCTACTTCTGCAACAGGTGAAGCAATAACTACAAAAGCATGATGTTTTTTGTTTGAGCTATTTAAACTACTTGCTACCTTTTGCCAAAGCATTTCAGGGTCTTTACGATTTAAAATATCATCTAAATTATTTTCAATATGAGCGCGTATCGATAAAGGGTATCGACTATGATAGATACAATAATGAATAGAGGTGTCATCATTAACAGGTAATGCCAATAACTTTTTTGCAACAGCTATTAAAGGGTTAATATTTGCCATTCTCACCAATCCAATCGTTACCGTTTGCTTTGATGAATTTGTACCATTATTAGCATGGTGAGATTGATGTAGACTAATAATGTTATTTTGGATTGTTTGTGCCAAGGCATTAGTAACATCACTCCCTTCAACAATTTCTTTTATTTCGCCAAGTTGTTTTATTTTTTTATCTTTTTCTAATGCTTTTTCCCGCTTTTTAACAAAGCTTGTATGATTTTTGTAGAATACATCAAAGCCTGAGCAACTATGGCTTATACTGTTATTTTCATAATCATCAAACCATGCACAGGTTATTTCACCATGCCAATCTGCTATATTTGCTTTAGCGTACTCAGCCCAGCCCGCTTGGTAAGCCTGAAATAAAGCAAACGCCATAGCTGGAGGCATTGTTGCTGTTGATAGTAAAACTCTACGTCCCAGCATTGCCGTCCAATGCACTAAGCGACAAAGTGCAGGTAAATCATTTAAACCAAAGTCATCTGGCTCATCGAGCACTAAATCAGACGTTAACAAACGCAACATTGGAGCAATTTGTTTTCCACCTTTAGTACCCTCTGTCGCAGGCATTAAATGATCGATTGTACAAACTAAAATAGGCGCATGAAGCAGTTTATTTAATGTTTTTTCTTGCTTTGTCCATGTGCTTAAATCATGTTGCATTTCGGCACAATCATAATCAACATAAAGTGAGTTATCTATGATGTCATTTTCTGATGCACTACCACTCTCTTGCTGTTGCTCAAGCTCTTCATTTGTTAATTGATTATTTTCAAAGAGCTGTTTAACAGCAATTCCGCCCACGGCAATAGCCACATTTTTTTGTGCTGATAATTGTTCTTTACTATCCTTAATGTCATTAAATAATTTTGAATGAAACTCTTTACCCGTTTGTAATGTTAATGTTCTCAATCCCAAAGCAACACTAAACCTAACGCCGTTTGTTTCATTTGCAAGTGCATACATGATTTTGGCATTGGCTAAAGTTTTCCCCATACCAGTTGATGCCATATTAATACCAAAAAAACCACTTTTAACCGTATTTTGGGCTATAGATTCTGCTATTTTTTTAGCTTTATTCTGCCAAGTAAACTTACTCGGTGTATCCTTGTTATTGTTTTTTTCTAATAAATTATTTTGTGGCAATTTTTTTAAACTGTGAATAAGTGTTACTAACTTGCTGGCAATATTTTTGGCGTTATAAGCAACACCAATAAGATGTTCATCAAGCTGTTGATTGGCTTCTCGACCTTCTCCATCAGTCAATTTAATAGTATTAGCAAGCACTTTCCTGTCGTTAATTTTATAGTGTAAACTCTGCCATTGAGGATTTAATTCTTTACCACTTAAAGATGAGTAATAATGATCAGAAAGCATTAAGCATAATCTTGCAAGATGAGCTGTATATAATTCACCATGTAACCAATCAATATCTGAACTTAACACCCCTTTCAAGTTTCTTCTTGCATCTGTAGCGATATCAGCGGCTTTATTTCGCCACTTACAACTTATAACAGGTAAGGTATTTTCAAAATTCCAATTATCTTTAATGTATTGCTTTTTGTCTTTATCTAAACATTGGTAAGAATTCCAAAATGGGGCGAAGTTCTTTTCATCGAACCAGTTAGCTATTTTGTCAAACTTAGCTGTGTATTGATGGCTATCTTTTTTCCATTGGGGAACTAATGGTAATTTATGGTGTGATACAATGAGCCATGCCACAAGCTGAGCAAATGATGCTAAATTTTTAATAGGATGATCTTTGTCAGTGTCTATACCATCTTTATAACAAGTAGAAATACTATCTTTTTCAATTTCAGATAAAACCTCCAGCCACTCTTGATCGGTTTTACCATCAACAAATGATTGAAATAACCTTAAAGAAAGCCATTCGTGCCTATAAGGCTCCCCTTTTAATTTACTTTTTCCATGAAGTTTATTTTGAAACAATAGATTAGCTTTTCCAAAATCATGAAATAACCCAGCAATTGCTGATGCATACTTTATAACTTCAATTGTTTTCCATTGATTTTTATCAATATATTGTGTCATATCTTTACTCGTACTATTAACCGGCACCACACCCTCAGTATTAAACTTATCTTTATTCCCTACCACCCAAACTAATTCACTCCTTGAACGGCTTCTAATCCAAAAACAACTCACAGCCGTATTTTTACTGGCCGTTTTCCGTAACAACTTTTTAACCGCCACTAATCCATCACTAGTAATCACGGTTTGCCAAGTATTATCGCCAATTCGATTTGCAAACGTATCCAACACTCGCCTTGTTTTATTCAGCGATTTCTTTTGGCATTGTGATATGAAGGTGACCATCATAACTTTTTATCTTCACTTATAAACATCGCATTGAGAGTTTCCAAATTTGCCAAGCAAACCAATTGGGCTACATTGGCATAATCTCTTAAATTTTCTTTAATTGCATCGGTATAAATTCGATAATTAATTTTTGTTAGGTTACGCTTGATGTCCCAACCTAATTGTTTTTGCTCTTGTTCTTTAAGTCGTTGAAACTCTTTGATGAGGTAGAGTTTAAATGTTGGGCTAATTGCAGAGCAAAATTCAAAAGCAATATCCTTATGAGCGTAAGTTCCACCATACCGGCCACTTTTAACAACCATTCCCCTTGCTTTTGATTTTGCAATATCCGTTAATGAAATATAATCATCATAATTTGTTTGAAACAGAAATGCCTTTTACTTCAATTTTCCTATTCTTTTTGTTCATTTATCAAATCCTGACTATTAATTAAATCACCATTATACTACTTAAATAAGTAGCTTTTATATGGAGGTTAATCCCACTTTTTCGAGTTTAATCCTTTTCCTGCATAGCGATTAATTTCACTTGTTCAAACATAAAATCCAACGCTTTATGGTCAGTAAATGCCCTTAAACACTGTTGCCTAAATTCTTGCTCGGTGGCTTGTTCTTTGGCACAAATAAATGCCCAGGGTAATACTAGAGTATCTTTAATTAAATCAGCTACATCAAATACCAAAGCGCCGCGCCTAGTTTTACCATGCATTACCGCAAAACCATGTGGTATGCCTAACACCCATAGTGTGGTTGCGGCTAATCCATACGCTAAGTAGTTGCCGTGATTTAAAAAGTCATTGGCTAAATCGGTATTTTCTCGTTCTCTGACAAAGCTTTGTTGTTTGGTATTAGTTGCGGCAATTTTATAAAGCTGTTTGGTTAACTGTGCTTCTATTTGTAATAGTTTGCCAACGTTGTAAGCATTTTCTATTTTTGATGCCATATTGATTAGTGCTTTAGATATTTTTTCATTTTTAAAATCAAAGCCTTCTAACTTAAGATCGCGATCTTTTGCCCAAACCTTTTGCATAAACTGAATTCTAGCCAGTTGTAATTTTTTGGCGGCTTGTAAACGTTTTGCGTCATCAAACCAAAATGACATCCAACCTTGAATGTATTCTGTCGGCCGGTATTCACTTTGTGGGCTAAGCCACTCGATTTCATTTGCGGCAATTAGTGGTGTTGCTCCGCCACCACAAAAACCAACCATAACCCCCGCTTGTGCTAACATTCTCATGGCTGCTTGGGTAATTGAAGTGCCTGTACCCAATAAAATACAGGTGGTATTGGCTATTGGAATATTCCAATATTGATTTTCTGTTTTTGTTGTATGAGAGGCCGCTTCGGTTAAATAGAGGACTCGGCCATTTTTTTGCATTACCCGGCACATTTCCAGATAATAAATATTGGCGCGTTTTGAATGAAGAATGGCTTTTAGATCGGTCAATTGTTCCATTTGATGATTTTCTCCTTACCATTGTTGTAATGACTATACCAATGATTGTTGGTAAATAGTACTTTTTCTTGGCACGGCAAGTATAAATATAATATGCTATAAAGTGACCGAATATTGTCATCTTTTAATCCAAACACCGCAATCCAATATCAGTCGAGCCATGCGTCATTTAAATCCAGACCAGTATCTTTACCATCAAGCCCCTGCTCTTTTACCCAATTTGCAAAAGCCCAAACATCGCTGTAAAGGTCTTTATAAGAAGCCTCATGGCAAAGGTAAGTGATGGTCAACTCTTCACAAAATAAGTTCCTTTTTCCCGTTCAGTTTTAGCTGCGTCTCGGTACGGATCGAGTAATTTTTGAAGTGCTGTCATCAATCTATCGTAATGAACTTGGGGGAGAACAAGCCATTGCTCCATCCCTCAAACCAGTTCCAGCCATTTATCGGCAAGTTCATATTTACGGGATTTGTTGGCGTTGCCATGTTGGGTTATAAAATCGTTATCAACCCATTTTTTACATAAATTTAATGCTGTCCGTATATGGATATTTAATAACTCTGCGATCTCGCGGGTGGTGATATATTTGCTTTTTGTGAACAGGCTCAAGACCTGTTTTTGCCTTTGATCAAGTTCACGCAAAAGTACGCTATGATCTGTTTTCTCATCCTTGGCTGCCTCACTTGCTTTTAAGCGTACATTGGCAAATGCATCAGCCATACCCTCACAGAAATACACAATCCATCCGGTAATATCAGCCTGCTCACGACCCATATAATAGTTGTGAGATTCACCAACAGTCAGGGCATTGTAATAAGCTTGTAAATTCGTTGCGTAATATTCTTCGAGAGAATAAATGCCTTTTAAGCCATAGCCTGATTTGTGTAATACCCAATTCGTGAGTAATCGAGCCGTTCGCCCGTTACCGTCATAATATGGATGGATTGTGGCGAATTGGTAATGCGCAATAGCGGCAATAATGGGCACAGGTAATTCCGCTTTGCTGACTTCATCATTGATCCAGTCAATCAAGTTAAGCATGAGGAGTGATACATCTTTAGCTTCCGGCGGCATATAAACAATAGAGCCACTTCCGCTATCTTTAATCACGTTTTGACCATCACGATACGGCGAAGAACGCTCTTTGCCATCCATCACTAATCCGTGCAGAGTTTGAATATCAGGTTCAGAAATCTGCGCGGCTTTAGATTTTATGAGCGTGTCAAGAAAATCTAAAGCTTGATAATAATCTTTAACCTCTCTTTCATCGTGCTCTCGATTGGGGAATGTACCTCCATGAAGCACATCTTCCACCTGCTCTTGTGTCAGACGGTTGCCTTCGATCTGCGTAGAATAATGTGTGGATATAAGGCGTGCGGACTCGCGTAAAGAGGTCAGAACAGGTACCGTTATCGGCAAGCTGGAAACCGCCTGACGAGAGGCCTCAATATCCATCAATAATTTTGTGAGCGCCGCTGTGATTTGAAAATTAGGTGTAAATACCATTGAATAAACCTTACGTTTATGATGGTTTCCATACTAGCAAGCATTCGCACAAACTTCCAATAAACTTCCAATAAACTTCACATCTTATATTACATCCAATCCGCGCAGGGTTAGTCATGATTAAACTGAATAACGATCAGGACAGTTGAATAATATTGCATGGGTTAGGGTCTGTTGATCTTTCATATTTCAACACTGCCGAGGTGCTTTTTGTGCCTAACGAGGCAGAAGAAGCGCTGTTTAGCGATTCTAAATGAGCGACTGATAACGAAGTGAGGTGAAAAAAGCACCCGGCCCTTCGGGTTGTGGTTAAAATATCGCCACTTGTTGTTGCTCCTCACTCATTTGGAATAACCAAACTACACTCGTCGCGCCTAAATTGGCGATATTTTAGCCGCAACAGTGATGAAATATGAAAGATCAACAGACCCTAGTGTACTTTCATGCCACGAGTAGAAATAATAGAATTTGAAAACCATGGAAGAAACGGTAGAATGGTTTGGAATGATCACACAAACTCAACAGCCAACTCCGAGACCGAGGCACACTATCCCGAGTAGCTACCTCATTATAAATATTTTGAAAACGGCGAACCTTTTGAAACCTCTGTATTTTTACACCATCTAGGAGCGTCGTACTTATCATTATCTAAGTACCGACGAACTTTGATGCCGTATGTATTATCCACTATTATTTTTTTGATTTTGTAAGGTTTCCCGTTGGCGTGCATCACAATTGCCGATAAATCAATCGCTTTTTCGTAACCTGTATTTTTATTTTCATCGGTTACTATCATAACTCTCGGCAACTGGTTACTCTGCAAAGGTTTAGTTAACACAATGGCCAATTCCCCGGTTATCATTTCAACCAAACTGCCCACTGGAAAAACCCGCATCCATTCAACGAAACGATCAACTAGATAACTGTCGAATTTCTTGCCTTTCTCCTTATTTAATATATTGAATGCAAACCCGGGTTCTTTGGCTTTGTTATAAGCACGGTCGCTAGTAACAGCATCATAAACATCGATAATTGATATAATTTTGGCATATCGGGAAACACGATTTTTGGGAATATGGCGAGGATAACCGTTGCCATCTTCTCTCTCATGATGAGAAAGAGCCACTTCCTTGACTATTTCACTCAACCCTTCTACTTGGGAAAGTAATCGAAAACTCCTTGTAGGATGATTTTTGATTACCATCGCCTCATCCCTAGTCAGTTTTCCATTTTTGTTCATAATTTTAGATGGCATCCTACTTTTGCCAATATCGTACAACATACCGCTTAACCCCAGCGCTCGAACCTGCTCTGGACTCATACCTAAAGACAATCCAAAAGTAATAGCCAACACAGAAACTCTAACGCAATGTTCAGTTGTATAATGAATACCATGTTTGTCATTAATTGCGAGCAATAGAGCATCAGGAAAACGGTTGGCGCTATTAATACAACTGACAACCGATGCTTCCACATCTTTTAAATCGATTTCCTTGCCTTGTGTCACTTTGTCCATCAGTTCTTTGAAAAATATTGTTGCCCCATCTAAACATTGGTATGCAACCGAAAGTTCTTCGGCTAATTTTATCTCATCAGGAATTTTATCTTCTTCAACCTCTATAAATTCACCAGCATCGCCCAAATGAATTTCATAGTCTTCTTCAGTTTTAAAATCGACATAAACCTCACGACATTCCTTCACCAACAGATCTAACTGTTGTTGGTTTTCAATTGGAAACCCCTGGAAAATAAATGGAGAATCTTTCCAGTCTTTATCTAGTTTTGCCACATACATGCCAATTTTGAGCTTGTTGACTCTCATTTTGACACGCTTTAAATAAGTATATTTCATCCTTTTAATGATTTCCCGTAGAAGTCTATGTACGCTCAGTCACTTCTAACAAATGGTAACCAAACTGTGTTTTCACCGGCCCATGAACGACTCCCACTTCACCTTTAAAACAAACTTCGTCAAATTCTGGCACCATAGCACCGGGAGCGAAAGAACCGAGATCACCGCCACTACTGCCTGATGGGCAAGATGAATGTTGCTTGGCAATCTCAGCAAATTCCGTACCACCACTAATTTGTTGTTTCAATTCATTGCATTTTTCTTCTGTATCGACCAATATGTGCCGCGCTGTTGCTGTTACCATTTTATTCTCCAATTCTTTAGTGATGTATAATTTGCCAGTAATTGCCTGAATTCGTATAATGAACGCATCACACTCTAATAGATTATCCAGTCTAACAAAAAAGTCAGCTTATGAACAAACATCTCATCATCCCCTGCCCCACTTGTAAAAAAAGCCAACGCTGGGCCGAGTGTGGCGATCACAAGCCTTTTTGCTGTAAACGATGCCAACTAATTGATCTTGGCGAATGGGCAAATGAGAATCATACGATTGCTGGTCAATCAGTTATGCCTCCTGATAATACTAGTCAGCATGACTAGTATTGATAAGCGCATATAGTTTTTTTACCCAGAGATGAAATTTTCGATCCGTTATAAAATACTGTTCATTTTCTTTATATACCACATCTGTTTTGATTAAAGCTTTTAATGACGCTAACAATGTTTGTTTATTAGTCCCTAAATCACTTAATACGTCCTTATAGAACAGTTTCATACCGTTATGTATCGCAATTGCCTTTAACGCTGTTTTTTGAGATTTTGTTAGGCTTTCAAATACCATACGGTATTCACCATCACTTTGCTTCACCATTTTATTTACAACTTGATTAACCATGTGAGAATCGATTTTACCCTCAATATAATAGAAGTTATAGCAAGCTTGTTGAAGCAATTTGGATTCACCTGCCACAATTCCTTCCAACTCAATAAACGCGTCATAGCTCAACCTTCCATCCAATTGACTGTTGGCAAATTTATAGAAATCACCTGCATCTATAGCCGTTAGCTCAATTCCCGTTGCCATAGAATAAAGCGCTTTTCTTTGACCTGTAAAAAGTCCTGTCAATATGTGCTGCTTCGAACCTGAAAATATATAACTAATCTTAGTGTGGTTTTGGATGTGCTTACGAATAATAGCATCTATCTGCTTATCTTTAATTTCCGTAATTTGTTGAAACTCATCGAATGCAACGACGATCGTTATATCTTTTTCAATGGCATATTGCATTAACCCTTTAAATGTATCATCAATCAATTCATCAAAATCTCTACTAGCCAAGGTAGGAGCAAATGAAGCAGCACCCGATTCATCAAGTGACATACTAAAATGAACCTTCTTAAAATATTTTATTAGATTTTGAGAGGCCGTCTTAATCGAGAACTTCATTGATTCGGCTGCGGCCTTATAAAACAACTTGGCAAAATCATTGGCTTCCAAGATCTCAAACAAGTCTACGTAAACAGTCATAAAACGTTTCTTGGGGAGATGGTGAGAAAAGAACTGTTTTATTAAAGACGACTTACCAAATCGACGCTTTGAGTATAAGAGAACATTATTGCCATCACCGCACAACTGTTTCAGCTCTTTCAGCTCTTTCTTTCTTCCACAGAATGACGAGCCTACAGCAAAATTTTCAAATATAAATGGATTGGACATTAAATAATATTCTTATATTTATGGATAATACGATTAGTATATGCCAATTGGTAAAAAACTACCAGTAAACAAAATATTTTACTGATAGTTGTTTACTGACGGGGATTAGCCTTTTCAAATTCAACCCGTTCCGTATTCGCCTACATCAGCATAGTATTTGACATACTAACAAAGCACGAAGTGTCTTATTGATCGTTAATATAAGGATGTTCTATCCTCGTACTCCTTCCACCTATAATGACATTTTTGAGATCTGTTCTATTATCAACTGCAATGATTGATTGCCCCTAAACTCATTGATATCCAATTTATATACAATATGAATGAAATCATCTTGCTCAAGTTCTAGCCCATCCTCAAAGAAAAAATGGATCCCATCAACCCGTAAATCACCTTTGGCTAAAACCAGCTTTAAATGCTTTTCGCCTACGATCCGTTGACTGACCACTTTGAACTGATCATCGAATAAAGGTTCAGGAAACCCCTGCCCCCATGGACCAGCCGCTCTCAATTGACCGGCAAATTTCATGGTCATGTTTGGCTCGGGCAAATCGGCATCCGTTAGAATTTCGTCAGATATTTTATCACCGGCCAATAACTCATCCGTACAATGATGAAACTCTTCGGCAAATTGTTGAAAGTTTTTTTCTTTCAAGGACAAACCTGCCGCCATCGCATGTCCACCAAATTTTTTAATCAGATCAGGAAAGCGACTGTCGACCAACGCAAGCACATCGCGAATATGTACACCGGAAACAGAACGAGCCGAACCTTTTACCATGGCGATACCATCGCTATCATCTTTGGCAAACACAATCACCGGACGATTGATTTTTTCTTTAACTCTTGACGCCAAGATACCGATCACACCCTGATGCCATTTTGGGTCGTATAAACACAAGGTAGTTGGTCTTTTTTCAGCTTCGTCGAATTTATTATTTTGAGAAAAATACTCCGCTAAATCCTGATTGGCTTGTTGCAACATTTCTTGTTCAATATTTCTTCGTTGGCGGTTGAGGTTGTCTAATTGAGCAGCTAATCTTGTTGCTTCACTTTCTGATTTGGCTAATAAACAATTAATACCAATTGACATATCCTCCAATCGACCTGCGGCATTCAAACGTGGACCAAGAGCAAAGCCTAAATCCGACGCTTGACATTGATGTGGCTGTTTCTTGGCAACCTCTAATAAGGCCTTAATTCCAAAACAAGCACGACCACTTCTGATCCGGCGAAGGCCTTGTTCTACTAAAATCCGATTATTTTTATCTAAAATCACCACATCAGCAACGGTACCCAAAGCAACCAAATCCAATAAGTCCGCTAAATTTGGCTCATCGATGACTAGTTGTTCAAACCATCCCTTGGCTCTCATCAAACTTCTTAGACTCAGCATTAAGTAAAATGCGACTCCCACTCCGGCCAGATTTTTACTGGAAAAATCATCTTGTGGTTGATTAGGATTAACAATCACTAACGCATCAGGCAGAGTCTCAGCGGCTAAATGATGATCAGTAATAATAACCGGGATATTAAGTTCATTGGCCTTTATAACGCCTTGGTGATTAGCAATTCCATTATCGACGGTGATAATCAAATCTGGTTTTTGTAGAGCCGCTTCTTCCACCAACTTAACAGAAAGTCCGTAACCAAACTTAAATCGATCAGGCACTAAAAAATCAACCTGCTTTGCCCCCATTAAGGTGAGTGCCTTGACCATCAAAGTCGAACTAGTCGCACCATCCGCATCGAAATCACCGATGATTAAAATCCGTTGGTTTTCTTTAATTGCCTGAAAAATAAACTCGCTAGCTTTGTCAGCATTGAGTAGATTACTTGGTGGAATTAATCCAGCCAGCCCATAATCAAGTTCTGATTTTGAACGGATCCCTCTAGACAAAAATATTTGTTGCAGTTTTTCAGGATAGCCCTTTAATTCAGATTTAACTGTGATTTCGTTTGTTTCATCAGAATATATTGAATGTCGATGGCTAATGTTTTTTTTGATCAAATCGATTCCCTTTTTTCAATAGTCTCTAGCTATTTAAAAATATCAAAGATTTTTTGCCACCTAGTTTTTTCTTGGCAAATTTTTAAAATTTTATCTTGAGTAATAAACTGAACATCCCCAACTTGCCCTTTGAATTTATTGAAATATTTTTCTAAATTCTGGCTGAAATCAATTATTTCGTTATTTGTCATTACCACAATAAAAATTCTTGGTGGCAAATCACCATCCGTTAAAATCATTCTAATAAAATCTTTAATCGTTTTAGTCTTTATGCCACTTTTTTGAAAAAATAATGCCAACGATACGTTAGATAAAAAGATTGGACTAATCTTCTTTAATGGCTCAAACGGAAGGTATGGCTTATTTTTAGTATCGCCCCAAAAATGTACATTCACAATCATTTCAGCCGGAACAGTGGTAAGCCCTTGATAGTCCATCATTTGTTTGATTAACATTTGAATTTCAGTGGCTAGTTTATCCCAAAATATTCCATCATTTCCCGGATAAGAAAAACCAAACATATCTTTACCTATGTATTCTTCAAAACTATTTTGACTTAATTCCACCGTTTTCTTACTGGTGTACAACCATTGATAATCATCCAATAGATAAAAACACTCATCGTCGCCCATTAGTTGTTGATTAATTTGAGCAATAATCCTGATTACATCTTCTTTGCTAAATTCTAATGGGGATTGCCCCCATAAATAAGCCCCACGATGAGTCATTTGCATCATGACCGGATCGCAACAAACAACGGTTTGAACATCATCGCCAATATCAAATTGAAGTGCTCTTAATTTATTCCAGGGAAGTTTTTTATCACCAAAACCAATTTCTTTGCAAAATTCTTGTTGCCAATCGTTTACTAGATCTTGACGGTTAATTTTATCTTGATATTTTTTGATTGAATCAATTGATAACAGTTGTTGACACGATAGTTCCGGAAAATAAAAATGAATGGTTGATTTAGGAGATGGTTCGAGTCGCATAATCAACTAACCGAAGTGTTTGCGAGTTTGAAACACATCATCTGAAAATTGTACACCATTTGATTTCATCAATCGTTTAACTAAAAAATCATACAGCCAAGAGTTATGATCCCGCACTTGATTAATAAAAGGTACAACCGATTCGTCAAGTAAATCATTAGCCACAAGGTTTTTTGAAGAGATAATGGGCATCACACCGGGAAGTGGGTAATCAGACGCGTATAAAAGTCTGGAGTGCCAATTTTGGTTTTCCACAATTTGTTTTACTTCTTTTATTTCTCGATTGATTAGGTTAATTGCGGATATATCGGCCAAACAATTAGTTTGATAATTGGAATCGTTCATTAACCGGGAAAAAAGATCAAAATTAGATTTATACGATGCTTTTTTGTTGTCTAAATCCTGATTACTACCAAGCGATGCGCAATGAGCCACAATCACTTTAACCCCATGATCGAGGGCTCTACGAAGCAGTAGCGGATTAGATAGTTTTTGTAACTCTTCACTATGTACTGCTTTTTCATCACCCGCATGGCTCAAAAGAGGTAGCTCTAACTCAACCAATTTCTGATAATAACGGTCACAACGAAGCGATGATGGATCGATATTCATCGCGGGCGGTAACCATTTTACGGCTTTGGCGCCATGGGCCTTGCACCATTCTAATTGTTCAATTGCATCAGCCCGATAAGGATGAACCGAGGCTATCCACTCGAAACTTTTATGAGCTTTAGCAACTCTAGCGGCGTATTCATTAGGAATATAAAAGGTTGAACTGGCTGGCTTGGCATTTCCTTTATTATCGTATTGATAATCAAATGCTAACAACATAAAACGGATCCCGTCAGGCAGTTGTGCCATTGTTTTATTGATATTTTCCAGAAACAGACGATCAGCTTTGTCCGCTTCTAAAATACAGGCAGCGTCAAGATAAAAAGCATATTGAAGTTTTTGAATGGGGGATAACCAAGAAGACATATCCGGATTTAGCCACGCACCGGTCGCTAAATCATCAAATCCGCTATTTAATCCGTTTCCAAGCAAATGGAAATGAGTATCCCATAATTGAGTCAAATCGAGCCCCGAATAGGCTTGTTTCATTAACGGATGTTCGACCAAAGAGCTGGGCAAGGAATTGATTAAACAAGCATTCAATAGTGGCCCATCAAATACTTGATCCCAAACGGCCATTCCTCCCAATGCTGCGGCGGCAGTGCTTCCCAAGCCTAATTTTAAAAAAAATCTTCTTTGCAAAGCGATCTTCTTATTCGTTTGTAGTGATCATGATTGCGCTATTCTACCTTAATCTGTCTTAATTTTCCTCCAATGGCATTTTAGCGTTATAATCACCTGTATATTATTATCACGGCAGAACGACCATGCTACTTCAAAAAGAAGCTACAGATACCAATGTCAACATAAAAGCTTATCAAGCTGGCGAAATAAAACTCAATATTGGTATTTTTAATCAGGTTGTATTTTTAGCAGATGGTGATAAAAAGGACTTTAGCGGAGCGCAAAATTTGGCGCAGCTTAGTTTCGAAGATCTTAGTAAGCACCTCGAAACTAAGCCGGAAATTTTTATTATTGGTACCGGTAATAAACACCAGCCGTTTTCAGCAAAAATCATTCAGAAAATCAATGCCATGGGTATTGCTATTGAAGCAATGGCCAGCCGACAAGCTTGTCATACTTATCAGGTACTAACCTTTGAGCAACGTCGTGTTTACGCTTTGATTTATCCGTGATCCTAGAATACCTTCCACACCCCCACCACTCGCGACCAACAGTATTCGATAAAGTTCATTTAATAAATATCTTTATCAAGATAGAAAAATATTAAATTATTTTTTTATTGTTTTGTTTTTCTTAAGCTTTTTTTAAGTTTTTCATTTTAAGATAACCACAAGCTCATGAAATACAGGTAGTCGATTATGACAACCAATACTTTTATCCAACCAGATTTTAGTCAATTAATAGATGCTTCTAAAGATTTTTTTTCACTGCTGGAAGAGAAGCAAAAAAGCAAAATAAACGTTCAATTACATTTGCCTTATGAAGAAGGACGAAGCCGCGTTGAAAATTTTATTTGGAAAGGCTTCAAACAACACTACGGCGCCAATATTCAACATTTTCTACCTAATCTTATCAGTATTGGTTCACAGAAAAAAACTCAGAGTGCTTTAGGGTTTAGGGGGGCAAGCGATTATCCAATGTTTATCGAACAATACCTGACCCAGCCTATAGAAATGTTTTTTGATAGTGAAAATATTGTTCGAAAACAAATAGGTGAAATCGGGAATTTATTGGGTACTAAGAAATTATTAACTAGGCAGCTATTCATCATTACCGCCATGGCTATATCAAAAGCTGGATACAAAAAATTAGTATTTTGTGCAACACCTCAAATTAAATCAATGCTGCAAAGTCTCGCAATGACAACACACTATATTGCTAAAGCCGATCCAAAGTGTTTAGGTTCACAAATAAATTGTTGGGGAAGTTACTATGAGTCTACACCTGAGCTTTTAGCAATCGATCTAGATCAAGCTTTGTTTTTAATCAATCAATCAAAGCGCTATTCAAAAATCAGCAAAACATTTACGCCGATGATTAATCAATTGGCCGCCAATTTGTTGAATTAGCATGAAAAAAACTATTTTTGATAAAATTAACTTTAGCTCAGATAATATTTCTCTAATTCAAGATGACAGAAAAATCAGCTATCGACAACTCAAAGAGTTAATTAATCAGACAAAAAATTATTTGAAACAGGTAAATGCTAAACGCGTAGCCGCCGTTCTCGACAATAGTATTGAGTGGGTTTTAATCGATTTGGCTTGCCAGATGACTAACATTGTCTTTATACCTTTGCCACCCTTTTTTAGCCAAGAACAAATACAACATGCTTTAACGGTAACAGCAACAGATACTTTATTTGTTCATGACATAAATCGCGACAAACCAATTCAATTGAACAAGGACGAATCTTTTGAGGGATTTACATCTAGCAATAAAAAATGTAATTTCAAGAATATTAAATGCTTGCAACATCAATTAAACACATGGGTTGAACTACCTAAAAATACGGTAAAAATCACTTTTACGTCAGGTTCGACCGGAACACCAAAAGGTGTTTGTTTATCTATCGAAAATCAGATATCGGTCGCACAATCATTAGTTGAAACAATTGCGATTGAGCGCCCTCGTCACTTATGTCTTTTGCCGCTAAGCACTCTGTTGGAAAATATTGCTGGTGTTTACGCCCCACTAATCTGTGGCGGCAGTATTATCTTAGTGAGTGGAGAAAAAAGAGGGCTCATGGGTAGCTCAAAATTAAATGCCAAACAATTATTGAGCACGATTTCTATTAATCAACCCGACAGTCTGATCTTAGTCCCAGAACTTCTATTCGTACTGGTCAGCGCAGCAGAACAAGGATGGCCAGCACCAGCATCACTAAAATTTATTGCTGTAGGTGGAAGTAAAGTTTGTACCGATTTACTAGATAGAGCGGCAACGGTTCGATTGCCAGTTTACCAGGGCTATGGATTATCAGAGTGTGCATCAGTTGTTTGTTTGTGCTCTCCTCAAGATAATCGGCTCGGCTCAGTCGGCAGGCCTTTGTCGCACATAAAATTATCATTTGAACATGATGAAATTATTATAAAAGGCAATAGTTTTCTTGGATATCTTGGCGATAAAAAGAGCTGGTATCCCCACCAAGTTAGAAGTGGCGATCTGGGAAGGGTTGAGGATAATGGTCAATGTTTTATCAGCGGAAGAATAAAGAACCTGATCGTTACCAGCTTCGGCCGAAACATCAGTCCAGAATGGATAGAGGCAGAATGTCTACAAAAACGAATTATGTCGCAAAGTTTATTACAACAATGTGTCGTTTTTGGCGATGCTAAACCTTTCTGTATTGCGCTAATTCACCCATTTGAACCTGACATCAAAGCAGGATCCGTTGCTCGTTTTATTATGCAGATTAATGAAATGCTTCCAGACTACGCACAAATAAAAAATTGGCTAATATTAAAACAACCTCTTTCCGAGAAATTAGGGTTAATGACCGAAAATAATCGACCAAAACGGCTCGCTATACAACAATATTTTACTAAAGAAATCGAACAATTGAGCCAATCTCATCACCCATATTTCATGTTAAACATTAATACCCCCATTCTACAGCCAGAGCAGGAGTCCCCTCAATGACCTTTTTTCAAAAACTAGTTAGCGAAACTCAACAAGCCAAAAAATATCTTTTTGATGCACCAATCATTGCTCGATGTATGAGCGGCGATATTGATAAGAATGATTATGTAGCCTTTCTTAAAGAGGCTTATCACCATGTGAAACATACTGTCCCCTTGTTAATGAGCGTCGGCAGTAAGCTTCCTGAGAGTAAGGAATGGTTACGCGAAGCTGTTGCTGAATATATTGAAGAGGAATTGGGTCACCAGGAATGGATTTTAAATGACATAGCCGCCTGCGGATTTGATAAAGAAACGGTTCGCCAAAGTCAACCTGCATGGGCAACTGAGTTGATGGTTTCTTATGCCTACGATAGCATCAATCGAGTTAATCCATTAGTTTTTTTTGGTATGGTGCATGTGCTTGAAGGAACCAGTATTGCTTTAGCCGATATGGCTGCCGAGAGTATTTTTAAAGCACTCAATTTATCCGATGATCCATCTAAAGGTGTGTCAAAAAATGCTTTTTCTTACCTACGATCCCATGGTTCTCTAGATATCGAACACGTTAAATTTTTCGAAAGTTTAATGAATCAGATAACCGATGATGATGAACAACAAACGATCATTGATGCAGCCAATAAATTTTATTACCTTTATGGCGATATTTTTTATTCGCTAGTAGCCTCCCATGGCATAGCAAATGCTGCGTAAAATTAGTTAACAAGAGACGAAGAAATGATTATTAAAAATAAGATTATTGTATTAACCGGTGCCAGCGGTGGTATAGGCCAAGAAATTGCTCGCAACCTCGACAAGCAACAAACAACTCTCATTTTAGTGGGACGGAATATTGAAAAATTGCAACAACTCAATCATCAATTAAACGCTCAACATCATATTATTGCTGCTGACCTATCGACAGAAATAGGTCGTAATGATCTGATAAGTTTTTGTGATTCTCTCGGCACTATCGATTTGCTGATCAATAATGCAGGGATCAATGAATTTTCAACATTTGAGTCCTTAACTGACGAACAAATTGGCCAATTAATCAACATTAACCTAGTTTCTCCAATGCTAATATCCAAAGCGCTTCTACCAATATTGTCACGTTCTAAACAAAGTTATATTTTAAATATTGGTTCTTCATTTGGGAGCATTGGTTATCCCTGCTTCACTAGCTATTGCGCCAGTAAATTTGGTCTAAAAGGATTTAGTGAAGCTCTTAAAAGAGAGTTACAAAATGAAACCACTAAAGTATTTTACATTGCACCAAGAGCTACGGATACCCCCATTAATTCTAACGCCGTCAACCAATTAAATCAGCAACTAGGCAACACCACCGACTCTGCTGAGGTGGTGGCTATGGCGGTATTAAAACAATTGCAAAATGAATCAGATCGAGTAACGATTGGCTGGCCTGAAAAATGGTTCCTAACGATCAATGGTATATTTCCCTCACTGGTCGATAAGGGCATCGGTAAACAATTGCTGCAAATAAAAGCCTTCGCCAAACTAAATTCGAAATCTCACCCTAAGCAAGAACAAACCACGAGCATGCCACTATCAAGCACTGCTCGGAAAACAGCCTGCATTTTAGAATCAGGTGCAACACAATCTTAAAACCACAACATTCATTGAACCTAAAAAATCAATTGAAGTAGGAGAACACCATGAATATACGAATAAGCAATATCCTAATAGCCTTTATTTTCGTGAGTATAAACCATATTGCTCTAGCTGAAATCAGTATTGATAGCTTAGGAACCGGTTGGTCAGAAGCTAATTATGCATTAAAAGATGACGCGCAGGGATCTGCTTTTGAGAAATTAATTAAACAAGCTGATCAATATGTGAGTGACAATAGTGGCGATGCCAAAGGCTGGATCTGGCGAGGCATTATAAAATCCAGTTTTGCAGGTGCCAAAGGTGGCTTAGGAGCCTTGTCATTAGCTAAAGCGGCAAAAGAAGATTTAAATAAAGCCATCAGTATTAATGAGAATTCTCTTTCTGGATCGGCCCATGCCAGTTTAGGCATACTTTATGCCAAAGTCCCAGGCTGGCCTTTTGGTTTTGGAAGTGATGTGCAAGCTGAAAAACATCTGATTAAAGCGTTAGAAATCAATCCTGATGGTGTCGACCCCAATTTTTTCTATGGTGAATTTTTATATGAAGAAACCCGAAAATATAATAAAGCGAAAAAATACCTTCTAAAAGCTCAAGCTTCTGTCCCAGCGAAAATCACACCACTAGCAGATGAAAAACGCCAAAAAGAAATTTCGGTATTATTACTTAAAGTAGAAAAAAAGATCCAGAGAAAGAGAAGACGTTAAACTGAAATATTTTCCACGATTGATTGTGAAATAGCGTATTTCTTGGTTTTTTTTGATGTAAACCTACGATAATTAAAACAATCCGGGCAAAAATTTATGCCCGAAAAGACGCTATTTTCCAGCTGTTTCTGCTTGTTGAGCTTTGTCTTGTAGGTGTTTTTGGAGCTTTTTGAAAGGAATATAACCAGCGATTAATTCACCATCCGGTAAGATCAATGCTGGCGTACCAGACAAACCAAATTTGCGAGTAAGCTGATATTGAGAGGCAACAGGATTAGTGCAGGTTTTTGGAGAAAATTGTCGCTTAAGTTTGGCGTTGTTCATCGCTAATGTTCTATCGTCGGAACACCAAACGGAGACTAATTTATCATAGGCTGATGAACCAACTCCAGCCCTAGGAAAAGCCAAATATCGAACGGTAATACCTGCTGCATTAAGCTGCGGTACTTCTTTATGAAGTTTTCGGCAATAAGCACAATCCACATCGGTAAATACGGTAATTGCAAATTCTTCCTTTTCCGCTTTAAAGACCACCATATCTTCTTCTTTGATTGATGCAATAGCTGCCTGCCTTTGTGGAGACATTTCAGAAGCTTTAGCCGAAACAGCATTGTCGGTAAGGTTAACGGGTTCATCGCCGGAAAGTGCAAGCAAAGTTCCAGAAAACAAAAACTGACCGTCGGTGGAGATATAAAGGATCTGCCCTCCATAAAAGGCCTGATAAAATCCTTCCTTCGGGCTAGGCTCAACACTGCTAATCTCGATACCGGATAGTTTCTTTTCCAACAATAATTTAATTTCTTCGGTAGATAAATCTGTTTGGACACTTTTTAGAGTAGAAACCACCTTTTGTTCCGAATCAGAACTGTCGCGAGACTGAGAGTTATCGGTACAAGCCGTAAATAGTAATACAGAGGCAAGTAATGTATAGGTTGAGCGTAAGATGGTCATGTGGTTTGATAATCCTAAAAAAGTTTAATTTTGTACCCCCGACACAGGGATTTTGATTAGTTCAGAATTCCTGTGTCGGGGTTACATAGTATGGACTTATTAATCGGCAGATACTATAACAGTCCACATAAGGATTAGACAAACGGTTTATATCCCCGGATAGAGGTATTTTCACCCTCTTGGATGGTGCTTTGCGTGCAACAATTGAAGCCTTTCTTTAGCAATGTGGGTATAAATTTGGGTGGTCGACAAGTCGCTATGTCCTAATAACAACTGCAAAGTCCTTAAATCCGCACCATGAGCCAACAAATGAGTAGCAAAGGCATGTCTTAAGGTATGTGGAGACAACTGAGTTTTAATACTTGTTTGCTGCGCGTAATGCTTTAACCGGTACCAGAACGTCTGTCGGGTCATTTTTTGACCGCGACGGGACAGAAACAGGTCGTCACAGGATTGATTGCCAAGATAAAGAGTTCTGGTGGTTTTGATATAACGTTCTATAGCACTCAATGCGACTTCACCAAATGGCACCAATCTTTCTTTACTCCCCTTGCCAAGCACTCGGACAACGCCTTGATGCAAACTCAATTGTGAAAACTGGATATTAATCAGCTCACTCACTCGCAAACCACTGGCATACATCATTTCGATCATCGCCAAATCTCTAATGCCTATGTCGGTTTCTAAATCTGGCGCCGCCAGCAATTGTTCAACATCACTTTCTGATAACGTTTTAGGGAGTGGTTTACTTAATTTAGGAGAAGCAATTTTGGCAGTAGGATCGGTTTGTGACAAATTTGCTTCAATTGCATAGGCATAAAAACGCCTAAGCGTTGATAAAAGTCTGGCGGTTGAACGTTCAGAATATTTATTGGCGAAACGATGGGATAAATAATCCTGCAATAAACCATCGTCCACCGACAATAATTGAGTTTTCTTAACAACTAACCAACGAGCAAATAATTTGAGATCGGTCTGGTAACTGCTTAAAGTGTGCTGACTAAGTCCATCATGCATCCATAAATGATCAGCAAATAATGCTATTTGTTGGGAATCAAAAAGGCTAATGGAGTCAGAATCAGGCATTCATAAAACCGCTTAAAAGTTCACCAATATTACTCAAAAAAATAATCCTTCGTGGTTAAGTAAATGACGTTTTATTTCCAAAAGCACACCTTGTTGCGCCCCGGAAAAACCACCAATATCAGATGCAGCCACTATCCGATGACACGGCACCACTATCGGTACAGGATTATTTCGACAGGCGTTGCCGATCGCCCTAGCACTACTGCCAATTTTTTGGGCTAGTTGACCATAAGTTAGCACGCTGCCGGGTGGGATTTGACGAAGTGCCGACCAGACTTTTAATTGGTGCTCTGTACCGGATTGTAGCAAAGATAAATCGAATTCGAATTCAGGTTTTTTAAAATAATTTTCCAACTGTCGAGTGACTATTTTACCAAACCGAGTTTGTGCCGCTATCAATTCAAATTGGCTATTGAGGTGAATATTGGCTAGCCGATCGTCTTTGATCTTAATAAGCAATCGCCCAACTGGTGTATCAATCGTAAAACTTTCTATCGCAAGAATTTCGTTCACGGGACTTTCATTCATAGGAGCAGATTTCACAAAAGATTCTCTTGGTTAATCATTTATTTTCCCATTCAAAAGCGGGATAATCAGGAAAAGATAATTTCTGATCGGAATTGACATCGCTGGCAATTTCAATCGCCTGTTGGCGCAAAATGACCAAATCATCAGTCATTTTATATCGTAGAGCCGCCACCGCCTTCCAATGTTTCAGAAAGTTTTTTGGCTCTCCGCCCTGTTCTTTTTCTTTAATTAAGGGACCGATAATAGTAAAGGCTTTATATATTCTGGCGGCCTGCTCTTGCTCAAATCGGTCAATTGATAAATGAAGAGATCCTAACAAATTTTTATCTGCGGTCTTTGTATCAGAGAGAGAGATGCCAGCAATTGTTGTTTGTTATTGGCAATATCTGTAAAATATTGATGGGTATCCGATACACTCACTTTATCGGCATCACGCCATATATGCATATTGTGACCGTTGATCAAAGCCTCTGTATTCGGCTCAATGATTAACACCGTTGGAGTCGCGTAAATTACCGGCATACCAAATCGGGTGATCACTTCTTTTATTTTGGTTAGATAGCCCACATCAACAAACATCAATTCATAATTTGATTCAATCGTCTCTTTCACTTCCGGTAAATACAACTTAGTTGCTAAAGAACGACTATCATGGCACCAATTAGCGCCCATCACAATGAGTGCTAATTTGTTATTAGCTTTTGCGTTGGCCAGAGTTTTGTCAATATCTTCCATTGGTTGTGCAGAAGGTAAATACAACTCACCCGATCGATCCGTTTTTTCCTTTCCCGGCTCTACCTTGACTTCAATTTCTTCTTTAGTTTGATGTTCTGATGCAACGGCCTCGCTAGGATTTAAACTCAAAACAACAAAACCAATCATTCCAACAATACCCAATAGATTATTTTTCACTTAATTCGCCTTTTTATTCTGATTGATTATGTGATCCCATGATCCCAAATTTAACATATTTATCCCCAAACAGCACTTGACTTCCTATAAAAACACCGGTAATCTCATTATTACATTTGTAGCAATTAATAGACAAGCACACGTCAATTGAGGAGTCAATATGCGAAGACGGATCAATAAACCCGACCAAACCTCTGAAGTGGATATGACGCCAATGCTGGATATTGTATTTATCATGTTGATTTTCTTTATTGTGACGACATCTTTTATCAAAGAGTCGGGGATTACGATTGATCGTCCGAACAAGCCATCAAAAATTGACACCATTGTCTCACCTGCTCTAATCATCCAAATCAATGAGTTAGAAGATGTATTTTTTGCTAGTCGTCTAATCCTTCAAGATGCAGTACAAACCAACATTGAAGTGGCTTTAAGTAAAAACCCCGAACTGGTTGTTTTGGTAAAAGTGGCTGAAAGCGCTGGCTCAGGTGTTCTAGTCGATGTAGTTGATCAAGTGAAACTGGCGGGTGTTTCTCAAATAACGGTAAGTCGTATCTAGCCTCTTTTACGGGAGTATTAGTATTTTACTGCTTTACGGTGAATTTCTGTTTGAGCCACTCGCTGTTTTGTATAACAAAAGTTTTGTCTTCTTCACTAATAACATCCAGTTTTTGTCGTACAATTTTTACTTGTACCTTTACATAATCTAGAGTTTTTTCGGCTTTACTAATGATGGTATCCGAGGCATTGTTAGCTCGTAAATTATTCAGATTGGCTTGTAATATTTTTTCTGTCTGAAATAAACTCACACTATCAGAATTGTTAACTTTATTGTAATAGCCAATTGCTAATATTCGTTCTGAAAAGATAAAAACATCCTCTAAACTAGTAAAAACAGAAGCCTCTATAATCTTTTTTATTTCCGGAAAGGCACTGGAATTTTTTAAGAATTTAACCAGCTCTGATTGGTCTTCAAAATTGCTCCCTGCTGAATAATTTGCCAACTCTGGATATTTTTGTCCTAATCCACCAATTTTTTTGCTAACAATCAGAAATGATTCGATGAGCGGTTTGCTTAGTGGTTTTACTGGCACGGCAGCAAAGCCACGCGTCGATAAAAATAATAAAAGGGGCAGCAACAATAGAATACGCTTCATATTTATTTTCTCGAAAAGGAGTTAAGGGGTTATCCATGCCTGCTCTGAACAAAACATGGTCTGTCGTTTTCTAATTTTACCGGATATAAACGATCGAGACAAAAGATTTAGGGACAAGGTTTTTCAAAAATGAAAAGACGCGGATATTGGTGCATAAAAAAGGCCAGTCATTTCTGAATGGCCTTCTTTGCAAAATGGTGGGTCGTGGGCGATTCGAACGCCCGACCAATTGATTAAAAGTCAACTGCTCTACCGGCTGAGCTAACGACCCGATGCGGAGCGCATTATCCGTGATTTGAAAAAAAATACAAGCCTTTATTCAAATTAATTTGGCAAAACTACACTTTTTTTTACCTGCCGCTAAATATTAGTCTAATTTGGCATTTGAGCAAATAATAATTCGGTCTGTAAGCTCTTTTTGTCATTGATTAGGAGTGTCTTTTAGCCCATTCAGGAGATAAACTCCTCAACCGTTCTAAGCCATTAGTCACCACATTAATTGCTGTATCTACATCTTTTACGCTGGTAAAACGCCCAAAAGAAAAACGCAGTGAGCTATGTGCCTGTTCGTCAGTCAAGCCTAAAAGTTTAAGTACATAAGAAGGTTCAACACTGGCAGAAGTGCAAGCTGAGCCAGAGGAAATAGCAATATCTTTAAATGCCATGATTAAAGTTTCGCTATCGACGTAATCAAATCTTAAATTGACAATACCCGCAACACTGATTGAGAGATCCCCATTAACGTGAACACCTTCAATCTGACAGAGCTGCTCGACAAAATGATTTTTGAGTGACAATATCAATGATTCACCTTTTTCCAGTTCTTTTCTGGCGAGTTCGAATGCCGCTCCCATACCGACAATTTGATGAGTCGCTAATGTGCCCGAACGCAACCCTCGTTCATGCCCTCCGCCATGTATTTGTGCTTCCAAATTCGGTTGCTGATTCTTTCTGGCAAACAATACGCCAATCCCTTTTGGACCATAAATTTTATGAGCGGAAAAAGACATATAATCAACTGGTAATTCTGATAAATCGATAGCGATTTTACCGGCACTTTGTGCTGCATCGACATGAAAAGGAATATGTTTTGCGTGGGCAATTTCGCCGATCGCTTTGATGTCCTGAATTGAACCAATTTCATTATTAACCTGCATAATAGAAATGAGTATAGTCTCATTGGTAATCGCCTCTTCAACTAACTGTGGGGCAATAATTCCATTCATATCGGGCTTTAAATAAGTAACTATAAATCCTTGTTTTTCAAGGTGTGCACAGCTGTCTAAAATGGCTTTATGTTCAAATGCAGTTGTGATGATATGACCTTTTTGATGCCACTGAGCAATCCCTTTTAAAACTAAATTATCAGCCTCAGTTGCTCCCGATGTCCATATAATTTCTCGCGCATCTGCGCCCAACATATCTGCCACTTGATGACGGGCTACATCAACCAACTCCTCCGCCTGCCACCCATAACGATGAGAACGAGAAGCAGGATTACCGAAGGCGCCATCCAAAGTCAAACAGGACATCATTTTTTCGGCAACGATTGGATCAACGGGAGTCGTTGCAGCATAGTCCAGATAAATTGGTTGTTTCATAGGCCTATTTTTTTATCTTATAAAAATCTATTGTACCGATGAATCAATTTCGGTAATGGTTTCAACTTCGGTAGCGGTTTCGACACTCATCCCATCCAAAAAATCTGCCGCATTAATACCCGGTAAATTAAGTGTTTGTATATCAATGCCTTTATTTGAAAGCGCTTCTAATAGCAGGTTTAGTTGATTATCAACCGCTCTTGAGTGGTCCAAAATACTACTAATCACCTGCGCAACAGGATCATAACATTTTTCACTTTCCCCATAAGCCTCAAATCCGATCAATTGCTCAACTCTTTCACGATGCGTATTATCTTTCCTGCAATTTGGATCAATGATGTGTCCTGGAATACCTATCACCGTAGAGCCTGGAGGAGCATCCTTAGTGACCACCGCATTTGATCCCACCCGACAGCCTTTTGCAAGAGTAATCGGACCCAAAATTTTAGCCCCAGCTCCAATCACCACATTATCTTCCAGAGTGGGGTGTCGTTTGCCTGAATCCCATGAGGTTCCACCTAATGTTACCCCATGATAAAGAGTGCAATCATCACCGATAATAGCCGTTTCTCCAATCACAACTCCCATGGCATGGTCAATGAAAAAACGACGACCAATGGTCGCACCTGGATGAATTTCAACACCGGTTAACCAACGGGAAATCGTAGAAATGATTCGAGCCAACCAGTACCAATGGTTGATCCATAATCGGTGTGCTAAACGATGCCACCAAACAGCATGCAACCCCGGATAATTGATGATGACTTCCCAAGTATTTCTAGCCGCAGGGTCTCGGTCAAAAACACTGCTAATATCTTCTTTAATTCGTTCAAACATGTTATCAATACAGCCTGCTCAAGGGAGGTTAGTCTTATAAACCTAAATTAATCATTGGTCACTTATTGTTTCAATGAGTTTTCGATCGATGAAAGAAATCCTCTTAGCACCCGATTTTCACTTTCAGTTATTTCTGCTTTACTTAAAAGACGGCTCATTCGATTATCAATTTGTTTACGATGATCGGTATTTAAATAACCGGTATCACTCATCACTTTTTCAAAATGGGCCAATAACCCGTCAAGTTGTACTCTGGATATTCTTTGTTCGTTAGCTATAACTCTTTGCTCAGGTAATGGTTGCATTTCAGAAAAAGCTAATCGCATTTCATAGCTAATTAATTGGACCGCGGAAGCCAAATTCAAGGATGAATAGTCAGGATTAGTTGGAATATAAACTTGATAGTGGCAAAGATGTAATTCATCGTTGGTCAAGCCCGAATTTTCAGTGCCAAATAGAATGGCTATCGGCGTATTTTTAGGGTTGTCCTGAATAACCGTGACGAGTTGACGTGGTGTCACTAAGCGACTTGGCAAACTACGGGTGCGAACACTGGCCCCTACGATTAATCGGCTGTCAGCAATTGCTTGGTGAATATTTTCATAGATCACAGCATTGGAAAGTATATCGGCCGCTTTTGAGGCTCTTTCGGTGGCTTCTGCACTCGGATATTTGGCAGGATTAACCAGTACCAATTGAGACAAACCCATAACCTTCATTGCTCTAGCGGTGGCTCCAATATTTCCTGGATGAGTAGTGTGAGAAAGGACTATTTTAATTTGATCGAGCATTTTCAAATAAATTCAGACTAAAATCAATATAGCCCTATGATACCACCGGGAAGCTACTGGAGAACAGAAGGCTAAGTGGTTCAATACCATATTCGGTTATAATTTTTGGCTATTAATCCTCTGAATAGCTGATTCAATAAAGGCTCAAAAGACCTGCACCCGTATTTTAGCCTAAAATACGGATGCAGGATGGTTACTCTTATCCCGAGTTGAGGTTAGTTAGACTTATTAGATATTACAGAAATTATTTTAATCACAAAGCTCCAAAATAATTAACAATTAATGCCTAATTCATACTCTAAGTATTTGTATTTATTATATTTTAATTTTTGAATGTTTTGTGGAGTTCAGTAAAAGGCTTTGTTCTATACTCTTACAATCGCTCCACTTCAAAAATAAAAGTAGCCATTTGAAATTTATATAAAACTTTTTGTCTGTTTGAGCGTCTTAGTTATATGTGAAGAATTTTTTCCAGTGCTTTAAGGTTTTCCCTTGTCATGGAACCTACCCCCGGCCTGATCTGCCAATCTGTCCGGGTTTTTTTTGTCTGAAATTCGTGAATATGTCGATAACAACAAGATATTATTGGGGTGTAAACTGAATGTTACCCTTATTTTTTACCTTTGCGGAAAGCCGTTACGATATGATGAGTTTCCTGACTAAGGATTTCCCACAGTCGATCAAAGCGGGTTTCTAGGAAAGCTGCGTCTCTCAATTGCTTGATATTGACGATATTTTGATCGCTTTCGAGAGTTTTCAAACTTTTTGTTGAAGCAATAATGAGTGCTATTTGAAGTAATTTATCTTCAGAGCCATAGCGTCTATCATGGTTAGAAGATGTATTAACTTCTTTACTGTAATAACGAGAATCGTAATCCAACATGTCCTCGTTGACGAGAGGTTTGATCATTTTTATAAACTGTTGTCGCCTAGCAACACCAACAATTGGGGAATCAGAACCATTTTTCGATGATATATTCTTGACGACTTTGGTTTTGTTAATTAGATCGTTTACATTAATCGCCTCTAGAAAGCTAGTAATATCTGATCGCTCTTCCTCTAACACTAACCCAAAAAAATCATCCAGTTTTAACATAGGTTTGCCATATTTTAAGTTTAATATCCGATAAAGGCTGAACATTAATTGATTTACATTAATAAAATTATAGCAGAAAATCGCTAAAAGCTTGATATTTCTAAGAAAACGAGCTTTATGACCCATTGATATTAGACGCTAATTGGCCCCAAACAAAAAAGGCCAGTATTGCTACCGGCCTTTTATAACTGCAAAATTAAAAAGAAGCTATTTCTTTTTAAGATCAAGCTTTTCTTTAATGCGAGCAGATTTCCCACTCAATTCACGCAAATAATATAACTTAGCCTGACGAACATCACCGCGTCTTTTGACTGTGATGCTATCAATCATTGGACTATAGGTTTGAAAAACTCGCTCAACACCTTCACCATAAGAAATTTTTCTTACGGTGAAGGCAGAGTTTATTCCACGATTTTTTATTGCAAGAACAACACCTTCATAGGCTTGAAGACGCTCTCTATCACCTTCTTTTACTTTCACTTGAACAATAACAGTATCACCTGGAGCAAACTCAGGGATTTCTTTAGTCATTTGTTCCTGGTCCAGCATATTAATCAATTTACTCATGCTTCTCTCCTAGGTTTTAAACTTAAAACTTTTTAAATAAAAAATACTAAATATTAGTTCGCTTAAAAGCGATTTTAAACTCATCCAGTAAATTTTGCTCACTAGCGGTCAAATTCTTTTTGGTCAGCAAATCTGGCCGCTTTAACCAAGTTTTACCAAGCCGTTGCTGCAATCGCCATTTTTCAATGGCTTGATGGTCACCGCTTAAAAGCACTGCGGGTACCTCTATATCCTGATAAATTTCAGGCCGAGTATAATGAGGATGATCCAATAGACCATCTTCAAAGGAATCTTCGATAGCAGAATCACTATGCCCTAATACTTCAGGTAATAAACGCGTGACCGCATCAATCAAAACCATAGCGGCAAGTTCACCACCACTCAACACAAAATCCCCAAGCGAAACTTCCATATCGACTTGTTTATCAATCAGCCGTTGGTCAATACCTTCGTATCGACCAGACAACAAAATAAGATGCTGTTCTTTAGCCAATTGCTTGACCAATGCATGATCTAATTTTCTTCCCTGAGGCGAAAGGTATATTACTTTCGCTGAAACATCTGGATGGATCTCTTTAGCCGCTTGTATGGCCTGTTGCAAAGGTTCGACCTTCATCAACATGCCCGGACCACCACCATAAGGCCTGTCGTCAACGGTTCTATGCCTGTCCTGGGTATAATCCCGAGGATTAATACAATCCAAAGCTATTTTATTTGTTTTTACCGCACGACCAACCACTCCGTAATCAGTAATCGCATTAAACATTCCAGGAAATAAACTAATCGAGCTAAATTGAATGACATGATTGCTGTCATCCTGTTGCTCTTTAGTCGAAGCCTTCTGTTTAATCGAAGTCTTCATCCCAATCTACCTTTATCAATCCTGTGTCAAGATCAATATTTTTGACCACGCTATCAATATAGGGGATCAATATTTCTTTAGTGTTTTTAGCTTTTGCTATGGTCGCATCAAGCTCGACCACAATAACATCATTTGCACCTGTGGCCATCATTGAAGAAACGTTTCCAAGAACCGTGTCTTCCATATTAATCACTTTCAGTCCTTGCAATTCTCGCCAATAAAATTCATCTTCGGCTAATTCTTTTAACTGACTTTCATTGATTGCGATATCACACCCAATTAAAGCATGTGCTTTATCAGGATCATCTACATTTTTCAGTTGAGCGACAATCGTTTTGCCTTGTTTGCGACCTTTTATGAAAGTGACTGAATGCCAGCCGTCTTTCTTTTTAATCAACCAAGGAGTGTACTCAAGAATATTCTCTCTTGGTTCGGTGTGGGAAAAAACCTTAACCCAACCATGTACACCAAAAACTCCGGAAAACTGGCCGATTACAATCGGTTTATTTACCGGAGTCAAAGTTTTCATCACTCACTAACTTCATTTAAGCGAACTTAAATTTTAAGCCGCTTTATAGTCTTTTATTAGTTTCTTAACTCGGTCACTCACTTGAGCGCCCAAGCCTATCCAATGATCAACACGAGCATTATCAACTCGGATACGCTCTTCCTGACCGGTTGCTACAGGATTAAAAAAACCAACTCTTTCAATAAAACGACCATCACGAGCATTTCGCTTATCGGTAACGACCATATGATAAAATGGACGCTTTTTTGAGCCTCCACGGGCTAAACGAATGGTAACCATGCGCTATAAATCCTCTAAATTCGCACCTATTCAGCTTACCTTTAAAATCGGCCATTTCGGCGTAAAAAAATGATGACATAAACGAGACAGCTAATTGCTCCATGCATTAACTGCATGACCCGCATCCATGCGGGAATATGCTCACTTTTCTTGCCTTGAACTGGTATATTTTAGAAGCAACCTGAACAGCTACTGTTCAAATTGGTAACTAATTGAATCGCTACCCAAAAATCTCGGTATTGATGTCTGTAAAGTTAAGCATCATTATTACTAAATTAAGATGCAGACTGGCCTTTTGGGGTCAGAGAACTTTAGCTCAGAGTACAAAGGACGCGCATTTTATCTCTAAATGCACCATTTGGAAACCTTTTTTAGGCTTAATTTGATTGTTTTTTGTAGTTTTTTTGTTCAAAACCGGTTTTGGCCCTTTTTAGCCCCTTCCAGACAAAATAATGGTTAAAAATATAGCTTGGTTACGTTTCAGACAACTCTTAAAATTAATCGTTTTATTTTAATCGCTCTACCCCATTGGAGGCATTCCTCCGCTTGGTGGCATCATTCCTTTCATACTGCGCATCATTTTCATCATGCCGCCTTTGCCCCGCATTTTTTTCATCATCTTTTGCATTTGCTTAAATTGTTTGAGCATACGGTTTACATCTTGTATCTCCGTACCTGATCCCGAGGCAATTCTTCTCTTTCTCGATCCTTTGATCATTTCCGGAAAAGCTTTTTCTTTGGCTGTCATCGAATTAATAATCGCTTCCATTCGAATAGTCACTTTATCATTAAGCTGATCTTTAGCCGCTTGAGGTACGTTCCCCATTCCTGGTAATTTATCCATCATTCCGGTTAAACCACCCATACTTTTCATTTGAATCAATTGCTCTCTAAAATCTTCCAGATCAAATCCCTTTCCTTTCATTACCTTTTTGGCCAGTTTTTTAGCCTTTTCCTTATCGACGGTTCTTTCAACCTCTTCGATTAATGAAAGGACATCCCCCATACCTAAGATTCTGGAGGCTATCCGTTCAGGATGAAATGGTTCCAATGCATCCAGTTTTTCTCCCATTCCGATAAATTTAATTGGTTTACCGGTTATGTGACGAATAGAGAGCGCTGCACCACCACGCGCATCACCATCGGCTTTGGTCAAAATTACACCCGTCAACGGCAAGGCTTGATCGAATGCTTTGGCCGTATTGGCCGCATCCTGACCGGTCATGCTATCCACTACAAACAGAGTTTCAGCTGGTGAAATTGCTTTATGCAAGGATTTGATTTCACTCATCATCTCATCGTCAATGGCTAATCGACCAGCCGTATCAACAATTAGAACATCGGCAAATTCTTTTTTGGCTTGTTTAATCGCAGCCTTAGCAATATCAATTGGTTTTTGATCAGTCGTACTGGGAAAGAAAGTAGCTCCCACTTCCTCTGTTACTCGTTGCAGTTGTTCAATCGCCGCTGGGCGATATACGTCAACACTTACCAACATCACAGACTTTTTTTCACGCTCGATCAAGTAACGGGCCAACTTGGCACTTGAGGTTGTTTTACCAGCCCCTTGCAATCCTGCCATCAAAACAACGGCAGGAGGCTTTGCTCTTAAGTCCAGCGTTTGATTGGCATCACCCATCGCGGCAACCATTTCACTTTGCACGATTTTGATAAATGCTTGTCCTGGCGAAAGGCTCTTTTTGACCTCTTTACCGAGTGCTCGGTATTTGATTTTGGTAACAAAATCTTTAACAACCGACAAAGCCACGTCGGCTTCAAGCAACGCCATTCGAACCTGACGAAGTGTAGCCTGAATATTGTCTTCAGTAATACGGCCTTTTCCGCTGATCTTCTTTAAAACTTTATTTAAACGGTCAGATAAATTGTCAAACATAAAAAACTCTCAAAAGCTGAGGGGAAATTCAATAAAATAAGACCGGTATTATAGCGGGATAATTCGCACTAACAAGCTTTAAACCCCTGCTACCTCAAAATGTGGGTTTACTCTCAAACATAGCTAGTTAATAATGACAACAATTGCAACAACGTTATTCGTAACCACAAAACAAGGAATGAACGATTGAATTTAGTTTGCTTAGAGCTTACAGGATTTGCGCTATATTGTGGCATTCTCGTGTATGCTTGGTTGCGTCTGTCAAAAAACGCGACCTTAAGCCAGCATACCTCTAAAATACTGCTAGTCGCCATTATATTGCATGGGCTGGTAGCATATCTAAATATTGATAGCGACAGTGGTCAAAATTTTGGACTTTTCAATATTTTCACTATGACAACTTGGATCACCATGATCTTGGTCTATTGGAACCTGATTAAACACCGTGCCTATGCCCTGCTAATAGTTTCATTGCCAATTGCCGCTGCTAGTTTACTGGAAGTAGCTGTTTTTGACGGTGTTACGCCGATCAACCTCAAAGGCAAATTCCTTGATATACTGCACATACTTCTTGGAATTAGTGCTATGAGCATACTGATGTTGGCGGCTCTACAGGCACTTTTGGTTTTGTATATTGACAATGGTTTGAGACATCATCCCGCAGCAATTCATTCTTGGTTAGGCCCATTGCAAAGTATGGAAAGATACTTAGTTCAACTTCTCTCCAGTGGATTTCTACTGATGTCACTGGCGTTAATTTTAGTGTTATTTCTACCTTTTGAAGCTAAACAACAGCAAGGTTTGCATAAAATAATACTGACAATCTTATCTTGGGCAGTGCTTGGTATATTATTATGGGGTCATTATCAAAGAGGCTGGCGAGGCGTTTTTGCTGCAAAATGGACCTTAGTCAGTGTATTTTTATTGTTATTAGGCTATTTTGGCAGTAAATTAGTGATCGAGTTTATCCTTTGATTGTAGCCTAACTTTCCATACAGAGATCAAACGACTTGAACACTATTTCAACCTTAGCCTTATCGATTATATTGCTTGTTTTAATATTACTCTCTGGTTTTTTTTCCAGTGCGGAAACTAGTTTGATGTCGCTTAATCGTTATCGATTAAAGCACTTGGTCAAAAAGAATCATCGAGGCGCAAAACTAACCCAAGCATTACTCGCTAGGCCTGATCGACTCATTGGCCTGATATTAATCGGTAATAATTTTGTCAATATTCTCGCCGCTTCAATAGCCACCGTAATTTGTGTACGTTTGTGGGGCGATTTGGGCTATGCCATTGCCACCGGCGCTTTGACCATCGTTATTCTGGTTTTTGCCGAAATTACACCAAAAACACTGGCAGCGCTTCATCCAGAAAAGATAGCTTTTCCAGCAGCCTACATTTTAACGCCCCTATATCGTCTTTTTTATCCACTAATTCGGATGATCATCAGCTTAACCAATGGCCTACTAAGATTATTTGGCGTTGATATGGAAGAAGCAAAAGAACACAGTATAAATTCAGAAGAACTCAAGATTATCGTCAATGAGGCAGGCGCACTCATTCCAAAACGTCACCAGAATATGTTGTTAAGCATCTTGGATTTAGAAAAGGTGACCGTCGAAGATATTATGATCCCTCGAGCGGAAGTAACAGGCATCGATCTAGAGGATGATTTGGATGAAATAATCGAACAACTTCGCAGCGCTGTTCACACAAGACTCCCCGTCTTTAATAATAATATTGATAATGTCGTTGGATTTTTGCACGCACGTCAGATGATCAGGTTGATCGCAAAAACTGAAGAGAAACTCTCGTTAGAATCGATCAAGAAAGTGATGACCGCGGTGAACTTTGTCCCAGAAGGCACTCCTCTTAATACTCAACTACTTAATTTTCAAAGAAAAAAATCTCGAATAGGCCTAGTCGTTGATGAGTATGGAGATATTCAGGGATTAGTGACTTTGGAGGATATTTTAGAAGAAATTGTCGGTGAATTTACCACCGATTTTGCCGCACTCAGCAAAGATATCCAAATGGAAAAAGATGGTAGTATCATTATCGATGGCAGCGCCACTATCCGAGATATTAATCGCTCGTTAAATTGGGACATGCCCACTGGTGGACCCAAAACACTTAATGGCATCATTCTGGAGCACATGGAATCAATACCACAAGCAGGAACGGGCTTAAGACTAGCAGGCTACCCGATGGAAATACTACAAATAAAAACCAACATGGTTAAAAGTGTTCGAATTTGGCCAAATTTATATCAAACTGAACCGAGTAGCGATCAAACATAAATAACCTCAACTCGAAATAAATGGACGATTTAAGCCCTCTTTGGTCCAGTGGTCTCGAAATATTGCCCGTTTATTCCAATTTTTCAGGTTATTCCGATATATCGGGTCTATACTGCTCTGCATCAGGAATAAATGATGCTACCTTCCCTCAACAAGCATCAGGCATTGCATTTGTTTAGATCCTACTACTCAAGTATAAATATTCACGGAGGAAAAATGATGACGAATAATAATACACAATTTGTATATCGAAACAATGAACCAAGCAAAGGTTCATATGAACGAAGTGGACGCTTTTTCTGCCGAAAAGGTAGCTGGTTTTTCAAAACTAGAGAAGCCATCGACTACGGCCCTTTTGAAAACCGAGTTGAGTGTCGCTATGCTTACAATGAATTTATTGATATAGTTTCAGACTCTAACGACTTTCCTTCTGACACTTTCGATTATCAGGACAGCAGCTCTAACTGGCAACCACCTAAAATCAATTTTAGCTAGCACTTATTGATTTTTTAGCACTTATTAATTTTATCGTTTTGTTTTAATACCACACCGAGAAAAATAATCGGGTAACTAGCGCGTCGTAACCATATAAGGGCTCTAATCCCGGCGTTGATTGTTCCCTGATATCTCGAAAATCTTCAAAATCGAATTTTATGTAATCAACGGATAGATTGACACTAAACTTGTCGAAAAGCTCCCATTCATTAATTTCTCTTTCATAACTAGCCGCCAGCCCGACACTGTCATTACTAAAGCTGCTCATTTCCTTATCTCTAGCAAGAAAATTTTGTGCATCAATTCTGGAAAAAAGATCGCTATAAAAATTCGCTTTGGTTTGCTCATAGTGACGTATTTTTAGATCAAAAACCCAGTGATCTCCAAATGGATGGGTATAACCCAACTCCATATTTTTAGCCGCAATTCCCCAAGTATCACCAAAGACTCGTGCTTCCGCTTTGATCGCGGCTCGATAAGGTAAGTAATACATTGCTCTGAATGCAAAGGCATCACTAGTGCGAGTTTCAGGATATAATTCTGATTGAAAGCTATAACCAACCGAAGTGCTCGGATCAAGGTATCTTACCGAACGATAGGGGTTATTAAGAAAGCCCGTATCAGTAATTGTTTCCCAAGAAATACCTATCAGGCTATTCTTAGTCACTATTTGTGAAAGACCAAACCGGAACTGTTTGCGAGACACATCCTCAGCAAAATCTTCTTCACCTCGTTTGCCAACGACATCCCAACCTTTCGAAAAACCAGCACTGATGGTCGTTAAGTCACCAAAAAAATCTTGAGTAAAATCAAAACTGGCATTTCTGGCAGAATAGTCATTTTCATCACTTTGACCATAACTAATCGTGAGTACGGTTTTATCTCGAAGGTAAGACATGTTAACCGAACTTTCAATGCGTTGTTCGATATAGGCGCTGGCGGTAGTTACCACATCAATAGACGCACTACTGACATTATCAACATAGTAATTAGCCGCGATAGAAACGGTATCTTTAATCGATTTTCTGACCAATATAGAAGGTCCATGGATCACCACTCCACCACCGTCAAATCTATGATATAAAACATCGGCTCGATCTTCTGGTAGCACAGCCGCATGGGCTGTTTGAAAAGCGGCCTGAGAGACCGTAACAAAAAGCAGACCCCGAAGGAAATATGCCAGTCTGTTAGTTACAACCACAACCACCTCCGGCGCTACCTTCTGCGCCTCGCGCACTCTCTCTCGCCTGACGAACATGATGCATGTAATTATCCGACACAGGATCTCGCCCAAAAAATGTGATTGGATCAGCAAGATTCTGCCTCTCATAAGGTTTGACCCACGGCTCAATGCTGGAGCAAGCAGATAAGAACAGCACCATAAAAATGATGCCTGACTTCGCAATGGTAGAAAATGAAGTCATCTTACTCTCTCATAAGTGTTTTTATTTGTTGACGATAGTCGTCTTCATAACCGGACTTGTATCCTTCGTGCAAATATCTGACATTACCATCTTTATCAATGATGACGGTACTTGGCATGGCCTGTACACCATACTGGCTACTCACATCACCTTTAGGATCATAAAGAACCGGAAAACTAACTGGAGTATCCTTTAGGTAATTGATCGCTTTGCTGGATTTTGCATCTAAATTAACACCAAGAACTGAAAATCCCAAGCTTTTGTATTTATTATGAATTTCATCCAAGATAGGCATTTCCTGTCGGCAAGGACCACACCAACTTGCCCAAAAATTAAGCAATACCACCTGACCTCGTAAATCAGATAAACGGACATTTTTTCCATCGCGACTTTTTAAAGTAAAATCGGGTGCAGCCGTTTTCGCATTAGCAACGCCTTGGGAAAAAAACAAGCAGCAAACAATTAAGAATAAAACAAATTTGGCGAACAATTTCATAATAGAGGTTCCTGATCCTTTAATATATGATGCAACTTTTGTTCTTTAGTCGAGCAAAAGTCTCATGATTATAGACACTTACTTAAAAATAAATGGTGATGCTGGTCGAAATTTCAAGATCACTGGCTGTTTTGGCCGTGCCAAGTAGCTCAATATCGTACAAATGATCTTTAAGTGTAAGATGCATTGTCAGCCAGTCAGTAAAAAGTACTCGATATCCACCACCCACCATAATGGTTGAACGCTGTTCTCCGGCAAAATCCGTACTACCCAATGCTGTTATTAGATAAAGAGAGCTGGTAAACGCAAGCTCTTCACCGATAAAACCTTCACCAGGCAAAAGGTTAAACCCCAAACCTAGATTAAACTGAGCATATTCTCGTTGTTCGGGGGTCAACAAGACAACATTTCCATTAAGACGCTCAAAACTGGAAAAGCCTGCGCGCGATTGCGCGTAACTGGTTTCGATGAAAAAATCTTCGGTTACGTGATAAGCCACTCTCGCTCCGACTAGTTCATTGGTGCCAAAATCTTCAATACCAATCACGCCGTAATAGACACCAACCTCCCAATTTTCGGTATCAATTGCTTCTCTTTCCACATCACGACGTTCGACTTTGGGATCGAAAATACTCCCGAGGTCGTCCAATTTTTGATCCTTTTCGGCTGCCCACAGTGGAACGGCCATACAACTAGCAAAAATAATTGCCATAAGGCGGGTTGTTTTTCTTAGAAAAATACGCTGAATCCTAGTTTCCATTCTTCCACTTCGTCGTTGTCGTTTCTACTGGTTAAAATTGTATAGCTGGTGTATTCCACTCTGATAAAAAACTGTCTGGAGACATAAGCTTTAACGCCTAGCCCTACATTAACTATTTCATCGGTTCTATCTGGGGTCTGAACTAAAGTGGTAAAAGGTCGTGTTTGGATCACTCCCCCACCAAGCTTCACAAAAGGCGAGACTCGCCATTCCGGAAATGCTTGGTGGACCAAACTAATATTGGCAAATCGTATATCTGCAACATTGCCTAAGGCTTGTGAGATTGACAATTCAGCACTTAAATTTTGAGTGAAATTCCAACCACTGTAAATGGCCAAACTGGTAGCACCACCAAAATCACCTCCCAATACACCGGCTTCCCATTCACGTTTAGTGAAGTCTTGCAGTTGGTAATTACCCGCTTCAAATGACTGATCACCTAAAAGTGTTTTTTGCATGATATCTTCATGCACCCAGCCTTCATGCCCTTTCGTAGAGCGAACCTTAAACCACTGGGTCTTCTTTTTGATCAACAAAAGAGGCTGTCCTTTTTCCACAATATGAAAAACGGGATAACCTCGACCAGGTCCTGTGTGAAATTCAACAAAAGGCTCAGCGACTGTAACTCTTTGGTATTCATCTTCCTCATCCGCTAACACGCTGAAAGGCATAGAGAAAACCAATAATAAGCAAACCAGTGAGGCTCTAGTAATAAGTCTAATTCTTTGCAAGTTTGTTATTGTTCCCTAATAATACCAGTTACTGTATTTAAATAATTGACCAAATAGCCACTGTTGCTCTAGATTAATTTTGTGGTACATCAAACGGATTATTATAGTATTGACCACCAATGTCCAACCATTCTGATAGTAACTTTAATTCTGCTTCATTCAATCGTCCACTATGAGTCCCACCAGCCATAAAAACGCTGAAAAAACGATCGCTATTGTTGGCTGCTGAAACATCCAAACTAGGCGTTACTGGCACAGTCTGGGTTACAGGAATTGGATCTCCATTAGCATCAAGTATCAAATTCCCATTTTCATCCACTTCAAAAACCGGATTGCCATTGGCATCAAATACCGGAACCAATAGGTCAATTAAGGCACCGTTTATGACTTCTACCGCATTATCACCAAACATCAATTCACGATAGGAAACCAAATGATCTGGTTCATCGGCAGAGACATCTCCCACTAATTCCAATTGAGCGGCTGGCACTTGAGCAACCCCCATTTCATCCGACCCATTGTGGCATACAATACAAGTATTATCTGTGACTAAATTCCCCATAGCATCAAATACTTGTCTTGAAACATCCCAAATAGGTTGTATTTCATCAACATAGTTAATTGAAATACGGCACAGCGCCGTCCAATTAGTTTGACAGCCTGTCGTGGTCGGGGCAGGCGAAGAAAGGTCAGAATAATTATAATTAATATCCGGATTAGGTACACTTAACGCTGGATCAGTCCAATAATCCGTATAATTTATGTTAACCGAAAGAGATTGAAAGCCATTAATACGATTGTTAACTTGTGCCATGGTTTCACCTAAATCAGCAAAAAGCGCTGGATTGGTGTTAGGAAAAGGCGCTCCGGTTGCAGGTGCTCCCAAATTGGGTGATGCAGGTTCTGCATCATAACGACCGTGAGGTAATTCACTGTTGCTTGAATGACAACCGTGACACTTCTTGATTTCTCCGGCTTTAACCGTCATCCAATTCTGATGCCTTTCTGTTATTCGTCGACCATTTGCATCTAAAACACTCAAAGCAAAAGCTACGTTAGCAGGTACTTTAAACATGGCTGAACCATCGGGCTCTACAACCGCATAGCCTAATATATCTTTCATTTGCTGCGCTCGATTTCGTCCAAAAGCCGTATTATCTAAATCGACTAGATCTTCATCAGGCAATGAAACCGCTTTAACAACTCGAATAAATCTGGCAGGTCTGTTTGCTGCAGTTGCTTGCAAGGGGTCGGCCATAGCACTGATACCGAGAGGACTTACATCAACTCCATCAAAATCGTAAACGCTTTCGATATGCACCACACCGACATTTTCAGTGACTAGATTAGTATCGGCTGTGGGTTCACTATCTGGTATCACAACCCCCAAATCACGTGGTGACATGGCAACGATTTCGTGAACCACTATACCTTCAACACCCACCACAATTGGTATTTGAGTACCCTCAGCAGGATCAAAGCTCCAAATTCCGTATAGAGGGAGTGCTTCTTCCGAACCGTCCAAATCGATCGCTTCTTGAGTACATGGCACTATAATCGGGTTATTTTGCGCGTCAACATCGTTGAGCCTGCATGGTGTCCAGCTAATTAAAAATCGACCAGAACCGTCGAATAATGGATAAACATTGGCAAATCGACCGCCAATCGATGGCTCGTCATCCGTTCTGACGCTAAATGGCGTCGCACTCATCTGAGCAGGACCTGTCGTTCCCGTTGCGTCATCTGTGGTTTGATTGATTTCGGTAAAATTTTCCCAATCGATAAACGATAATTCGCCACCTAAACGGGTAGAGCTTTCGGGTCGTAATTTAATCAAAATACGTCCATCAGGTCCTTGCCTTGCCTGCATAAACTCTATCCTGCCACCATCTGTCCCGGTATCGTGGGAATGATAACCGTATAAGAATTCTAATCCCGTGCCATCAGGGTTTATCTGGTACAAGCTTATTCCATCGTTGTTTGCTGCGTTGTCCCAGCGACTAAAAACAATTTTTCCGTTCGTTAGCACACTAGGGGCAAGATCGTGACTTTGATTAAAGGTGATTTGTTTGACTTGAGTGCCATCGGCATTCATGACATGCAGCGCCAAAGTAGCAACGTTTTGATCTTCATCAAACGCATCAAACTGCGGTTTCCCTTCATCGAGTAAAATGGCTTTGGCCAGTCTTTGTCGGGTTGATGTAAAAACGATCCTGCCATCGGGTAAATAATGTGGGGAAATATCCTGACCTTCTTCTGCAGATATATCAGAGCTAATGATCCGTCGAATCAACTGAGTGGCTCGATCGTATTCCCAGATGTTCCAAGTAGGTTGATCCTCTTCATCCGCATCTTCGATTTCTGGTGCTCTCACCGCAAATACCAGCTTAGTGCCATCATAAGAAACATCGACATCTTTCACATCAAAAAGAGCACCTTCCTCAAATAATGCCTCTGTAATATTGGTTTCTGTGGCACTGGGAGTCGCTCGATCACGAATAAAAAGATTGGCTCCCGGGAAAAAATTGACCGGTTCGCGTAGTATATCTTCAGCAGGCTGCTCAATATCATTATTATCAAGTTCAACCGGAATGGGACGCTTAACGTAGGCAATCGGAAAATCAACGACGACAGGATCGTCATCCTGACCACTGCCTTCAACAGATACACTTCCACTAGTGCAACTTGAAACAGTAGCCCAAACGAACAAAGCAAATAAAAGTCGACTTAAAATTCTCATACTATACCTACGATTGATAACCCTTCCTATACTCAAAAGGTCTGATTCTGTCATCTTGAGATAGATAAAAAATTTATACACAATAAAACCAATAAAAACCGACATCAATGATAGACATAAAACAAAATTGAGCAATACCGCCTATTTGTCAGCCCTACAGACCGTTTATCTTAATCCATTTCATTAACCATGCAAAATAGTCAAGAATTAAGAAAGATCGCCGATAATCAGCCTATCCAAGTTCACACATCAGATAGTTTTTATTATCAATTAATCAAATTTGTAATTCTGTGCGAGGCTTCACGAAAATTTAATTTCAACTGAGTTATGATCAAAAAACGACAATAGGGTAGCTTCGCAAGAGCTGGTGACCGAAAACTTGATACAAATAAGTAGGTATCCAGTCAAGTCCTTTTCTCCTGATGTAGCACAATGAAACAAGTACATTATAGCTGCTTTTAACAATAATCTGGTGGGTATTTATTATGGCCAAAGGTTTAATATTAGAAAAAAGACCATTAAAAATAGCAAGTTTAGTGATAGGACTAAGTTTGTCGCTTCTCATTTCACAGGCTAGCTTTGCAGGCCCGAGAGAACAGGCCAAGAGAATTCATGACCGATTGGCAGGCGTACCACCGACCACCGCCGTATTAGATGCGATGGAAACAGACCTGACTAGCAACAATCAGATTGCCGCCGCTTACCGAGCAATGGATAATTCAGCATTTTATTCAGTAACCCTTAAGAATTTTGTGACTCCTTGGACCAACGAAGCTCAGACGCTATTTGCTCCGTTAAACGATTATACCGCAACGGTGATCGGCATCATCAGAGATGATATCGATATTCGCCAAATGCTGTACGGCGATATCATATATACGGGCAATTCTAGCGTGACTCCCGCTTATTCTAATTCCAGCAACGCACATTATGAAGCGATAGAAGATCAAGCTCTCGACTTACAGACGGTTCTGCAGCAAGCAACTCAATCCAGTGTGACCGGACTGGAAGCCAACGCCACTGCCGGCGTGCTAACCACTCGCGCATCGGCCAAAGCGTTTTTGATTGACGGCACCAATCGAGCTCATTTTCGATTTACCTTACTGAATCACCTTTGTGGCGATCTGGAACCTTTAAAAGATATTTCAAGAGAAGCCGATCGGATCAGACAAGATGTTTCAAGGAGCCCCGGTGGGGATAGTCGTATTTATAACAACGCCTGCTACGGATGTCACGCAGGTATGGATCCTATGATTCAGGCTTTTGCCTATTATGATTACGACTACACCATTGAATCAGATCCCGACGGCGAAAATGGGCAACTATCCTATAACGGTAATGGTGTCACCGACCCCGTCACTGGAACTAGGGTTAAAGCAAAATATCATAATAATCAAGCCAATTTCCCACCAGGTTATATTACGATAGATGATGAATGGGACAACTATTGGCGTCAAGGACAAAATTCAAACATCGGTTGGGATCAGGCTCTGCCTGGGAGTGGCAGCGGAGCAAAATCGATGGGGCAGGAATTGGCATACAGTGCAAAATTTGCTCAGTGCCAAGTCGAAAAAGTGTTTACCAATGTCTGCTTAAGAAAACCGGGGAATGATGCCGATCGCATCCAAATAGCCAATATGATTACATCGCTTTCAGACAATAATTATCAGCTTAAACAGACGTTTGCTGAATCAGCTATTTATTGCATGGGAGAATAAAATGAAAACACGACTAAAAAATAATCTCAAAAATCTCCATTCTCAGCCAGTCATAAGCTCTTCAATGCTTGGGTTGGTATTATTATTTCTTTCAGCCTGTTCAGGTGGCGGTCCAGAGGTTGAAGTCAATCCTGTACAAGCCGCTCCTCCGGAAATCCTTTACTCCGGCCCTCCTGCCGACACAGACGATGTAAGAACTTTTAAAAAAGAAGTGTGGGATCACTTATCTAAACAAAGTATGTGCGGCCGATGTCATGGTCTAGGAACGGCTCCAGAATTTGTTAATTTAGACGACATTAATGTTGCTTATGCGGCAGCTAATACTGTTGTTGATTTATCTTTACCAAAAAATTCTTTAATGGTAACCAAGGTGGGCGGAGTTCACAATTGCTGGTTGGGCAGTGGTAATGAAAGTGCTTGTGCAGATACAATCACAACCTACATTGCAAACTGGGCAGGAGATGCCGCAGGCAGCAGCAATAGTATAGTTTTGGAAGCCCCACCAATCAAAGATCCGGGTGCTAGTAGAAGCTTTCCTAGTGACTCGACACTTTTTGCTGCAACCATCCATCCTGTATTGACCGCTAATTGCGCAGGCTGTCATACTGATGCAGCCGCTTTGCCTATTGCACCATTTTTTGCCCAAGCAGATACTGACGCAGCTTATGCAGCAGCAAAATCAAAGATCGATCTAGACACACCAGCTAATTCACGTTTTGTATTAAGACTTAGAAATGAATTCCATAACTGCTGGAGTGATTGCGGCGACAATGCCACCGAAATGGAAGAGGCGATTATTGCCTTTTCCACTCAAATCCCACTGACCGAAGTCGATCCCAGCTTACTCAAAAGTAAAGCTCTCTTTCTCGCCGATGGCATTGTTGCCAGTGGTGGTGGACGATATGATGCGAGCACTATCGCAGTCTGGAATTTCAAAACAGGCAGTGGCGATACCGCATTTGACACCAGTGGTGTTGAACCGGCCATTCATTTAAACTTAAGTGGTAGTTACAACTGGGTCGGCGGCTGGGGTATACGAATCGTCGATGGTAAAGCGCAAGGTTCTACCGCATCGAGTAAAAAACTGCATGACCTTATCACTGCCACGGGCGAATATTCCATTGAAGCTTGGGTAGTACCAGCCAATGTGACTCAGGAAGGTCCCGCTGGCATAGTCAGTTATTCTGCAGGAACAACCAACAGAAACTTCACACTCGGTCAAACGCTATACAACTATAACTACCTAAACCGCAGTAGCGAAACGAACGAAAATGGTGAAGCCGATGTATCTACCGATGACGCTGCTGAAATATTACAAACCTCTTTACAACATGTGGTGGCAACTTTCTCCCCGACTGAAGGCCGCAAGATATTTGTTAACGGCATGTTGGTCGCCTCCGAATCAGATAATGCGGATTTTGTAACAGGCGGAACTTTAGGTGACTGGAACGATACCTATGCGTTGGTTCTCGGAAACGAAGTTTCTTCAGATAGGCTATTTGCGGGAACTTTTAGAATGGTTGCTATTCATAACCGCGCATTAACCCAAGAGCAGATTGTGCAAAATTTTGATGTGGGTGTCGGCGAAAAATTCTTTATGTTATTCAGCATTTCGCATTTAGTTGATTTGCCTGATTCCTATGTGATGTACGAAGTCAGTCAATATGACAGCTACAGTTATTTATTTACCGAACCAACCTATATCAATTTAAATAGTGAAGCCGTTCCTGACAACATTGATATGGAGAAAATTCGGATCGCCATTAACGGTAAAGAAGCGATTACCGGTCAGGCATACAGAAACTTGATGGCCAATGCCAATGCCACCGATTACAACAGTGAAACGGGCCAGTTATTATCGCGACTAGGCACCGTAATTAACTTAGAAAAAGGGCCAGAAGCGGACGAGTTTTTTATCACCTTTGAAAAAATTAATGGGGTAGAAAATCCATTTGTTGAACCTCCGGTTCCAGATCCTGCGCCACCCGCTGATTTAGACCCTCGCCCCGAAATTGGCATCAGAGATTTCGCTGAGATTAATGCGACTATGTCTCAAGCGACAGGTATCAGCATGGGCAATCCCAATGTGATGGCAACCTATAATACGGTTAAACAGCAACTACCCACAATAACGGATATCGATATATTTTCCTCCTCTCATCAAATGGGCGTTGTTCAACTAGCCATTGAGTATTGTAATGCCTTAGTGGAAGACTCTAGCGCAAGAGCAGCTTTTTTTAGCGGATTTGATTTTTCTGCATCGGCCAACACAGCTTTTGATACGGCCCAAGAGCGTGATTTGATTTTTGATCCTCTGATTGAAAATAGCGTTGGAATAGGGCTTACAAACCAACCTTCCGTAGTAGATTTGAAAACAAGATTAACGGAACTTACTGATAATTTATCTTCGTGTGGTGCGGGTTGTTCAGCTGATCGAACTGAGACCATCGTGAAAGCAGCTTGCGCAGCAGCAATCGGTAACGCTGCCGCATTGATACAATAGGAAGAGTTAAGATGAAAAAATTAACAGCACAACAATTACTAAATGCTCCTTTATTGCATAACAGCCACAAACGACCAGTAACCCGAAGAGATTTTATTTCTCAAGGATTCCTTGCCGGTGGAGCAAGCGTTATAGCGCCTACACTCTTAGGTTCTTTAATCTACCCAAGAAGCGCTTCTGCAACTCTTTCGCAAGAATTATTAGATGCAAAAGCTGACTGCAATATATCTTCAGTGGGCGATAATAAAATACCTTTCATTTGTTTTGACCTAGCGGGTGGTGCGAATATATCCGGTTCAAACGTATTGGTTGGCGGCCGAGGTGGTCAGCTCGATTTTCTCTCTTCGGCTGGCTATAGTAAATTAGGTTTGCCAGGTGACATGATACCATCCCTAGTTAATGCACAAACAGGTTTGTCCGATTTCATTAATAACGACTATGGACTTTCTTTTCATAGTGATAGCGCTTTTTTACGTGGTATTCAAGAGAAAACATCTGCACTAACCGCAACCAATACAAACGGTGCGGTAATCCCTGCTCGATCAGATAATGACACAGGTAATAATCCTCACAATCCAATGTATGGCATTAATATTGCTAAATATGGAATGAGTCAAACCACACAAAATGGATCACTAATGCCTCTAATAGGTTCACGAAATAGTGATTCGGGCGGTAATTCCATGTCGCCAGCATCTATGATTGATTTAGCCGTTAGACCAACCAAAGTCGATAGACCCAGTGACGTTACAGGTTTAGTCGATATCGGCGATTTAGTTGGACTACTAGATCAAGATGATGCCGTCTCAGTGATGGAGTCAATCTACAAAATATCTCAGGATAAATTGGCATTATTGGATACAAAGTTAACCAATGAAGAAAACGAAACCATCAAACAAACCGTAAAATGCAGTTACGTAAAAAGTGCAGATTTGGCTGATCGATTTGGCGACCCTACAACGCTTGATCCGGCCGGTGATTCAGATATTGTTGGCCCCAACGGGATCTTTACCCAAGAAGAATTTAACTCCGACGGTGAATTTAGAAAAACCGCATCGGTCATGAAAATGGTGATCAATGGTTTTGCAGGTGCTGGCACCGTCACGATGGGTGGCTATGATTACCATACAGGTGATCGCTCCACTGGCGAAGTAAGAGATCTTAGAGCTGGCAGATGTATTGGGGCTTGTCTCGAATATGCCGCGAAAATTGGCGTACCGTTAATGATCTACGTTTTCAGCGATGGTTCGGTGGCTAGCAACGGTACTGTCGATAATTCAGCAGATGGACGAGGTAAAGGCGTTTGGACAGGAGATAATTCTTCGACAGCCAGCTCGTTCTTTATGGTTTTTAATCCTGACGGAAGAGCACAATTAATAGGGGCAAGCCCTGAAGAACAAGCCATGCACCAGCAAATTGGTTATATGCGTGCGGATGCGTCAACCGAAACGGCCTCATCCCCAGCCGCTAACAATCCAAACTTATTGGTCGAAACTGTCATTTTAAATTATATGGCATTACACGGTGAACAAAATTTATTTGGTACTGCAGGTTATTTTCCAAATCATGGTTTAGGTAATTCAGTATTGCAAGATAGTTTGACCGCGTTTGAACCTATTGTTAATGGGACTATTAGCGGTTGATAATGAAGAATATTACTCTCCTTAAACTTTCTGTGTGTCAGTCGGCTTTTTTACAATAAAATAAGCCGATTGATGTACCATTTCATATTTCATTGCTCGCCCAAAAGTGGACCATGATTTAATGCCTTGTTATCAGCAGCATAACAGGCCCATATAGTTTAGAAGCAATTTAGCTCGCTTTTTGTCGCCACCATAGCATTATAATTAAACCAAAAATGGCTCCCCCGATGTGAGCAAAATGAGCAACATTGCCAATCGAATAACGAGTCATACCAAAAAATAAATCAGCAAAAATTAATGTTGGCACAAAATATTTGGCTTTCACAGGAATAGGTAAAAATATCAATGCCAGGTTTGCGTTTGGAAAGGTGATCGCAAAGGCTATCAAAATGCCATAAATCGCTCCAGATGCGCCAACAGCCGGCGTATAAAAGACAGCAAAAAATTCTTTTAACTGGTCCTCCGATATAGAACGCTGCACATAATTATTGACACTGCCAGATTCTAACACTTCTTTAATATCCTGTGCATTCAAGCCTAAACTTAATAAGCGATCGTAAATATCATAAAATTGATAATAATTGACCAATGTATAGACAACGGCAGCACCAATACCTGAGATAAAGTAGAAACTTAGAAACCGACGAGTTCCCCATCTTCCTTCTAAAATATTTCCGAATGAATATAACGCAAACATATTGAATAAAATATGAGAAAAACTGCTGTGTAAAAATAAATAACTGACTAATTGCCAAATCACAAAGTTATCATTTTCCGGAAAAAATAATGCAAATGTTTCGAACGGAATAATCTGAAGATTATTCAACAATAAGAAAACAATCGCATTGATTGCTACAAGCATTATTACTGAGTTTTTATTAGAATTCATATTTTAATATCTTTGTAATTCATTAATAACCATTTTCTGGCATTCATTCTGGAGCCATGACCTTAGCGCATCCTATAACTATAGCGAACAAGTGCAAGTTTATGGATGGATCAAAAACTTCACTGACGAAAAAACCTTTAAAGCCAGACCATTATTCTTCATCGATAAGATAAAACCACTAACAGTCACGCCACCTCACGGATCGATGACTTTGCATCTATCAAGCCCAATATCTTCCCGTATTCAAAGAGTTTGATTAGTCACACTGAAATTTCAGGTGAGAAAGTCAAAATTTCTTTTGATTGATTAGTAATAACCTTAAAATACCGTTTCGGCGAGACCCCCAAATGTTTTTTAAACATCGTAATAAAGGCAGAATCCGACTCATAGCCTAAATCGACTGCGACGGTCGAAATCTTATCTCCATTTTCAATCCGCTCCAAGGAATATAAAATTCTTAATCTTTGTCGCCACTCGATAAAACCCATTTTAGTTTCTTTATGAAATAATCGGTTAATCGTTCTAGGAGTAGCACCCACGGTTTCACACCACTGCTGGAGTGAAGTATTGTTACTCGGCTCCCGACAAATCATATCCGTTATTTTCAATAATCTTCGGTCATTTGGCATGTTAAGAGAAAGCGGTGCTTGACTAGCGTCTTCAATTTGATCGAGTAAAAATGCTATGTGCCTCATTTTTTTTGAATCAAGCGAATACTCATCACCCCACGAAGTGAGTTTTAGTATTAGCTCCCTAAGCAATCTGTCAACATCAATTGCCGTCGTTTGACTGGGTAAATGCTCAGCATATTCATTCTCAATATAAAGCGAACGAAAACTCAATCCAAATTTAGTCGAGACAATATGTGGAGTGTTTTTGGGGATCCAAAGCGCCTTTTCTGGTGGGATAATAAAGCTGGCAGTGGGTAATTCAACTTTCATGATCCCACGTGAAGAGTAAGCAAGTTGACCCCAGGGATGCTGATGCTCTTCCACGGTATAATTCGTGGGCATTTCCGAAACTCTCGCTAATATAGGTCTGTTTAATCGGTCCTTATTGAAACCCGATTGGCCTTTGCTCCAAGTGTGAATGTCCGATTTGATAAATAAATAGTCTTTTTAGCGAAAGAATGACATTGATTCTAGAGATATAATCCTATTTTCGCAACCGAAAATAGAATTTCAGGAATCACTTAAGTGCTCCCCAAACAATGGCAAACCAAAAAAGCGTTTTTGGTCCTCACCTCTATTTTGATGACTTTAACCTTTGCCGCTTGGGTGGCATTACTGAATAACTTTGCGATTGAAAAAGCCGCCTTTACCGGTAAAGAGATCGGTATGTTGCAAAGCTTAAGGGAGATCCCCGGATTCCTAGCTTTTACAGCTATTTTTATTTTGCTTGCCGTCAAAGAGCAAACCTTCGCATTATTGTCACTTTGTGTCTTATCAATTGGCGTCGCCATTACTGGACTCTTCCCTTTCGAAATTGGCCTGTATGCCACCACCGTATTAATGTCACTGGGATTCCATTATTTTGAAACCGTTAAAAACTCGCTCGCTTTACAATGGCTAAGCAAAGAGGAAGCACCTACGGTCCTTGGACAACTCATTTCTGCTAGTGCCCTCGCATCTCTGCTTACTTATGCCGTGATTTGGGTCTTTTTTACGCTTCTAGAAATAGAGTATTCACTGGCTTACCTGATCTTTGGTGGTTTGGGATTTCTATTATTCATATGGCTGTGGTTAGCATTTCCACAATTTGAAAACCCGGTGGAACAGCATAAAAAAATAATCCTTCGAAAGCGCTATTGGCTATATTACCTACTGACCTTTTTTAGCGGTGCCAGACGGCAGATTTTTATGGTATTCGCCGGATTTATGATGGTGGAGAAATTTAATTATAGCGCTGCCGATATCGCCCTGCTATTTATTATTAATCATGTTTTGAACCTATACTTTGCACCAAAAATCGGCCACTGGATAGGAAAAATTGGCGAGAGAAAAGCACTCACCATTGAGTATATAGGCCTGATCTTAGTGTTTACGGGTTACGCACTGGTAGAAGATTCAGATATGGCCGCCGGATTGTATGTGATTGACCATTTGTTTTTTGCTATGGCCATCGCCATAAAAACCTTCTTCCAAAAAATTGCCGATCCGGCAGACATAGCCTCTACGTCGGCGGTTAGTTTTACCATTAACCACATTGCCGCAGTAGTGATCCCTGCGGCGTTCGGTATTTTGTGGCTAAATAGCCCAGCCAGTGTTTTTTATGCAGGTGCGGCTATGGCTTTAATTTCGTTAATATTAAGCCAACGAATTGATATAGAGCTAAATCCGCAAAACCAAAGTGATATACGAATAACCGACAGCAACTAAAGTTGATATTCAACGATTGTTCAACTATTTTGAAAAACCGACAATAGAGGAAACAATCACGCATAAAACACATTATCCTAACGAATCAACAAAGCAGATTGAATGTCTGGGTTTAAGCTAATAGAAATCATCCTGCACCAGTATTTGAGCCCTTATTTATCAGCTATTCCGAGGATTACTGGCGACTCTTATCTTAATAACTAAAACACTTACCGCTTTAGAGAATAAGTTGGGAATTAGCTCAATAATTGAGTATATTTGAAAATCAAACAAACCATTTTTGACTATTCAACGACATAATCAACAAATAGAGAACAGACGAAAAGGCATTGTGCGGGTTAACCACAAGCTTTATTAACGAACTGGGTCACAAATACACATTATGTTCCAACTCAATAAAGATGAAAAATTAATCGAAAAAGCGCTGGGAGGCTCCCAACGCAGCTGGGTTAACTTGGTTAAACGCTATGAAGGATTGGTGTACAACTATTGCCTGCGCATGACATTTAATACATCTGACGCAATGGATTTAATGCAGGAAGTATTTTTGGCCACCTATCGCAATTTACCTAGTTATCGTGGTCAGAATCAGTTTAAAGGCTGGATGATGCGAATTGCCGCCAACAAAACTACCGATTTTTTACGCTCTAGGAGCCGAAATCCACTCCATCGAGCCGGAGAGGTCACTGAAGACAGCTACAATCATCCGGAAATACATCCTTCTCACTCGCACCCCCATGATCCGGCCGAGCACTATAAGTTAGAAAAAACCAACCAACAAATTAAGAAGGTGCTAGAAAGGCTGCCCGATGAGCAAAAACTGGTCGTTGAGCTCAAATTTTTCCAACACTTTACTTTTGATGAAATCAGTCATCAAACCGGTACATCAATTAATACAGTAAAAACCCGACTTTACACCGCTCTCAACAAGCTAAAAGGTTATTCGGAGATGCAAAATGTTATGTGATCATCAACTCGTTATCGAGCATATCAACGATTACGTTGAAGATAAATTGTCACTTGAAATTAAACGTCAAATGGAAGTCGCTTTTGACAATTGTTCCAACTGTCAGGCGACCTACAAGCAATGCCTAGAGTTATACCAAATGTCCCATGCGTGGCAATTACAAAATGTTCCTGAATGGCACCGGACCAACTTTGCCGTCAGACCGCCGGTTAAAAATACCCGCTGGATGAATTGGGGAGCCATGACCACCTCTTCTCTTGCGATATTAATGATCGTCTTTCAATTGGAAATTACTAGCGGTGAATCGGGCTTGATGATTAGTTTTGGAGGGGATCAAAGTGAAGCAAAAATGGCTAAAATGGTTGAGTCACAACTGGTCAGTTATAAAATCGAGCAAGAAAAAGTTTTTCAGATGAAACTGGATGATGCTCTGGAAAGACAGAACGACCAAACCAAATTACGTTTAGCCAATTGGCTGGAAAAAAATCGAAACGAAAGACAGCAAGATATTAAATTTGTTATGACAGGCTGGCAATCACAACGATATGAAGATCAAAAAAATGTTGATCGACAATTATCTTACATCGCCGACAATCAGATTGAAAATAATCAGGTTATCAATCAACTCATCCAGTCTGTTACGATTCATCAGAAAAATATTTCTGGTGAGTCAGAACAGCCCCAAAATTTATGAGTCATTAAATTATGAATAATAGATCGAGTATTACCAACATAGGAGGTCATCTACCAATGAAAATTAAACCCGTTCAATCTAACCGAACTAAATCTGCTGTAACCAAAGGGTTAGCGGTAGCATTGACTAGTCTCCTCTCATTAACCAGTTTAGGTACACATGCAGTGGATTATAGCCGGGCAGAAAAGGAACTTCGAATAATGAGTAAGATCTTCGATACTTCGCTGGCGGAAGTAAAACAAACCAATAATCGTAAACACTATTCTGGGTCACGAAAAACGGAGGCCGTTTATCTTGCCCAACAAGGAATGGTTTTTAGTTTTAGCTTTAGTCAGTCTGGATTTTCCGGTGAAGACTGGCAAGCATTTGGAGAAGGTATCGGTCAACTGGTTGGTAGCATTAGTGCTGAAATCGCTCAGTCTTTTGCCGATGTTGATTTTGTTGCACCAGTTGCGCCGATAGCTCCGCTTACTGACGGTCATTGGGAAGGTAGTATAGAAGCCTATGAAACATACCAAGAAGCAATGGAAAACTTAAGAGATGAGCAGCGAGACAAGCGGGAAGAAGTCAGAGATATTCAACGCTCTATTCGTGAAATAGAACGCCAAGCTCGCAGAGAAGAAATTGACTCTAAACAATTAGATAAAACTAAAAAAAAGCTTAAAGAAAAAATGAGAATTTTATCAAAAAAACTAAAACAATATGAAAATATCAGAAAGGAATATGAAGAAAAAAGAAAGGAAAAATATAAAATAAACAATCAAGATAAATCTAATTTAATTACCAGCACATTATGCGACTACGGCGCGACACTTCGTTCTTTAAAAAATAATGAGCACATCACATTGATTTTTAAGCGATTTGAAAATGGTAAAGATCAAGTACATGTATTTAACTACCAAGATGTCAAAAACTGCACTAATAAAGATAAACTACTGAAAAAAGCAATTAGTTATCAGCTGTAATTTTATTAACGAGGACGGGGTCATCTAATGAACCCGTACAATATTTCCCTTGATATTGCAGGACTTGATTATTTTAAGTGAGTTCTGATTTTAGGCTCTAGGGTCTGTTGATCTTTCATAAATACCAATTCTTAGGGTATGATTCAGATACATCTGACATCTATCTCTAACACCTAAAGTTTACTTTAACTAGAATAATCATACGGGAAACCTAAACAATGAATTTATCACTTATAAAATTAGTCATCGCTTCGATAGCAATATTGATAATATCGGCATGTAATCCTGCATTGCTCACCTATCAACTGGATCCAGAAATTCCTCACTTAAATCAATTGGCGGGTGATGCCAAAATCGTTGCCCTGAAAGTAATCGACGCAAGAACCGATAGCGCGAGCGATAATTCTGGTCAAAAAACGATCTCTGGACCAACCGAAGAAGCGAAACTTCTGCAACGCAAATTGATGGAATTGCTGAAAAATAATGGTTATAAAATAATCAACAAAACCTTACTGGCAGATGTCGCTTTTGAAATTGAAATCACCAATCTGGAACTGACCATCGAATCATCGACCTTTAAAAGCATTATCAGAGGTAAAAGTGAAATAAAACTAACCGCGAATAGACACAGTCAACAATGGTCTAAAATTTTCCGCGCAACCCGCCAACAAGAAGTAGCCAATCCAGCCAATAATCTTGATGCGACTGGTGTCATGAATCAAATGCTAACCAAACAGTTTTCAAACATGTTTGATGATGATTCTCTACGAGATTTCCTAGCCAAATAGCAATAACGGGTTAAATTAATCAATAAATTGGCTATATTTGTGATCATTTCCTGACTTTTCATCCAATTATGGTCCATAATTACTACAGATAACTAACCAATAAGGAATTAACAATGCTAAAGAAATTATCTATCTTGGCTATTGCTGGACTGACATTGTCGTCTTATGCGCAAGCCGATACGGCAGGTTTTGAAATTGGCGCTTATCAGTGGACACCTGACTATTCAGGCGTATTTGCCGTTGATAATGGAAATCAGCTCGGAACGTCAATAGATATACGGGATGACTTGGGATTTACCGATGAAAATCACAATATTATCTGGGTATCTCTAGAACACCCAGTACCCTTTTTACCCAACTTTAAAATTGTTTTTTCTGATCTTGATGTTTCATCAACCATAGATATTGAAGATGAAATTGTTTTTGGTGAAGAAACTTTTCCACTTGCAGCGACAGTCACAACTCGAGTCGATATGAGTAATATCGAATATACGTTTTATTATGAATTATTAGATAATTGGATCAATCTGGACGCAGGCTTGACGTTACGTCAATACGATGGTCTTATTACTCTTGCCATTGATGCACCTTCAAATATTAGTGAAAGTGAAGCGCTTGATTTCACCATACCATTGCTTTACGTCAAAGGTCGTGTTGATCTGCCTCTCACTGGATTTTTTGTTGACGGCGAAATCAATATCATTAGTTTTAATGGTGATTCTTTATCAGATACCGCTCTATCCGTTGGTTACGAAAGTGAAATTGGACTCGGTGCCAAAGCGGGTTACCGAACATTTAGCATGGAAGTAGAGGAATCTGATTTCACCTCTGATTTAGAATTCAAAGGCGCTTATGTAAGCGTATTTTTTCATTTTTAGTTCTTTACTCAACAGATTAGCACTTCGGTTGCTGATCTGTTGACTCTCCCTATTAAGACTCCCCTTGCGTAAAACAATTGTTTGCTTATAATCTTTTTTGTGACTTTTTACAATTGTAGGATTTACATCTTCGCTATATGATAGTGGTCAATAGTTTAACGTTTACTACAAAGAGATTGAGTAATGAATAAACAAATAGTAATAACCACATTAGCCGTTATTTTCGCTTTGCAGATAACCCCCGTGATCGCTCATGCAGAACATGACAAAGCTAGATACGTTGCTACCAACGGCGTTGATACCGGTCGCTGCGGTAAAATAACATCACCCTGCAAAACCATTCGATATGCGGCCCAACACGCAAACAAAGGGGATAAAATTCAGGTTGCCGCCGGTAATTATCCTGTAAACGATACTGATACTCTGTTCTATTTACTGAGTGACATATTACCAATCAGTGGCAGCTTTAGTCGCACAGATAATTATAAAACTCGTGATAAAAAACATATCACCCAGTTAACGGGTATTCCTTTGGAATATGCTGAGAAGCTGAGTAAAAAAGGATTTACAGTAATTGTTGATCAAAAAGGTCAAAACAGTCAAACAATGGCTCGATTGCAGGACAAACTCGATATTTATGCTAGGTTAAAAGAGTCACAAACAAAAGTTGATTGTAACGCTGGTAGTGCAGGTGATTTTTCCTGCAATAATATCGACTTACTTTCTCATATACCCCTCAGTAGTTTTTCAACCAATCCCATCGCTGCTAACGATATTTGGGGGCATTTTGACTTGAATGATAATCGCGAATACGCTTTGATAGGCCTGAAAAACGGTATTGGAATTGTGAATATATCCAATCCGACAGCGCCTAGTGTTGTCACCACAATCCCCAGTCAATCAAGCACTTGGCGTGATTTGAAAGTCTATCAGTTTTATGACACCGGAGAAAAACGCTGGAAAAGTTATGCCTATGTCACCACCGACAATGCGTCCGTGGGTTTAATGATTATCGATTTAAACCATTTACCTCAAACGGCGACCGTCGCGTCAATCAATACTACCGATACAAGTGCCCACAATGTCTATTTAAGTAATGTTGATTATTCAACCGGAGTCGCTTTAACGGGTCACTCTCCCTATTTACACATAGCAGGTTCCAATAGGAATGGCGGCGCATTTAATTCTTACAGTTTGGCTGATCCTACCGAGTTGAGCAGCGTGTACAAACCCGTCGATGCCACTCGTAGCAACTACAGTCACGATGTCGCCTCAATGGTGATTACTGATCCACGTAAAGACTCTCAATGTGTAAACGCTAGTGATCATTGTGAAATATTTTTCGACTTTAACGAAAACAACTTTCAACTCTGGGACAAAACCTCCAATAACGACCCTCAAAGACTCAGTACAACTAGCTACGCTAACGCGAATTATGTTCATTCCGGCTGGTTTACAGAAGACAAACTAGTGGTCATTGTGCACGATGAACTAGATGAAATAAAAGCGGGATTAAATACCACCGTTCGTTTTTTCGATATGAGCGACCTGACAGCACCTGTTCAAGTGGGTACTTGGACCGGCCCCACTCGCTCGATTGATCACAATGGTTTTGTCAGAGGTAATCGCTATTATATGTCCAACTACGAACGAGGATTAACCGTACTGGATATTACTGATCCATCGAACCCGTTTGAGGTTGGTTATTTTGATACCTACCCAGTCAATAATAGCGCATCGTTTAATGGCGCTTGGGGCGTTTACCCATTTTTACCAAGTGGAAATATATTGGTTTCCGACATTAATAGCGGTCTGTATGTTTTAGGCGACAAAACACTTAACGTGAGTAATGGCAGTATTCAATTCACTACTGACGAATATACCGTCAACGAAGGCGAAACGGTTGCGATTACGATAAATCGTAGTAATGGATCAAGCAGCGACATACAGGTTGGCTGGGAGCTAACCACTGGCTCAGCAGATGAAAGTGATTTTAGCTTAGATTCTGGCATATTGAGTTGGTTAGATGGAGAAAGCCAAGCCAAAACCATCTCCGTTTCGACCACGGCTGATAGCATCATTGAAACCGCTGAAATATTTTTTATTCGATTATTTGACCCCCAAAATGGCGCGACCCTCTCAAGCCCCAATTTAGCGAGGATCCGGATTAATGCCGAAAATAGTGCTCCAGCGGTTTCTGCTGGCACAAACATTCAAGCAACAATAGGCATCAACATTAGTTTGATCGGATCCGCTACCGATCCCGATGGCGATCCACTGACCTATTTATGGAGTCAAATTTCAGGCAATCCAGTAACACTCACCGATGCAAACACACCTAATGCCAAATTCACGGCGAACACTGCAGGTAGTTATAGTTTTGAATTTGTTGCAACAGACAGTGTTGGTAATTTTGATAAGATCACGGTTAGTGTGAGCGTTACCGCCGTGCAACCTCCTCCCGAGGGCAATGATATAGGAAGTAGTAACGGTGGCGGTAGTGTTGGATTGTTGTTATTGCTGCTGACAATTGGCGGTGTAGCGAATAGAAAAATAAACCTTGTCTAGTTTGTAGAGCAACTAGTAAGTTCATCAACTGAGTGGGCTTATCGTTATTAACGGCTTTCGGGAGATGACATCCTACTAACCCGAGACCTCCAGGGAGCTACCTTTATTAAGAGTAACATCCCTGGAATGGCACAGGCATAACAGATAACAAAAAATAACTGATAACCCACCTCTTCGATTATAAAACCCGTGCTTGCCCCAGCAAATGTGCGGGGAATGGTAGCAATACTCGTTAATAAAGCAAATTGTGTTGCAGTAAATTGTTTACTCGTGATCTGCGCCATAAAGGTTGCTATACCGACAGAACCAAGCCCTACCCCTAGATATTCCATACTGACAGCCGCAAACAAGACCCAGCTATTGTTACCAACCTGAGCCAGGATTCCGTATCCGATAATCGACATAATCTGAAATATTCCGAATACCCATAGCGAGCGATTCATCCCCAGATAGAGCAATAAAATACCGCCAATAATTGAACCCAAAATGGCGGACCATAATTTAGAAATCTTAGCAATGGTGCCAATTTCCGTGCCTGAAAATCCCATATCATAGAAAAATGGTGTTTCTAATGCTGTCGCCATATTATCGCCTAGCTTATACAGTACTAGGAACAACAAAACTAATAGTGCATTTTTCCATCCGTTCCTCGAAAAAAATTCCTTGAATGGTTCAACAATCGCTTCCTGAATACTGGTCGGTTGGTATTTGGATTTTGGAAGTTCATTAACAATCAAGCTAGTCACTAGCCCAACCATCAAGAATATTGCGGCACTGGCAATCGCCCATTCCCACGAAAAAAGGTCTTCAATAATCAATGCGACACCACCAGGAATAATCGAAGAAAATTTATAGGCATTAACAAAAATCGAAGTTCCCATTCCCATTTCGTTATCCGACAATAATTCCCTTCTATAAGCGTCAAGGACAATATCCTGGCTTGCACTAAAAAAACCGATTGTGCCAACCACCAACGCAATTAAACCAATTTGTGAGACAGGATCTAACAAGAGTAAGCTAAAGGTGAGGAGAATTAATGGCACTTGGGTAACCACCATCCACCCTCTGCGTTTGCCTAAAAAAGGCAGAGTAAACCTTTCCATTAGCGGTGACCAAGCAAACTTCCAATTATAAGAAAAGAGAATGATCCCAAACAAACCAATGGTTGAAAGGTCAACGCCTTTATTACGCAACCATGCAGGCAACAATTGGATCAAAATATAAAGTGGCAACCCCGACGCAAAACCGGTAAATAGGCAGACCAACATTTTCTTATTAAGTAAAATTGATGCGAATGTTGCTTTTTGTTTTATTGGTTGCAATATAAATCCTTGGCTACTAGTAAACTAATGGGATGTTTATAGGCTAAAGTACCAAAAAACCAGCAAAGCATGTAGTGTATAATTGATTTTATTTGATTTACCTAAATAGTCAGACGCTAATGCCCTCCCCATCCATCAACATCATCGGTTCCGGAAGTATGGGACATCTTTGGACCGCTTATCTACTCGACAAGCAAGTAAATGTTCGCTTGTACGCCAGACAACCCCAAGATAGCCAACAATACATTCTTCAATCACCGCAACGCCGATTTGCTTGTAATATCACTCATCATTCTTTAAACCTAGAAAAATCAGTTAAAGCACGAGAAATAACGCCACCCAGCAACGCACCTAACGATCCGAAAGATGGACTCATCACCAGTAAGGTGACCATGCCATTTTTCATTAGGTCATACACGCCGCAGGATAGCACTCTTTCCACGACTTCAACTGGTTATTCTAGGTTAAACAACTGGCAAAAACCTGATTTCCTTCTTATCTGCGTAAAAGCAACAGCTTTACAAGGTTTATGTGTCGAACTAAAGTCAATTAGCCCTCCTGAAACCCCCATCATTTTGATGATGAATGGCATGGGTATCATCGAAATGGCTCAACAATATTTACCGGAGACAACTATCTACCAAGCGTCTACCAGCCATGGAGCTCGATTAGAAAATTTTGATCTGTGGCACACAGGTCATGGAGAAACATTAATTGGAAACATTGACGAAAAAAATAGTCTGAAGAAAAATGACAAACCGATTGCTGATTTAATTTCAACACTTAATAACGCATTACCCCTCGTCCGATGGAGCGATAATCACCAAGAGGTCTTATGGACAAAGCTACTAATCAACTCTATTATCAATCCATTAACCACCATTCATAACGTTCAAAACGGTGGCTTGTTGAGCAGCAAAAAAATCAACCGCCAAGCCAAAACACTTACTCAACAGCTTGAGCCTATCATCCGAAAATACCTACCATCACAAAACTGGCAAAGTATTTTTGAAAAAGTTGAGCTTGTTGCAAATCAGACCTATACTAATGTGTCATCAATGCGTCAGGATGTCCTAATGGGTAAAAAAACGGAGATAGATTTTATCACTGGCTACTTACTTAAAATGGCAGCAAAACAGCAAATAAACTTACCTGAACACGAGCAAATGGTTAACCAAATCAAATTATTAGAAAAAGAGTCCTAACAGAGACAAATCTCTGTCACAATTTAGAGCTTGGGTTCAGAATAAATTCGAGTCTTTTGATACTCTTCGTAAGATATTATAACAATATAATGAGCCTATGGAGCTTCCTATGTCACCGACATACAAATCTTTACTCATATTACTCATTTCCGGAACTTTATTTACAATATTGTTAGTTAGTGGTCGATCCGATAGTCTATCATCTGCTGAAAATGACATCGGTGCAGCGGAACTGGCCACACAACAACTAAGTCAGCAACTTGGTGATAACCTGAACGCACTCACAGAAGGTCTGATCAGTTTATCAAATAATGCTTTTTGGCAAGAATCATCAGTTGTTGAATGGCCTCAACGCCTATCAAGCCAACAAGAAATCTATAAAGCTGCTGGTCTTAATATTCTTGGAATACATGCTAAAGCCAATGACATAGTCTACATGGAAAAGATCAACCGGCCGGGACAATTTTTGGGGCTGAAACAACCACTCGAAAAATTATACCAAAATAAGCGAGTTACACGGATCATTCAGACCTACAAAGAACAACCCGCAATTATTTTAATGGTTCCGGTCAAAACCGTTGAAAATAATATCATCGGCAGTTTGATCGGGGTTAAATTTTTGAATGCCTCAATGTTAAAAGATTTTCACTACATATCCAAAGCGCCAGCGGTACTGTTAAAAAATAACCAACCATTTGATTTAAGCGTAGATACCTCTCCCAATATTAATGATTTCAAACTGGTTCCGCTTATTTGGCCAAAGGAAATTCAATCATCGGTTTGGCAAATCGCCTTGATGGTAAAAAAAGACAGTTTGTTTATCGGATATTTTTTACAGTTGATATTGGGTCTAATCATCACTCTGATTACCATTATTCTTGTTTGGCGACAATTAAGAGTTATGCAAAATATGCTTCAACGCCTAAATGCCACACTTAATCTTGATCTCCCCATAGCTGAGCAAATAAATGCCCTCTCCGAACTACAAATTACTCAACCTGATACGGCACTAATTGAATGTTCTCAAGCCATCAGGGCTCGACTTCAGCAATTAACCCAGCAGAAAAAAGCACTTTCCATCGAAGTTAGAAAACTCCAAGAAAGTCAGCAAAAAATATTAAATGCAAATGATGAAATTAAGGCAGAGCGAGATTCAGCCGTTGCCGCACCGCGTCTTAAGTCAGAATTTTTGTCTCGTATGGGGGATGAAATTACCACCCCTATGAAGTCAGTAGTTAGTATGTTGAAGCTATTATCTGAATACCCATTTGAAGCCGAACCTAAGCAGTTATTGAATATCGCTAAACGCTCCACCCGAACCTTGGTCGATAACCTCAACAATATTTTGGATTTTTCAAAACTCGACGCCAATATGCTCAAACTTAAACCCAGAGACTTTAATGTCCGAGAATTGGTTGATGCTCTGTCATCTGAACTGGTTCATTTTGCCAACGAAAAAAACTTGTCCTTGCAGGCAAGCAGTGATGCGGAAGTACCTGCCACCCTAAAAGCAGATGTATTTCGAATTAAACAAATTCTTCGCAACTTACTGGGTAATGCTATCCGTTTTACTAAGTCTGGCGAAGTATCTCTTTATGCAGATGTGTCTGCAAAAAATGAGCGTAAGTTGCTTCGTTTTACGATTGCAGATACCGGCATAGGTATGTCGCCAGATGCTCAAAAGGAAATTTTTGATTCGTTGCAGCAAACTACCAAATTGAGTAATGCCAGCTTTGCAGGTCGCTTAAGACTAATTGTTTCCAAACATTTAGCGGAGCAAATGGGGGGGGAAATTGGCGTTATTAGTGAAATCGGTCAAGGTAGCCAATTCTGGTTTACGGTTGCGTATAAAGAATCTCAATAATAAATAGAATAAAAACACCGCCGAACCATTATTTAACTTCGCTTTCCGCCAACAACGACTTAATTTCTTCGCGTAGGCTAGCCAACGGCATTGGCTTGCTAAAAACTCGATCAGCCCCCATCCCACTAGCAAACTCAAGATAGCTTTCAGGATCAGACGAACCGCCGCCTGAATAGGCGATAATTTTGAGATCAGGGTACATTTCACGAACTTCAGAGATAAATTCCAGCCCTTCTTTATTGGGCATTAAAATATCAGTGATCACGAGATCTGGTGTCTGATGTTCAAAATAGGCAAGCGCAAGCTCACCGTCTTCAGCCATTAAAGCTTGGTGTCCGTCAAGCTCAATAACGTCAGTCAACAAACGTAACATTTGTGGATCATCATCCACTAAAAGTATAAGTGCCAAATGCACATCCTCCCTGCGATATCCCTATCTTCAAACCTTGGATTTACAAGATTTATCCTAATATTATTAAGTCCATTATCCGGAAACGGCTTGAACGAATGATATTTAACGGCTAATCTGCCATCCAAAGATATCGAACCCCATTACTGCTCGGTATTCCAATTAATTTTAGTTGTGCCCTTTATACAAGCATCATTGGGTGAAGCCAATATTGCCGGATAGCATAAATCTACACAGCCAATTATGAGTGCTGTTGACAACAAAAACAATGATCATGATGACAAAAATCCTTGAAAACTCTTAAAATGTTAACTCAACAATGATATTTTTTACAATAGAATTATGATCACCGGAAAATACAGATTCAATTCCAGCCAATATTGTTCAAAAGTTAGGGTAATTTTATTGTTGACACGAGAGAGTCCACATAAGTTATGAATTAGACTTCTATTAACCTAGAATAATTATATGGATTCATTGTTTCAAATATCGAGCTCTTCAATCTATGCAAAACTTTAAACGACTCAAAAAAACTCTCATTTACGAAAATAACGATTTTTTAGTGATCAATAAGCCTACTAATATTTCCTTTCATAATCAGCAGGATAATCTTGGCATCCATAGTCGTATACAAACTCAGTTAGGCTTCAATATTTGGCCTGTACACCGACTCGATAACATTACATCCGGGTTGCTAATTTTCGCAAAATCTCAGCATGTGGCCGGTGAGCTAGGCAAGATGTTTGAACAAAGAGCAATCAACAAGATATATATCGCTCTCAGTGATACAAAACCAAAGAAAAAACAAGGTAATATTATAGGCGATATGAAAAAATCTCGTGGTGGAAGCTGGAAACTGACTCAAACTAAAGAAAACCCCGCTAAAACTCATTTTTTAAGTCGCTCATTAGTACCTGGCATTCGGCTATTCTGGATCACGCCAAAGACCGGAAAAACTCATCAGATCAGAGTGGCACTAAAATCAATTGGCTCACCCATATTGGGTGATAAACGATACTCTGGAACCCGTGCTGACCGTGGATATCTGCATGCTTATCGTTTAAGTTTTGTTTGGCGGGATAAACCAATAAAAATTGAATGTCTGCCGCAATCCGGTGAATATTTTAGGTTAAAAGAACTGAGTAAACTCTTGAATTTTTTTAGCCAGTAGACTAGAGAGGAAACTTGCTGTCGCCCTAATTTTAGAATTCACTTGAAACGATTAGAGCTCTATTTAAAGTTAAAATCTCGTTCAAGCAATACCGGAAAGAGAAAATTATTTGGCCTTTGAGTGATTAACTATTTGAATATTATTACAAACAAATATTTATAACTGATTGTTTTAAGTGAATTTCAAGCTTCTTCAAGCTTCTTCAAAGTCAATTCAAGCATTTAGTATATAAAAAAATAATAATCGCTACAGAAAGACAAATTGTCTTTCTGTAACCTAGAATAATCAAACTACAAGGATATAACGATGAATATTAAAACGACTATTTCAATTCTACTCTCAATCATGGCTGCATTTGCTTTTTCAGCTGACTCAAAACCTAGTTTTTACAAATGTGAGCCAGCCTATAAATTTAAAATTAAGCATAACAAAACCGGTGTTAGATGCGAGCTCACTACAAAAGATCAAGTTAACCCTATTTCATGCCCTAGTATCACTATTGCTGGCAAATCAATAGGCACATTTCCTCAATCAAGAAATGGTAAAGATAAGTGTAAAGGTGGTACTGGAGTAGCAGGTATTGCTGGCGAACATAATCCCTTAGCTTGTCCAAGAGGATATTCTTATAAACAAAACTATTCTGGTAAAATAGACAAGTGCGTTAAAAAAGGCAAGCTTACGATCAAAGCACCAAGTGTTAAATTTAGATAACTGGCTAAAAAAAAATAGCCCAGAGGATTATGATCTCCTGGGCAAACAATCTATCACCGTGAACTTTGCACGAGTCGCTATATCCTGAATTCATATAATAAATAAAAAAAATCAGTATCTATAAATGCCATTAGTCCCCCTTAAACCTGAATAATCAGTTGAAGTCGTGGAAAAAGTGCTGGATTGTTTGGTTCGACCAATGTAGGCCTTCACTTATTTGTTCCCATCTTAAATTACAGATTTTAGACCAATAGTCCAAATTAGACAAATAATCTAAATTATGTTATCTTGGCCTAACTTTAAGATTCTTGGGTTAATTGCGATTATGGGCGGACTAAAATCTATTCCAGAAAACTTCACTCAGTATGCATCGATTGCCGAGGCAATTACAAATTTGTTTTCCCCGCATGTTGAGGTGGTGATACATGACTTTAAGACTGACAAAATTATTGGCGTATGGAACAGTTTTTCAAATAGACGTGTAGGTGATGATTCATTGCAAGATGGTGAGTCGGAATCGTATCATGATGAATTTGTGATAGGACCATATGAAAAAACGGGTTTGCATGGTGAGAAAATAAAATCCATAACCTCCGTGCTGTATAATAATGCGCAAAATGATAAACCAATTGGCCTTTTCTGTATTAATCTAAATGTCTCTCACTTGGATGTAGTATTTAAATCGCTATCTTCATTTTTATCGATGGAGCAAGTTCAACCTCAAAAGCTATTTGTACACGACTGGAGAGAAGATATTCAAACGGTTGCACACAATTGGTTAAAAGAGCGTGATCTTACCGCTTCTCAACTTACCAAAAAAGAAAAAATTAAATTGGTTGCTGAATTGGATTTCCTTGGTCTTTTTGAAGCCAAAAATGCCGTAAAGCATGTCAGCGTGATCTTAGGAGGTTCTTCTCGTGCTACGGTTTACAATTATTTAAGTGAAGCTCGTGAAAACTCAAATAAAAATTCCCGGATTGATAAAAGCTAATGACAACTATAATAAAACATACAGAAATTTTATCGGTCGTCAAAGATATAGACATCATTGCTGAAATGGAAAAGGGGTTTATAGAATATAGTAATGGTAATGTAATAGTACCTCCAGTCGGTGAATTGCTTTTTGATGAGCCTAAAGGTGAGGCTCATATTAAATATGGCTATATAAAAAAAGATGACTCCTATTGTATTAAAATAGCTTCAGGGTTTTATGATAACCCAAAGCTGGGTATCGCTTCATGTCAGGGTATGATGTTGTTGTTTAATCAAAAAACAGGGCAACCTCAAGCCATTCTGTTAGATAATGGACTGCTTACCGATCTACGTACTGCAGCTGCAGGTGCTTTGACTGCAAAGTATTTTGCACCAAAAAATATCCAGGCTATTGGAATTATTGGTACAGGTGTACAAGCTAAGTTGCAACTTCAGTACTTGCAAAAATATATCTCAAACAAAAAAGTATGGTTATGGGGAAGAACAACGGATAATGCATTGAAGTTTAAATCTGAACTGGCCGAATTTGATATTAACATTGCTGCTAGTCCTGCTGAGCTAGCAGCACGCTGCAATCTTATTGTTACCGCAACTTCATCTGAATCGCCTTTGCTTTTTTCCGATGATATTAACCCAGGGACACATATTACTGCAATAGGGTCTGATACTCCTGAAAAGAATGAATTAGATAATAAATTACTGTGCAAGGCAGATTTGCTAATCTCTGACAGTATTGCTCAGAGTAAAAGCAGAGGGGAAATATATCAGGCAATAAAAAATCACGCTATTTCAATGGATAAAGTTAAAGAGCTTGGAAGTCTCATTCAATCTACATTCGCGCAGCACTTAGGTAGCAATAATATCAGCATTGTTGATCTTACCGGAGTTGCAGTTCAAGATATTGTGTTAGCGAAAGCTGTCTATAAGAGAGTTATAAACAAAAGGAAGCAAGATGATGCTTAAGTATGTCAGCAATAAAGGAGGCTGTGAACCGGTGGATTTTGAAACAGCTATTTTAGATGGTTTTGCATCCGATGGTGGTCTTTATGTTCCTCAGCAATTACCGCACATACCGAAAGAAAAATTAAGACAATGGTCAGCATTAAGTTATATAGATTTGGCATTTGAGATTTTATCTCTATTTATAGATCGGTCTATTATTTCTGGAGCGGAGCTAAAACAGTTACTTCATGATGCTTATGACCCGTTTGAAAAAAAAGAAGTTATACCTCTGCATAAATTGCAGTCTAGAAAAGATATTTACATTATGGAGTTATTCTATGGACCTACGCTTTCTTTTAAGGATATCGGTTTGTCTTTTTTGGTTAACTTGGTGGACTTTTTTTTAAAGAGGCAAAATGAACGCCGTTCAATCATAGTAGCGACTACGGGTGATACCGGGCCTGCTGCTGCATATCTTGCTGCCGGAAAGTCTACATTAGATACGTGGGTGTTATATCCTAAAGGACTGATTACAGAAGAACAAGAACGCCAAATGACAACTATCACTGCTTCGAATGTGCATCCAGTGGGAGTTTATAATTGTCCTGACGGCGGGGATGACTTAGATTTGGTAGTGAGTAAGTTATTTGAAAATAAGAGGTTCAAAGAAAAATTAAAACTTTCTAGTGTGAACTCAATTAACTGGGGGCGTATAATGATGCAAACCGTGCATTATTTCTACGGCTACTTTCGTGTGATTACTGACACGGATGAAACCATCAATATAGGAGTTCCCTCCGGAGCATTTGGTAATTTGTGCGCTGGTACCATAGCGCGTGAAATGGGTCTGCCTGTAGATACTTTTGTTTGTGCTAATAATGAAAATGCATGTTTACATAGAATTTTTTCACAAGGTGTTTTTTCTAAACAGGACATTATTGAGACAGTTTCTTCTGCTATCGACATTTTGATCCCATATAATTTTTGGCGATATTTGTATTTTTCGACCGGCCAAAATCCTGAAAAAATAAGTAAGTGGATGAGTGAGTTTGCTAGCGTAGGATATTTAAGCTTTGATGATGAAACATTTTCACACGTTAAAAAAGGCATTCTATCTCATAGTGTTTCAGATGAAAATACGCTTTCTCTCATTAAAGAAACCTATGAGCAAGAAGGTTACTTATTAGATCCACATGGTGCAGTCGCACTAGCAGCAGCAGGCTATTTGAAAGAAAATTTAAAAGACAAAAAACTAATTTGCTTGGCAACTGCACATCCTGCAAAATTTTCAAAAGCAATTCAGCGTGCTTTGGGTGACAATATAAACTTACCACCAGAGGCATTTCATAACAGTATTGAGGCTGCAAGAAAACGCTGCCAAAAACTCCGTTTGTGTGAGTATTTACATCTGGAAGAAGCATTGATGCATGCGATGGAAAGCCAATGGGATATAGCAAGGAACGCTAACTAATGGGTTTAATGATTTGATTGTAAAATTTATGGGAACTATATGCTTAAATATAGCATTTTAGATAGAAAAATAATTTCATAAATTCTTTCGAAATATAATATTACGGGTATTATTTCTTGGTCTGCTTTACCGGGTGGATCGGAGAATACAAATTATATTGTTAGTGCTGATCAGGGAAAATTTGTTCTAACCATCTGTGAAAAAAAAACGTTGGCAAAGACCATTGAGCTTGCTAATTTACTGGAGTATCTTGAAGAACATGATTTTGTTACATCTAGGCTCCAGCCTGACTCGAATAGGCAATTTGTAAGGACTTGGAATAACAAACCTATATTGATAAAAAAATATATTGAGGGAAATATCATTGAGAATATTCCCGCTGAAGTCGCAGGCATAATAGGTCGTGAGTTAGGAAAACTACATCAGATAAAGGCACCAAATTTTCTCTCGGGATCTTTTAATTATGCACAAGATTTTTTTGATGAGGTTAAGACCTATGAGCCAAAATCATCTTTTTATCAATGGCTGTCAGAAATAAAAAAATATGTGAATAAATATATTACAGATGACTTACCAAAAGCTTTAATTCATAGCGATATTTTTTTTAGTAATGTAATTATAAGGCCCAACAATAAAAAGGTCGTGATAATGGATTTTGAGGAGGCCTGCTATTATTACAGGTTGTTTGATATTGGAATGGCAATAGTCGGGTTATGTTGTCAGAATGGTAAACCAGATATGAAAAAAATTAGCTCCTTTATGAATGGATATAAAGAAATAATTAGACTATGTTCTGATGAATTAAAAGCGTTACAAGCATTTATAGTTTATGCGTCCGCAGCTATTGCTTTTTGGCGGCATAGGCAATTTCGTTTTATTTATCCAGATACTGATTTATATGAACATTATATGCCAATGAAAGAGTTGGCCGATCATGTTAAAAGACTACCTAATATTGATTTCAATCAAGCATTATAAACAACATTTATTAAACGTTTAGTTTTCAATCATGAAAATTGGCCGTCAATCTGAAGGATAGAAAATGAAACGAATAAAAACGGTTTTACTTGGTTTGGGTGCTGTCAATATTGGCCTAATTAAAATTTTAAATGCCAAGCGGAAAAATATTTCTGATTCTTATCATTTGGAACTAATGATAATTGCTGTGGCAGACTCCTCAGGTTTCGCGATAAAAAACACAGGGTTTGAATATGAAGAACTCATTGCTTTAAAAGCCGCTGGCCATAAGGTACGTGATCTTGATGGTTACATTTCCAATACACCAGTTGATGATATAGTTGCCAGAGTTGATGCTGAATTGTTAGTAGATGGTTCGCCTGTTAACCTTAAATCTGGCAAACCAGGCCTACAAGCCATTCGCGATGCTTTGGAAAAGAGTTGGTCGGTAGTGAGCGCAAATAAAGCGCCTCTAGTACTTGCTTACGATGAGCTGCATGCTTTGGCTAACCAATACGGTGGTGGACTTGCTTATAGCGCTACTGTTTGTGGTGGTTTGCCAGTGATTAATGTGTTACAGCGTGATATGAGAGCTACCAACCTTATTAGTTTAAAGGGTATTTTTAATGCAACCTCTAATTTTATTTTAGAAGAATTGGAGAAAGGAAATTCATTTGACGAGGCGGTTAAAGAAGCTCAAAGAATAGGTGCGGCAGAAGCAGATCCTTCTTTGGATATTGATGGTTATGATACTGCCAATAAACTTTATATTATTCTAAAATCTTTTTGTGATTTTTCAGGTAAGGTATCTGATATATTTGTAGAAGGTGTGCGTGGTATCGACACCGAATGTATTGAACGAGCCTCAAGGCAAAAGAAGAAAATAAAACTTCTCGCAACTGCAGAAAAATCTAACGATGAATGGCATCTTGCAGTTAAGCCTGTTGAACTAGACGAAGATACTTTTTTGGGTGGCTGCCACGGCTGGGAAATGGGAATTGAGTTTCAAACAGATTATTACGAAGAAATTGCCATGAAGATTAGAGAAAAAGATCCTATGGCAACCTCAGCTGCAGTTCTGCGCGATATTATTAATATTTATTACCATTTATAGAGGAGTAATTTATCGAGTTTGATGTATACGGGCATAGCTACCTTGCCAGTGATGAACCCCTTTTTCGCATAGTCAAACGCGCTGTGGAGTGGCACTATTTTTTTGTAATTCAATTGATTAATCGGTTTAAGCTTTTCTGACAAATTTTGACTTAAGCATCATTTGACCTGCGCCATCAACCTTGCAGTCAATATCATGATCGCCATCGACAAATCGTTTAATAATAGCCTTGGTACCGACCTTTAACGTGGTTGAAGTTCCTTTAACTTTAAGATCTTTAATTAAGGTCACTTTATCACCTTCTGCCAGTAAATTACCCACGCTGTCTTTAAGAATAATGGCATCTTCATCGACAGGTTCAACATTGGGATCCCATTCGTTTCCGCATTCTGGACAAATTAACATGTCACGATCCGGGTAAACGTAAATTGAATGGCATTGTGGGCATGGTGGGCATGGTGGAATAGTATCTGACATTGGATATCTCTATGTTAACCAGATGGAGTCATTTTAAGCATATTAATCATCCGCTTCTTCAACAAACACGGCAGTACCATATACCATCATTTCAGCCGCGCCAGCTGCAATTTGCGAAGTAGAAAACCTCAAACCAATCACTGCATTGGCTCCGAGCTCGCGGGCATCATCCATCAGTCGATCTAATACTTGTTCACGACTTTCTGCCATTAGTTTAGTGTATTCATGGATTTCTCCGCCAACCAAACCCCGTAATTTTGCCAAAATATCATGACCGATATGACGGGCCCGAATACTGGTACCTCTGACTAATCCCAGATGTTTAGTAATTTTTTTTCCATAAATATGTTCGCTTGTTGCGAGGAACATTCTGCTCATATTTTCACCCGGTTATATTTGTCGTTCTTTCTGCTAATCAGTCTTTGCCGTAATACGCTAAATAATAATGCTAATCCGCCAACACCTAGCGCACCTGATAAAATTTTGATTAGCATGCTGATAGCTTCATTAATAAATATTGAATAGAGAGTAAAAGCCACTAATACAAAAGAACTGACCGCCATTACTGCAAAACCAAATAACCGGGAAACTTTAGCGACGGGTTCTTGAAATAATTTATCCAGATGTTCCAACTCACTGTCTTGCAGACTAAGTGATTGAACTTCATGACGCATGGCCGTCATTTCATCGTGTAATTGTTTATATTCCCCATCACTTTCTAGTAACAACATGACCTTTTGAGCTTCCTGCTGAGTTAACTCACCATCGAGAAAGCCGGACAATAATTCGTACTTACTATTTTGCATACTTTGACTTTGGATCACAGAAGGATCGATGGATTGGTTGGTTGGTTGAGTCTTTTGAGCTGTTTTTTGATAAACTGATTTTTGCGGTTCTTTTTCAATCATTACTGCCCCCTAAAGAAACCCCTTTATTCACTAGGATTTCTCTTAGAGCCATTCTTGCTCGATGTAAACGTGACATAACAGAACCTTTTGCAATACCTAGTATTTTGGCAATGTCTGCGTAGCTAAAATTATGATAATCGCGTAGTAGCACGATTTCTTTTTGTTGCATATTGAGCTGTTCAAGCGCTTGCTCAATGCTTTCTTTAAGCTGAAGTTGCTGCAATGAATGGTCGGGTTCCGTGCTTTGTGGTGCTTGAGTGTGATATTCCTCATGCTCCACATGGGGTAGACGCTTTTTACGGCGTAAGATATCGATCGATTTATTGCGTACCACGGTAAACAACCAAGGCTTAAATTCCGCATGATCAAGTGCCGGAGCACCTGGATGGTTAAGCCCTTTTTCAATCGAGGTTTGCACTACTTCGAGCGCATCATCCTGATTATTGAGTAACCGCAAAGCCAGAGCAAAGGCTTGCTTACGGCACTGGTCGAATTCTTCCGACACCTGCATGGTGTAATCCCTTATTGTTGCTTGATTTGTCTCGCTTACTTTAAAAAGCGGCGTTCTGTTGAAAACTGTCATGTCTAGGACCATCAAATATTACGCTATCCAGCACTAAAATTGTACATTGTTTGGGTATAACGAGCCTATTTTTTGAATATTCCAAATTATTGAAAGTTTTTTGCGCTTTACTTTATACCCACTGGATGATTAAAATAGAAGCTTAAGCTCCAGTGCTTGACTCATAGATATCTTAGAAGCAGATACCTTGAAAACAGATACCTTAAAAACAGGCATCTTGAAAACAGTACTTGGCTAACCCTTTTTTTGAGTACCTATGTTTTTGAAAAATACGCCAAAAACCTCCTCTAATATCTTTGCAAGCCTTTGCGGCTGCAAATTCATCCTTAATTAAGCCATTTTCTCCAACTGGCCTTTGTTTTTCATCATTCAACGGGCCTTGGTAATTGTGCTATTCTCAATTGAATAACAAATAATTACCCACTTACTGGGGTATCCCAATAAAATAGTTCGAGTTCGCTGATCATTTCTCATTTTATTGGAATAAATAAAATCAATAAGTTACGAGAACATATTATGAATTTTGATCCATCGAGCAGTCCATCTAATATAACCGCTGATTCGACAATCAACACCGACAAAGCCCCGGCCCCGGTGGGGGCTTATCCTCACGCCAGAAAAGTAGGCCATTTATTATTTTTGTCTGGCGTTGGCCCCAGAAAAGCGGGCACCAATGATATCCCCGGAGTCACCCTCAATACAGATGGCTCAATAAAAACCTATGATATCGAATCCCAGTGCCGTAGCGTATTTGACAATATTCGAACCATTCTCGAAGAATCAGGATCGAGCTGGATGGAGTTGGTGGATGTGACCGTCTTTTTAACCAATATGAAAGACGATTTTAAGATTTACAATAAAGTTTACGCAGAATACTTTGCCGACAATCAACCCTGTCGGACCACCATAGAAATCAATTGCCTGCCGACACCAATTGCGATTGAACTGAAGTGTATTGCGACAATTAATTAAGATAAAACGTAAAAGACAAGAATAATTATTCACCGCAGAGACATAAAGAAATGGAACAAAGATCATTATCCTAAATCTTTGAGCCTCCGTGGTGATCATTCTTTTGATTGAAAAAAGGAAAAAAATGATGAGCGCGCCCATGCAAGTACTTAATTTCCAGAAATGGATCAACGAAAACCGCGACAAGCTAAAACCGCCCGTTTGTAACAAAGAAGTCTATCGCGATGGCGACATGATCATCATGGTCGTTGGCGGACCAAATGGTCGTAAAGACTTTCATTACAATGAAGGACCAGAGTTTTTCTATCAACTGGAAGGCGAATTATTACTTCGCACTCAGCAAGACAAAGGCGTGGTGGAATATCGGCTAAGCGCCGGTGATGTTTTCTTATTACCGCCTAAAGTCCCTCATTCTCCAGTTAGATTTGAAAATTCGATTGGGCTAGTGATTGAACAAGTCCGTCGTCCCGAAGAAATCGATGCCTTGATGTGGTTTTGTGAAGAATGTAATCACAAACTTTACGAAGAATTTTTCCCACTAAAAGATATTGAAAATGATTTTGGTGCCGTCTTCGATCGATTTTTGTCTAGCGAAGCATTACGCACTTGTAATTTGTGCAACCATGTGATGCCTCATAATAAATTTGAGTTTGACTAAAAGACTGTCGGGGAATATAAATATGCTTACTATCGACATACACACTCATATACTGCCAAAAAACTGGCCCAATCTAAAAGAAAAATATGGTTACGGTGGCTGGATCCATTTGGACCATCATAAGTGCGGCTGTGCTCGAATGATGAAAGAAGAACATTTTTTTCGTGAGATCGACGCCAACTGCTGGGATGCAGAGATTCGCATGAAAGAATGCGATCAACATAAAGTAGATGTTCAAGTACTTTCCACCGTACCGATCATGTTTAGCTATTGGGCAAAGGACACCGATGCTCTGGATATTTCAAAACGGCTAAATGAGCATATCGGCCAAATTTGTGACACTTACCCTACCCGTTTTGCTGGTTTGGGAACCATTCCTTTACAATCACCCGATTTAGCCATTAAAGAGTTAGAAAGATGTGTCAATGATTTGGGACTTTCTGGTGTTCAAATTGGCTCTCATGTTAACGATTGGAATTTAAATGCGCCGGAGCTATTTGCGGTGTTTGAAGCAGCGCAAGATTTAGATGCTTCAATATTTGTCCATCCTTGGGACATGATGGGCAGTAGCAAAATGAAAGATTATTGGCTTCCTTGGTTAGTCGGTATGCCCGCTGAAACTTCGCGCGCCATATGTTCAATGATCTTTGGCGGCATCTTTGAAAAACTTCCGAACTTAAAAGTCGCATTTGCTCATGGAGGCGGTTCGTTTCCATCAACCATCGGTCGTATCGAACACGGATTTGATTGTCGTCCCGACCTAGTTGCAAAAGATAATAATATTAATCCAAGAGAATATTTAAATAAAATTTACCTGGACACTTTAGTTCATGATGCACCGATGCTGAAATATTTAATTGAACTCATGGGCGCTGATCGTTTAGCGCTGGGTACTGACTATCCTTTTCCATTGGGAGAATTACAACCGGGAAAATTAATTCGTGAAACGATCATTGATGACGAAGTGAAGCAACGATTACTTAACGGTACAGCTTTGGAATGGTTAGGGTTAGAAAAGACCCGATTTAAGATAAACTAAAACAGGTAGGAACGCCCTTCCCGGTGTGATTATTGAACCGTAAATTCGCGCCGGGACGGACGCTCCTACCAATATAGCGAATAATATGAAAATAAATATCCAAATAGACAATCAAACATACTCGGCTGATCTCAGTCAAGGCAAAAGTATCGCGATCACTTTATTACCTGGTGGTGATCAGCCCAATCACTTTGAAGCGCCAGAATGTGTGAGTGAAACATTAGTGGCAGGCGATTTTATTGGCAATACCAATCGTGGCGGAAGTTGTAACGTCAATCAACTTTCTATCATTCCACATTGCAACGGCACCCACACTGAATCGGTTTCACATATTGTCAATCAATTAGTGCCCGTATATCAAGCCATTGAAGATTCAATTTTTCCTTGTATTTTAATCACATTACAACCAATTAATGCCCGCGATACCGATGATTCCTATCTACCTTGTCTGGATGGAGTTAATCGAGTGATCACTCGACAACAATTAGAACACAGCCTGACAGAGTATTCTGATGAGCAGCTACGAGGTCTGGCGATCAGAACCTTGCCAAACGACATCGAAAAAAAATCGCAGATTTATAATAACGATCACTATCCACCTTTTTTCACCAATGACGCAATGAAATATCTAGTGGAAAGAAAAATAGAGCATCTGTTGGTTGATTTCCCATCGGTAGACAAAATGTTTGATAACGGTCAATTGACCAATCATCGAATTTTTTGGAACGTAATATATAAAGATAAAAATTTGACCTCGGGATCAACAATCAACAAAACCATTAGCGAAATGGTTTTTGTCGATAATGCTATCGAAGACGGTTTCTATTTATGTAATCTTCAGATCCCAGAAATAAATACCGATGCGGTTCCGTCTAGGCCCGTTTTGTATCGACTTAAATAACCTTTAATTCCGTGACCTAAATAGCTCTACTATGAATAGGTCTTTTATTTTGAATGAGACAATTATGCTATACCAAAACACATTAGAATTTGCTCAAAAAATGGACCTACAAGATCCCATTGCCGAGATCAGAAAAGAATTTTCTATTCCCAAAATGGCCAATGGCAAACAGGAGATATACCTTTGCGGTAACTCGCTGGGATTACAACCAAAACTTGCCGCAGAATATGTTCACAGAGAACTCAATCAATGGGCACAGCTTGGCGTTAAAGGACATTTTAGCGGTGACTTTCCATGGATGCCTTACCATGAATTTCTTGCAGAAGGCTTTGCCGATATTGTTGGCGCACAAACTGACGAAGTGGTGAGTATGAATACCCTCACTGCTAATTTACATTTTATGATGGTGAGCTTTTATCGGCCGACAAAAACCCGTTATAAAATATTAATTGAAGAACACGCATTCCCTTCTGATCATTACGCGGTCGAATCTCAAATAAAGTTTCATGGATACAATCCCGACGAGTCGATGTTATTGATCAAACCAAGAGAGGGTGAAGAAGCGATCAGAAATGAAGATGTATTAACCTTGATCGAAAAGGAAGGAGATTCAATTGCTTTAGTGATGTTACCGGGCGTTCAATATTATACTGGCCAAGTGTTTGATATGAAAAATATCACCCAGCGGGCCCACCAAAAAGGCTGTAAGGTAGGATTTGATCTTGCCCATGCAGCAGGTAATATTCCCATGCAACTTCACGACTGGAATGTCGATTTTGCATGCTGGTGTACTTATAAATATCTTAACTCTGGACCCGGCTCGGTGGCTGGCTGCTTTGTTCATCAAAATCACCATCACGATGAAAACCTGCCCCGATTTGCTGGCTGGTGGGGTCACGACAAAATGTCGCGATTTAAGATGGAAAATAAATTTAAACCAATGAAATCCGCCGAAGCTTGGCAACTTTCCAATCCACCTGTATTGTCTCTGGCGGCTATTCGTGGATCTTTAGATACCATCAAAAAAGCAGGTGGCATAAAGGCGTTACGAGAAAAAGCACTAAAACTATCGGGTTATATGCGCTTTTTATTGGAAAAGGAGTTGGCCGATGATATCAATATTTTGACGCCGGCAGATACGGCGGCATCTGGCAGTCAACTTTCACTGGCGCTCAAACTTAAACCGGGAGATCCAGAGGAACGGGGTAAACAAATTTTTGATGCCATTGCAGAAAATGGCGTCACTGGTGATTGGCGTTATCCAAATGTCATTCGGGTAGCACCAGTGCCTCAGTACAACTCATTTGAAGATGTCTTTGAGTTTGTGCAAATATTATCCACCGCATTAAACAACAATTAGAGATGACCATGAATGCTATAACTAACACATATACAACGCAAAACAGCGAAACGATTACTCTTATTGGCGCAGGGTTGGTGGGCTCATTGCTAGCGGTATTATTGGCGAAAAAAGGCTACAAGGTGGAAATTTATGAACGCCGTCAGGATATGCGTAAACAAGATATTAGTGCCGGCCGCTCAATCAATCTGGCGCTAGCTAATCGAGGGATCTATCCGTTAGAACAAGCAGGACTAATGGATAAAGTTACCCCGATTTTAACCAGCATGAAAGGCCGAATGGTTCATAATCTGAGCGGTGAAGAAAATTTTCAAAGCTATGGGCAAAAACCGGAGGAAGTGATTTATTCCGTATCCCGTGGAAAATTAAATAAAATCTGCATGGATGCCGCAGAAGCAACCGGACTGGTAAAAATTTATTTTGAACAAAAGTGCGAATCGGTTAATTTTGACAATAGTACTCTTCAACTAAAAAACGAACACGACGGTGAATTGATAGAAAGACATTTCGATCGAGTCATTGGCACTGATGGTAGCACTTCAGCAGTTCGTGAGGCGATCCACAAAATCGACTCCAGGCAATTAGATATTTTACAATTGGGCCATAGTTACAAAGAATTACGCATTCCTCCCGGAAATAATGGTGAGTTTCGTATTGATGCAAACTCGCTACATATCTGGCCAAGAGGCGGTTATATGTTGATAGCGCTACCCAATGAAGATGCTTCCTTTACAGTGACTCTTTTTATGCCGAATGAAGGTAGAATTAGCTTTGATAAAATCGATTCAATCGATGAAGTACATTATTTCTTTGAAACCTATTTCGGCGACACCTTAAAGTTGTTACCTGATTTAGAAACCGATTTTTTTGAAAACCCCACGGGCCACCTAGCAACCGTTAAATGCTCACCTTGGCACTACAAGGACCAAGCGTTACTCATGGGAGATGCGGCCCATGCGGTGGTCCCTTTTCATGGTCAGGGAATGAATTGTGGATTTGAAGATGCATTGGATCTTGTTGAAACTATCGATGCATTGTCCGAAAAGGGCGGTGATTTAAATTGGCAGTCTGTTTTTGCTCAATCCGATGAAAATCGTAAAATCAATGGCGATGCCATTGCCGATATGGCGATTGAGAATTATATCACGATGCGAGATTCGGTTAGAGACGAAAATTTTTTACTTAGAAGTGCATTAGCATTCGAACTAGAGAATCGTTTCCCAGAAAGATTTTGTCCAAGATATTCAATGGTAATGTTTCACCGTTTACCTTATTCCCAGGCGAAGCAACGTGGTGCGATCCAAGAGGATATTTTACATTGCTTAACAAATGATATAACCGATATTGCCGAGGTTGATTTTAACGCAGCGGAGAAATTGATCTTAGAAAAGTTATCGGTTGTGGAGCTAAATCCCTAGAACTTGAATGTCAACTTGGTTCGAGAAGCGGACGTTCGAATGAAC